>JAFZSP010000033.1 GCA_017619335.1 Bacteroidaceae bacterium
GAGCAGGACGGGCCCGTCAGGAAGAACCTCCTGAAGAACGGCGACTTCGAGGGAGAGTACAACTTCTCCGAGGCCCAGAACATCACCAAGTTCATCGAGGGATGGGACGTCTATCCCTACGACCAGTACAACTCCTACCAGGATATCGAGCGGGAGGAGCGCTCGAATGAGGTTGACCAGAACAACCACGTACTCTCCATCCACCGATACATGTGGAACGACGGATGGGCGGATGCGGAAATCTCACAGATCGTGGATGTGGCCTCGGACGATATCTATACCTTCTCGGCTTTGGCAAAAGGCGGTCAATACAACGGTTCGGCACTCGGCAGCATCCGCATCCAAGACCTCCAGAACGACAACAACAGTGCACGCCTCAACGTCACCAGCGACAGCTATGAGAAGTACAGCGTTGATTTTGAGACAAAGGCGAACACCAAACAGATTCGCATCACTTTCCAGTTGGCCCGTGCCAAGTGGGGTGCCAGCACCAGTGCATTCAAGATTGACAACGCCCGTCTCGTGGGCACCAGCCGCATCCCCACTGCACAGGTGGGCTTTGAGAACTTGGGTGCAGACATCGATTATTTCGCCATCGATCCTTCCGGTGCATACGCTCCCGTCTTGCCTGGCCTCACTGTCAAAGACATCAACGATGCCATTCAGACAGCCCGTTCCACCGACGGTCAACTTCACGGACGCATCGTCGGGCGTCAACTTGAACTCCTTGGCGTTGAGGACCATTCGCGTGTAGTCGTCTATGAAGCAGACGGCAAACAAGTGGCCGCCTTCAACGATTACTCAGGCCAAGGCAACATCGCTCTGCCTCGCCGCGGCCTCTACATTGTGGCGGTGTTCAAGGACGGCAAGAAGAAGGTGATAAAGGTGATGTAAGACCCACCGTCTTCTAACGGAACAATCTTATGAGAACAAGATATATACGGATATTTATCATGGCCATAGCCCTTCTCCCCTTCCTTCACGGGAGGGGACAAGGTGTCATCAAACCCGGCGAGACTTGGAACGATGTGAATGGTTCTGCCATCAATGCCCACGGCGGCTGTGTGGTCTTTCACGACGGCTTCTACTATTGGTTTGGTGAGCAGCGCAACGGCAACAAGAGTGACGGCATCAGTTGTTACCGCAGCAAAGACCTCTATACCTGGACAAAGCTCAGCCGTGCCGTAACTCCCACCGGCACCAAGACCGACGAGAACCGTGACATCGCCAGTGGTCGCACCCTCGAACGCCCGAAAGTAATCTTCAATGAGCAGACGGGCAAGTGGGTGATGTGGATTCATTGGGAGAACGGTAACGACTACGGACAGGCCAAATGCGCCGTCTGCACCGCCGACAAGGTCGAAGGCCCCTACACCCTCGTGGATGTCTTCCGACCCAATGGCTGCGACTCCCGTGACCAGACAGTCTTCGTGGACACCGACGGCACCGCTTACCATGTCTATTCCACCAATATGAACAGCAACACCAATTGCGAACGCCTTTCCGAGGATTATCTGACTCCAGAAGCAGACTTCGCCGTGCAGTTGAAAGGCCGCCGTTTCGAGGCTGCTGCGCTGTTCAAGGTGGGTGACATCTACTACGGTCTCTTCTCCGGCTGCACTGGTTGGGATCCTAACCCCGGACGCTATATGTGGACCTACAACCTCATGCAGGAAACCTGGCACGCCCCCGCCGACTTCAAGGCCAGCGACGGCAGCACCGGCATCAATTTCTGCATCGACAACGGTAAAAACAACTCCTATCAGAGTCAGAGTAACTTCGTCTTCCCAGTACCTGGCAAGGACAAGTGCTTCATCTACATGGGGGACCGCTGGAACAGCTCCAACGTGCAGTCCAGCAAGCACGTATGGCTTCCACTGAGTGTCCGTTCCGGCTACCCAACCGTGCGCTGGTACGACTCTTGGACGCTCTCTGTCTTCGATGAGATGTACCGCATGAAACGCATGAAAGCCATTGAGGACGGCACCGAAGGCTACCTTCTGGAGAAATACAGCAACCGCATCATCTCCCGTCCAAAGAGTTCGCTGACCATCGAGAACGACGGAGCCTCCAACCTTACCCTCGTCTTCCATAAGACCAGCAAGCCCTACACTTTTAAGATAGAGGACAAGGCCACCGGCAAGTTCCTTGAAAGCGTCTTCGGCACCACCCGTTGGCAAGCCGCCGCCGACACCACCACACAAGAGTGGGTCTTTTGGCTCGAAGAGGACGGGTATTTCCGCATCGAGAATGCCGACGACGGTGTATGCCTCTCCGTTTCCGGCAACACTACCGAAGCGGGCACCACTATCTATCTGGCCACGGCCTCCAAGAACGTCCACCAGAGCTTCGCCCCCTACTTCGATTCCGTGACCCATCCCGAATATGAGGAAGCGAAAATGTGGAGCCGCGCTTATCTCGAAGCCAATCGAGAGGAAATGAAGCGACAGCAAGAGACGGTAGGAGTTAAGAGCCTATTCGACGAACACATCGAACACCCGACCCTACGTTATGATCTCAGTGGACGACAGATTCAGGGAAACCTTACTCGCGGCCTCTTCATCATCAACGGGAAGAAAAACGTCATTAAATGATGATGAATGTAAAATGTAGAATGTATAATAGACAATCATTGCAAAGTGTCCAATAGTAAAGCATACCTCACCCTCGTCTTCGCGGCCTTCACGCTGTTCCTGCTGCTTGGCCCGTTGCAACCGTTCCTCCGGGAGACGGCAGCACTAACGCCATTTTATGCTACAGGCGTCTCTTTGGGCAAGCTTATGGGTCGTCCCTGCGGGCTGCTTCTTTATGTTGCCTCGGGTTTGCAGAGCTGCTTCGCCATCCCTTGGTTGGGTGCAGGCCTCTTCACGATCCTCCTTGTAGCAGTGGCTTTTGCTTTGAAGTGGGCTTTCCGCGTGAGCGATGCGTGGTTTGGACTTTGTTGGGTTCCCTCCTTTGCTTTGTTGGTCAACTTCACACAGTTAGGCTATCTCATCTACACCCTGAAGCACCCAGCTGTGGCCTTTGCCGATCCTTTGGGATTCCTTACAGCCTTCTGCCTGATGGGCCTCTGGTATCGTCTGAAGGACTGGCAATGGAAGTTGGTTTTCCTATTGTTGGTTCCCACGGTTGGCTACTGGCTATTGGGGTTCTTTGGTGCATTGGTGGCACCATTCTTGGGCTTCTGTGAACTTGCTATTGCCCGTTTTAGTTTGTTCGACCACCCTTCCGAGAAACGAGGAGGTACTCACTGGGTGTGGGGCGTGCTGCTCTTCTTTGTCGGTTGCCTCCTGACCGCCTTCACGCGTGCCATCATCTTCCCATCATTTTCTTATGAGGTAGGTCATCTTGCTTTCACCAACGCCCAGCGCGACTTCCGCATCCCGGGAATCATCGCGTTGGTCTATCCCTCGCTGTTCGCCTGTTTCCGTTTCAGGGGGAAGAAGCCATGGATGACAACGGTGGCAGCCGTCGTATTCGCTGTGGCGGGATTGGCCACATTCTATTATTCTTTCCGTGACCCCAATTTCCTCAACATCTTGCGAATGAAGCACGCGGCCGAAGCAGGACAATGGGAGCAGGTCTTGAAAATCGCCAAGACAGGGAAAGAGGAACCCACGCGGGCGCAGGTCTGCCTCACCCGCCTCGCTCTCTTCAAGACGGGACGCATGGGTGACGAACTCTTCACCTTCCCCGAAGGCTCTGCTGCCTACAACGCCCCGCAGAACCAGTGGCTGCGCCTGATGATTGGCCCGCTGCTGTATTACCATTACGGCAAACTCGGCTTTGCCTACCGCTGGGCCATGGAAGATTTGGTGGAGTACGGTGAACGGCCGGCCTACCTCCGTTACCTGCACCGCGTTGCACAGCTCAACGGCGAGGAAGCCCTTGCCCGCCGTTATGAGCGCACCCTCGCGCGTACATTATTATATAGGTTGAGTGTCGCGCATACCTGCGCGAACCAAGACGCCGACTCATCCTCCATCCGCCCCCTGCTGAACTACACCGACCAACTGGACGGTGACAACGGCCTCGTGGAATTTTACCTTCTCAACAGCTTTGCCCTCAGCGAAGGAGGTTCGCGCGAGATGGTGGAACTCTCTCTGATGGACGGCCTCATCACCAAGAACCTCACGGGTTTTTGGTCCCGTTTTCTGGCCTTGCTTCCCACGTGGGAAGACCACATCCCCACTCATTATCAGGAGGCAGCCCTCATGGTGGCACAGTTGCAAGGCGGTGCTCCCGTTTCCAATCTCCCCATAGACCCCGTTATTCAACAGCGTTTCCAGCGGTTAGTAGAGGCCTCGGCCCGTAATGGCGACAATGCCGCCAACGCCTTCGCTCTCCGACCCGAGTTCGGAGACACATACTGGTACTATTACTTCTTTGTGGAAGGATTAAAAACAAACTGATCATTGAAAGTTAAGGTCTCCATATACTGTATTGTAGCAACCGTTTCAACCATGGTTATGCTGTTGTGCGGCTGCTCGCCTTCCCTACCCGACCAGTATGAGGAAGCCACCTGGCAGCTGCCTCCCGATTATTTCTCACCCAACAACTTCGGCGCCACACTGCCGCCGAACGTCGCGCCCCTGAACTTCCGCATCATGCAGGGGGATGCAAGCAAGGCTGTGTCGCGCATCCATTCCGCGAAAGGCGGTGAAATCATTGTCGGCGGATGGGACGTCAACATTGACGAAGAAGACTGGCACCATCTCCTTGACAAGACACGCGGCGACACCCTCTTCTGCGACATCTATCTGAAAGCATACGGTAAGTGGGAACATCTGCCCACGCAGCATTTCCTCATTGCCGAGGAACCCATTGACCCCTACATCACCTACCGCCTCATCCGCCCCTCCTACGTCACCTACGAGGAGCTGACCATCAACGAGCGCTGCCTGGAAAACTTCGATGAGCGCGTTGTTTATGAAAACATGCGCTTCGAGGACAGCGACCAAGGGCAGTGCATCAACTGCCATCTGCCACGCGACTGGAACCGTCAGAAGGAGAGCCAGTTCCATGTGCGTCAGGCCCTCGGAGGCACCGTCTTCATTCACGGCGACCAAGTCACCAAGGTCAACCTTAAGACCGACTCCACACTCTCCGCCGGCGTCTATCCAGCCTGGCACCCCACGCTAAACCTTATTGCCTATTCCGTCAACGAGACGGGACAGGTCTTCCACACCCTCGACCCGCAGAAGGTGGAAGTCATCGACTATGCCAGCGACCTCATTCTCTACGATCTTGATTCCAACACCGTCCAACACATAGACCACACGGCCTCGGAGTTCGAGTCGTTTCCCACCTGGAGCCCCGACGGCCGCACACTCTACTACATCTCTGCCCACTACACCCCTCGGGCTGAGAACATTGATGCCGACTTGGATGCCAACTATGACCAGCTGCATTACAACCTCTTTGCCCGTGACTTCGATCTCCAGAGCCACCGCTTCGGCCCTCGCCGTCTCGTCTTCGATGCCGAAGCCATCGACAAGAGTGCCAGCCAGCCCCGCGTCTCGCCCGATGGCCAATACTTGCTCTTCACCCTTGCCGACTACGGGCAGTTCCACATTTGGCACAAAAGTGCAGAGTTATGGCTATTAAGACTCAACAGCCTCACCCCAGACCTCTCCAGCCTCACCCCCGACCCCTCTCCGAATGGAGAGGGGAGTAGTTACTTTTTCAGCTGCATTCTCGCCCCTCAGGTAATCACTCCCCTCTCCATTCGGAGAGGGGTTGGGGGTGAGGCTGCTCCTCTGGAGACAGGGGTCGGGGGTGAGGCTGGGGCAGACAGCTACCACTCCTGGTCCTCCAACGGCCGGTGGATTCTCTTCTCCTCCCGCCGAGACGACGGCAACTATACCCGTCTGTACATCAGTTACTTCGACAAAGATGGCCAAGTCCACAAGCCTTTCCGTCTGCCACAACGTTCCCCTGATAACGACGACCTGCTGCTCCGCAGCTACAACGTCGCCGAGTTCCTCTTGCAACCCGTGCAGCCCACAGAGCGCCAACTCCGCCGAGCCATCAAGTCCGATGCACACCCCGCCACCTACACCGGCTCAGCTCTCCTTCACCCTGAGGCCGACAGCACCGCCGTCCTCCCTGCAAGACCCGCCGAAGAACGCCGCGGAGAATCCATCGCCTATTAACCCTTAACCATTAATCATCAACCCCTCACCAATATGAAGCACTTCCTCCTTTCCCTGCTGGCTGCCTTGGCCACTATCCTGCCGCAACACACGACAGCCCAGAACGTTATGCCGCAAACGGGCGACAAGATCACCACTGCTGACGGCATCTACGTCGTCTCTGGACAGAACATCATCCAGAATCCCTCCTTCGACGATGGCTTCACGGGCTGGCTGGCCGCCGACGGCAATGAACCCACCACCGACAACTTCGCTCTGGAATCCTCTGGCGGTGCCGACGGTGGCGCCTTCATCCGTGCCCTCGGCAGTGCAGGCAGCAGCTCCAGTAAATCCATTCTCACGGGTTGGCCCGTGACAGCCGGCAAGACCTACCTCTTCTCCGTGTGGGCCAACCGTCCCAGCACCGACGGCAACATGCAGTGGAGCCTCGTCTTCAATTCAGAGGCCCTGACAGGAAGAGACTTGCAGCTGGGTACTGTCAACTTCGAGGCCAACAAGTGGGTGCAGACTGAAATCGTATTCACCGCCGAGCACCCATTTCTCATCGCCAACTTCGCATGGCTCAACCAGGCGAGCTTTGATGCCTTCTTCCTTGGTGAGCTGACCCTCACCGACGAGTTGGCCACCACCGCCTTGGAAGCCACCATCGCCGACGGCAAATACCAGTTGGAGAACACCGAGGAAGGCGATGCCCGTGGGCAGTACAGCAGCGAGGTGCGCGCCACCCTGCAAGCCGCCATCACCGCAGCCGAGACCGTTCTGGCCACTGCCACCACCCAGGCCGAGATCAACGCCGCCACCGCCACGCTGAAGACCGCCATCAACACCTACGTCGCCAGCGCTAACGCCCCCTTCAAGGTGGGTGTGAAATATAACATCGTCCACAGCTCTGGCTACCTGATGACCACCACGGGCGGCACCGTCAAGGTGGTCAGTGAGGACGTGGATGACGCGGGACAGGTCTTCACCTTCGTTCCCGTACCTGCCGACGCTGCCACCGCCGGTTTTAACCTGCAGGCCGACGACGGCACCTTCGTGCATCGCAGCGGTTCCTGGGACACCAAGGCCGACGCCAGCTACGACCTCACCCAGGCCAACGCCATCTTCCAGGTCGTGGATCAGGGCACCTACATCCAACTGAAAAATATGGGTAGCGGCAGCGTCCTCGGAACAGACAACAACAACGACGGCAGCACCGTCTATAGCAACAAGAACGGCACCGACGGCAAATACCGTTGGACGCTCAAGGAGTTCATTCCCAAGGACCAACGAGACGATGAGTACAACTTCCGTGTACTCTTGGAGAAGGCCCAGCGCACCTTGGCAGACATTGAGCCGAGCACCATCGGCACCGACATCTTCATGACTTCCCGCGAGGCCTACGACACCTTCGCAGCTGCCGTCGCTGCTGCCGAAGCCGTCACCGCCGACTACAAAGCTGCCACCGAGACCCTGCAAGCAGCCCTCGATACCTTCACCGCCAACAAACAGGTGATGCCTGACCCCACCAAGAACTACATCATCACCCAGAACGCCGGCGGCAACCGCATCGCTTACACCGAGGGCGAGAACCTCGCCACCGTTCGCACCCCCTCCACCGAAGCCACCCAGCAGTTCACCTTCGCACAGATCGCTGCCACGGGCAACTTCGCCCTGAAGAACGTGGGTGCCGGCAAGTTCCTGGCCAAGAGTGCCAACAGCAACTGGAACACCTCCTGGGCCGAGGACGAGAGCGAGACACTGGCACAGTGGCTCATCGCTCGCCGCAGCGACGGCACCTACACCCTGCAGAACGCTTCGGGCAAGGGTTATCTGGGCAGTGACGCCATCACAGACGGTGCCCTGCTCTACTGCGACAAGTCCAGCAGTGCCACCAACTCCCGCTGGATCATTGAGGAATACACCGCCACAGCGACCCTTGAGAAAGCCATTGTCCAAGCCAAGGAGCTGGCCGCCAGCACCCCTGTTGGCAGTGCCTACTATGAAGTGCCGCAGTCTGCCATGGATGCATTGAACGCAGCCATTGCCGCTGCCGAAGCCGCCCTCAACACCGTCACCACCTTTGAGCAGGGCGCTGCAGAGGCCGAGAAGCTCAACGCCGCCATCGCCACCTTCAATGCCAGCTTCAATCCCCTCCCGCCCTTCGATGAAGGCGTGACCTACACCATCGCCCACTATGGCGGTGCCCTGCTGACCGCCACCGAGAGCGGCAACGCCAGCATCACCACCCTGGCCGAGGAAGGAGCCACAGAGTCGCAACTGGTGATGTTTGAGCCTGTAGAAGGTGGGTATTACATCAAGTCTGTGGCCCTCGGCACCTACTTTGCCCGCACCGGCGATTACAACACCTGCTGGCAAGCCGAGAAGGACGAGGCCGCACAGGTGGAAATCCTGTCCATCGACGGCAAGTGGTTGGGACTGCGCTTTGTGGCCACGGGGCGTTACGCTGGAACCGATGGTGCCACCAACGGCATGCTCGTCTATAGCGACAAGAGCGGCACAGGAAACACCATGGCCTACTGGCTGATAGACACTTACGTCACTGTGGTGCTGGACCGCACCGCCTTCAATGCAGCAATGGAAGCTGCCAACGCCCTGCTGGCCGAGATGCAGCCCGGCTACCTCACGGGACAGTACTTCCCAGAGGACATTGCAGCCTTCCGCAACACCGTCAGTGCAGCCCGCTCTGCCGCTTCCAAAGCAAAGAATCAGGAAGAACTCGACGCCGTGACAGCACAACTCGTTGCCGACACCGAGGCAGCCCGCGCCAAGGTACATTCCGAAGACCTCATCAACCACAGCGAGCTGACCGCCGCCATCCAGACTGCCACCACTGCCACCGCCGCTGCTGTTGCAGGAGACTGCAACGGACAATATCCGGCCGAAGCCATTGAGGCCTACAAACAGGCGCTTTCCGTTGCCGAAGCCGTGAACAACAAGCCTGATAACGAACTGACCCAAGCCGAGATAGATGCCGCCACCGCTGCCCTGAAGGAAGCCGCCGCTGCCTTCAACGCCGCCCGCGTCGTCATCGACCTCACCCAGCTGAAAGCCGCCATTACTGCCGCGCAAGCTGCGATGACAGCCTCCCAAAGCGCCCGCGGCGACGGCCCCGGAATGATTCCCGATGCTGCCTTCACCGCCCTGCAGGAAGAGGTGGCCAAGGCACAGAATATGGTGGCACAGAATACTGTGAACCAGGCGACTATCGATGCCGAGACGGCAGCGCTCAATGCAGCCACAGATGCCTTCAACGCAGCCCGCATCCCCAATGACTACAGCGAATTGCAAGCCCTCGTGGATGAAGCCACCCAGCTCATCGCCGACGCTCTGGCCGGCAAGATACCCTACGAGCAGGAAGACCTGGACGAACTGCGTGCCTCCCTTGAGAAGAACGCCGCCGCCCTTGAGAGCACCGATCAGACAGTCATCGACCGCGCCGTGAAGCTCCTGCGCCGTGACATCGCCCTCTTCCGCAACCTCACCGACGGCATCGCCTCAACTCTAAACTCTAAACACTCCACTCTAAACGCTCCCGTCCACGACCTGCAGGGCCGCCGCGTGGCTGCCTCCCTCCAGGATCCCCACCTGCCCCAAGGCCTGTACATCGTCAACGGAAAGAAAGTGCGCAAATAGAAAAATGGTTTATTTTACAATCTTCCTGCCATCAATGATTTTACCTTTTCTTTCACCCTTTTCTCGGGAAAAGACGCACCTTTCTTTCATTCTGCCCACGACTTTGGTCCAACAAATCTCCGGCTCTGGCATTTCGAGTTTACCCCTTTGGTCTCTCGAACCTACCCCTTTGGACGACTTGGCACTTTCCTTTGGACGACTTGGCACTTTCCTTTATTCGCGTGACCTCGAAACACCAGACGCTGCGCAAATACCGCAGTAGCCTTTCCATTGTCCAACCTTTGTTGGACAATCCGAACCCTTGGCCTCTTCTTCACCAGTGCTTGGCCTCATCCCATCCAAGGCTTAAGGGTTGGTGCCGTAGGGCTTAAACCTCATCCCGTTCAGGGCTTAACCCATGAAAAACTTTTTTTTTTCGAAAAACACTACACTCTACACTGAACCGCACTTTTTAGTGTAGAGTGTAGTGTTTTTCGAAAAAAAAAAGTTTTTTTCATCACTGCGGGTGACAGCCACTAAGGAACCATCGGTGGGACGCCTGCAGTAGTGGGCGGGATGGGACGGATGGTGCCGCCGGGATTGTAGTGCATGGGTTCTGCGATGATGCTGCGGCTGTAGCTGGTGCCGTCGGGCAGGCCGCCGTTGTGGGAGAAGAAGAGCCACTGACCACGGAACTGGACGATGGCGGGATGCGTGGTGTTGGAGTTGCCTGCGATCTCGCTGATGATGCCCATGGGGGTGTAGGGGCCTCCGATGTGGTCACTGACGGCGTAGGCAATCTTCTCGGGCCATTCGGTGGCGTAGGTCAGGTAATATTTGCCGCCGTACTTGTGCACCCAGGGTGCTTCTGTGAAGCGGGGTACTTCGATCTGACGGATGTCGCCGTCGATTTCTGTCATGTTGTCCTTCAGGCGGGCGTAGTAGCACTGTCCGTTGCCCCATATAATATAAGGTGTGCCGTCGTCGTCGATGAGGATGGCGGGGTCAATGACACACCAGCTGTGCTTGGAGGCGAAGCAGTCTTCCTTGGTGAGCAGCGGTTTGCCGAGGGCGTCCCGATAGGGACCCTTGATGTTGTCTGCCACCGCCACGCCGATGCCGCACCAGTTGGTGGAGACATACCAGTAGTAGCGCCCGTCCCGTCCCCGCACCACGTGTCCGGCGTAGGCCTGATGGCTGCTGGCCCAGGAGAATTCGTCGATGCGCAGGGGTGAGGGGTGCTCGGTCCAGTGCTTCATGTCGGTGGTGGAATAGAGCAGCCAGTCTTTCATCACATAATTGCTCTGGCCGCCAGCGGCATCGTGTCCGGCAAAGAGCCACAGCGTGTCGCCCTCCACCAGCACGGCGGGGTCGGCGGTGTGCTTGTCGCGGATGATGGGGTTGCCGGTGCTCTCGAATTCGTGGGTGAGCACCCAGCCCCACTTCTGCTGCACACGCTCCAGTTCTTCCTGGGTCACAGAGATCACGGAGCCGTGACGGGGGAAGAAGTCCTTGCGGAAGGACTGCGGTTCTGCTGTCCAGTTGATCAAGTCTGTGGAGGTTTGGTATTCGTAGCGGCCGGAGCTATAAAGATCATACATCAAGACCCAAGTGGGAGCCCCCCCTACTGCCCCCGAGGGGGCTTCTTTACCCTTGCTGGCAGTCTTCGAAGGTGCCGTGGCCCCCTCGGGGGCCGAATGGGGGGCCAGGGCCTGGCTGTTGAGCCTGAACACACTACTGCCCTCCACATGTGTCCGTGTGCCGGCGTAGGCGTCCAAGTATTTGAAGTCCTCTTTCCAGGGGCCTGTGAGTTTCTTGGAGAAAGCCTGCTGGATGCCGTTCTTGACTTCTTTGCCGTTCTCGTCCTTCGTGTTGCCTATATAGAAGAGGTGATACTTGCCGTCGTAGTAGATGATGTCATTATCGATGCTGCCGTACTTGGCTGCGAAGAGCTGTTTGGGTTCGCTCTCGAAGGCGGTGAAGTCCTTGTTCGCGTAGGCATAATAGGTAATGAGGCTCTTGCGGCCGTCACCTGTGCGCTGCAAGGTGAAGTAGATCATGTACTTCTTCGCCTTGCGATCATAGATGGTCTGTGGCGCCCACACCCAGTAGGCATCGCTGAAAGCGGGCCAGTCCCGCCCCAGGTTGATCTTTCCGTGGGTCCAGTTGATCAGATCCTTTGACTTCATCAGGACGATACCTGGATTCTCCTTCCACCCGTTCTTGGCCACCATCATATCCGTGGCCACGATGTAGTAGCAGCCGTCCTCGCCCCGGAGGATATGCGGGTCACGGATGCCGCCGCTCTCGCTGATGCTGTCACTGGCGATGATCGGACGGTTGCCGTTCAGGGCATACCAGTTCCGTGCGTCCTCGCTCACGGCGAAGCGCAGCTGCTCCTGCAGGTTCTTGTCACCTCCACCCTCGAAGTAGGCGAAGAGGTAGCCGGTGAAATCCTGCGACTGCGCCATGGCTGGCGCCAATGAAACCTGAAACTTGAAACTATGACTGCGCAGAGCAGGATTTTTACACCACGACTAATCGTAAATGGTAAATGCAGAAGACGTTTCATGATTAAATAGTTACTTAGTATTTGAGGTTTACAGATTTTCCTGTGGCAGTCAGGCGCTTCGCCCGTTTGCCTTTCACGATGAATACCCAGTCGGCGGGGACGTCTGACGTGAGGGTGATACGTCTGGTCTTGGCATCACAGGTCACCTGGCAGTCGAAGTAGTCAGTGCCTTCTCCCACAGGCAGGTGGAACTGTCGTGACGACAGACCGTCGGGATGGATGATGAAGGTGCGCTGCCCCTCTCTATTGACGGGGATGATGGCTCCTGCCCGGACAAAGAGCGGGAAACGATTGAGGGAGTAGGTCTGGGTCAACGCTGTTCCACCGGCATGGCGTTCACCCGTCCAATAATCCAACCATTCGCCTTCAGTGGGCAGATGGAAAGACTCCTCGTTATTATCGGAAGTGATGGCTTTGGTGAAGAGGTCGCGGCCCAGCAGGTGACTCTCCTCCTGCAGCGACGTCTGGGGCATCAGCGTGCCTCCGCTGAAATGGGTGTCCACGACGTTGGAGAAGATATAGGGCACCAGTTCGCGATGAAGCGTCACGCAGTCGCGGTAGATATCGGTGGTCTCTGCATCGTGCCACCAGGGCAGGTGGTTGGTCCAGCCGCCGTTCTCGCCGCCATTGATCATGCAGGCGGTGAGGGCTCCGAACTGGGCGTAGCGGATGAAATGCTGTTTGCTGGATTTGGCTCCCATGAAGCCTGCAATCTCCGTGCCCACGGCACCGAATCCCATCTGTGCCGAACGATAGATGTTGTCTATCTGCAACTTCAAGCCCTTCCAGTCGCCACCGAAGTCACCGCACCAACCCATGCTCATCTTCTGAACGCCAGCGTGCCGGCCTCCCTGATGGGAGTAGGGTCGTGCCACAATGCCGCCAACGCCCGGTTTGCGGGTGGTGACGTAGTCATACATGGCATCATAGTAGTACTGGCGGAACTGCTCGTTGGGCATACGTCCGATGGAGGTGGTCACCGTGTCGCCGAAATACACCTCTCCCTGATCCACCTTGAAGCCATAGAAGCTGTCGGTGAAAGCGCGGTCCAGTCGATTGTAGAACCATTCCTTGGCCTTGGGATTGGTGAAATCCGTCTGCAGGCCAGTGCCCTTCCACCACTTGGAGGGCTGCCCGCCGTTGATGGCATAGCCGAGGCGGAGCATCTCGTCATAGTCGTCGCACTTGTTCTGCGGCACTCCGTCCGAGGTCAGATTCACATTGCTGGTCTGCCAGAGGATGGGTTTCACGCCCCACTCCTTCAGCTGTGCGGCCATCGCCTCTGCATCAGGATAGCGCTGCTTGTCCCAGATGAAGTCATTGTAACTCATGCTCCAGGGGCTGTCAATGAACACACCATCCACGGGTATCTCGTGCTCACGGTACTGACGGATCAGCTCCAGTGTGGCCTCCTGCGTGTTGCGGTTGTCCTCCCAGGCAATATGCCCAAGCATCCAGGCGGGTGTCAGCGGTGGCACCCTGGAGGACAGCCCTTCTTGTGTCAGCGGGACGAACTGGATGGTGCCGTCGGCATTGAAGTGCAGGTACTCTGCACAGACGCTGCGGCGGCAGTCTCCGCCCGGGGCGCCAGCGAGGTTGTAGGAACCGTCATGATAGATGTAGTACCACTCTCCCTGGAACTGGATGACAGAGGGGTGAATGGTGAAGCCGTGGTTGGCCGAGGTGCTGACGAAGCCGCCGTAGGTCCAGGGACCCTCGATGCTCGGAGCCATCGAATAGGCAATCTGCTCGGGTTGCACGTCGGGCGCATCCGATGCATATACATTATAATATATAGAGCCGCGCTTGAAGAGCCAAGGGCCTTCGCTGTAGTTGCGCAGCGGCACTTTCCGGATCTCGCCGTCCAGCTCTATCATATTCCGTTTCAGGCGCACCATGTAGCAGTCGCCGTTGCCCCAGGCCATCCAAGGTGTGCCGTCGTCATCTATCAGCACCGTGGGGTCGATGTCGGCATTGCGACGATGAGAGTCGCGTGTCATGCCATCAGTGATGAGAGGCGTGCCGTCCTTGCGGGCAGGAAGGAAGGGTCCCGTGGGCGAGTCGCTCACCGCCACATCGATGGCGTGCTCCCGCTTGTCCTTGCGATCCACAGTCACATAGAAGTAGAACTTCCCATCCTTCTCCACCACCTGTGCGGCCCAGGCACTGCCTGGTGTGGCGTAAGGGAAGGCTTCTGACTTGAGCACGGGGCCGTGCGCCGTCCAGTGTTTCATATCGGTGGAGGAATAGCAGAGCCAATGGGGCATATTGAACCAACCGCCAGGAGCGGCCTGGTCTTCACCCACGTAGGCATATACCGTGTTGCCCACCACCGTGAAGGCGGGGTCAGCAGTGAAGCAATCTGTGAAGAGCGGATTCTGCCCAGCCACACGCGGCAGGGGTTCTCCACTGATTTCGAGGTTACGGATGGCGCCACCTCTCACCTGCAGCGCATTGGGAAAGCCGCCGGGGAAGCCGTGACCAATCACCCAGAGGGACGCATTGTGGCGCAGCGCCTTGCCGGGATAACGCAACTGTTCATTATCCTCATTCACCGTCAGCTGCAGGACTGATTCGTCCGTCTTCACATCGTATTGTGCTGTGGCACACACCTGATACCATTGGCCGGCCTCCACTCGGGGTCCAGCCCACAGACGATGCGGGTTCTCGTCCCGATCCAGCACCTCCACAAAGAAACGCCCTGCCGTATTGTCATAACCCAGGGAGATATCGCCGTGGAGGGAGTTCTTGCCGATGAGATGGCTGGCCTTGCCCTCCTTGCAGACAAAGACCTGTTCAGTGCCCAGCGTGCCGCACTGGAGTTCCGCTTTTACCGTCCACTGCTTCTGCATATCAGCATACGGCAGCGGGTGGTTGTAGTCCAGCTTATACTCGCTGACGTTCAGTTTTAGCACCGTATCGGCAGTCAGCCCCTTCCAGTCGGCCAGGGAGAAGGGCTGCGACTGCGCCATGGCTGGCGCCAATGAAACCTGAAACTTGAAACTTGAAACTATGACTGCGCACAGCAGCGCCTTTTTCCAAAATCTCTTGATCATGGATTCTTGATGTATTTCTTTCCGTTTTGGATATAAAGTCTGTTGTCTGGACGTTGGACACGCAAGCCCTGCAGCGTGTAGGCAGCATCATAAGCAGGAGCCTTACAGATAGGGGCTATGTGGGTGGCAATGATGTAGTCCTCCACACTGCTGGCGAAGTTGATATCATATATTTCACAGGAACCGTCGGTATTCGAGGAGGTCAGGCCGAAAATGGTCTGACCCATACACACATTGGGCCGGTCACCCGTGAAATTGTCATAGAGTCCGCTTTTTGTCATGTTCCAGGCAATCAGCGTCTGGGACTGTCCGTCCACCTTGATGGATTTCTTGGTGGTCGGTTCCACCTGTGAGGCTCTGTTCTTGCCGTTCAACCACCACAGATAGGACGCTCCAGTGGCAGTCCGCAGTCCTGTTCCCCGAACGACCAGAAAGACCTGGCTCTTGTCAATGTCATAATCCAGGTTCTGGTACTTCATCATCAGCGCGATATTGTTGTTCCCGGTGCTTTTGGCCTTGATCACATTGCGTTCCGTGTCATAGGTGATGTTGGAAGCAGCAATGCGGTTGGGGTCGCCCGTGGTCCAGTCCTGCGCCCTAAACTGGTAGGCATGAGCATTTTCCACATATCCTCGCATCAGTCTCAAATAGTAGAGTCCAGGATTGAGAGTGCCTTCCGTTGCGGCCAGACGCACCGTGAACTGCGTCTTCACCTGGCCGCCGGCATCATGAACCAGCGAAGCCGGAATGGGATATTCGATGTTGTAGAAGCCGTTCTCGCTGTTCTTCACCGAGGAGGGAATCTCAATTTTGGCGATCTGGACACCATCCACCCACAGCGTGGCCTTGCGTCCGTGGTCGGCTGTCGTGAAACGGCAGAGAATAGAGAGGGCATCATCCGCCCCATCTGGATTAAATAAGGTATATTGCACGTGTCCGCCGGCACGGGCATCGCGGTAGTTTTCACCATTATAGCTACCCTTGCTGGAATCACTGGAGAAGTTATACTCGTGCCCTGCCTCACTCTGCTGTTCACCCGGTGCCACGAAGTCCAGCGTGCGTGCCAGCAACGCTTCATTGGCGGCCTCGGTCTGTGCCATCGAACTGTTGGCAAAGTTCTCTGCCGTCTGCTGGTACCAGTAGCAGGAATAGCGAGCATGATGTATCTGGTAGAAAGGTTGCAGCGTCAGCGTCTTCCACTTATACGTCTCCACCCCCTCACGACTGGCATCCAGCGTGAAGGTGAGCTTGGAGAGATCCTGTGCTTGGATGCGGCTGAGCACGTCGGCACGTTCGCCAATAAGCAGGGGAGCCGACAGGAGGTTCTTCGATGATGCCATGGAACCAGGCGCATGATCCATGCGACCTGCACCAGCATATTCATTGGGCAATGTCTCTCCGTCTGATGAGACGTTGGCAGCCAACAGGATGGGGCCGTACTTGAAGGCGATATAATCGGTGTAGTTGGGACAAACCTCATAACGCAGCTCCATCGGCAGGCTCACTTCTATCTTGTCTCCCTCGGACCACGTGCGGTGGACAGTCACGTAGGATGCAGTGCCCTTGGTCACAGCAACATTCACAGCAGCCCCGTTGACAGAGACCTGATAATCACTGCCCACCCAAGCCGGATGACGCACGGCCACAGTATAGGTGCCAGCCTTGCCGATGGTCAGAGTGGTCTTGGACTCGAAGGGGAACTGGGTCTCTTGGGTGACGACGAAATCGTCACTTAAGAGACGGGACGGGGTGAAGAGATTCACGTAGAGGGTCTCCTTTCCGTCGTGGGCATAGATGAAATGTCCGTACTTCGAGTGGTTTTCCATCCCTGTGCCCACACAGCACCACATCCCCTGATTCACCTGAGAATAAATACGATAGGCCTGTGGGCGCAAGGTGGTGAAATAGACATAACCACCCGTCACAGGGTCTTGTGTGGAGAGGATGTGATTCCATATAGCTTGCTCATAGAAATCCACATACTTGGCGTCACCTGTGCGGTCGCCCATCATCTCCGAGAGCTTCAGCATATTGTTGGTATTGCAAGACTCCGGACCGTCCAGGTGATCTATATACCGATTGCTGCTGGCCACCGTCAGAAAATGCTCTGCCACAGAGTTGCCGCCAATGCAGACCGTCCGATTCTTGGCCACATCCGTCCAGAAGTTCTCGGCGGCAGTGATGAACTGTGAACTTTGAACTTTGAACTTTGAACTTTCAAGTTCCCCGATTCTCTCCATTCCTATATACTTCGGCACCTGCGTGTTGGCGTGTTTGTTGTCCAGGAACGTGGTGTTGAGCGTTTGCATACCATTCAGCATCGTCTGATGGGTGTAACGCTTAGCGGCCTTCAGGTATTTCTCGTCACCGAACAGCTGGTAGGCATCCAGCAACGACTCATTCATTCCTCCGTGCTCACAGTTCAGGAAGCCCTGCAAGTCGGTGTCACTCACCTTGGCGATGAGATTCACGCTCCAGTCTGCCAACTTACGGAACATCTCACGAGCATCAGCGTTGCCACCATAGATATAAGCATCACGCACGCCAGCCAGGATCTTATGCTGACAATAGAATGGCACCCAGCCCCAGTTCTTCCCAATCGCCTCTGTACTACCCTGATACATCTGTTTCCAAGAGTCGTTGATGGGTTGACCGCCGATGAAACCATACAGGCCCTCGGTATTATCATCATAGGCACTCTGACAGTCTTTCATCACACGAACCATATATTCCATGTGTTCCTTCAGATGTTCCTTCATGCTGGCTTCGCTACAGGCTGCATAAGCCAACGACAGCGCCGTGAGGTAGTGACCTCCCACGTGTCCGTCCAAGTTGAAATTGCCGCTACCCCAGTTCGGAAACGAAGGGTGCTTCTGCTCCCAACGGTAATAGGGACTGCGCGTGTCGGTGGTGGCAGCAAGACCGGACTGACGCACGAAGGGTGTCAGCAACCGATCCACGTCATACTGCATCAGCACCTTGAAATTCAGCTCCATCGCTGTCTTCATCGGGCCGTCCAGCAGGGTCACCTCCGTCAGATCAAAGTGCTTGGGATAAAGCAGGCTTTGCGCAGACGCAGTGGACAATGAAACCTGAAACTTGAAACTTGAAACTATAACTGCGCACAGCAGCATGAGGGCAAGACGTTTCATAAAAGTATGTATTTATTTTGCTAAAGTATCTACTCCCTCCCTTAGGGAGGGTTAGGGGTGAGTCTATTTATTTCTTCCAGTACTTGATGAGGCGTTTCAGTTCCTTCTTCGTCACCTGTATCACGGCACCGTGTTTCTGCTCGGAGAACCCTTCACGCTGTGTGCCGCCTTCGCCGAAGTGGCCGAGGTGGCGGAAATTCTGGAAGTCGGTGGTCTCCATGAAACCGAAGTTGTGGGGCTTGATGCTGAAGATGTCGTACATCAGGATCCACTTGTTCTGACCGATGATTTTGTACATCGTGGGGGCTTCACAGGAACCTTTTTCTGCATCAATCTGCTGAGGCTGATAGACATAACCGCGATTGATATGGTCGCTGATGGCCATCTTGATGCCAGCAGGCCCTTCCTGTGCACAGTACGTCATGCAGTAGCGTCCATCAGGCATTGGAATAATGTCGGCATCGAGGATTTGCTTGCTCTCGTCGGGGTATTCAAAGAGCAGTTTGGGTTCTGTCACGAGGGCGGTGAACTCGTCGTTGGCATAGGCATAGAAGAGCTGGGTCTTGCCCTTGCCGGTGGGTCGGATGGTGAAATAGACCATCAGTTTGCCCTCCTCAGGATCGTAGATGGTTTCGGGTGCCCAGGCACAGCCCAACTCGCCGAAGCGTTCGGGGAAGGACTCGTCAATACGAACGACCGTGTGGGTCCAGTGGATGAGGTCTTTAGACTTCATCAGCACCAGTCCACGATTATTGCCCCAGCCATACAGCTTGCCGTCACGTTCCCATTCGGTATCACGGTAGCCCTCACGCTGTGCAAAGATATGCAGGTCTGTCATAGCAATGTAGAAAGTGCCATCCGGGCCACGATAGATATGCGGGTCACGGATACCCCGCTGCTGGGCAATGGTGTCGCCCCGCACCACAGCTTCATCGTTGTTCAGGGCCTTCCAGGAGTAACCGTCCCAGCTGTAGGCCATGTGCAGGCTGTGGTCGGCATCCTTGTGATAAACCATCACATAGCCGGACATTTTTTGCGCCATAGCTGGCGCAATGAAAAATGAAAAATTAAAACATAAAAATTGGACTGCGCACAGCAGCGTGAGTGTGAAGCGTTTCATAAATGTATGTATTTAATTATCAAATGTATCTACTCCCTCCCTACAGGGAGGGTTAGGGGTGGGCCTATTTATTTAGCAACAAACGAGTGCATCGAATGTGCCGGCAAGGTCATATTCAGGTATTTCTTGCCCAACTTCACAGTGGCGGTGCGCTGCTCGTCGGTCTGGTTGCCAGCGATGACGACGTACTTCTGGTCGGGACGCTGGAAGATGATGAGGGGCAGGCCCTGGGTCTTTTCACGAGGCACATAGCCCTGCATACGACTGCCGGGGGTGACGAGGTTGGAGAAATGCTTGACAGCGTAGAACTCAGGCGTGTAACGGTGGCTGAGGTTGGCAGACTTCACCTGAATCAGTGCATTCTGCTTCCAGCCCCACGGGCTGCGGCCCTGGTCACAGAGGATGAAGTTCCATATATAATATTCGTCACAGCCGCGTCCCACGTAGTCACAGAGCAGGTGGAAGGTGTGCTCGCCGGCACGCCAGTTCATCTGTCCGTTGCCGCACTCGCTCTCAGAGGAAATCAGGTGCAGATCAGGATAACGCTGACGCATGTCGTCGAGGTTCTCTCGGCCTTCCCACTGGAAACCCAAGCCCTCCACACAATCCTTGGTGCCATCCACGATCTTCCGCACATAGTCATTGCGGTTGGTATTGAAGGTGCCCAGATAGAGCTTTACGTTGGGATGTTTCGTCTTCAGCGTGGGAGCCAGGTATTCCTTGTTGAACTTGATGGTGCCCTCTGCTAACCAGGCACATCCGGGATAGGGCGTATAGCTGTAAGCCTCATTCTGATACATCACCATATCGATGGGAATATTCTCTTCGGCGTAGAGGTCGATGAAGCGGCAGAACATATTGGCGTAGGCCTGTAAATAACGCGGGTCCTGAATAAAGTAGTTCTGCGAAGCCAACTTGCGGGGGAACTTGCCGCGTGTCTCACCCAGGAATTGCATCTCGTTGGGATCGGGCGTGCCGCCGTCATCGAAGAGCAGATAGTCCTTCTCCTTGGCCTGTGTGTTGAAGGGACTGCTGGCCACGCAGTACTCCTGGTTGATCTTCATCCAGGCGGGTGGCGACCAGGGTGACACCCAGAAAGTTAGCTGCGGCTGGTACTTCTGTGCCTTCTTGATCAGGCGGATCACGTTGGCCTTGTCATGTTCGATATTGAAGTATTTCAGTTGGAAGTCGCCCGCCACGGTGTCGCAGGAGTACCAGGCACGCGAGTAATCGTTGGCATTCATGGTCAGGCGGCCACGGGTGAACTTCAGGTCGCCGTCGGGAGCGAACAGTCGGCGCATGGCTTCCTCCTGCTCCTCGGGTTTCAGCAGCTCCAGTGCGTCCAGATCCAGTTCATTGAAGCACGTGCCCCAAGCGCAGAACACATGTCCCTGCTCTGCACCCGTGAGGGTCAACAGCGGCTCTGCTGCTGCCTTGCCGCTGAGGTTTTGGCTACTCTCCTGCCACTCCTTTCCTTCCGTCGTGGTGTAGTGGGTGAAACGCTGTGCCGCCGCCCCCATACTGACTGCACAGGCGATGACTGCCAGCAAGAAGCGAGACTTGCATTGAAGATTGAGTCCTGCAAAATAATTCATAACGGTGATAGATTTTGTTGTTTGGCGCTGCAAAGATAGTGAAGTTTCCGTGAATGACGGACTGTTTAGCCAGGTTTTTCTGTCACCGGAGGCTCGTTTTGCCGTTTTTTGCGGTTTTTTCGGGGGAAAGAAGAAAATATTTCAGAGGATTGGGCGATAATTGTGATTTAAAGTGTAACTTTGTCCCCGAAATCACAACCAACATCATTTTTTACACTAAAAACTATGTTTATGAGACACTTTATACGCCCTCTTCTCTACCTGGCCGCGCTGACGTTCAGCCTCTGCGCTGTGGCCTGGGACGAACCCGTCAAGCCCGAACGTTCTCAATTCCCGGACGGCAGCTGGGCAACGCCATCTGTTGGCAACAAATACTATATTTATAATGTGGGCGCAAGCCAGTTCCTGGGCACCGGCCTGGATTGGGGCACACGCACCGTCACCACCGTGGATAGCGTGGTCTTCGTCAGCCAAGCCAAAGTGGCAGTGGCCCTGAACCGCAACTACGTGGTGCCGTTCTCCATCGAGAACAGCGACATCGAAGGCACCTTGTACATCCGCACGCTGAACACCAACAAAGGTGAGCAAGCCTATGTGACCGCCGAGGGCAACGCCTCCTGGAGCGACGGTGACACAGGTCGCGCCGGACACTGGGAAATCACGGCGGTGGAAAACGGTGAATACCAGTTGACGGTGGCCGACGCTGGCGTCTGTCTGGGTGTGGACGGTATCGGACTCACCACGTCCTACACGTGGGCCGATGCCATCACAGGTGCCCAGTACAGCACCAACTGGAAGTTCATCGAGGCCTCCGACGAGAACGCCCAACTGGTGCGGGACTACTGCCGGGGACACTATCAGGTATATCTCTATGAGATGGAGGTCTATGATGTGCGTAAGTCGCTGTATGACTACCTCTTGGAATCCCAGGAATTGGGTATTGACAACACGGCTGCCGCCACCGTCTATGAGAGTGAGACTGCCACGCTGGAAGAGCTGAAAGCCGCATTAGATGCTTTGAAGACCGAGGTAGATAGCAAGGCTTTCTGGAAAGGCATCGCCGAGTCCAGCGAGGACAACCCCTTCGACGTCACCAAGTATGTGATGCAGAACCCCGACTTCTCTGCCTCCTGCGAGAACGGCAAGACGCCTCCGGGATGGGAAATCACCGCCACGGGCACCAACATCGGACAAATGAACCGCAAGGACACGAACCCCGCCGACGAGACGCTCTACCTGAGCAACTTCGTGGAGTGCTGGACGCCTGCTCCCGCCACCATTGGCGACGGCTACATAGGACAGTGGGTGACGGGTCTGCCTCAGGGCCGCTACCGCCTGACGATGGAGGCTGCGGCCTGTAACCAGAGCGACGGCTTCGACCCCTCAACCATCACGGGTGTTTATCTCTTTGCCGGCAACGGACAGTTCAACATGCACAGCGAGGAGTCTGTGGCCGGCGCAGCCTACGACATCCGACACTATGAATGGGACTTCGACTTCAATGCCGAGAGGCTGCTGCTGGGACTGCTCTTCGAGAAGACCAACGCCAACTGGATCTCGGCAGACAATTTCCACCTCCTGGCCATCGGTTCCATGCAGGAAGACCCCAACCGCGTGGCCCTGATGGATGCGGTCGAAGCCGCAGAACTGGTCAACGAGCAGCTGGGCGAGAACCGCATAGACGATGAATATGCCATGAATGTGGAAAAGGCAGCAGCAGAAGCCTTCACAACAGCCTTGGACGCTGCCTATAATGCGCTGAACAACAGCGATGCAGACCATTATGCCGATGCACTGGCACAGTTGCAGCAGGCACAGGAGGCTGTCCTCAAGTCCGCTGACGTTTACGAGCAGTTCCAGCAGCTGTATGAGGACGCCCTGATGATGGCCCAACAGCTCAAAGACCAGGGACAGTGGGAACCGCTACAGACCGCCCTCCTGGAGTGGGCCGGCGGCGAGCTGACAGACGCCTTTGAAGCAGGCGCACTCACTGCAGACGACCTGCCCGCAGCCCGCGAGAAGGCCGACGGAATCGTTAACGAGTTCGTGGCTGTGGAAGGCAACGTCCAGCCAGGCGACAACCTCACCGTGCTCATCAAGAACGCCGACTTCTCCCGCGGACAGTACGGCCGCACAGATGCCGGCACCTTCGACGGGGACGAGAACAGCATACCGGGATGGAACATCAGCAGCGGCAACGTCACAGAGCTGAGCGGAGACTACCATAATATAGAGGTATATGGCAAGGCCTTCGATTTCAACCAGACCATCAAGAACCTGCCTGCTGGCACCTACCAGCTGACCGTGCAGGGTTATGTGCGTGTGGATAGGGGGGAGAATGATATGGCACTCTATGCCGGTGTCTCCTCCAAGAAATTCATGGAAATCACCGACGAGTACAGCGAGACCGCCCTGCTGACCGACCAGGAAGACGGCACCTCCACCGGCAGCTGGCCCTACGACAGCCCACGCGGCGACGGACAGGGCTACCAGCCCAACTCCATGCAGGGAGCCATGATCTACTTCAGCAACATCAACCCCGCAACGGGTAAACCCTTCTACCTCAATGATGTCACCATCGGCCACACAGGCGGCGACCTCACCATTGGCGTGCGCAGTGACGCCAAGGACAACGCCCTCTGGATCCTCTGGGACAACTTCACCCTCACCTACCTCAGCGCTGAAGCCATTCAGCCGATCCTGGATGAAATAGACGAGCTGCGTGCACAGGTGGAAGAGTTGCTGGGCACCCACAACACCACGATGTTCACCCGTGAAATGATAGATTATGTATTCTCCCGCGTGGACGAGAAGGAAAGCATCACTACCGAGGAAGCTGCCATGGAGCTGCTCAACGCCGTGAAGCACCTGATTCAGGATATTCAGGACGACCATGTGGCATACCTGGAAGTGATGGAAATCTATGACAACTACCTGAACAAAGCCGCCGAAATCTCCAATGACGAGTACCAGGCACTGCTGGACGAGGTGGGTTCCAAAATCTCCATGATGGAGTTCCAGACGATCAATGACATCTATGATGCCTGCGAGAAGATGGAGAACGAGTGGGTTCCCGCTGTGATGAAGGACGTGCAGGACGGCGACAACGTGACGCTGCTGCTGAACAATCCTGACTTTGAGACTCTGAACGACAAATTCTGGACCATCGTGCCTGAATTGGACGGCGGACGCATTGGCGACAACCAAGGCTACCAAGCCAACGCCATCTACAACAACGAGGCAGCCGGCATCCATGTGGAACACTTCATCGAGGCATGGCGCGCCGACAGCCAGCCCCTCTTCAACGGCCTCATCTGTCAGGAGATAGCCGGCACACTGCCCGAGGGTTACTATCGTCTGGAGGCCGACGGATTCGCCACCAACCAGGCCGGCGAGCCCGACGGCGGCATACAAGGTATCTACCTCTTCGCACAGAACGGCGAGAAAGAACGCCTCTCAGCCTTCCAGCCCGAAGCAGACTGGATCCCGCAGACCACCAGCGTCAGCTTCCACGCCGACGGCCAGAGCACGACCACCGTGGGCATCTGCGTCAAGGAAACCAACTCCAACTGGTTCCTGGCCGACAACTTCCGCCTCACCTGGCTGGGCAAGACAGCACCCGACGCCGTGCGTGACCTCACCGCCCGCAGTGCCGCTGCCAACACCGTCTTCACGCTGGACGGCAGGCAAGTCGGCACCCGGCAACTGGCCAAGGGACTGTACATCATCAACGGAAAGAAAGTCATCATCCGATAAAGAATGAACCTACGACACGCGCTATTGCTGGCCCTGACATTCACGGCCAGCCACACGCTGACAGGGCAGACCAGACAGTCTGCCCTTGTCGGCGCCAAGAACCTGGTGATCACCACCAATAAAGGCACCACCTATTATTATTTGGTGACCTCCCTGCAGTCACCCGTCATGCATCTGGAGGACGGCACCGTGGTTATCGGAACCGACAAGTTCCAGCGCCAGGACATCAAAGCCATGCGTTTCCGCTCTCTCAAGCGCGCCGTCCTGAACGAGGACAGCACCACCTTTGACAAGACAATGGCGCTGGACCACTCCCTGTTGGCACTGCGACGACACCTGAACACGGGCAAGTGGAACTCGCTGGTGCTGCCCTTTGACCTGACGGGACGGCAGCTGCTGGACGTCTTCGGCGATGAGACACAGCTGGCCACACCACGCGCCATCAGTGAGGACGGGCAGACCACGGTGGAGTTCGCTACTATGGACCTGCAGACAGACGATGTCGTCCTGCGGGCCAACTTCCATTACCTCGTCAAGCCCACGCGGGAACCTGACGTGGAGGAAGGAAAGCGCCTGACCAACTTCGGCAGCAGCCAGCTCTACGGACCCATTTACTTCATTCCCAACGTCTCCATGAAGGCCAACCAAGCGCCTCGTTTCCAGACGCTGCAGAACGAGGACGGCAGCACCAAGGTGAGACTGCGCGGCACCTATCTGCGATTGGACGACTCGGTGGTCAACGGCAAGATTATCAAGAACCGCCGCGCAGCACCGGGAGCCTACCTGCTGGACGACGGTCTGATGACACAGCACACGGACTCTGCCATCGTCAGCGCCTTCCAGTCGTGGATTGAAGACATCAGCGAAAACGCACAGCCGCTGCATTTCTATGTGGATGGCATCAACGAAGATATTACCTCGGGAATTGCGGATTTCACAATGCAGAATTCCCAATTCAGAATGTACAATTCAGAATTGGAAGATGCCATCTTTGACTTGAGCGGCCGCAGAATGGAGAAACGCTCATTGCCAGCGGGAATCTACGTCCGAGGTGGACATAAATTCATTGTTAAATAAAGAAAGGAGGACAAAGACATGAGACAGTACATTCGCCTTTTCTGCACGCTTGCCCTCCTCACAGCGCCAGCCCTCTGGACGGCCGCCCAAGACTCCCTGTGGGTGCGCTATGATGACCGTTTCAAACCCAACGCCATCATTTCCCTGAAGAATGTGGACTCCATAGAGGTCAGGCCCACGCAGCTGCGCCTCTACACGACCACCGCTGCCACCGGCTACATCAACAAAGCCACCGCCCAGCTCATCCCCACCGACGAGGCCGAGATGCATTTCACCGACCCGGGACGTTACCTGCTGAAACCTAATACCTACAGCGGAACCAACTACACCAACGACGCTGCCACCTCGGGCTACAACTTCGCCCACTCCATGGAGAGCGAACACTACGCCCTCTTCTGGGACGTCCGTTACGGGAACAACCCCGCCAAGCTTCAGTACCCGGGCGACGGCAACGTGGCCAACGCCAGTACCATCCTCTCCATCTGTGAGAAGTGCTGGGACAAGTATGTGGAACTTGGCTTCATCATCCCCGGCAAATCCACCACCGACAAATACAAGATCCAGCTCTACATTCCCTACCAGAAGGAATGGCGCGCCGACGCTTCCGGCACGGATGGTGTCTCGGGCGGCAAGACAGGCATCGGACACTTCAACCCCTGGGCCGCCACCGCCCGCAATGGTCACACGGTGGCCCACGAGGTGGGACACACGTTCCAATATCTGGTCTCCGCCGACCTGGGCGAGAGCCACGGATACAAATGGGGCTTCAACGGCGACGGCTGGGGCGACTGCGGCTGGTGGGAAAGCTGTGCCGACTGGCAGGCCTACCAGATCTTCCCGGAACGGCAATTCACTGACGGCGAATACTTTGAGCAGCATCTGACTGCCCACCACCTCAACCTCCTTCACGAGGACTGGCGCTACGCCTGCTGTTACATCCAGGACTGGTGGTGCATGAAACACGGCACAGACTTCATCGGCCGTCTGTGGCGCGAAAGCCGCAAATCCGAAGACCCGGTGGAAACCTACAAACGCATGAACGGCCTCACCCAAGAACAGTTCTGTGACGAGATGATGGAGGGATACATGCGTATGGCCACCTGGGACATCGATGGAGTGCGCGAGCGGGCCAAAAGCCGCATCGGCCAGCACAAGACCTACCTCAACAAGGTCGCTGGCACCACAGACACCTGGCAGAGTGACGTGGAGCACTGCATTCAGAACTATGGTTACGCCATTATTAATATGAAAGCGCCCAAGGCCGGCACAGAGGTCAAGGCTCATTTCCAAGGACTTACAGATGCCGCAGGCTACAAATACGTCTATCACCAGCGGGCTGGATGGCGCTATGCTTTCGTGGCCTACACCAGCGCCGGAGAGCGCATCTACGGGGAAGTGCAGCGTGACCGTGAAGGCACCGCCTCCCTGACGATTCCGGACCGCTGCTCCCGACTCTTCTTTGTCGTGATGGGAGCTCCGACGCAACACTGGCAGCACCCCTGGGACCGCAACCGCAGCGCCGACTCCTGGTCACAAAACGGGGAACAGTGGCCCTTCCGAGTCCGTTTTGAGGACACCAACCTGTTAGGAAAGTAAGTGTTAAAACTAAAAGAGCCCACCTTTTTGGAGGTGGGCTCTTTTGATATATATACCTTAGATATTTGGGGTGTCCCAGACCTTGGTGGCGGTGCAGTTGACCTTCAGGCTCTGCCGACCCACGGAAGCCATGAACTCGCCCTCTTCCAGACGCCATTTGAGATCGGAACCCACGAAGGCCAGGTCCTTGGCCGCGATGGCCAGACGGACGGTCTGCTGCTCGCCGGGCTGCAGTTCTATTTTTTGGAACGTGCGCAGGCGCGTGTTGTCGGGAGTGAGCGTGGCCACAAGGTCGCTGACAAAGAGCAGCACGGCCTCCTTTCCAACGCGGTCGCCGCTGTTACGCACATCCACTGTGAATACAAGGCTGTCTGCGGCAGTGAAGTCGGTCTTGTCCACCTGCAGGTTGGAGTAGTCGAAACGGGTGTAGGACAGCCCGTGACCGAAGGGATAGAGCACATCCATCACGGCATCATAGTTGTAGTTGCCGTCCATCTGTCCGCGGTTCTCACAAGGCTTGAAGTCGTAGGTAACCAGGCTGCCGGAGTACTTGGGATAGGTGTAGGGCAGACGGGCGCTGAAGTTGGCGTCGCCAGCCAGGAGGCGTGCCAGTGCCGGTCCGCCGTAGTTGCCGGAGAGGAAGGTCTGCACAGTGGCTGCACAGAGGGGCTCGATCTCGGTGATGAGGCGCGGACGTCCCTCTGCCAGCACCAACACGATGGGTTTGCCCGTGGCGGCCAGTGCCTTCACCAACTGCTGCTGGTTCTGGCTGATGGTGAGGTCGTCAATGTTGCCCACGGTCTCGCAGTAGGAGTTCTCGCCCACGCAAGCGATGATGACATCAGCCGAGCGGGCTGCAGCCACAGCTGCCTGAATATCAATAGCCTGATCGAGATTGAAGTTCTCTTCACTCCAACGCACGCCTTCCACAAATCGGACGTTGCCCTCGCCGAAGCGCTCTGCAAGTGCAGCAGCAAACGACTTGTAATCACCCATTTGCGGAGCCAGCGTGTTGGTGCGGTGACCCTGCCAGGTGTAGGTCCAGCCACCGTTCTGTCCACGCAGATTGTCGGCGTTGGGGCCGCAGACGAGCAGGCGCGTGCCTTCCTTCAGAGGCAGCACGGGAGCGCCGTTCACGCTGTCATTGCGCAGCAGGGCTATGCATTCCTCGGCGATGGCTGTAGCCTCGGCAGCAAAGGCGGGACTGGCGAAGTCGGGGAACTGCTGGGCAAGCTGTTCGGGCGTGAAGTCCCACGTGGTCTTGTCCATCAGACCCAGACGCACCTTCAGGCGGAGCACACGGCGAACGGCATCGTCAATGCGGCTCTTGCTGACGCGACCCTCATCGACAAGTTCACGCAGCAGGTCACAGAAATCGACCTCATAAGGCACCATAGACATATCGATTCCAGCGTTGATGGCCATGCAGATGGCATCCTTCTTGGTGGCCGCGATGTGGTCGCGGTCCCAGATGTTGTTGATGTCGGCCCAGTCGGTGACAATCATACCGTCCCAGCCCAGTTCGTCCTTCAGCCAGGTGGTGAGAAGCTCATAGTTGGCGTGGAAGGACTCACCATCGTTGACAGAAGAGTTTACCATGAGGGAGAGTGCACCAGCCTCAATGGCGGCACGGAAGGGCTGGAAGAACTTCTCGCGCAGCTCACGACGTGTCACATAGCTGGGCGTGCGGTCCTTGCCGGTGCGGGCAGCACCGTAGGCCATGTAGTGTTTCAGACAGGCAGCCACGTTCTGAGGGCCGATGTGGTTGGGGTCTTCGCCCTGATAGCCCAGCACGGCCTCACGGGCCATTGTGGCATTCACCACCACATCCTCGCCATAGCTCTCCCACATGCGGCTCCACAGCGGCAGGCGGGCCAGGTCCATCACGGGTGAATAGACCCAGGGGATGAGGCAGGCGCGAGTCTCGTAGGCAGAGATCTGGCTGACGCGACGCGGAATAGCGGGGTTGAACGAGGCACCCTGACCCACTTCCTGCGGGAAGAGCGTGCCGCCCCAAGTGTAGGAGGCACCGTGAATCTGATCGACGCCATAGATCTGCGGCACACCGGCGCAGGCTTCCATCGACAGCTCATTCAGCCGACGAATAATGCGAGCCCACTCGGCTGGCGGAATGGCGGTGCCGGTGGGCACATTGAGAATGCTGCCCACTTTATACTTCTTGAACACCTGCTCCAGGGCTTCCTCGTTGAACGTGAAGTGCTCGGGTTTTGACAGGTCAGCAATCACGTCAATGGTCAGCTCACACATCTGACCTATTTTCTCGTCCAGCGTGAGCTTACCCAACAGTTGTTCCACCTGTGCCTCCACGTCTTTGTCCTCAGCAATGGCACGCTGTGACGATGCGGGTGAGGAACAGGAATGTAGGCCAAGCGCAGCAGTGGCGATGGCCAGCAATGATGTCATAGATTTGTACTTCATAAATGCTAATTGTTTTAAAATGATTATTGTATTTTCCATTTTTGCGGCGCAAAGTTAGTGAAAAAACTCCTACTTCCACCATTTTTCCCAACAAAAGCATCCTCTCCCCCACCATTTTACCGCATATTTTCCACATTTGGTGCGTTTTTGACACTCGCTGCTTGAAAAATACTTTTTTTTCACCCTATTCCATCACTTTTTTCCCTTCTCTGTACAACTCTTTTAAATCTTTTCATTAATTTTGTGCCCAAAAGCTAAAAAAGTGCTTCCAGTTATTCTTTCATATTACAAAATTCTACAATTGTGAACTACCAGAAATTACACCTTACTCTTTTAGCCATCTTGCTTATTTCTTCGCTGAAGGCTCAACGTTTGCAGGTGGTGAGTTTCACAGAGTTGGGCAACGACTTAACAGCTCAACAGGCAGCCACCTCCAAGCTGGACCAAAATGGCGAGGTGACCGCACTGATAAAGATTCTCACACCGGAATTGCAAGACTTGTCTTTTGACGGAGGGTCATTAGGGGTTGTCGGCACGGAATTGAAAGGCGGTGAGTGGTGGCTTTATGTGCCTGCTGATGCCCAACGCCTCACGATTACCCATCCTCTGTATGGAGTTCTTCGCAACTACATCTATCCCCAACCCATCCTTCAGGGTCACACCTACCGGATGGTACTGGACATAGGATTAGGTTGTTATGTAACCATTCAGAGTCCTGCCGACAATACAGAAGTGGAAATAGACGGGCGCCCCATGGGCAAGGCGCCGCTTGTGCAACAGTACCTGCTCTATGGCATTCACACGATTCAAGCGACAAGCGGTCAACAAGAAGCCGTTGACACCATCTTCCTGTCCAGCAAACAGGAGAAGGAACAGACCTTCCAGCTCCGGATGCACGAGGCCATCAACCACTTCGGCAATGTCCGCGTCACTGTGGCCGACAATGCAGACATCTTTTTTCATAACGAGTTGGTGGGGAAGGGCACTTGGCAACAGTCGTTGCGTGAAGGGACCTACGAGATAGAGACCCGTCGCGAAAACTGTAACCCCGCTAAGACGACTTTCAGCGTCACAGCAGGAATAGACAACCTGATTGAAGCCAATCCGCCCACAGAGCACCTCGGCTGGCTGAGTATTTATACGCGTCCCAAGAAAGTGGAAGCCTTATTCCCTGACGGCTCCAAGGCCGACCTGCGCAGAACTGTCAGCAAACCCGCAGGAATTTATAAAGTGAAGATGAGCAATCCTTATTATTTCCCGGAGAAACGCACCTACACAATTGAGAACCAACGTATCACAATAGACACCCTGGAATTTACATCAAAGTACTCTTCTTTTTATTTTGGTTATAACGGAAAACTGTTTGGCAGTCAGTTGTGGCATGGTGGCACATTAGGTTTCAACACATGGTTCGGTTTTGATCTGTGTGCGGAAGGCTATCCACAACACATTTTCACAAAAGGTGAAGAAAGTGCCAAGGTGTTTTGTTTTAGTGGAAAAACCGGGTGGCGCTTTAGTCTCAGCAAAGAGGTGGCAGTCACTCCACAGATAGGTTGGTTGGGGGTCTTCATCGATGAGAAGGGGGGAAAAGACGCATCCACAGGGCACCTTAATAACCTCTTTGGGGGAGTGCGATTGGATTATTCACCCATTAAAGCCTTCCGCCTTCACTTCGCTGCTTATTATTCAGAGAAATTAGCAAATGATGATGTGGCTCGCAAATTTGATGTCAAAAGCACAGGTTTCTCTTTAGATTTTGGAGCCGTCATTTGTATCAATGCCAAAGCAAAAAGTAACAAATACACAAAATGATTACCAGGATTTTCATCATATCACTATCACTGCTCACATGTAGCTATTGCGCTGAAGCTCAAGATATGAGCGTGGCACAATTCAAGTTACTGGAAAATGACCTGACCGCCAACACTCATGGAACAGAGCGCAAAGATCAATTCGGTAACACTGCAGCCATCATCAAGATTTCAGCCCCAATGGTGGATGGTTATACCTTTGACGGAGGACAACAGGGAATCGTTGCCACTGAACAGAAAGGCGGTGAGCTTTGGCTCTATGTCCCCGCTGGTTCACAGCGTCTTACCATCAGTCACCGTCTGTTTGGGAAATTAGAAAACTATCACTATCCTATCTCCATTCAATCCGCCCGCACCTACGAGATGCTGTTGGATATTGGAACCGGACGATTCGTGACCATAACCAGCAGTCAGGCCAAGGCCGACATTGAAGTGGATGGACAATTCATTGGTCGCTCTCCTGTGATGCATTATTACCTCCCTTTCGGAAATCACACCTTAAAGGCTATCAGTGATAACCAAGAAGGCCTGTTGCAGGTGTTCCATTCCAGTAATGACAGCATTGATGCCCCACTTTATCGCATAGAAATGCAAAGCACCACGCCTCGAACAGGCACCGTCTTCCTCACTGTGGATGACAATGCTGCCATCTATTTTAGAGGAGAGCATGTGGGCAATGGAAGATGGCGTACACAACTTAGAGAAGGAGAGTACGAGGTGGAAACAAGAAATGCTGATTGCGAGCCTGCTCGAACATCCTTCAAGGTCGTTGCCAATCAGGAAAACCATGTTCCTGCACAAGTGCCTAAACAACTGATGGGAAAGTTGAACATCATTTCTAAAGTCCGACGTTTGAAAGTGAGGCTGGATGGAGAACCATTCATGACAGGCACCCCTGTAGAAATACCCTGTGGAACCTATCAATTGGAAATGAAGAACATCATTTATAGGACTATCAGAAAAGAATATCGAGTGGATCAAGACAAACTCTTAGTAGATACCTTGAAGGTGCGTCCACGAGTCAGTTTCCACATAGGAATAGGCTATGGCCCCATCGGGAATCTCAGTACCTTCCGTGCCATTTATGGGCTCCAAATAGGACATCACGAATTTGGACTCACTCACACATTCGAGGATTCAAAATCAATTCCGTTTTCTTACCGAGAAATAAACCACCAAGCTTTTACCGGTTTTTATGGATATCGTTTCGTTGTAAACAACATGTTTACCATTACTCCCAAATTTGGCATTACAGCTGCATCGATAAATGTGACAGATACATACGATATTGAAGATACCCAAGCTATCTTAGGCTACCTCGGCTGTACCTTCTTACTGACAAGTCGTCATTTAGGCCTTTATGTCACACCCGAAGTCAACATCCCATTCTCCAAAGGAGCAGGATATGAAGAATATACCTCCAAGAATAGAGGAGACATCAATATCAGTGGCTTGGGAATTTCTGCCGGCGTGCTGTTGAGCCTATAAAGTCAGTGCATCCAGGACGGCACGGACTTCCTCGGGTGAGGTTTCACGGAGGCCATTGGGGAGGAGGACGGAGCAGGAGCCGTGTATTTCTGTGGCGCCCGTTTCCTGGAGGATGCGGCGGGCGTTATGACGATTGACGCCACCGCCTGGGAGGATGATGATGTCGTCTTGGGCCTGCTGGACGAGCTGACGCAGAGCAGGGATGCCGGCTTCTGCTGTGGGCGCGCCACCAGAAGTGAGGACGCGACGGACGCCGAGGACTCTGAGCTGTTCAAGAGCGGCGGACTGGTCGGGAACGAGGTCAAAGGCACGATGGAAAGTGAAGGGCAGCCCACCAGCAGCGCTGACGAGGCGGGCCGTGACGGGCAAGTCAATCGTGTTGTCTGGAAGGAGGGCACCACTGACAATGGCGGTAGCACCAGCCTGCACGGCGGCATGAATGTCCTGCTCCATCACGAGGACTTCTGCCTCATCATACACAAAGTCGCCTTCACGAGGCCGGATGAGGACGTGAATGCGCAGCGACGGGAAACGTCGGCGCAGCTCTGCGATGGTGGCGACAGAGGGTGTGAGACCGTCCAGCGAGAGGGCGGAACAGAGTTCTATGCGGGTGGCGCCGCCAGCGACGGCGGCCAGGGCACTGCGGAGCGTGCCTGAGCAGACTTCAAGTGTATTCATCAGCGTTGGATTTCCACCACGAAGTCGTCGGCAGCACGGTTGGCGGGCAGCTGAACGGTGAGGGTGGCAGTTTTCTTGTTAAATGTGAAGGTGAGGCGTTCTCCCGAGGCGAGTGCACGGACGGCCTTGGGCTTGGCAGTCCAGGGAAGCGTGAGACGCTGGACGCCGTTGTCAAAGACGTGGAGGAAGAGGCGGTTGTCCTTCTGTGTCATCACGCCCCACTCCACAGCAGGCAGTTGGACAGCCTGTGTGCCATAGATGCTCTCGCCATTGGCCTCCATCCAGCGACCAATGCCTTTCAGACGGTCCAGGGCTGTGGCAGGCAATTCGCCATTGGGCTGAGGACCTATATTGAGGAGGAGGTTGGAGCCTTTGGCGGCAGCACGCACGATGAGTTGTATGAGTTCGCGGGTGGATTTGTAGTTTTGGTCGGCCACTTTGTAGCCCCACATTCCATTCATAGTTTGACACATCTCTAATGGCAAATGGCTGATTTCCTGCCCAGAAAGTCCTGCGGTGTTTTCGCCTGGGAGATCACGCTCGAACATCTGGAAGTCCTCGCCCTCAATGGGAGTGATATGGTGGTTGTTGCCAATGAGACAAGAGGGCTTCAATTGATGGATGTAACGGTAGAACTCCGGCATTCGCCAGTCAAAGGGAATGCTGTCTGAATCGTGATCCCAGTAACCGTCGAACCAGAGGCCTCCTATATCTCCGTAATCCGTGAGCAGCTCCGTGACTTGCGTCTTCATGAACTCAAAATATGTATCATAGTTCGGCCGCAGCGTGCGCCCCGTCTTCTGACCCGTGCGCCCCACGGGATAGTCAGGACGCATCCAGTCCAGGATAGAATAGTAGAGATGCAGTCGGATGCCCTCCTTCTCGCAGGCCTCGGACAATTCCTTGATGACATCACGATGGAAGGGCGTGCCGTCAAAGATATTATAGGTACCCGTGCGCGTGCGGAACATCGAGAAGCCGTCGTGGTGACGGCTGGTGAAGGTGATGTAACGGGCGCCAGAGCCTTTGATGGCCTTCACCCACTCAGAGGCATCGAAACGAATGGGATAGAAACAGGAAGCCGCCTTGCTATATTCCTCGTGGGTCAGGCCGCTGTTGAGATACCACTCTCCCTGAGCGAACTCACTGTAGATGCCCCAATGGATGAAAATGCCGAAGCGAAAGCCCTCGAACGCTCGACGGGCTGCGAGGTTGTCTTCACTGGGAATGTATTGTGCAGAAACCGAAACCAGAGCGGCCAAGCACACGAAAAAAGAGAGAAAAACGCGTTTCATGCGGCAAAGTTAGAAAAAAGTTGGGAGTTTAGTGGTTAAACTACATTATTTTTTGTATTTTTGCCCCCGAAAACAAAGAAATTTCACAATTCTTCAAGTGTGACGCGACAAAAGTCGAGTGCACAATGCATAATTCACCATTATCTCTAAACTTTAAACTCTCAACACTAAACTTTAAACTCTAAACTCAACTCATGTCCCATGCTAAATGGATAGGCGGACTCTTAGGATTACTCTCCAAAGGCCCGATAGGAGCACTGGCAGGTTTTGTGCTGGGCAATTTGTTTGATACCCTGTACAAAGACGACGGCTTTGCCTCCGACACATACGAACAATATTCCAACGGCAGTTACGCCAACGATGGTTACACCGACGCCGAAGCCAATCGCGTCAGTCAAAACACAAACCGCAACGGCTTCCTCTTCTCCCTCTTAGCTCTGTCCAGCTACATCATCAGGGCCGACGGCAAGATCATGCACAGTGAGATGGAAACCATCCGACGGGCCATGCGGATGAACTTCGGAGAAGCCGCAGCAGTGCAGGGCGAACAGATCCTGCGACAACTCTTCGAGCGCCAGAAGCAGATGGACGCAGAGCAGCCGGGCGCATTCCGCAGCACCATTTTCGACTGCTGTCACCAACTGCGCATGGTACTCAACACGAGCCAGCGACTGCAACTGCTTTCACTCTTGGTTTCCCTGGCCAAGGCCGATGGCAACGTGGCTCCCGAGGAGATAACAGCCCTGCGGGAAATGGTCGTGGAATTGGGACTCTCCGAGGCAGAGCTGAACTCCATGCTGAACCTGGGCAGCACCACGCTGGCTGATGCATACGCCGTGTTGGAAATCAGTGAATCTGCCACAGACGACGAAGTGCGCGCCGCCTACAAGCGCATGGTGGTGAAACATCATCCCGACCGGGTGGCCTCTCTTGGCGACGACATCAGAGCCGCTGCCGAGAAGAAGATGCGAGAAATCAACGAGGCGAAGGAGCTGATCTACAAAGCCAGAGGAATGTGAGGCCTTAATGAAAAATGAAAAGTGAATAATTAATAGTTAAAAATGATAAATGATAAGTTGCTTATGAAGAATACTTTACTACTGACCCTTGCACTGCTGACCAGCGTGTTTGCCAGTGCACAGAACGAGATGCTCTATGGCATCTATCAGGGGACAGGCACCCTCAAAGGTGTCGGCACACAGAAAGCCGAGACCTATGATGTGGCCATGTACCTGAACGACCCCACCCTCGCAGGACTGGAAATCCGAGGTATTAACGTCCCTCTCAACTCCAGCGCCGCCTCCCTCACCGACTGCAAAGTCTGGCTTACCAAGGAGCTGACGCTTGACGGCAGCAAGGTGGTGCCAGATATCGCCAGCGTGAATTTCACCGCCGACGGCAAATGGGCTGAGGTGACGTTTGAAACGCCCTATGTGATAACCTCGGAAGGCATCTATGCGGGTTATTCCATCACGGTGCCCAGCGTGGATACCGACAATGACAACGACCCCGCCAAGAAGCCCATCGTCTGCATCAGCAGTTCCAACACCGAAGGGCTGTACCTCCACACCTCACGCACCTTCCGCAAGTGGAAACCCATCGACGAGTGTCTCTCCAACCTCAAGGAAACCAGCCCCGTGGCCTTCGCGTTCGTCGTCCGTCTGAGCGGTGACCGCATCAAGCAGAACGCCGCACAGTTCTCGGCACCCGAGGCCATGACCAACTACGCTTTTGTGAAGCAGTCCAAGACCTTCAACCTCAAGTTGAGCAACCATGGCACCAACAACATCTCAAAAATCGAATACACGCTGTCAATCGGTGGAGAAGTGGTGGACAAACAGACCAAGACGGTCAACCTGAAAGGCACCTACTATGGTCAGAGCACGTCCATGAAAGTCACTATTCCTGCTCAGGAAGAAGCTGGTTCACAGCCCGTTTCGCTGCGCGTCACCAAGGTGAACGACGTGGAAAACGAGGACGTGGAACCCGCCACCAACTTTATGATGGCCTTCCTCGCTGAGATGCCCAAGCACAAACCGCTGATGGAAGAATATACGGGAACGTGGTGCGGATGGTGCCCCCGAGGAATGGCGGCCATGGAAGCAATGACTGAAAAATACGGCGATGACTTCGTGGGCGTGGCCTATCACAACGGCGACCCGATGACCATCACCAACAGCACACCCAACAGCCCGAGTGGTTATCCCCACGGCTACATCGACCGCGTGATAGACACCGACCCGTTCATGGGAACCAGCGGCAGCAGCCTCGGCATAGAAAAAGACTGGAAGAGCCGTCAAGCGCTGTTCACGCCGGCCACACTGGAGCTGGAAGCCGTCTTCAAGGACCAGAACCTGAGCGCTATCGAAGTGACTTCTCGCACCCATTTCGTGCTGGCCACAGACCACAATCCCATGCAGTTAGCCTACGTCCTGCTGGCCGACGACCTGCACAGCACCAGCACCAAGTGGAACCAGGCCAACTATTACAACAGCAACCCCAGCAATGATCCCTATCTGAAATGGTGGAGCCAGCAGCCGGCACAGATCCGCGACCTGCACTTCAACGATGTGGCCATCCAGATGTCCAATCTTGGCAACACCGCCATCGCTGGCAGCCTGCCCGAACAGGTGACAGACGAGGCACCCTACACGCACACCTACACCTTTGATGTCCAAGAGAATAAGCTCATCCAGAATCCTGAGAATCTCCGGGTTGTGGTGGTGCTTCTGAACACCGAGACGGGTGAAGTCATCAATGCCCAGAAGTGCAACGTCCTCCTGCCCACCGCCGTGCGTTCCATCCAGGACGGTGCCGCAGAGCACGTCAGTTACACCGACTTGAGCGGGCGCCGTGTCAGCAGCCTTGGACAAGGGATCTACATCAAGACCGTCCGCCTGGCTGATGGCACCACCCAAAGCCAGAAAGTAATTCACAATTGACAATTCATAATTCACAATTGACAATTAACAATCATGAAACGAACAATATTCCTCCTGGTCACACTGCTGGCCACCACCTTTGCCTTCGGGCAAACCCGTGACAAGCACGGCATCATCACTGCACCGCCTGCCGGCGAAGTGCGCTACTACACCCGCACTGGCGGAGCCACCTTCGCATCACAGTATTTCCAAAACGACACCCAGAGCGGGATGGCCACGGAAATCGTCTTCTCAGAAGATGGCGCGAAAGTCTATATCAAGAATTTCATCTCACACGCCGCATCCGGCACTTGGGTGGAAGGCGATGTCGATGGACACACCATCACCATCCCACTGGGACAAATGGTGTATTGGTTTTCCACATACGGCCTGCAACTCGCACAGGTGAAAGTCAATGGAGACATCCAGAAACCCGCTTCCGTCACCACGAAGGGCAACATCACCTTCACCATCGAGGGCGACAACCTGGTGATGCAGGGAACAAGCGGCGACGCAGAGGCCTACACCTATGACGGCGCAGGACTGGTATATACAGATGCCTACGCCAATGAATGGAGCTACTACATTGATTATCAAACCGTCTTTGCCTACAAGAAAGTGACAATGGTCACACCGCCCGAGGAACTGGAGACTGAAATCTATTCCCTGGAACATGACAACACCGGACACCTCGTCACGGTGGGGTTCGACGGTGATGACGTCTATGTGCAGGGCGTCTCCGAAAACCGCATCCCCGACGCCTGGATGAAAGGTACCATCAAGGGCAAGAAAATCACCTTCCCCGTTCAGTTCGCAAGCCTCTTCAGCACCTATCTGCTTTTCTTCAACGGCGTGGATGGAGTCTATACCAAGGACGAATCCGGCTACTGGAACTGGCTCTATTACTGGACAGACGGCAACCTCACCTGTGATTATGATGCCAAGACACAGAGCTTCTCCTCTGAGCAGACGCTCCTCGTGAGCAATGCCGATGACAAAGTGGGACAGGGCGAACAATTCCACGCCCCACTCTTCCGCCCCTTCACAGAGGTGCCCGCCACCCCCGCCAACCCCAGCATCCTCTCCCACTGGGACCTGACGACATTCACGATGCTGGCACTCAACGTCCCTCTGAAGGACACAGAAGGCCGCTTCCTCAATCCGGCCAAGGTGGCCTATCGACTCTATGTGGATGATGACGATCCCTTCCTTCTCTACAAGGATGAATATAAGCAGCTGCCTGTGGAGTATATAGAAGAGGTGCCCTATCTGTTCTCCGATGACATCTACGAAGCCTACAACCGTTCCTACATCTATGAGAAGGCTTCCTATCTCTACCTCTTCCAGCGAGACCTGGACCGCTTAGGCATCCAGACCATCTATCGTGGCGGCGGTGAGGAACATCGCTCGGAGATTGTCTATTACTACTTCAATTCAGACGGCGTTCAGACCCCAGCAGTGGCCGCTGGCAAGCATGCACAGCACTTCGACCTCACCGGTCGGCAGGTACCCGCCGACCATAAGGGCCTGACTATCACCCGCAATGCAGACGGACGCGTGGTAAAACGCCTCCAACGATAGGGAAAATCCTCTGCACGTTTAGGGAACTTCTGCCTCCACATGTCAACGATTTGTCCTACCTTTGCAGCATCAAAACCCAAAAACAGTACAATTATGAAACGTTTTTACAAGAAATTTTGGATGCTGAGCATGATGCTCTTCATCGTTGTCGGACTCCAGAGTTGCATGGATGATGACGAGCGCATAGGTTACGAGATTACGGGACACTGGTTCGGTGACATGGACATGTGGTATAATGGCGAGCGGGCCAAAGGTTCGGAAATTGAGTTCACCAGTGGTTGGGGCTACGACCACGGCACGGGCGTGGAGGTGGATTACTACCGTTACCACGCAGTGACCAGCTACTTCAACTGGCGCGTGAGAGACCGCATCCTCTATCTGACCTTCGATGACGCCAATCTGGACTGCGCCATCGTGGATTACACCCTCGGTGCCGACTACTTCCGAGGCTACATCGCCAACCCCTACTCGCTGGAGAATGAGACCTATTTCAGCCTCCGCAATTATGACCGTTACTGGGAGCGTTACGGCTATGGCGACTACGATTACTACTATGTCAAAGGTATGACGAGAGCAGCCACATCAGACAGCCTCGCTGTAGAAGACACGACCTATCACGGAATACGCGGCGTGAACAAGGAGCCCTGATTCACAATTCAGAATTCATAATGCATCATTTAACAGCATGATACATATTGAAGTCTCAGAAGAAATCCGGCAGCGGTGTCCCGAATTTGTGGGCACCGCTGTCCTTGCCACGGTACAGAACAGCGAGTATAGCGAGCCTTTGTGGCAGGAAATAGAGCGCTTCATTGCAGATTATCGTCAGCGCTACACCGTAGATAGCATCAAGGAGATGCCCTCCATCGAAGCCACACGCACCGCCTACCGCCGCTGCGGCAAAGATCCCAGCCGCTACCGTCCCAGCGGAGAGGCACTCGTCCGTCGCACCCTCAAGGGCAACGATTTATATAAGGTGAACACCCTGGTGGATCTCATCAACCTCGCCAGCATTGCCTACGGTTACAGCATCGGAGGCTTTGATGCCGACAAGATCTGTGTGCCCAGCAGTTCTCCCGCAGGGACACCAGTGGCTACCCTCACCCTCGGCATCGGTCAGGAAGGTGAACCCTACGAAGGCATTGGCCGCGGCCCCCTCAACATCGCCGGTCTGCCCGTCTATCGTGACGCCCTCGGCGGAATAGGCACACCCACCAGCGACCACGAGCGCACCAAGCTTTCCCTGCAGACAACCCGTCTCCTCGCCATCGTCAACGGCTACGACGGCAACCGCCAGAATGTCAACGCCTGTGCCCGTTACATCCAGGAACTCCTACTGCATTTCGCCGCCAGCGACGGCGGCTCCCTCATCCAGTTCTGAGAGAACCATTTGACTGGAGTCCAAGACGGTGAAACCGTCAGTTCATTCTCACCGATCACTGAATGGCCGTTCCCGCGTTCCCGAAACGAAAGAGAACGAAGAAGACAGAGAAAACGGAAGACACGGAGGAAACAGAAAAAACAAGCCTGAAAAAGAAGAAAAGAAAAAAGAACCAAAAAAGAAAAAAAGAAAAAGAATCCTCCCCTATAGCCACGCTGCCAACGTGCCCGTTGGCGGCTGCTGCTGACCCTTTTTCCATCGTTTTTGAGTACTTTTTTGCGTAAAAAGAAGCGTGTCGTCGTTGTAGTGCACCTGATGGTCAATGAGTTAAAGCGAAAAAACCGCCATAAGTGACGTTAAATGACCTTAAGTGACATTAGCGGTACATCATTATTTCCAGAAACTGTTCCTTTGCACCGCGAATGAGAGAGAAACCAGCATCTCGAGTTCCAGATAACCGTTGCTGAACCTCCAGATAACCGTTCCTGAAGCCCCAGATAAAGGCATCTAACCGCGGAGATGCCCGCATCTAACGCTCCAGACACCAATACCTCGGACGCCACGAACCATTTTCTCTCTCACCAGCAATCATTCCCTGAAGGGAACCAGCGTTCTTTGACATATTGAAGCCCGAAACCTTATTTCTTGAAGGCAGAAAGCAGGCACTTTACACTTTCTTTCAGTTTTTTCTCAAGAAAAACATCATTTCACAAGGCTTGTGAAAGTAATTTGTTTGTGTTTCTTGCGTGACTTAACGGATAGAATAGAACACCATCTGCTCACGGAAACGCGGAATATTCCGTGAAAATTCCGTGAGATTTCCGTGAGATTTACAAGAAGATGTTCTATAAATCATTAAAAATCAAAAACGTATGTTTCGTCATTAGCGTGAGATTTAAGAGAACTTTGAGAGGAGTATATCAGAACTATACGAGACAGGTTCCTTACCATTTAGCCAATAACCCATAAAAATACTTGAAGCGCAGCTGTCCTCGCGGACGACTGCGCTCACAACGTTTAAGATAAGTTTCTTTACCATGACCATATTTCCATATCTGGATCATTACTACGCTGTTGGGTGGTGCGATTTCCAAAGCAATCTATTGAGGAGCTGGAAGTTCCAAAGGTATAACCAGACTGATTGCGATGAACGCTTGTTGTATTCCCGAAGTAATCGGTTGAGGTCGATGAAGAGCCAGTGGAGCGTCCATAAGGGTCTGAGTATCGGGTGGTAGTGGTTCCGAAATAATCAGTGCTTGAATTAGCGGTACCTGTTGTGTTGCCGTAGCGGTCATGATGTGTGGTTACTGTGTTGCCGAAACAATCAGTGGAAGATTTGGAGGAGCCGATGGTGTTTCCATAGCTGTCTCTGTGGGTTGTGGTTGTGATTCCGAAGTAGTCGGTGGAAGAAACAGACGTGCCAGTTGTTTGTCCGTACTGGTTCCGATGTGTGGTTGTTCGGTTGCCGTAGTAGTCGGATGTTGAGTGAGATGTTCCGACATTGTAACGTTGAGCACTTGCGGTGATGGCAAAAGCGACTGCCAAGAGGATTAATGAACACTTTTTCATAATTGTTGTTTGTTTAATGATTAATAATGAAGTTTTTTTTGTTGTTTCTACCCTTTATACCTGGACATATAGAAAAGGTAACCGGAAGATGAAGAAAAAATTACAAAATTATGTGAGTTTGAGTGAAAATGTATATTGCTATCGCAGCGGACAACGCAGAGAAGAGGATGACTATGAACCAATTAGGTCTGGATTTTAGTTGATTCTCCAATTCTTCTATACGCGAAGAACTATTGGCCACTTGAAGAGCATATTCTGAGTTTTTCTTGGTTAACTCCGTAATAGAACCGTTTATCTTGCCGATGCTTTTCTGTAATTCGGCGTTTTGTTCATTGGCTTTCCTCAATTGCTGATCATGCAACTTCTGGCCCTCTTCCTGTGCTTTCGTCAATGCTTTCATCTGTTCTGTCAGGGCGGCGTTCTGCTTGCGTGCCTGCGTGAGTTCTTGCTCATATTGTTTCTTCACCTCATTGACCAGTGCTGCTTTTGATTTTGCACGCTGTTCTATGATGTCATTCACCATATTACTGAAATAAGAACCCAAGGCGAAAGGTACGTCCACCTCTTTATCCACCAGTTTCTTGATAAATGCAGCCTCATCCGGGTGACCCACTGCTGATATAACAGGAGTCTTCATCTGCACGATTGTCTTCAATACATCTAAGTTGTCAAGTGCTCCCCAATCTTTCTCGCCTCCACCACCTCTCACGAGGGCTATAGCATCGTACCCTTTAAGGTCTTGTTGTTTCAGCATGTTTATCAGATCCAACGCTCGCGCAAAGCTACAACGCATTCTCACAAACTGCACTTTTTCCTTAGCCGCTGCATTCAGTCCTCTGTTAAAATCTGTCTCTGTAATTGCGGTTTCTGCGATAATCAGTCCAATCACTGGCCGCCTGTCCTCATACAGTATGCTTTCCAGAATCGTATCCACATTCTTGCCCTTGCTCTTGTTTTTAATCAGAAGTAGCTCGTTTCTCTTGGCATCCTCTTCTGAAACCACATTCGTTTGTACTGTCTCGGCCCAAGTCACTCCAAGAATCAGCTGGATGGAGCTATAGGCATTCTGCACATTGTATTCTAGGATACCTGCCACATTAACCAAACTTCCCGACTGGAGTTGACTGTGCAAGGCCAATGGAATCTTAATGTTCAGATAACTATTGCTGGAGGCATCCTTCAAAAAATCGAAACAATACCCTTGATAAACCTGTCCTTTACCAAGAATGAAAATACCCTGCATATAAATCCTCAGTTGTCCCTGCCGACAAGTGTAATAATCTGTCGTCAGTTTTCCTTTATAGATATTCAGTATCTCCGAAGGCGCATAATAGCGCGCTAAAGTTGTTTGTTGAGTCATAATAAGGTTGTCTTTTTGCCCTTTTATACGAGGAAATAGAAGAAAAGTAACCTAAAAGTGGTTTCCAAATGCATTTTTATGTAACAAGAGGACTAATCTTAGTATAAAATCATTTATCTTTGTAGCAAAAAATCAATACAATGAGACGTTTTTGGTTCTTTATTCTTTTCATCCTGTCTGTGGATTATTCCTTTTCTATAAAATATATTCGTCCTGTTTTTGATAGGACAGATAACTATGTCTTACATTTAGATAGTGTTGAACAAACTAAAGACTCGATATTTCTCTTCTTTACTTATGATGCTGAAGCAGGCTCATGGGCCAATATCTCTATACATTCGTTTATCCGAGATTGTGAAACTAATCAAGAGTACCAAATCCAAAATGTTTCAGGCATCCCATTTACTCCAAACAAACGTCATTTCTCGAGTAGCTGTAAATTGTTGGTCAGGATGAGTTTTAATGCAGGTAATTTTGATAGATTTGATTTTATTGAGAATGAATCTGATAGTTTGGCTTTTAATATTCGAGGTATTAATTTGCTGGAAAAGAACCCAGAATCTGCAAGTCAATCTAACTTAGAAAAGGCTGCATCAAATTCATCAAGAGCCGACTTTTACTTTCGTATAGACGATTATAAAAAAGCCTTTGAACTGGAATTAGAAGCTATGCCAATATATATGGCACACTTAGGAAAGAAAAGTGTGAGATATGCTATTTCGGTTATGAATCTCGCCTTATATTCATGGAAGATGGGCAATTATGAGAAAGCCATTTATTATGGTAAAGAAGACCTATCTTTAAGTTTGTTTTTTTATGGCAAGGAGCATGAAACATATGCTAATTCTTTGTCATCTTTAGCTATCTATTATCAGTCTGTTGGAGATTTTATCCAATCTAAGGCGCTGAATGAAGAGGTCTGTAAGATACGCAAGAAGCTATTCGGAGATAAAAGCCCAGAATATGCAAACGCATTAACTCAGCTAGCTAAAGACTATCAAGGAATAGGGGACATTATACAAGCCATCGAATACACCGAACAATCATTAGCAATTACTAACAAGGAGGACATCCTATACCTTTTGAACCTCAACAACTTAGCCTCTCTATATTCTCATCTTCACCAAATCGAGCGAGCTGATAGCATCGAAACAGAGGTTGTTAAAATGGCGGAGAGTGTATTTGGTAAGCATCATAGTGAATACGCTACATATTTAGGCAATCTAGCAGGATATAAAGCTTTGCAAGGAGACTATTTCAATGCAATACAATTAGCTAAAGAATCATTACATATTGACGAGGCGTTCGGCCCAAAAAGTCCTAAATACAAAAAGGGACTAAATAATTTAGCATATTTATATTATCATAGTGGTGATATTGATTCTGCTTTGAGTACATTACATAAGTGCTATAATTTATATGAGATTGACGATAAAATCACAGATAGAATCAATTACGTTTCCATTCTCCAGAGTTTAGCAGAGTGTTATGCTTCTAAAGGCAATTTTCAAAAGGCTGTTTCCTTTTCCAAAGAAGCCATAGAATCTTCACGTGAATATTTGGGTACTACTACTGGATATATGACAATTAATGAAAAATACTTTTATTGGCAACAGTATCATGGTTTATTTGATGACAACTTTCCATATTATGTTGCTAAGCTAAAAGATGATTCACATATTCCCTATCTATATGACGTGGTATTATATTCTAATGGTTTTTCTTTTAGAAATAATAATGCTGATTGTTCTTGGGTGAACATCCAGAAGAGTCTAACAAAAGATGATGTCGCAATTGAGTTTTTGTCACCTACGATTACATTAAACCAGCAGATGAGCATGATCTTTTATGCGCTTATTTCAGACTGTAGTAATTCTCCACAAATGGTCGAATTATTTGATTTGAATCAATTGAGCAATGCGTTGTCGCAATCAACCAATAAAGATTCCACACTAGCAGAGCTTATATGGAAACCTATTCTTCCCCAAATAACGAAATACAAAAGAATTTTCTTTTCTCCAACATTTATATTTGATGCAATAGGAATCGAATATTTCCCAATTGCCGAAAACTACATCTGTGATATGTTTCAAATGTATCGTATGTCTTCTACAAGAGAGATTATACGGATGCACTCCAAAAATAGTTCTTTCAGAAATTCTGTTTTATATGGTTCTTTAGATTATGATAACGATGATTATTCACAAGTGATTGAAGGAATAAATAGTAGTAGAGTACACCGAGGAAGTTATGATCCATTACCTCATACACAAAAAGAAATCACAGACATAGCGAAAATTCTAAAATCTAATAGCATTGATTGTAAGATTTTATCTGGAAATGAAGGAACAGAGGAATCTTTTAAGGCTTATTCAGGCCAGTCACCTGATATCATTCATTTTGCAACTCATGGTAGTTATCTAAATAGTAATAAAGCAGCAACGGAGAAAAGTAAAAACAACTTGTCATTTATTTCTTCTGATGTAGAAAATAGTCCTATGAACAAAGAGAAGGTTTTAACTCGTTCATTTTTGATTCTCTCGGGGGGCAACCGACTCATCCAACGTGAACCGATTTCTGCAGAACATGATGATGGAATTCTTACTGCAGCTGAAATCTCTCATTTGGATTTAAGTAAAACAGATCTTGTTGTTTTATCTGCTTGCGAAAGTGGTCTAGGCGATTGGAGTGTGGACGGTGGACTTATGGGATTGCAGCGTGGATTCAAAGAAGCAGGAGTTAAGACCATTCTCATGAGTTTACGTAAAGTTGATGATGAAGCAACACAAATACTGATGGTCGAGTTCTACAAAAATCTGATGAGTGGCAAGTCAAAACACCTATCTCTCAAAGATGCACAAAAGTATTTGCGCCAATATGAGGATGGTAAATATGATGACCCGAAGTACTGGGCGGCGTTCATATTGTTAGATGGGTTAGACTAAAATCGGAGAGGTTGCCCTCTCCGATAAGTTACCCTTCATAGGGTTCGTCAAGAACCTTTTGATTTCCGCAATTAGGATTGGTGCAGACATACTCAGTAAGTATGCGAGCCATTCCGTCTCGGACTTCACTTCCTGACTTTATCGCTGTCATTGGATGACCGCAAAAAAAACATTTATGAAACATATTGTTATGTTTTTTGTGGAGGCATACCTCTAGCCACCATTAAACTTAGCAGTTTACGTGGCAGGAGGCACTTGTAAAAAGGAGGTCGAGGTGAACCTCGCCGCAAAGGTATTAAAGAATTTCTAAATTGCCAAATATTTAACGTTTTTTATTATCTAAGATGGTCTCCAAGATTTTTAAAGTCACGCACGAAATGTCAATCTCTCGGCAGAATCATCTTGTACATTCGCCGCGTGGTTGTCTGATTACCATACATGGCCTCGTAATTGTATTTGTTCTGTGCCACCTCGCTGAATTCAAAGTCACAGCTGCGATAGAATTTGACGGCACTGTATTCTCTTGTGTCCAATGCTTCAACGGTCAGAAACATCGTGGCAGAAAAGGTGTCAGCCTTGGACATCTTCCGAATCTCTTCGATGATGTATGTGCCCAAATGGTCATCAGGGTTGTTCCGTTTTTCTTCACAGACAGCCAGATAGTCGATTTCATAAGCGGGATATTTCTCTTTGTCCCAGAACATCTCAGCATCTTCTGGATTCGGCAGGACTGAGGCGTTTTGCTCCTTACGCTCAATGATTCGTCTATCTTCACTGTTGAGCACTAAAGCATCCTTGCTGAGCGCAAAGAATGCTACGGCCTTTTCCCCCTCGAATACAATCCAAAGGTTGGAAAGCCGTAACTGAATGAATTTGTCCAGACCTTTCTCTTTGTCGTGGATGAAGTCATCCATGGACTTCACCCCACACTTGAAATCAGAAAGAGCCGAAGTGTCTAAAGCCCTCTCAATACGGATGCTGTATCTCTTTTCCATCAAGTCCGAACCAATGTGCTTCGTACTGTTCGCTTAATCGCTTGGAACGTTCCACTTGAGCCCTTTCGCGCTCATTAAGTTGCCCGGTGGCGACACGGGCAACGGCATCACGAATCTGATCCGCAATGTCTCCTCCAATAGGGGCGCGCCTTGTCTTAATTCCTAACATAATGGTACAATGACACTTGGTTTGGCTGCAAAGGTAGCCACTTGCATTTGAATGAACAAATATTTTGATGAAAATCTTACTTTGAGTGTAGCTTTTTTAATAATTCTTGTGCTTTTGCAGCTATTGGTGAACCCAAATTGTCTTGATAAAGGCTTTCTAAGAGAGGAATAGCTTTATCCGTCTGGTCATCTTTAATGTATGCCAATGCGAGATTCCAAACGATATCATTATCATATTGATAATAGGTAAACTCATCGGTCAATGATTGATGGATGGATTCAAGTTCTGCTATGATGTCTTTCATATCCTTCTCTTCGTGAATACGATTGAAGAGTGAATAGAGTTCGGCAATGATGACAGAGTCTGTATCACCTCGTGACAGTTCATCAACATCGTAATGCTCATAGTAAGGAGTAAGCATCTCATTGATTCTGGCATATCTCACATTTTCTGCATGATAGCTATAACCAAAGTAGATGGCCAGGACGGCTGCAATAGAAGCTGCCCAGAGAGCAAGTCGTCGGACGCTGGAAGGACGCTTTGTCGCTGTGACTTCATTTATGATTACCTGATCGTGGGTGCTTTCTTTCTCTTTCAGGCCTTTTAGAAGAGCAGAGACAGCACGTGCTTGTTCTCTGAGGTCGGAATTCGACTTTAACTCCTCATGAAACAGTTCCTCTTCTTCTGGAGTCATTTCTCCTCGTAGGAAGCGCTCTATGAGTTCGTCCATTTCCTGGAACTTGATATCTTCTGTATTATTCATAGTGCCTGCGGATTAGTTCTTGATACTTTTGCTTGAATTTGCTGACGCACTTGTATTTCTGTGTCTTTACGGAATTGGCATTTGCGAAACCAAAGACGTCTGCAATAGTACTCGTGGTATAGTTGTTCCAGTAATAGCCCAGAAAGATGTTGCGACAAGTTTCTGGCAGCGCGTCAATCACAGCTTGAACGATTCTCTCTGAATATGATTTTTCTTCCTGAGCCAGATCTTCCGTTGACCAATTGTATAGCGTGTCTATTTTGTCGGCCAGGAATTCGTCTTTTATTGTTACTGTTGCTTCATCAAACAACGGAACCGTCCTTTTCTTCTGGCTGAGGAACTTCAAAGTCTGATTGATGCATACGCGGAGGAAGTAGGTGGAAAGAGAACTTGTCAATGTGGAGAGCTTGCCTTCTTTTATATTAAGGTATAGAGCGACAGAGGCGTTCTGGAAAATGTCATCCAAATCGGCATCATCCACAATGAAGGACTTACTCAGAAAAGAAAGAACCTTTGGACGCTCCTCTGTAAGGAAAGCATTGAAGGCATGATGGTCTTGGGGTATCGTTATCTTCATTGCTGCAAACTCGTTTCTATGACAATATTCTGATTGTTGGGCCATCGCCCTTGTTGACGAATCATTTGTTTAAGCCTTTCTATGAATGATTGGGGCTGAGTTGAAAGTGGCTCTTCCTGCATCGTCTTTGCCAGATGATAGGATAATGCACCATAACGAATACTCTCAACCCGGATCTCTGTATTCAATTGGTCTGCCCTGCATGCTTCCAGAAAGACAACATCTGACCATTTGGCATTATGCTCGACCTTAAAATGAGAACGTTTGTCTTTGATTGGTTTGAAGACTTTTCCATTTGGAGAGAAACCCACATGAGTTCCTCTCACCACGTCATCATTACCACGAGAAGCAGTCCCGGCATGACAAGCATCGATGACAACATACACCATCCCATTCTTGCCGATCTTGGAGCGCAGTTGCTGGAGATACTTGTTCAGTTGGTCGTCCAAAAGATGGCGTTCACCTTGATAAACGCCTCTCCGATAGAGCTTGTATGCATCAATAGGTATGACGGCTTCATCCCAACCATCTTCTTCATCGCCGTCGAAGTCTTCTACAGGTTGACCATGAGTAGAGAAATGGAGGTAAACAATATCTCCCTTTTTACTTCCTCGGATGAACTGTTCCAGTTGTTTCGTGATTTGCAGATAGGTGGCTGCATCGTCAATGATTGCCGATATTTGAAAACCCTGTTTCTCTAAAATTGGTTTCAGGAGCTGGATGTCAGCAACCCCGTTGATGTTATTCCATTGATAGCTTGTAAGTGCAGTGTCATAATTGGATACACCAACCATAAACGCTCTCTTTCTCTGTGCTGAAACAGATAAAGAAGCGAACAATAACAGACAATATATCAACGACCTATAACTCATTATTGGTTTTTTCTGCGCAAAAGTACACAAATTATTTGAATTATCGGTTACCTTTTAGGAATTTATGGTATAAAAGGACGAAAAGAAACTCATTTTATTAACTTTTAAATCCTATTTAACAATGAATCTGGACTTAGATGGCTCATTAGAGCGCCCCTTTATGGAAGAGAATAACAACATTTCAGATTACATCGAGGATAAAGAGGTCCTCCTTGATGGAATGGAAGTGTACGAAACTGAAACAATCGAAGAAGATCGGTGTGTGTGGACAGAAGAAGACTCTTGGGAAGTTCTATCAGACGGTATGTATGAAGAAATGCCACGCAATCCGATTGCATATGATACTGCACTGGAAGCAATGGGGTATTAATTCAAAAAAGTATAAAAAGATGGATCAATGGCCCAATTTTCAAGTATTCACATTCAGAGAGTTTTCCTTCTCAGTTGAAAGTTATAAAGAATACATTTGTGGCTGTTTAGTGAACTCAGGTTATGTGAACTGTGTCGTTACTTTTAAACAGCACAACAATGGTAATTATCATTTAGGAGGAGTCATCTCTGTTCAGATTAGAAACAATCCTTTGAAAGACAAGATCCTTTCCTCTTTTGAATTCGACTCTTGCGTTACAATGGGTGACCGATTAATGATGTATATAGGTGCCAATCACTCTAACGTGGATGATACTTCATTACACATGATGACTTCCTTTATGGGTTACACAAGAGAAAGGAAAGACTATGTAACAAATGAACCCACAGTTGGTAATATATTTACTACCAATCAACAAATTGTCCGAATCGCATTCAAATTTGTGAATCCAGACAGACTGATAGAATTCTATTAAAATCACCATTATGACGAACTACGAATACATTTTGATTGAGTGCAAGAATGCACATTACCATCAGTGGACACCGACGGCTGTAGAGGCATGTGTGAAGAAACTGAAAGGGTTAACGCGGGAAGAACTGGTGAGACTTTTCACTTCTCGTTGGCTGGACAAGAAGGATGAACTGCGGCAGGTCATCTTTGCCATACTGTTCCAGAATGAGAAAGAGCAGTTGGAAGCGATGATTCATAATGCGAGCGTTGAGGACCTGGGAAAGATGCTCATCGAGAAGAATGGCAAGTATGTCAAGTGGGCACGTCAGGAACTGAAAGAGCGGTACCAGCGCGTTGACCACGATACACAAATGAGCATCATCAGCTTTTTCATGAGAGGGCAAACGAAGACTGATGTGAAGTGGGGACAAGTGCGTGAGAAATGGCAGAAGCGCGGCTTCGCTAATCCTCCAAGTATCTTTGATTCATGGGGGAAGTAATAACAAATATCGATTATTAACCATTATAAAAGAGTAGAAACATGAAACAAAAAGTTTACAATCTGATCATTCTCGACGAGAGTGGATCAATGACTACAATTCAAGGTGTAGCCGTGAGCGGTGTCAATGAGACGCTTCAAACAATAAAAAATGCGCAGAGAGAGCATCCTGAAATCCAGCAATTTGTAACATTGGTGCCGTTTAATTCGATTCGGATTCATAGTCCATTCTTCCTGAAAGAAGTTGATGTGGAGGAGCCTTTGAACTGGACGGATTATATGCCAGATGGTTGTACTCCCTTATATGATGCGATGGGAATGTCCATTCAGAAGTTAAGGGAAGTCGTTACCGATGAGGATGTGGTACTGGTAACCATTATCACCGATGGTCTGGAAAATGCTTCAAGAGAATACTCAGGAAGTATGATTCGTCATCTGGTCTGTGAATTGAAGGAGAAAGGCTGGGTCTTTGCATACATCGGAACTAATCATGATGTAGATGCAGTTGCAGATAATCTGGACATCCATAGCAGAGCGAGCTACGATTGTTCTCTCAAGGGTGCTGGTGAAATGTTCGAAATGGAGAATCGCAGCAGAAGAACCTTCTATGAAAGATTGTCATCCGTGGGAAGATGCTTTCTTATAGAGGAAGACATTGACTATTTCAATCAGGACAATGGGAATAAAGAAAAAAGTAAGTGTAATATTAACTGGAACCAAATAGATTCTATATCATTTTAATCTGATTGTGAATTATGAAACGTATTGAAACACTGAAATGTAACCATCCCAGAATCTTTTGGGTGAGTTGGGGCGCAACCCTATTATGGATGGTTACGGTTACTATCAATTATGCCAGCGGGTACACGCTCATCTTCCAATATTTGTTGGATGACTTGGGATTTTTACTATTGCCAACGGGTATGTTCTTCATGTTCAGCTCACTCGATTGGAGCGAGGTAGAGAACTTTGCCTTTTTCCTTCATCCTGGCCGTTTAAAGCAGATAGGATTTGACTACCTTGCCATGTTCATACTTCTTTGCTTTTTCAGAGAGTATACGGAGTGGCTGCGAAATGCACTCATTATGCTATCACTCACAAAATATCTTTATGATATGATTAAACTGGCAGATATGAAGAAAGTGGAAAGAGAGATAGTAATAGAATGACGGCAAAAAGCACAGCCTTCACCCATTTAAAAGAATGATATGCTGTGCGTTATCCCCTGCAAGTTGACAGCAATATCAAATTCATCATAGAAAAAAGTTGAGTGCCGTAGTCTCTCTCATAGGCAGCAGATCAAAGTGTATTATTGGGGGGTATGCAGCGTGAAAACGATGATTTCCGGGGTGGCTCCGAGACGGAAAGGGATGCTGCCGCCAGTGCCTTCACTGACATATAGTCGTTGCTTGCCTTGCTGGTACAGCCCACCCCATTCGCTATACATCCACTGAGATGGTGACCAGGAACCTATTTTCAGTTGTGCAGCGTGTGTGTGTCCCGCCAACATGAGGGGTATATCGGTATCTGGCAGCACCTCCATGCGCCAGTGCGACGGGTCGTGCGAGAGCAGTATCTTGAAGGTGCTGTCGGGCAATCCCTCCATGGCACCACGCAGGTCGCCAATCTCCGGGAAGGGCGGTTTGCCCGTGTTTTCAACTCCGATGACGGCCATCTGAGCACCACCGCGTGTGACGAGACGATGCTCATTCAACAGCACCTGCCAGCCCATGCGTCGTTCTGCATCCACCACTTGATGGGTTCCTTCTCGCGGGGAGGCTGGTCGTTCGCCAAAGCCATACAGGCAGTAGTCGTGGTTGCCCAAGACTGCCATCACGCCGTCTTTAGCTTGCAGACGTGACAACGTCTGCTCGAAAGGTGCTATCTCGTCAGGCGAGGTATTGATGAGGTCACCAGTGAAGACCACGAGATCGGGTTGCTCATCGTTCACGCGCTGCACCACATTCTCGAGAAAGGCTGTGTCGCCGCCGTAACTGCCCACATGAAGGTCACTCAGCTGAACGAAACGATAACCATCGAATTCCGCAGGCAGGTTTTCAAATGTTAAGTCCACATACCTGACCTTCAGTTGCTTCCAACCGCACAGCAAGCCATACAGCATGGCCACAGAGACAACAACGCCGACAGCAACGCCGATGTAATTGAAAAGGGAAGATGGACAATGGACGATGGAAAGGAGTTTCCCCACCAACGAAAAAACGACGAAGAACAGCTGAGGAAGCGCCACACAGAGTAGCAGACCGATGAAGATTTCCATTTTAACGCTGCTGAGTCCACCGAAGCGGACGGATACCAACAGTCCGATGGCAACGATGGCCGGAAGCCACACCAACGCATGTGCCCACCATGCCGAGCCGCGCATCAGCGCCAGCGAAATATACAGGTCTGGCAGAAGAAACAGCAGTGATAATATGAATATTACGAGGGTCATGGCATTGACGAATTATTTGGCATAAAGATATACAGAGGAATTCAAGCCGCTTTTCATAAGAGGCCAGTCACCGTAGGTCGTGTTGCGGTAGTTAATATCCACTATGTTGATTTCATTGAACTTGCGCCACTTCACGCCTCGACGGTCAAGATCCCTGATGCGATTGGCAGGCAGGTTGGTCACCTCTATGCGAAGCTGGTTGTCACCCTGACGCAGCGCGTCACGGCAGTCCAGCACGAAGGGCGCTGCCCACGCACAACCGAGAAACTGCCCATTGATATAGACACGGGCCGATTCACGAACGTCGCCGAGGTCTATCATCCATTGCTGGCGAGCCTGCTCCCGCGTGAGGCAGAAGGTGGTCTCGTAAATGCCGGTTCCCATGGTGACGGCAGCGGAGTCGCTGAGCGTTTCCCAAGTTTGTGGGCGCTCCAGATGGAACGTTCCTTCCACGCGAGGGGTTTCATCGGTGAAAGTGAGGGTCCAGAAACTTTCTACTTCCAGCTCGTCTGCTGCACCGACCTGAACGTCACGAATTAAGCTGTTAGTTCCATTTGCATGAGCCGTTACAGCAGTCGTCAGTATCCGACTTTCTCCGGAACGGAGGCTGATGACGATTTTTCCATCCCTGACAGCAGCAGGCGTGATGTCGCCATTCATGGGATTATACCATGTGGCCTGTGCTGCTGGCACAGCAAGAGACACGGTCTCTTCAATATCTCGCGGCGTGAGATTCGCAATAAAATAATGGTGGCCTTCATCGTTTCTGCGACGAATGGCACGCAGCCCCAACGTCGTTCGCATCGGTTCCGCCTTGGCCAAAGCAGCCAACGAGCTGGCGTCCTCACCCATGATGACCAGCGTCTGCAGACGATTGATCTCTGCTTGCAGCCGTGCATCAATGGTTGTCCCGGAAGGTATAATCAATCCCCGATAGCGCGTGCCGCCTTCTGTGACGAGGCAGCCGTCCTCTATCCTCACCTTCTGCAACTGGCGGTCACTGATGTAGTCACAGTCATAGCCTAAACTGTCAATACTCAAGATACTACGGATGAACTCGGGTGCCTTCTGCCCCATGGAATGAATGTCAAACTGCATCAAAAGATCGTCACCCAGGGTGCCGTTCTTTTTCGGAAAGCGTTTGCGCCACATATCGCGGACAGGCAGATAAACCAGGAAGTCATTGTCGGGCTGCCCCATCTGCAAGAAACTCTGACAGCGCTCGATGTACTGCATCAAATAAGGCGCATCGCGCCAGATGCTATTGGTGGGACTCATATCCACGCTGGCATAGAACTTCCACCCTGGCCAGGGGTCTTCCTTCGGCGAGTAACAGGTGCCATGAAAGAAAACGCGGTTGACACCGCAGGTGAACATCAGGTCCAGGTCGGGTTTCATCTGGGAAAGGCTGGTGCGGAAATGCTCTGTCAGCCAAGTGAACGTCTCGCTGGAGGTGAAGGGCTTGCCCGTGACGTGGGCCGCAGAAGAGGCATACTTCAGCATAGACACATCACTATCATTCTTTCTCGTCATTCCAGAATCCTGTCGCAAGCCCCTGATGCCAAATTCAGAAAGGCCAAAACCCTCTATCTCAGGAATATCCACTGCAGCATAAATGTCTAAGAGGTTGGCAGGCGATCCATGGGCCTGGTTGCGAACCTTGACCCCGTGACAATGGGCCCACGAGACCCACTGCTGGGTGAAGTTTTCCAAGAGCAGGTCGCTCAGCGTCTCCCGATAGTCACAGAGTGTCTGATTGCCGTCATCTGCAAGGCCTAAAAGCTCAGGGAGTTTCGTCCGAAGGTCATAACCGCGCCTACGCTGGAACTCATCAAAAAGCCTGGGCGTCCAGTTGGCGTTATAGACCTCGTAGGAATCATTGAAGAAAGTGGCCGGAAAGGGAGTGGAAGAGGCTGCGAAGGCACTGTCAAAGCGGGCGAGATAGTGGGCCACTGCAGTGGAATCAAAATGATCAATGACCCAACCCTCGCCGCCAGGAGCAGCACGCTTCACTCGTTGGCGAGTGGGAAGACAATGAACCCAGCGGGAGAAACGCTGGGCATCATTGGATTGTGGGGAAAAGAACTGCGTGATGCTGTCACTGAAGACGGCCTTGCAGGCGGCTTCGGACAGGGGAACACTGGGACCACCAAAGGGCCAACCTGTGCCACAGTTCATGTCGATTTGGATGTCATGGCGGCGGCCTGTGTCCTCACAGTAATGCAGCATCTCCATCCAGTGGTCCGAGAGAAAAGGGATGTTGTTGGCATCGTTTCCCTGTACGCCATAAATGGGTGTTATCTCCAGTGTACCAATACCATGACTGGCATACTGAGACAGATTCCAGCGCAGGTTCTCAGCATCCACAGCCGAACCGAGCCACCACCAACGACTGCCAGCCCGAGCCTGTCGGCCAGCCTGAGGCCAAGTGCCTGTCTGCCAGGGGTCACGGCGACGACCGTTGATTTCCACATTCCTGACCGTTGTATTCTGAATGAGATGGGGATCAAAGGCATCCTTACCATCTTCCACTCGAATATTCTCAAACATGAAATCATGTAGCGAGTACTTGTCAGACGTGCCCACAGCAAAGAAGTTGTCGCAGCGCATATCAATATTCCTGATGGTCACGTTGTTGCACTCAGAGAGTGGCATATCCTCACGTTCCTCGGCCTTGAAGAACTGTGTCCAAGGGCGTATCAGCAGGAAGTTACGGCAGTAGCCAGTCAGGCCTTCTACAGTAATCTGCTCGTAGTGTTGGGGGGTATCGGGACGCATCTTCAACCAAAGAACGTTGGACGCCTCTTCCACATGGCAGTTGCGCAGAATCACATTCCAGTCGTGGAGTGACTCGCTGCCAAGCGTCACGCAACCGTGCACAAAGCCATAGTTACAGTTTTCCACGAGCACGTGGGAGTTCGGGCCGTTGTCGGGGTTCTTGTCGGCCCAAGTTCCCTTGCCGCCCTTCAGCACCACGGCATCATCGTTGACGCTGATGTTACAATACCTGACGACCACATCCTGACACACATCCAGGTCCAGCGCATCACTGCTGGGAGCCTTGGCGTACTCCGGCGTGTGGGGAGCATAAATGGTGCAACCCAAGTAGCGCGCTCGCCGACAACGATAGAGATGATTGGTCCAGAAGGGACTGTTCTGCAGATGCACATCTTGTACTGTGACATCGTTGGAATTGGAGATATATACCAGCCTCGGACGCATGGCTTCGAGGTTGGTACACTGAGGGTTATATCTGCGCCGAATCCAGAATTCCTCCCAGAAGCGCCGTCCGTTGCCGTCAATGGTGCCAGGCCCCGTGATGGTGAAACCGTCACAATGGTCGGCGTTCACCAAGGCGGCGAAGTAGTTGAGCGTCTGCCCCTCCATGCGTGTCTTCACCACAGGGTAGTACTTGATATTGTCGATGCCTTTCAGACCGGCACCGCGCTGCAGGTGCAGGTGTGTCCCTGGACGGAAGAAGAGGGCACCGCTGAGGAACACGCCCTCCGGGATGACCACCACACCGCCGCCATCACGTGCCACACTGTCAATAACGGCTTGCAGGGCCTCGGTCTGCAACAGCGTGCTGTCATTTTTCACGCCACAGTCAGTGACCACGAACTGTCGGCCAAGACGGTTGACATCCACACGGCCAGGCTCTGTGAACCAGCTGCTGAGGGGAGTGCCATCGGGCCAGGCCCCTGCTCCGACACCGGCTGTGGTTCTGGTCTCCTTTCCCTTCAACAGTTTGTAATACTCCACACCTCCGAGCAGGAAACAGCCTGTGCCATAATCCTCGAAGTCCGGTTCGGAGCTGAACGTCACCGGTTGGCCTGCCGACGGATCTTTGCCCGTGCCCTGATTCCAGCCTAAGAAGCCGTCCTCATGCACACAACTGGCCAATGCCTGCCACGCTTTCTCGCAGGCGGCACGATATGTTTTCTCACTCAGCAGTCCGTGACGGATTCCCCAGCTCATTCCATACAGGAACAGCGCTGTGCCCGTCATTTCAGGGTCGGGATATTCCGCATCAGAGAGCAGGCTGGCCCGCCAGAAACCGTCGGTGTGCTGACAAGCCAGCAACGCGCGGCTCATCATCAGGAAGTCCCTGCTCAGCGTCTTATATTCCTTACTCTCAGCAGGCAGCTGTTCCATGGACCGCACAAGTGCCGCATAAACCCAACCGTTGCCACGACTCCAATAACAATGATTGCCGTCTTTCTCCTGATAGGGCGGCACATAATCCTTGTCGCGCCACCACAGACCGCCATTCTTCCGCTCCTTCACATTCAGCAGACCTCCACCACACACATTCCTCGTCCACTCATAGCACTTCAATCCGTAATCCAGGTACCGGCGGTCACCCGTCACCGCATACATCTTTATATATACGGGCAACGCCATCTGAATGGCGTCAATCCAGGTCCAGTAATCCACCCGTCCCGTCTGCATCTGCATCTCTAAGTTCTGCCGCACAGGCTCCAGTGTCCCCTGTCCTGTCAGCAGGTGGTACTCAATATAGGTCTGGGCGCAGCATTGGTTGTCGGCATCCGTTGTCTTGATGTCCCGAGCCGGTGACCACCGATGGAAGTCCGCCCAGCGAAAGACATAATTCAAATACTGCTGCCGAGGATCCACGCTGAAGAGCGCCATCAATCCCTCATAATACACGCCACGCGTCCAGATATTGCTGGGACGACGCTTGCGGTGGACAAAACTGTCTGCCGTGGGATCCTCATACTTCGCCATGAAATAGTCATTGGTGCACCGAAGCGTTTGGAGCACTTCGTCCTGCGCAACAGCCGTCAGGACCGTCATTAGCGCAATGAACAGGCATAACTTTCGCATAACCTCTTGATTGTTATTCTGATGTAATGGGCTGGTGAGAGAAGGTTTGGAAGTAATGGAGGCAGGTATCACGCCACTCACGGGCGTTTTCCTGTTGGTGCTGTAGGCGTTCTTCCACCGCCAGCCAACGCAGATTATTGCCATCAACCCGACAGACGATGGGGCGCATCTGCAGCCACACTTGATGGAAGCGATCCACCTCTGAGACACCGTGGTTATAATGATTGTTCAGTTCCTGCCATAGCGTCTGACCGCTCTTCATCGGGTGATTCCAAGGCACATGATGGAACCAGAGCAGCAGGTTCTCTGGACAGGTTTCCAGACTGTCATACAGGGAACAGAAAGGCTCACGGTACTGAGCCGTGGCACCTGTTCCAGTGCTACTGCGGTCAAATCCCACGCCGATGCTATCGACCTGATGGTAATAGACAGGACACCACTCCAGCGGATAGTTGGCTTTGAAGCCGTCGGGTTCGGGCCCGTAGTGATGGTCGAACTTGAAGATATGATGCAGACCCAGCGGCATCATATAATCCACACAGGCTTCGCGGCTGGCCATCATCACCTCTGTCATGGGTTTGACAAAGTCCTCTTCTCCGGTGAAGGTGAGCTGCAGCCATTCGCTGGCAATCTCCTCGGAGGTGAGCTGTGGGTTCCAGGCCAGACGACCGAAGGCATACCAGTTGGCCTGGGAGAAATGATGTCCGCACCAATTGGCATCGTCACCGATATTTGCCACGCCTGCAATGCCTGCGAGGCTGTCGGGGGAGACAAAGGAGAAGAATTCCTTCCACATCGGAGCCAGATAAACCAGATGGCGGGACTGACCCGTATATTCCTGAGTGATTTGCAGTTCTACCATATTAGGTGTCTGCGTGATCTGGTCGAAGATGGGACTATATGGCTCGCGTGGCTGGAAGTCCAGCGGTCCGTTCTTTGTTTGCAAGATGACGTTCTCACGGAACTGCCCGTCTAAGGGTTTAAATTCTGAAACGGCCTGCTTCACACGGTCTTCTCCCTTGTGGTTGGCACCATAGACGAAACAACGCCACATGACAATGCCACCGTGCGGTGCCAAAGCGTCGGCCAACATATTGGCTCCATCGGCATGGGTGCGGTGATAATCGCCAGGACCGGGCTGTCCCTCACTGTTGGCCTTCACCAAGAATCCTCCGAAATGGGGCATCAACTCATAAACCTCATCCACTTTCACCTGCCACCACTGCTGCACCTGTTCATTAAGCGGGTCGGCTGTGGGCAGACCGCCGAGCACCTTGGGAGAGGCAAAGTTGATGCTCAAATAGGTCTTGATGCCGTATGCTTCCAAAAGCTGACTGATTACCTTTACCTTTTTCAGAATCTCTGTAGAAAGCATCTTCGGAGAAGCATTGACATTGTTGAGAACCACACCGTTGATACCGATACTGGCATTCGCGCGGGCATATTCTTCCACTCGCATGTAAAGTTCTGGAGACATGACCGCTGGCACCGTATCCACATTGATCTCATCCCACTTCCAAATGCTCTTGCCAGCATAGCCGCGCTCCACACTGCCATCCAAGTTATCCCAGTGGTTGAGCAGTCGCAGCGCAAAAGCAGGCCGCTGTTCCGTGGAATGAATATTACCCAACTGCTGCATCCGAAGCAGGTCAAAAGCGCCGTAGAGCAGACCGTTTGTGGTGGAAGCATCAATGATGATGCGACGGTCGTTCACCGCAATGCTGTAGGCATCACTGTCCGCAGCCTTTCCGTTCAATTGCACTATTACGGGTTTCTCTCCTCGATAGTAATGCTGGAGTTCTGTCAGGGCCTTGCACTTGGTGCCGGACAAATTATTGGAAGGTACCTCGTTACGTTCACGTGGCAACCACAAAGATGAACCAAGTTCTTCCTGCTGTTTCGGATGCTGGGAGCAGGCACCGGTAAGCATCAAGATGAGGGCGAAGCCCCATGAAAGGAATAGTTTTCTGTCCATGGCGTGAAGTTATTGTTCTTTTTTACCGTATGAAGGGTCGATTTTGATGAAGGCAGAAACCGCAAAAGTGACCAGACAGCAGGCCACCACCCACCAGAAGAAGTTCAGGTAACCCAAGTGGTCAGCCATCCAACCGGCTATCATTCCGGGCAGCATCATACCTAATGCCTGCAAGGCTGTGCAGATGCTGAAGACTGCAGTACTGCGCTCTCCCTGAGAGAAATAGACCAGGAAAAGCATATAGGCAGTGAAGCCAAAGCCGTAGCCAAACTGTTCAATGAAAACACAAAGGTTGACCACGAAGAAGGAAGTATCTCCCACAGAGGCTAAATAAACATAAACAAGGTCGGGAAGGGAGATGCAGAGAACCATGGGCCACAACCAACGTTTCAGGCCGTGGCGGGAGACGCACCAACCACCGAGCAAACCGCCAACGGTGAGACCGATAATGCCAATGGTTCCATAGACAAAGCCCACTGCTTCGGTGCTCAGCGCCAAACCGCCCGCTTCTGCACTGTCCAGCAAGAAAGGATTAGCAATCTTCACCAACTGCCCCTCTGGGAAACGGAAAAGCAACATAAACAATAGGGCAGAAAGGATGTGAGGTTTAGTGAAGAACGTCTTCAGGGCGAGCCAAAAGTCCCCCAGAAAGCCTGTCGGTTGACTGGCTTTTTGGGGAACTTTTGGCAAAGCTATGTTATGCCACAACCACAGGGCAATGAAAAGTCCCATCAACACTAAGAAAGTGATACTCCATGCCATAGGCACTGTCTGAGACTTCTCCAGCCAGCCGGCAAGCATGACTAATAAGCCCTGTCCTGCGATTGTACCGACACGGTAAAACGTACTGCGGATGCCCACGTACAAGCTCTGGTCATGTGTGTCAAGACCAAGGATGTAAAGGCCGTCAGCTGCAATATCGTGGGTGGCACTGGCGAAAGCCAACAGCCAAAAGAAAGCCAACGAACCTTGTAACCACGTACTTGTGGGCAGGGTGAAGGCGATGCCCGCGAAGCCGGCACTGATACACAATTGCATCAGGAGCACCCACCACCGTTCCGTCTTAATGGCCGCGATGAAAGGGCTCCACAGGGGTTTGATGACCCAAGGCAGGTAGAGCCAAGAGGTATAGAGGGCCAGGTCGGTGTTGGAGAGCCCCATACGTTTGTACATTGTCGTGGCAATAACCATGACTGCCACGTAAGGCAAAGCCTCCGCAAAGTAAAGGGAGGGTACCCAGGCGTATGGTCGAGAGGAGTTTGTTTGCATGATGGGAGGTGATGGGAGTTATGGGAGGGATGGGAATTGATGGGAGGGATGGGAAGCTATGTTTGTCCAGCCGATGTAGCCGGCAAGCCAGGCAGGCAAGGCCAGCAGGGCGTTGAGAGTGAAGAACTGTTCAAAGCCCAAGCGCGCCACGAGCCAGCCCGAGGCAGCCATTGCTGGAAGCATCACCAGCGAGATGAGGGGGACAAAGAGATAGTTGATGGTACCAGCATAGCGTTCTCCAAAGAGGTGACGCAGGAAAAGCGAACAACCGTTCAGGCCAAAACCGAAACAGAACTGCGCTGTGCCGGTAGCCACACAAAGCCAGAAGAGATTGGCGGGAGGATACTGCGTCATCAGCCAATAGACCAGTGGCGACAGTCCCAGTGGAATGACGAACTTAAACAGTTGAGGGCAAGAAACATCAATCGAGGCGCGCTGTCTGCGCAGCATCTGATAACCCCAGATGAGCCCCGCCGAGAAAGCGATTACGCCCACCGTTCCCTGAGCCAGACCTATCCACTGCAGCGAACAACCCAGTCCGCCCTCACTCTGAGAGGCAAATAAATAAAGTACGCGCGCGTGAAAAAGGAGGGCTTGGGGGAGGAGGAGGATAAAGAGGGAGAAAGCCCCTCCCCATACCCCTCCCCTGTTAGGGAGGGGAGAAAGATTCGTTTCGTTGACTGCAACGCCCCCCTCCACTGGAGAGGAGCTGTGAGAGAGGCTTACCAAATTCCAAAGAAGCAGGCACAGATAGACACCCGCCAAAAGATAGACTGCTGTGCTCCATGACTCTGTGATGGCGTGGGAACGATGATGGAAGAAGACTTCCAAAGACCCGACAACCACAATCATCACGCCGTATGTCAGCACCACGCCCGACTGGGTAAAGAACATCTTCTGTCCCGAGTAGAACCGCTGCTGGGGGCGGCGCAGCCGCTGTTCATAGTACATGCGCGCCACCAACTCGTGCCACGCGGTACAGAGACAGAGGACAAACAAGCTCAGAAAGACCCATAGCAGACGGTCTGTGCGGGCTGTGAACGAGAACGCCAAGGCCACCAACGACAGAAAAGTCAGCACCTCGGCCAGTCGCAGCTGCCAAACGAAATGACCCCAGCGACGTAGAGACGAACGCACCCAGGACTTCATCATCCAAGGAAGTGTCAGCAGTGCACAGAAAAGTGTACTACGCTCCCACCCTACTCCCAATTGCAGAAACATCAGCAGTGCCACGAAAGTAATCATGGCACTGGGGATGGCTTCTGCTGCGAAAAGAGTGGGCAGCCACTTCATATCAATAGGCGCGCGCAATGAGGACACGATACTTGGCAGGCTTGCCGCTCACCATATCCGTGCCAGGTGTTTGCTCAAAGTCGAAGGGCACGCAGCGGATGGTGGCCTGGGTGTCTTCCTTGATCTTAGCCTCGGTCTCGGCGGTGCCGTCCCAGTGGCAGAGGAAGAAGCCGCCGTCCTTGACGCGCTCCTTGAACTCTTCATAGTTCTCACACTCGAAAATGTGCTCATCGCGGTACTTGCGAGCTTTCTCGAAGATGGCGGTCTGCATGTCATCCAACACCCTTTTAACGTGCTGGGCAATGCCTTCCACCGTCACGGTCTCCTTCTCCAAGGTGTCACGGCGCATCAGTTCGATGGTGCCTTGTTCGAGGTCACGACCACCCATGACAAGACGCACGGGAACACCCTTCAACTCATAGTCGGCAAACTTGAAGCCAGGACGTTTCTGGTCATTATCATCCAGTTTCACGCTGACGCCCAGTGCTTTGAGCTCATTGGCAATAGCGGCCAACTGCTCGCGGATGGCATCCAACTGCTCCTCGGTCTTGTAGATGGGGATGAGCACCACCTGGATGGGAGCCAAGGCGGGCGGCAACACCAGTCCGTTATCATCGGAGTGGGTCATTATGAGGGCGCCCATCAGTCGGGTGGAGACACCCCAGGAGGTTGCCCAGGCATACTCTGGCTGGTTGTCCTTGTTCAGAAACTGCACGTCAAAAGCGCGACCGAAGTTCTGACCCAGGAAATGACTGGTACCGCTCTGCAGTGCCTTGCCGTCCTGCATCATAGCCTCAATGGTATAGGTGTCCAGGGCGCCTGCAAAACGCTCAGTCTCAGACTTGACGCCCTGCATCACTGGCACTGCCATCACCTTCTCGGCAAAATCGGCATAGACCTTCAGCATCTGGCGGGCACGCTCCTCTGCTTCTTCACGGGTGGCATGAGCCGTGTGGCCTTCCTGCCAGAGAAACTCGGCGGTGCGCAGGAACAGACGGGTACGCATTTCCCAGCGCATCACGTTGGCCCACTGATTGATGAGCAGAGGAAGGTCACGATAGCTGTGAATCCAATTCTTATAAGTATTCCAGATGATGGTCTCGCTGGTGGGACGGATGATAAGTTCCTCTTCCAGTTTGGCTTCGGGATCCACGACCACGCCGTCATGTGTCTCGTTGGTTTTCAGACGATAATGCGTCACCACGGCACACTCCTTGGCGAAGCCTTCCACGTGTTCGGCCTCGCGGCTGAGGAAACTCTTCGGGATGAGCAGGGGGAAATAGGCGTTCTGCACACCGGTCTCCTTGAACATGCCGTCCAGAATATGTTGCATCTTTTCCCAGATGGCGTAGCCGTAGGGTTTGATGACCATGCAGCCGCGCACATCGCTCTGCTCGGCCAGGTCTGCTTTCACCACCAGTTCATTGTACCACTGCGAATAGTTCTCGCTGCGTTTAGTGAGGTTTTTGAGTTCTTTTGCCATATTTTGTTTTTATAGTTTATTGTTTAAAGTTTAATGTAAAAGGAGGGATTTCTGCCTCCATTTTCTGTATTTTGGGCGCAAAGTTAGTGAAATATCGTGAAAGAAAAGCATTATTTTGTCAGTTTTGCGTGTCGTTTAGAGGAAAATTGCTACTTTTGCACCCGAAAACAGTTCATTAAACACTATTAACCCTCTTAAACGACAAAAAACTATGAAAGGATTGAAGTTTTATGCACTCGGCCTTTGCGCTGCTCTGCTCATGAATTCTTGCGGTGACACCAGCAATGCCACGAAAGGTGGTCTCATCGGTGGTGGCAGCGGTGCTGCCCTCGGCGCTGCCCTCGGCGCACTCATCGCTTCCAACTCTGGCAAGGGTGCCATCATTGGCGGTGCTGCCGGTGCTGCTGTAGGTACTGCTGCCGGTATCCTCATCGGCAAGAAGATGGACAAGGCCAAGGCTGAAGCAGAGAAAGTGGCCAACGCACAGGTGACCACCACCACAGACGCCAACGGCTACGAGGCTGTGAAGGTGACCTTCGACAGCGGCATCCTCTTCCAGACTGGCAAATCTGCCCTGAGCGCTTCCGCTCAGAGTTCTCTGACCAACTTCGCTCAGAACGTGCTGCTGCAGAACACCGACATGAACGTGGGCATCGTTGGCTACACAGACAACACGCCCTTCAAGGGCAAGAGTGCCGCAGAAAGTGCAGCTGCTAACCAGCAGCTCTCACTGCAGCGCGCCACAGCCGTCAGCAACTACCTGAAAGGCAAAGGCGTGACCAACAACCAGATCAAGGAAGTGGCTGGTCTGGGCGAGAGCAATCCCGTGGCAGACAACAGCACTGCTGCCGGCAAGGCTCAGAACCGCCGCGTGGAAGTTTACCTCTATGCCAGCGACGAAATGATCAAGCAGGCTCAGGCAGGTACACTGCAGTAAGCTTCCGAAGAATCATTTATTATCAAAGGGGGTTGCACATGTGCAACCCCCTTTTTTATGGTTCTGCCTTCAGCGTTGGCAGTCCCCAACCGTACTTGACGGCGAGCATGCGAATGGCGATGGCCACGGTGCAGGAGAGGACAGCACTGCCCTCGGGACTCCAGTTCAGATGATGAAGACAGACGATATAGACGATGCCGCCAGCCAGACAGCAGGTGGCATAGATTTCCTTGCGGAAAATGAGGGGAACCTCATTAATGAGGATGTCACGCAACACACCGCCACCGGCACCGGTAACCACACCCAAGCAGATAGCAGCCCACGTGGGGAAGCCCAGTCCAAGGGATTTCTCTATACCAATGACATTGAACAGCGAAAAACCAATGCAGTCAAAGAGGAACCAGGTATTGTTCTGCCGCACCAGCCACTTGCGGAAAACGATGACCCACAGGAGACCGAAGAGGCACGTGAGCAGGAAAATAGGGTCTTCAAGCCAGAACGGCGTCTTACCGATGAGCAAGTCACGCGTGGTTCCGCCGCCCACAGCAGTGGCTGTGCCCACGATGAACGCACCAAAGAGGTCAAAATGCTTGGCCGCAGACAGACGGGCACCAGAGACTGCACCAGCCAGCGTGCCCACCAGCTCCAAGATAACAAAAGACCAGGGGATGCTCAACATCACACCCATCTGCTCAAAGAATTGCTTAATGAGTTCCATCTGATTTCACCTTTGCATAGCCCACGAGTGCATCATAGCGGGCACCCTGCGGACGATGATAGACTAAGATAATGTATTCGTTTTCTGTTTGATAGAAGTCACCCTCTGTCTGGGCGGTCTGCCCCACTCCATCAGCATCCAACTGCCGGAACTGATAGTTGTAATACCCCTGCTTCAGGAGCACGGCACCCTCATAACAGCCCGTAGACTCATCATACGACAGCCGGCAGTCAGGGTCTGGAAAACCGTTGTCCCAGAGACCCGTCACATACACATCGCCGCCGGGCAGACGGGGCGTTTTCAGGAGGAAATGGACAAAGAGGTACTCGCTCTGCGTGTCGTTGTCCTCGTCATCGGAATGACGGATCACGTAGGCTCCGTCCTGGTCTTCGTCGTAGGTATAGTTGTGCTGGGGCTGCACAGCGAAAAGCGTGGCGTGACGGTAGGGGTCCTCAAATTCCATCAAATCCACGCCCATCCCATTCAGCCTCACGTCCAGAATCTCAAACTTGTGGAACTCAGCGCCCGCCGGGAAGATGAGCTGCCGGCGGTGGGTCCACTCCAGTCCTGTGGCTTTCTGAATGTTGGCCGGCAGATTCACCACAGCGTTGTCCCAGCGGCGGTTCTGCATCACCACCGTCTTCAGTTCCTGATGGGGATCCACCACACGTTCTGCACCGTAACCCAACGAGAACGTCACCTGCTGGTGATGCTGATTGAAGTCGATATCGGTGTTGCTGCTCACCTGTGCAGACACGCTCATCGAGGGTTTCAGCAGGGAGAAACAGGCTTCCAAAATGGGTTCGTCATCAGCATCGCGCTCATCTGGATAAACACGGACGCGGTAGTTCCCGGGCAGTCGCAGGCGCACATCTTCATTGGGGAAACCAAAGCGGTAGTGGGTATAGAGCACGCTGGTGTTGAAGCTGGTCTCGTAGTCATCGATGGGGCGACCATTGAAACCCGAGAGATAATCGCTCTCGAAAACATCCGTGGCCGCTGTCCAGTCAGCATTACAGAACTCCACCTTATATATATATCGCGTGTAGGCGTGTGAGAGCACATCAAAGTCTATCTCCACACGTCCTCCCAACCTCGCCACAGGTGGTTGCAGCGGGTCGCCGTTCACGATGACGCGGACGGTCTTCACCTGTGGGTTCAGACTACGCGTCTGCTGTGCCTGAAGGGTGAAAACGGCCCAGCAGAGGAGGGAAAAGAGAAGAAATGCACGTTTCACGGCGCAAAAGTAGTAAAAAGTTTAGAGTTTAGTGTGGAGAGTGTGGAGTTTTTTGTACTTTTGCAACAAATAAGGAGCAAAATCGCATCATGAGACATCGTTTACACCTCTTTTTACTCTTGTTGGCGGTTCTGTGGGCTGCCACAGAGGATATCTTTGCACTCACCTATCAGCCCGCAGACAGCACCACTGTGGTGAACCTCCTGAAGAAAGGTGTCCGACAGCCCAAGGGCGAGAACCTGATGCTCTACTTCGCCAACCAACTGCTGGACCGGCCCTACGTTGGCAAGACCCTGGAGGTGAACCCCAAGGAAGAGCTGGCTGTGAACCTGCGGGAGTTGGACTGCACCACACTGGTGGAGAACGTGGTGGCACTGGTGCTGACCACACAGCAGCAGAGCACGCGCTTCGCCGACTTCTGCCGCAACCTGGAGCGCATCCGCTACCGTGACGGCCGCCTCAACGGCTACGCCTCCCGCAATCATTATTTCAGTGAATGGATTCTCAGCAACGAGCGTCAGGGTCTGGTCACCGAGGTCACAGGCCATGAGAAAGACAGTCGCGGCGCTTTCTATCCTTTCGTGGAACCGCAGACGCTCCAGTGCAACTATATGACAAATCACCCAAATCAATACCCCATGCTCAAGGGTGACGAAGAAGCCCAGAAACAGATTCAGGCCAACGAAAAGCGCATCAACGGCCGCACCATCCATTACATCCCGCGCCGTCTGCTCTCCCGCAGTCGGAAGGAACTGGGCAGTATACAAGACGGTGATATCCTGGCCATTGTCACCAAGAAAGCCGGCCTGGACGTCTCCCATCTGGGCATCGCCGTATGGGGCACCGACGGTCAGCTCCACCTCCTCAACGCCAGCCAAATCCACAAACGTGTCATCCTGGAACCCTTGACACTGGCCGAGTACATGAAGAAGCATCCCACGCAGCTCGGCGTCAGAGTCATCAGGGTGAACAATTAAAACACACCTCCATGAAATTTCTCCGCAAACTCCAAAAAATCCTCCAGTGGACGGTCATCTTCTTCTTCGCCTCCACCATTCTCACCGTCCTGGCCTACAAGTGGTTGCCAGTCCCCGCGACGCCATTAATGGTCATTCGCTGTGTACAGCAGGTGAGTCGCGGTGAACACCTGCGGATGCGGCATCACTGGGTTCCGTTGGAAGAGATGTCCATCTATATGCCCGTGGCTGTGATGGCCTCAGAAGACCAGCTCTTCATGGAGCATCACGGCTTCGACTTCGACGCCATCGACTCCGCCATCAAGGAGAGCAAAGCCGGCAAACGACATCGCGGAGCCAGCACCATCAGCCAACAAACCGCCAAGAACGTCTTCCTTTGGCCCGCTCATTCATGGGTTCGAAAAGGACTGGAGGCCTACTTCACCGCCCTCATCGAACTCATCTGGGGCAAGCAGCGCATCATGGAAGTCTATCTGAACTCCATCGAGATGGGCGACGGCATCTATGGCGCAGAAGCAGTAGCGCAGTGGCATTTCCACTGCACCGCCAGCGAACTCACTCGTCCCCAATGTGCACTCATCGCTGCCACACTACCCAATCCCCTCCGTTTCAGCAGCAAAGAGCCCTCTGCCTACATGCTGAAACGCCAAACCTGGATCATGCGGCAGATGCGCCACATCCAACCTTTACCGTAACAGTTTCCGTCTATCCCCACACATTTCGTCTGTTCTTATCGTTTTGTTTCTAGAATGTGTATCCATTCACGGCATCCCACTCTGGGTCGGCAATCATGCGGAAGTCCCCCCTACCCGTCTCGGCACCTCCGCCGTTATCGAAAAAACTGCCCGTGTAGCGTGTCACCTGATTGCGTATGACAGGAACATTCTCGAAGACTCTCTCCTTGATGGCATTGTCTTCGTCATCCAGAGCCGTCACCGTCAGTTTCGTCAGCACATCCTCCTCCGTGTGAGGCAAGGTGTAGATCTCATAGACTCCATCCTCACTCACTGTCCTGAATTCCGTCTGCTTACTCTGCACGATGCCATAGCCTGCCGCAGGACTAAACGTGCTCGAACCGCCCGTGTAGTAGAACTTCAGCTTCGCCACCGTCGATGGCAACGACTCATCTGTCAGCACCAAGCGGAACATTGCCACAGCGCGAATTAGCGTCAGCTCATACGTCTGCTTCTCTGCCGTCACCACCAAATCCCCATAATAATAAAAGGTGTCCGTCACCTTATTATTGGGAAAAGTCACCTTCTCCGTACTCGTGATCGTCGCGCTACCGTCACAGTTGTGCGCCATGACCACCAGCTTGTACGTCCCGGCAGCCAGCGACATCTCCACCGTCCCGTACGAACTGTCACCCTCCTTCTGCGCCACCGTCTTCACCTTCGTCCCCTCGCCGTCAAACAACGCAATGTTCAGTCGCGAACACAGTTCAGTGATGTCCGTTGCACTGCGAGAAAACGCCTCCTGCTCATACGGTGTAAACCGCAGGATGACATTCGCCTCATCCGACACTTCACCAACCGTAGCCTCGTCCAGCAAAGGCTTCTCGCAGGCTGTAATTAGCAAGACAATCAGCATCATCGCTGCCCTTGAAATCACATTTTTCATTGTTCTGCTTGATCGCATAGTCGTTTATGATTTATTTATTAAACTTTTTCGCCACAAAAGAATGCATGGAAGCGATGAACATGCTATTTATTATTAAGGTACGCGCGCGAGGGAAAGAGGAGTGAAACGGCGCCATCCTGTCAGAAAGTCCACTTCAGGGCAAGGGTGGGATTGATGAAGAAGGACTTGTCGTTGGCAATGTTGTAGATGAAGTTATTGCTGATTTCCCACTCGGTGCCAATGCTGAGGTTCACATCCTTCATACCCTTGAGGGTGTTCAGATTATACCAGAACTGAGGCTCGGTGAGGATGACAAGCTGCCCGTGACGGTTGGCCTTCTCTCCGCGCCAGAAATCAATATAGCCGCTGAAGGTCACGGCCTTTTCAAGGAACATCAGGTTCCAGACACCTGTCAACTGTGCACTGGCATAGGAATGGGTATAGTCATAACTCTTGAAGAACTGCTTGTACAAGAGTTGCACTGAATAGGTCTTGGTGAAGTCTGCGTTGTGACCATTCCATGCACCGCCAAGAAGTGCTGCATGCTGGAAGCTGCCTCCCAGATTGAGTCCGCCGTTGTACTCTATATGGGCAGCGAAGGGCGACTGTCGCCCAAGTTTGAATTCGCGGGAGATCTCAGTATAGGCGGAGTTGAAGGTTTCACGTCCGAGGTCCAAATCCACGAAGTAGAACCACGAACCCCAACGGTCAACCCGGAACTGCTCCAGGGTGACTGTGACTTTGGAACGGCTGCTTTCCTCAGTGGAATAGATGTGACGGCCAAAGTCGTAGTGAAGCTGAATGTTCTGTGCGTGGGCAGCAGTGCCTGCAACGATCAGAACGGCCAACAGCAGTGTCCTTGATAAAAAATGGTTCATAAGCAGGTTCCTGTTATTCAGCCAGTCCTGCTTCGCGCCACTCATCCATCATCTTCTCAACATCGCGAAGAGCGGTAGCTTCATCCACCTCATATTCTTCGGTGAGGAGACGGGCCAGTTCAGCGGCATCGAAATCCTTGTCTTTGACTTTATTCCAGAGGTAGGCGGCACTCTCGTTGAGGCTGATCACCTTGGAGAAATCGATGTTTTCCATTCCATGGGCCACCACGACAAACTCGCCGCAGACCTTCATGAGTTCAAATCCTGTCTTAATTTTCATAATATTCTTTTGTTTACTTGTTTATTCGTTAATTGTCAGTCGGTAGAGGAAAAGAAGATAACGGCGGATGGGCAAGAGACGACGCCAGAGCCGGATGCGACGTTGGAGCTTGGTATCTGTAGCCAAGAGGACGTGGCCGGCAGGACGGATGTATTCAGTGACCACGCCACAAACGTTATCAAAGGTGCAATGCTCTGTACCTCGGATGTTTCCGTCACCCATGAGGGTGATGTTCTTGCCGTCAATTTCAATGATGCGGTGCAGCACGAAATGCCCCGGTGCAATCTCTGCCAGAATGGCATCACCCACGTTCAGTTCTTTCCATGGGGCCAGTTTCACACGGTCCCGCAGGTGTTCCAGGAACGGACGCATGCTATATCCTTTCACAAAGATGATGGCCGTCTCTCCTTGAGAAATATAGTGACGCACGAGAGGCAGGAACTTATCGTTCTGGAACTCTTTCCGCTGCACACCCTCACCAGACGGATCGGCATACTTCCGCTCCTTAGCTCGCCGCCATGGGGTCGCCAACAGGCGACCAATCTTGAATATGATGCGCTTCAACAATCCCATTACCTCACCGCTATCGCATCATGACTCACGTGCGCCGCTTCCTCGTCGGGTCGGCAGCCCAAAAGATAAACCGGCGTTAGACTGAGCAGGCGGGAAATGCACTGACAGATACCCTGATAGACTCGCTTGTCCCACTTCATAGAACTGACAGCGGGCAGCAGCATGGCAAAGGCCTCAACGGGTGCCATGCGGCGAATGGTATTCTCGGGCTTCTGTTCGATGCGAGTAATGGCACCCACAGGTGCCCAAATGTTCCTATAACAAGGTGTCTTCCCACTCCAGGGGGAACCATAGATGCGGGTCTCGCCATCCACGATGCGCACCACGGGGTTGTCATCGTTCATCAGGTCACTGCCTGGTATGTATTTGTACCACAGATGGGTATGTGTGCTCTTACCTGTACCGCTGGGGGCCGTGAAGAGGTAACCGTAACCATTGTTTCGAATGACAGAAGCATGCACGAGGAGCGTATCCTGCTCGGCAGCGGCAAAGGCAAAAGCCATCATCAGGGCATTGTTCAGCCCGAACTGATGCTGACGCAGGTGCTGCCCCGTCAGCACAACATGACAACGGCTGAAGTTCGCATTGGAGGTCATGCAACAGCTGAGGGTTCCACCCTCACAGGCGGGCAGGCTGATCTCAAATGCATAACCGCCGTCGGCAGCCAGATAAACGCCATGATTGGCACCGCCGCAGTCAAACTGGCCCACTTCTGTCAGGTGACTGAAGTCCGGAGCCATGCCGATCTCCACGGTCATGCAGAAAAGCACATCCCCCTCTTCCTCACACACAAAGGGCGAGAAAGAGGGGATGATATCTTGAGGTTGAAGCGTTTCTGGGAGTTGCACTTCCACACGATGAAGTGCCACCTTATATCGCTGTGTGGTCATTTCTTCTTTTCTTTCTTTTTGGATTTGCTGGTCTTCTTGGATTTGCTGTCTTTCTTGCCATCAGGCTTGGATGCATTGGCAGAAGCCTCCTCCACGTCGGAGGGATCATACTCCACGATAGGTTTGTACTCCTCGGCTTTAAAGCTGAACTTGTCCAACGGCGTCACGTGATAGATGAGGTTCTGAGCGGCCTCATACTTGCGCTGAATCTTGGCCCAGAGCTTCTCAGCGCTGCGCTTCTTCGTGCTGAAGAAGACAGTGCATACAGCATTGGGCAGCTTCTCTTCCTGCTCCATATAAAGCTGAAGTTGAAGACTGTAAAGCGAACGATCCACGAGGAAACCGTGACGATCCAGCCAAGCGCTGTCCACGCGCTGTACAGCAGTCTGACAAGCAATGGAATCGGTGAATGAGGCCGCAAAACCGAAAATATAGATGGATTGCATCTTCGGTTCCTTGGCAGCTGATGCCGACAAAGAGAACGTCAGCATTGTCAGCAAAAAAATAATGCAGTAATTCTTCATCCGAGGTAGGATTTCAGCAGTTTGCTTTTGGTGTTGTTGCGCAGTCGGCGGATGGCCTTCTCCTTGATTTGGCGGACACGCTCACGGGTGAGGTTGAACTTGTCACCAATCTCCTCTAAGGTCATTTCCTGATGGTTGATGCCAAAGAACATCTCCACAATCTGCTTCTCACGCTCACTCAGTGTGGAGAGGGCGCGGTCGATTTCGCGACTGAGGCTCTCATTGACCAAGCTCTTGTCGGCCATTGGGCTGTCATCGTTCACGATAACGTCCAACAGCGTGTTGTCTTCACCTTCCACAAACGGTGCATCCACAGAGATGTGACGGCCAGAGACCTTCAGTGTGTCGGAAATCTTATCCACAGGAATGTCCAACTCATCGGCCAGCTCATCAGGGCTGGGACGACGCTCATTCTCCTGTTCAAACTTGGAAAGGGCTTTACTAATCTTATTGAGTGAACCCACCTGATTCAGCGGCAAGCGCACGATGCGGCTCTGCTCGGCCAGTGCCTGAAGGATGCTCTGACGAATCCACCATACAGCGTAGGAAATAAATTTGAAACCACGCGTCTCGTCAAATTTTTCTGCAGCCTTGATGAGTCCGAGATTTCCCTCGTTGATGAGGTCAGGCAGCGAGAGTCCCTGGTTCTGATACTGCTTGGCCACACTGACGACGAAGCGCAAATTGGCACGAGTCAGTTTCTCCAACGCAGCGCGGTCACCCTTTCGGATGCGCTGTGCCAGTTCCACTTCTTCTTCCACGGTGATGAGGTCTTCACGGCCGATTTCTTGCAGGTATTTGTCCAACGAAGCGCTTTCGCGGTTGGTGATACTCTTGGTGATTTTTAGTTGTCTCATTCGTCTGATTTAATTTTTAGCGCGCAAAAGTACAATAAAGATAGTACATGACCAAAAAAAATTCAAAGAATCTTTCAGAAAAAAGCGCAAAAGGCGCAAAGATTTTCATTTCTTTGCGCTCTTTTGCTTTAGCAAGGGTTTTGGCCTGCTTTTTGCAGGAGGGCTTTTTACTTCTTTTTGCCCTTCTCGTCGGCCAGGTCAATGGCGGTGGCCACACGACGTCCACTGGGTGTGATGGCACGAATCCACAGGGTGCGGTCGCTGGACTGGTTAGCAGCCTTCACAGCTTCCTCAAAGTCTTCCACTGAACGCATCTCCTTATCATTGACTTGCAGCAGAATCATACCTTTCTCGATGCCGGCAGCCTGCAGCTTACCTTTCTTGATGGCCGTGACTTCCAAACCGTAACGCAGGGCGAGCTCACGCTTGGCCTCGTCGCTCAGCGGCTTCAACTGTGCGCCGAAGAGGTCGATATCCACTTCTTCCATCACCTCGGTACCGCCTTGGGCGTTACGCAGCGTGGCGGTTTCGGTGCGGCTCTTCTTGGCACGAACGAAGGTCACTTTCACCTTGTCACCCGGACGACGCTGACTGAGGGTTTCTTGTAACTCGGCCATCTTACCGACTTCCTTACCGTCAATGGCTGTGACGACATCACCCTTCTGCAGACCGAGTTCCTCAGCTGTGGTCTTAGGCTCCACCTCCTGGATGTAGATACCCTTGTTGGTACCCAGATCAACATCATTGCCCTTTTCTTTCTCCATGTCAATAAAATTCGTGACGTCCATTCCACGCACGCCGAGCAATGCACGCTGCACCACTCCGAAATCCTTCAAGTCGGCAACGACCTTGTTCATGATGGTTGTGGGGATGGCAAAACCATAACCGGAATAGCTGCCAGTCTGACTGTAAAGCATGGCATTGATGCCCACGAGTTCACCACGTTCGTTGACCAGTGCACCACCAGAGTTGCCGGCATTGATGGCAGCATCTGTCTGGATAAAGCTCTCAACGCCATTGGCTCCCAAGGAACGGGCCTTAGCTGAGACGATACCGGCAGTGACGGTGGAAGTGAGGTTGAACGGGTTTCCCACGGCCAGAACCCACTGACCGATCTTCAGGTCGTCGGAGTTGCCGATGGTGATGGCGGGAAGGTTCTTGGCCTCCACTTTCACCAGTGCCAAGTCGGTGGTCTCGTCCAGGCCGATAATGCGCCCCTTATATTCTGTATTGTCATTTAATTTCACAAGGATTTCATCGGCACCGCCCACCACATGGTTGTTGGTCACGATGTAACCATCGGCAGAGATGATGACACCGCTACCAGCTCCCTGCTGTTTGGGCTGGGTCTCAATTTCCTGCTGGCGTCCCTGTCCGCGGCCACGGCCAAAGAAATCTCCGAAGAAGTCCTCAAACGGATCACGCACCGTCACCATCTGGCGCTTGGCGTTCTTCGTCACCTTGATATATACCACGCTATTCACCGAACGCTCTGCGGCAGTGGTCAGATCCACCATTCCTGCAGGAACGGCAATGGAGGCCGGAGCCGCGTTGGGCATCTGCATGGCGGCAGGTTGAGCGCCGAAGTATGTGTCGGCGGCTTCTTCATTCTCATTTGTGTGCAGGGAGCGGCTCATGACAGCGCCCGTGAGTAAACTGCTGCTCAGCACCAGCGCGGCGGCGCCAAGCCATTTCTTTGTTGTTTGCTTCATTGTCTTTTATCGATTAAATATGTACATTTGGTTTTAACATTTAACACTTTTCTTTCGGAGAACAACCCGCATTTGGGGCGTAACCTCATGAATTCGGACACAAAAGTAGTGCAAAAGTTTATTATTCCGTCAAAATGTCACGCATTTTTTCTTTCTTTTAACGCCACAGCCCAAATGCTTAACAGCGATTAAGTTCACGACCTGCCATTTTTACATTCTTTTGACATTCCTGACGGGCAAAATCTGTGCTGCAAGTCTGCACCTCTTTATTAACAATTGGTGTGACGATTGGCGTTCAAAACAGAGAGAAAAAGGACCGATGGACATAAAAAGCACAGGAAAAGCGGGACGAAAGAAAAAAAGTGGAAGGATGTGGGCGTGCTGTTCAGTGTTTTTTACTACCTTTGCAGCGCAAAAGCAGTGGGACGGCTTGCCGCTGGCGACACCTTTTTTATAAATAAGGTACGCGCGAGAGGAAAGTCCGGGCAACACAGGGCGCTCCGCTACCTAACGGGTAGAAGTCAGCGATGGCTTGCACGTGCAGAAGAAAAAAACCGCCGAAAGGTAAGGGTGAGAAGGTGGGGTAAGAGCCCACCAGCCGCGTGGCGACGCGCGGGCTGTGCACACCGGAGGTTGAAAGTTCGCGTAAACCGGCGACGCGCCGACTGCGGTCTTCCGAGGCCGCAAGGGCGAGAGAGGGCGGCCCGTCCGAGCCGGAGGGTAGAACGATAGAGACGACGTGAGAACGTCGCCGTAGATAAATGGCAGGCACTGCGCCACTCCTCTTTGGGAGTACACGCAGCACAGAACCCGGCTTACAGTCCCGCTGCTTTTTCAAGAGTTTTCGTTCCCCTCCCATCAGGGAGGGGTTTAAATAGTAACAGGAAATGGAAAGAACATCTTTTCTTGACCGCCTCTGGCTGACAGACTTGACCCAGCTGAAACGCTGGCCGCGACTGGCGCTACACAGCGTGCGGCGGCTGTTCATGGCCGTGGAGCTCTTCATCAACGGCAACCTCAGCAGTCATGCCGCCGCCCTCACCTACTCCAGCGTCTTGGGGGCCGTCCCTATTCTGGCTATCGTCTTTGCCGTCTCCAGAGGCTTCGGCTTTGAGCGCATTATCCAGGAAAAGTTGGCAGAGAACGTGCGCTTCACGCCGGAGATGTCACAGATGCTCATGGATTTCATCAACTCCTACCTGGAACGCGCCAAGGGCGGCGTGTTCATCGGAGTGGGACTGGTGATGCTGTTCTACACACTGATCAATCTGATTTCGAATATCGAGACCTCCTTCAACACCATCTGGCGCGTGAACACTTCCCGAAATATCTATCGCCGCGTGGTGGATTACATCAGCATCTTTTTCCTGCTACCCATCGTGATTGTCGTCACCTCCGGACTGCAAATCTTCCTCATGGGCATCGGCAACTTCCTGCCCTCGTTCACCTTCGTCTCAGACAGCATTGAACTGCTGGTACAGCTGACGCCGCTGGCCTTGTCCTGTTTAGCTTTCATTCTGCTTTACAAACTGATGCCCAACACCGACGTGCGCTGGTCGGCCACCATCGTTCCGGGGCTGTTGGCAGGCCTGGCTTTTCAAGTGCTACAGTGGTTTTACATCCACTCACAGCTCTGGATATCAACCTATAACGCCGTCTATGGTTCCTTTGCCGCCATCCCGTTGTTCATGCTGTGGCTGCAACTCTCATGGACCATCTGTCTTTTTGGCGGTCAGTTGTCCTACGCCCATCAGATGGAAGCCGACTTCGCCTTTGAGAAAGCCGCTCCTCACCTGAGCCGTGCCGCCCACGACCGTGTGGCTCAAGATATTGTGCATCGTCTGTGTGAAGCCTTTGACCGCGGCGAAGCCATGAGCGCAGCGCAGTTGGCGACAGAAGCGCGTCTGCCGCTCTCATTGGTTAACAGCATTTTATATGAACTGACCGCCGACGAGACCCGCCCACTGGTGAACGAAGTCCTTCGTGGGAAACGTTCCACGCCCTATTTTCAGCCGGCGATGAATACAGACTTACTCACAGACGAAGCCGTCCTCGATTACTTCTATCACTTGGGCGACGAGCTTTGAACCACGTCCGTTCTTTTCCGTTACTTTCCGTTATTTTTCCGTTATTTCCGTTCCTCAGAACTGCCACCACTTCTTCTTGGGTTTTTCACGGCCAGAATCCGAGAGCAAATCCTCATTGATGATGTCTTCCCACGTCTTGTTTTCCTTGATCATCCGGTAAATGGTGCCCCAGTCGGGTAAGCCACCGATATTACGGTCATCAATCCACAAATCCACCTTCAATTTGCGGGAGAAATGCACATTCTTGGTGATGTCTTCCTCGGGGTAATCCCTGTTCACGGCATAGAATTCCACCCCCCGCTGACGACACCACTCCACGGCCTCATCCAACAGTTCACCTTCACGCACACTCCAGAGAATGAGTCGATGACGATCTTCCATTAACATACGCAAAGTCTCTGTGGCGAAGGGCAGTTCCTCACCAATGGCGGGATAACGATGACGGACGATCGTGCCATCAAAATCTACAGCTATGGTCATAATTTACATATCTTTACTGTGGTTTTGGGTGCAAAGATAATCAAAACCCCGCAGACAACCAACTTTCGGCCGTTAACAAGTGTAAAAAGCACCGAAAAGGGCAGCAAAGAACGGAAAAAGACGGCTTCACTGGTTAAAAATCATTAAAGAAAGGACTATTTCCGGTTCTCGCGCACGCGCATTAAATAATAATGTGTACCTTTGTACGCTTTTAAAGCCAAATCATAAAAGAAATCAACACTTCATTTATTAACTAAAACAAAGTTCACATGAAACAACGTTTACTCTCAATGCTCGCCTTCGTAGGTCTCTCCATGGCTGCGATGGCACAGACCTGGACGGCGCCCGTTGAACCGGCCACACCTGACTTGAAAGGTGCCGAACTGGAAGACGGCGTTACCTACTACGTCCGCAATGTGGGTGCAGGACAGTACCTCACAGGTTCCAACTCCTGGGCCACACAGATTTCACTCACTAAAGATGCGACCCCTACCCTCAAGGTGAAGCTCACCCAAGTCAAGAACTCTTGGGTGGATCCCGAAGTGGATCCTGACAAGCCCGAAATGGGATGGGAAATGTCCCTGGACGGTGCCCACTACTTCACAGGCGAGTGGAGTGGCGGAAGCCGAAAGGACTACGAAGTGCCCAGTGGAAAGAAGCTCTTCCGTGACGACGACTCACAGGGTTTTGTGGATTTAGGTTCGCAGAACAGAGGCTTCATCTGGACAATGACCAAGAATGACAACGGCTACTACTACATCCAGACCATCGACGGTGACCCCGCCTATGGCGATGCCATCAATCAGTATGCCGGTGTACCGGCCGATGCAGAGACCGCTCCCGGTGCTCCTGTCAAGTTCAACCTGGACTTCGACACCGAGGCCAACTGGATTGAATGGGAGTTCGTTCCCATCACCCTCTTCTCCGACTACGATGCCGCTGTGGCCATCTACAAAGCCCGCAAGGTGCTCTATCAGTATCTGATTGATGCTGAGAAGTATGGAGCCAACACTACCGAGGCAGGTGCTGTCTATAACAACCCCGCCGCCACCGCCGAGGAAATCAATGCTGCTGCCGAAGCCCTGCGTCCCGAAGTGCGCAAAGCCATCTTAGCCTACGCCGCCAAGAACGCTACTGCCGAAGCCACCGTTGACCTCACCTACTATGTCCTGGAGAATCCCGCCTTTGACACGGGCGACCTCACCGGATGGAGCATCACCAAGGGTGGCGGTAACCGCCAGTTCCAAGGTGCCAGTTACAAGAATGACGAGGCCGGCGTGAGCATCAGTGGATTCATCGAGACGTGGGTACCTGCCCCCAATCATCTGGCAGACGGCAGCGCCAGCCAGAAAGTAGGAGGACTGCCCGACGGACACTACATCCTGGAATGTGACGGAATGGCTGTCAACCAGACTGCCTACGACAACGACGCCTTCGTGGAAAAAGAAGATTACACGGGCGCGTACCTTTTCTATAGCAATGGAGCCATCACCGTGAAGAGCGCTCCTCTGGCCAGCGACCGCGAGACCCGCACCAACGAAGAGACCGGTGAGGACTATGAAGCCTGGCTGCCCGTGCACTTCACTTTCGAGTTTGACGTCACCAGTGCCGACACCATCACCGTGGGCTTCATGACCGATGGCGCCAATATCAACTGGCTGGCTGCCGACAACTTCCAGCTCATTGCTGCCGGTCCCGTGCAGGCTCCTCCCGCCTATACCGCTCTCCTCACCGAAGTAGCCACCGCCAACAGCGTGATGGACCAGCGTAACGAGGTGAACGCCCAGGCTGCTGCCTTCGATGCACTGGAAGCTGCCATCGCAGATGTCAAGCCCCTCGTGGAGGCCACCGCCAGCTTTGACAAAGTAGCTGAATATGAAGCCGCTTACACCAAGCTCAACACTGCTCGCGTTGCTGTGCAGGCTTCTATCGCCGCTTATGACCGCGTGCCCGCCTTCCTTGAGAAACTGGACGAGGAGATGGTGCAGTATGACAATGACAGCTACCGTGCCCTCTATGACAAGCTGAATGCCATTTATGAAGAGTTGGAAGGCGGCGTGGATGCTGCCACCATCAGTGCCGACCGTATCAATGAGATCATCGACGGTTATGACGAGATGATCAGCAGCACCATTAAGGAAATCTTTGACGAAGCAGCCCAGAAGGGCGAAGCACTGGATGTGCCCCTGGATATCACCAGCCTCTTCAGTGACATGAGCTATGCCTACGGCACCAGCCAGACCGCCTTCGCCAACGGTTATCCTGCAGAAAACCCCGTCTGGATGAACGAGACCAAGACCGGCAACTTCAAGACCAATTACAGCACCGCTGAGGTCTGGGACGCCCGCCCGTTCAACATCTACCGTGAGTTCACCGGCCTGCCAAAGGGCAAATACACCATTCAGACCCACGCATTCTATCGCACAGCCGACAACGCCACGAACTACAATGACTACATGGCCAATCCTGACCTGAACGCCGACTGTGACTACACCTACATCTATGCAGGCAGCAACAAGACCCCGTTGCTCAATGTGGCCGAGATTGCCGGCACCGTGAACGTCAACAGTGACGCCAACATCGGCACCGATGAGGATCCCCTCTATGTTCCCAACAACCAGCAGGGTGCATACAAGGTATTCACAATGCCCGAGTATGCAGAGAATGCCGAGAAGACCCTCGTGGAAGCCAGCTCTGTGGTCACCACAGAAGGTGGCACACTCAAGGTGGGTATCGCCGGCACCAGCAACCTCTCTGGCAACCAGTGGACCATCTGGTACTCTTGGAAGCTCTTCTACCACGGTGTCAGCGCCAATGATATCGATGCCGAAATCGAAGGTCTGATGGCACAGGTCTATGACCTCAACACCCACGGCGTTAAGGAAGGAATGAAAATGCAGGAAGCTGCCCTCGCAGCAGGCGAAGCCGCCCTCTCCAGCTCCGACAACGACGTGAAAGGCAAGGCCATCGCCCAGCTGCAGGCCGTCATCGCCTACGCTGAAGAGTCTGGCACACTCGTGGAGAAGATCATCACCGCTCCCGAGGATTACGAACTCGATGCTTCTGTCTATGCCGACGAGAAGTTCCCTGCTCTCCTGGAAGAAATCAATGAAGCCAACGCCAACAGCGAAAGCGAGGAAGGCGGTTACGAGAGCAACCAGCAGATTATCGACTGGCTGGCACAGCTGCCCAGTGAATACTGCCTCTATGTCCTCAGCAAGTATGGCATTGAAGACGCCACCTTCGCCGAGCCCGTGGATATGAGCGAGATGATTGTCAACAACAGCTTTGACAATAACAATAAGGACGGTTGGAACGTCACTTGTGAGAAGAACGGCGGCGGTGACCGTGAAGGAATTGCCGAGTTCTGGAGCTGCAGTGCATGGGATCTCCATCAGGAAATGCCGCTCCTCAAGGATGGTTACTGGCGTCTGGAGTGCAGTGCTCTCTTCCGTTCCGGAAGCACCGACACGGAGATTAATGCCCTCAATGCCAACAACGACTCCATCCTCTTCAATGAAGAATACCTCTATGCCGACTCCAAGAATTTCACCATCGAGAAGAAAGTCCATCAGTGGATTGACTTCAATGGCGGTGCTGTCATCGACAACGAAGAGAATCAGGATCTCATCTCCATGCTGACCAGCAAGGATACCTACAAAGTAACCCTCGCCGGCGAGGAAGTCACCTTCTACTCCGCCAACACCCAGGGCGTGCTGCTCTCCTTCTTCGAGAACGAGCGTTACCACAACGAGATTATCTTCAAGTACACCACGGGTGACGGTCCCGTCAAGTTGGGCCTGCGTCTGAAGGAAAGCGTCAGCAACTGCTGGTGCCCGTTTGACAACTTCCACCTCTCCTATCTGGGTGCCACTGCTCCGGATGCTGTTGAGAACTTAGCTACCAACCGCGACGCCGCTCCCGCAGCCATCTTCTCCATTGATGGCCGTCAGACTGGCAAGTTGCAGCGTGGCATCAACATCGTCCGCCGCACCAATGGTTCCGTACAGAAGGTACTTGTGAAGTAACCCTTCAACGACATCTGATTAAAAGACTTTCCCTTGTTGGAAAGGTCATTAGCCCCACGGCGTCGCAGCTTCCCTGCGGCGCCGTTTTTGTTAATAATCCTTAACGAAGTGCACTTTTAACACTGAAAAGAGTGGAAAGAACAAATAATAAGTGTACTTTTGCCCATTATTAGAGCGAATTTAGGCTTCTAAAGGCCTATTAGACGCCCAAAAAGTATGTAAAGAATAAAACCATTTTACTAATTCTCAATTTATTAACTTTTAATTAACTGCTTTATGAAACAAAAGTTACTCTCTCTCTTTGCACTTGCTGGTGCAATGTTCATGAGTACGAGTGTGTGGGCCGTGGATCCTCCAACAGAGGTTGAGCCCGGTTACACCACAGAATGGGCAACTCCCGAAGACGGAGGTGTCTATTTCCTGTACAACGTTGGCGCTGACCAATATCTGGGCGGCGGTAACAACTGGGGTACGCACGTCGTCACTGCCACGGTTTCTGACGAAAGCCCCACTGTTGTTTACTACTGGGATGCTGGCATGGCTTTCTCCGGTGCTCAGACTCAATTTGGAGTTTGCTGCGGCGTTCTTCCCATCACCCTGACGAAGAACGAGGACGGCACATTCTACATCGAGCACATGGGCAGCAACCGTACCGACTGTTACCTCACCTCTGAGGATGGCAACAGCTGGATTGACGGTGGCATCGGCCGCGCAGCTACGTTCATCATCACTGCTGTGGAAGGTGGTTACACCATCCAGCCCACCAACACCGTGGAAGCTGAGACCTATTTCGGTGCCCAGGATCCTGAATCCGAGCCCGAAGATGGTTATGACCTCGTCCGCAACGTCATGACGAACCTCACCGCTGAGACAGGTCACATCATCTGGCGCTTTGCTCCCACCAACTATTATGAATGCATGTCCTATGAGGAGCGTTTAGCTCTTTATGACAAGATTGTGGAGGCACAGGCCGAAGGTGTGAACACCACTGATGCTGAAACTGTTTACAACAACCCCAATGCCACCAAGGAAGAGATTCAGGCTGTTATCAGTGCCCTTTCTTTTGAGATCAACTCAAGGAAGTTTGAAGAGTACTTTGCTGGTGCCAGCGCAGACAATCCAATGGATGTCACCGAATACGCCATTGAGAACCCCACCTTCGACAGCAATATCGATGGTTGGACCATCACCGTGGTGGGTCAGAACCTGCAGTGGCAAGGCCGCACCGACGGTCAGGTTGACCCCAATCAGAACTGGGTGAGCATCACCAACTTCATCGAAGCTTGGCGTCCGGCTCCCACCGCTCTTGGCGACGGTACCATCAGCCAGACTATTTACGGTCTGCCTCAGGGTAAGTATGTGCTGGAATGTGATGCCATGGCCACCCTGCAGGGCGGCAGCCCCAGCCCAGAAGAAGCTGTGGAAGGTGCATTCATCTTCATCCAGGGCGACAACAACGAAGTTCGCAGCGCCATCAAGGCTCCCGACACCCAGCCCAAGCACTGGTCTGTCACCTTCATCAGCCCCGAAGGCAACAAATCCACCACCATCGGTCTGAAGGTTGAGAACACCACCGCCAACTGGATCTCTGCCGACAACTTCAAGCTCACCTATTATGGCAAGTTCGAAGGCACTCCCGAACAGGCTGAACTGCAGGATGTCATCAACAAGGCTGAAGAAGCTCTTGATATGAACGCCTACGGCGAATATCCCACCGAGAAGGTTGTCGAAGAGGCTTTGGAAGCTGCTCTTGATGAGGCTAAGGTCGTCGTTGTCTCCGAGGTTTCCGCCGAAGAGTACATCGCTGCTAATGAGAAGCTGAGCGCTGCTCTGAAGGACTATGAGACTTCACGTGCTGCCTACACCAAGCTCTATGAGTTTATGAATGGCGACATGCTGGAGTACATGGAAATGGCTGCCAACTGGCCCGACCTCTATGACGAGCTCGAGAAGCTGCAGGAAGAGCTGGAAGATGGTTATGGAAACTACACCATCAGCGCTGAACGCATTGACGAGATTATCGCTTCCTTCCTCCCCGCCATCCGCGAGTATATCAAGCAAGGTAACATCAACCCGGGCGATGACATCACCCTGTTGATGGACAACCCAGGCTTCGATGAAGGTAACACCTCCAACCCCACTGGCTGGACCATCAAGAGCGGTAGCCTCACCGAGCTCCGTCACTCCACCAGCAACATCGAGACTTGGCACAAGACCTTCGACATCTGCCAGACCATCACCGACATGCCCGCTGGTATCTATGACATCACCGTTCAGGGCTTCGTCCGTCATGACAATGCCGCCACCAGCTACGACGAGACCATCTTCTACGCTGGCGACCTGACTACTACCCTCATGACCCTGGAAGACCAATGGAGCCTCGAGCCCATCTTCCAAGCTGGTGATGATGCTCATCCCACAATGGGTGACTCCAACTATGACTCCAGCATGACCACTCCCGACGGTGAAGCCGCCTACAAGTGCAACGGTATGACTGGTGCATACTACTGGTTCCAGACCCTGATTCCCGAAGATCTCTATGAATCCTTCAAGTATAAGCCCTGGGATGGTGACTACTACTACACCAACCACATCAAGGCTTATCTGAAAGAACGTGGTGACTTCACCATCGGTCTGAAGACCACCAGCACCACCGACTGGGTCATTTGGGATAACTTCAAGATCAAGTTCATCGGCGAAGACCTCGGCATCTACATCGAAATGGTGGTTACAGAATTCGACAAACTGAAAGAATTTGTGGAATCTGGCGACGCATTCATCACCAAGAAGGCTGAAGAGGACTACCAGGCTGTCAGCGCTAAGGTTGACAACGTCAACAACCTCGAAAACGGCGATCAGGCACTGGCTCTGATCAGTGAAATTCAAGCTGTTTATGACTACATCAACGAAGGCACCAAGCTCGGCAACTCCCTGAAGAGCACTTATTATCTCTATGCAGAGACCATGATGGAGCAGGTGGAGAGCACCGAGCCCACCTTCCCCGCTCTGCTGGATGTGATTGCTGCTTCTATCCAAGATCCCACCAAGATCGAGAGCAACGACGCCATCGAGCCCATCCTGTCTCAGCTGAAGAAGGGTTGGACCAAGTATGTGATGTATGACAACATCGAAGGCGCTTCCGAGGAGAATCCGAAGGACGTGACCGCTGTCATCTACAACCCCGACTACTCCAACTATGACCTCAGCGTGGATCAGCCCACCTCTTCCGAAGGTTGGACCAACGAGATCAGCAACGGTGCTACCGCTTACAACGGCACCTACTACACCGAAATTGAGTTCTACAACACCAACTTCAACCACTTCCAGACCATCGAAGGTCTCGAGCCCGGTTGGTATGGCATCACCAACGAAGCTTTCTATCGTGCTGGTGACGTTAATGCCATGACAACGGCTTACAACGACTCCGTGCCCGCCCTCAACTCCTATATGTATGCTGTGGCTGCCGGTGACACCGTCAGCACCGCATTGCTCCATGGTATGTTCGATGGTGCACAGGTCGATCCCACAGGTTCCGACGGTGAAGTGACCGTGGATTTGAAGGTCGATGAGGCAGGCAACAAAGCAACCTTCTACGTTCCCAACCTCATGGGTTCTGCCAAGGTCTTCTTGGAACTGGAAGATGAAGAAGGTAATTTCATCTACACCAACCAGATCTTCGCAGAGGTGAAGGAAGACGGCGTGCTCACCATTGGTGTCCGCAAGAACGACCTCATCACCAACGACTGGACCGTCATTTCCAACTGGACGCTCACTTACTATGGTAAGAACGGTCTCAACGCAGTGGAAAGCATCGACGCTAAGTCCGGCTTGAAGATGGCTCAGTTCTTCGGCATCGACGGCCGTCAGCAGAGCAAGGTTCAGCGTGGCGTCAACATCGTCCGCATGGCCGATGGCAGCGTCCGTAAGGTTCTTGTGAAGTAAGATTCATCACGGAATAAACACTCTTTTAGGCCTGCGCACCACGCGCAGGCCTTTTTTTTTGACTTTTATTTGGTAGTTCGCGCAAAAGTCACTACTTTTGCAGCACAAAAATGAGATAATACAGACTGTCAACATCCATTCTGCACCATGAATTGTGCAAGGAGAGTTAATATTTAAAGGTACGCGCGCACGTGCGCGGAATTAGAAAGATATGAAAGGCATCGTTCTCGCCGGCGGATCCGGTACCCGCCTCTACCCGATTACCAAAGGTGTGTCCAAGCAACTGCTACCCATCTTTGACAAGCCCATGATTTATTATCCCATCTCAGTGTTGATGCTTGCCGGCATCCGTGAGATTCTGATTATTTCCACTCCCTACGACCTCCCGGGATTCCGTCGGCTGTTGGGTGACGGTTCGGACTACGGTGTTCATTTTGAATATGCCGAGCAGCCCTCTCCCGATGGCCTGGCACAGGCTTTCATCATCGGGCGGGATTTCATCGGTGACGACTGTGCCTGCCTGGTCTTGGGTGACAACATCTTCCACGGTGCCGGTCTCATGCCTCTGCTGGTGGAAGCTGTGCGCACAGCTGAAGAAGAACAGAAAGCCACCGTCTTCGGTTACTGGGTCAACGACCCCGAACGTTATGGTGTGGCCGAGTTCGACAAGGACGGCAACTGCCTGAGTATCGAGGAAAAACCGGCTCACCCCAAGTCCAACTACGCCGTTGTCGGTCTCTACTTCTATCCCAACAAGGTCGTTCGCGTGGCCAGCGAGATCAAACCGTCGGCTCGCGGAGAGTTGGAGATCACTACGGTGAATCAGCGTTTCTTGGAGGATGGTGAGTTGAAGGTGCAGACGTTGTGCCGCGGCTTTGCCTGGTTAGACACAGGCACACACGACAGCCTCTCCGAAGCCTCCACCTTCATCGAAGTCATCGAGAAACGTCAAGGCCTGAAGGTGGCCTGTCTGGAAGCCATCGCCTACCGCCGCGGCTGGATCACCGAAGAGAAAATGCGCCAGCTGGCACAGCCGATGATCAAGAACCAGTACGGCCAATACCTCCTCAAGATTATTGACGACCTCCGCGAAGGCCGTTATACCGACGACCTCTCTTAACTCACTTCGAAATATCGAGAAACGTAATAACGAAATAACGTAACAACGCCAAATAATAAAGACTATATGAGCTTCTTCAGTAAACTCTTCGGCCGTAAAGAGGCCGACACGACCACCAAGATAGGCGGCATGGAAGATTTCATGACCCTCATCCGTGTGTATCTGCAAGCCTCCGTGGCCGCACAAGTGGGCATCAGCAATTTGGCCGCCCTGCCAGACCTGCGTGTCTTCAAACAGACCTTGAAAGTACCCACCATCAACAACAAACTGGGACTCGGCGAGAAGAAACGCTGCGCCAAGATGCTGAGTGAGATCTATCACGTCAGTGACACTTTCGCCACCGAAATCGATGCCAGCGTGAAGCATCGCTGCAAGAAACTGCAGGACGTGCAGCCCTACCTCCTCCAGTTCCAGGGTTTCTCCCAGGATCTGATGATGCTCATGGGCAATCTCATGCAGTGGAAGTTCCGTCTGCCCTCCTTCATGCGCAGTGCCCTGAGAACCATGACCGAGAAGACCGTACACCAAGTGCTGACGAAGAATGACTGGACCGACGACAACGTGCGCCGCACAGCAGCCCAAGTGCGCAAGTACCAACAGCTCCTTGGCTTCACAGAACAGTGGATGACAGAGTATGTTCACACCACTGTCATGCTTGCAAAGAAGGAAAAGAGAGCAAATATTGACGATGATAAGCAAAAATAACGTCAGAAACTTGCATAGTCCGAAAACTCTCGCTATCTTTGCGCCGAAAATGTCGCAAAAGCGGCAAAAAATGGCATCAGTATGACCGCCGAAGAAGAGAAAACGATACGTCTGCTCGAGACCCGCACCCGACAGCTCATCCTCAAGTTCACACAAGTGAAGGAGGACAATGAAGAGCTGTTGGAAGAGTTGGTCAAGAAAGATAATGAACTCCAGGAGGTCAAGAAACAAAACAAACAACTGATGACCGACCTTTCAAACCTCAAGATGGCCAAGATGCTGGAAATCGGCGACAATGACCTGGCCGCCGCCAAACAGAGAATCAGCCGTCTGGTGCGGGACGTAGATAAGTGTATCGCACTGCTCAAGGCCATGGGGCCAGAAGCATAAGAGACCCTCATATCACAGAAGAAGACAATAAATGGAAATTAGCGATACCTTTCAGATAACACTCAAACTCGGTGGACAGAACTTCTCCCTTACCATCCGACGGGACGAGGAGCTGTTCTACCGCAACGCCGAAAAGCGCATCAACAATAGATATAACTTCTATGTCAACCGCTTCCCCGGTCAGTCCGTGACTACCTATCTCCTGATGTCGATGCTCGAAATCACCGTCACGCTGGAGAAAGAAGAAGCCAACGGAAACATACAGCCTATCATGGCCACCCTGAACGGCCTCATCAATGAGGTCAATAGCGCCCTGAAGTAACAGGCTGACACACAGAGTTCTGAGACAGACGCCTCTACGACGCACCAATGCTGCAGCGTTCCAAATCTCCATCCCTCCCGCCCAAGGAACGCAAGCGGTGATGGTGCGTCTTCCTATGTTAATATCTAACGAAAGAATATATACAACAACATTAAAATGAATACATTAGGACTCATAATCACCATTTCGTCCGCCGTCATAGCAGCGGCAATGGTCATCTATCAAGTCGTCTGGTATCGACACACCAGACCGGCCAAGATGCGCCAGTTGCACGAAGATGCCAAGAAAGAGGCAGAAGTCATCAAGCAGAAAAAACTCCTGGAAGTCAAGGAAAAATTCCTCAACAAGAAAGCCGAACTGGAAAAGGAAGTGCAGCAGCGCAACCAGCAAATCCAGCAGGGCGAGAACCGCCTGAAACAGCGCGAACTGAGCCTGAACCAACGTCAGGACGAACTCAACCGCCGCAAGAACGAACAGGAAGCCGAGCGCAAGCGTCTGGATCAGCAGACAGCAACTCTCCAGAAAAGAGAGGAGGAGCTGGGCCAGCGACTGGAAAGCCTTATCACTCAGGAACGCACACAGCTTGAGAAAATCAGCGGACTCAGCGCCGAAGAAGCCCGCGAGCGTCTCGTGGAGACCCTCAAGGACGAGGCCAAAACTGCTGCCGCCGGCTACATCAACGAAATCATGGACGATGCCAAGATGACCGCCAACAAGGAAGCCAAGCGCATCATCATCCAGACCATCCAGCGCGTGGCCACCGAGACAGCCGTGGAGAACAGTGTCACCGTGTTCCACATCGAGAATGACGACGTCAAAGGACGTGTCATCGGTCGTGAAGGGCGTAACATTCGTGCCCTGGAGGCCGCTGCCGGCGTGGAAATCGTGGTGGATGACACCCCCGAGAGCATCGTCATCAGCGGCTTCGACCCCGTTCGTCGTGAGATTGCCCGCCTGGCCCTGCACCAATTGGTGGCCGACGGCCGCATCCATCCCGCCCGTATCGAGGAAGTCGTGGCAAAGGTCAAGAAGCAAGTCGATGAAGAAATCATGGAAGTGGGCAAGCGCACCGCCATCGACCTGGGTGTCCACGGCCTGCATCCCGAGCTCATTCGCATCGTCGGTAAGATGAAGTACCGCTCCTCCTACGGTCAGAACCTCTTGCAGCACGCCCGCGAGACCGCCAACCTCTGTGCCGTCATGGCCAGCGAGCTGGGTTTGAACGCCAAGAAAGCCAAGCGCGCCGGACTGCTTCACGATATCGGCAAGGTGCCCGATGAGGAGCCCGAACTGCCGCACGCACTCTACGGTGCCAAGTTGGCAGAGAAATACAAGGAGAAGCCCGACATCTGCAACGCCATCGGCGCCCACCATGAGGAGATGGAGATGACCAGCCTCATCGCCCCCATCGTGCAGGTCTGTGATGCCATCAGCGGTGCTCGCCCTGGTGCCCGCCGCGAGATTGCCGAAGCCTACATCAAGCGCCTCAAGGACCTGGAAGACATCGCCATGAGCTATCCCGGCGTCACCAAGACCTTCGCCATCCAGGCCGGCCGCGAACTGCGCGTCATTGTCGGTGCCGACAAGATTGACGACAAGCAGACCGAAGTTCTTTCCAACGATATAGCCACCAAGATCCAGAACGAGATGACCTATCCCGGACAGGTGAAAATCACCGTCATCCGTGAAACACGTGCCGTCTCCTACGCCAAGTAATGAAAGAACTTGTCTCAATCATCATGCCCTCCTATAATTCTGGCAAGTATATTGCCAGAAGCATAGAGAGTATCATATCCCAGACCTATCAGTATTGGGAACTGCTCATCACCGATGACAATTCCACCGATGACACCCAAGAAATCTTGCGCAGTTTCGCTGCGCAGGATGTCAGAGTTCGTATTTTCCAGATGACCACCAACAAAGGGCCCGGCCACGCGCGCAACTATTCTATCGAACAGGCACGTGGGCGTTACATCGCCTTCTGTGACAGTGACGACTGCTGGCTTCCCATGAAACTGGAAAAACAACTGGAACTCATGCAGCAGAAAGACTGCGCCCTCTCCTACTCGTCCTACTTCACCTGTTCCGAGAAGGGCGAAATCAACGGCATCATCATGGCACAGCCCCAACTGACGCTGAAAGAAATGAAACGTGACAATAAAATCGGCTGTCTCACTATTGTTTATGATACGCTGAAATGTGGCAAAGTGTTCATGCCAACTATGCGCAAGCGTCAGGACTGGGCTCTCCTGCTGCAGATTATGAAGAAGCATCCCGTGGCCCATGGCATCACACTCCCGATGGCTGTCTATCGTCTGCGTGAATTCTCAGTGTCCCACTCCAAGTTCTCCCTCATCAAATACAACGCACAGGTCTATCGCGAAGTCTTCGATTACTCTACCTTCCACTCCTACACCTACCTCTTCGGTATCTTCATGCCGACCTACTTCTCCAAATGCGTGCAGACAATGATTGATCGTCATCGTTACCGCGCCCTTTGGACACCATTACAAAACAATAAGTAAACAGTCACTCTCTCTCTTTCAGTTTCTGCCAAGCTTTCACACAAAAGGCACAACATCTGAACCAGGCATTGTTTTCATATCGTTCCCACAGCTGTGCATAGCTATTGAAGACATCATTATTCGTCAATTGATTCATGGCTTGCATCTGGGCAATATGTAAATGATGATAGAACGGGCTGGCTATATGCCCATCTAAATCATACATACTCCAATAACCATTAGTGAACGAGGGTAACCTCTCAATAAGAGACCTGACAGAACGTTCCAAAAGACTCTTGTAAATTCCCTCGTCCTTACTCACCAAAACAAAATCATAAAGGCCCCACCAAGCAAATATCCAGCCATTCATGACTGCCGGAAGATGAGTGTATTCCATGAAAAGCACTTGGCCATCTTTGAATAAGGTCGTTCCTCCATCTTCAAGGGGTTTGACCATATAATCTATGGCTCTGTGCGCCGCATCCAGGCAGTCACTCCTGCCAAACTGCTGATAGGCTCTCAAAAGCAAGGAGGCAGCTTCACCCTGAGCCATCGCGCCATAGGGATTGTCCAGATATCTGAACGAGAAGTTGTCCCATGCTCCGGATGGCTCCTGATGCAACAGAGTCCATTCCACACATTGGTGGAACTTCTTCAAATAGGCCTCTTCACGTGTAATCAGAAAAAGATCATAGGCTCCCAACCCATACTGAAAGATGTCAACAGGAAAATAGATCCACTCCCCTTTTGTTGTCTGATATTGAGGCAACTCATCAGTATTGAGTAACTGTGGCAGCATTGTCACTTTCTCTGTCAGGTTATTGTAATACCCCTTCAATTCTGCCCGTTCAAAGCATTTGCCCAAATCCTGATTGACGTGCATCACACTTTTTCCCGTCAGCATCTTGTACCATTTGCGAATATTGTATAATGTCAAAGCCATTTGTCTTATCTAATTTTATCAATTAAAACACTTAACACGCTCTCTGGTGTAAACTTCTCCGCTTTCTGGGCACAAGCTTGCCTCATCTCTGCAACCAACTGTGGTTCACGGGCCAAACGAAGGATGATGTCTGTCATGGCATCAATATCATGAACCTGAAAGAGGAACCCAGTCCTCCCCTCCTCCACCAGTTCTGCATTGGATCGCCAGTCACTGGCTACAACCGGCAATGCAGCAGCCAGTGCATCAATCAGTGTACCAGCAAAACATTCACCCGGGTAGAAAGTGGGGAAAAGCATTAGGAAATAATGACTCAACAGCTGTGAGGTGTCCTCGAAGCCCACGCAACCTTTGTAATGAATGTAATCCGGCTGCTGCTGCATCAACTTGTTGAACCAATGCTCATCTTCCACCTGACCATAGATGTCTAGTTCAAACCGTTGGCCATCACCTTGCTCATTGCATCTGCACACAGCAGCAATGGCATCACCAATACCCTTCTCTGGGATAACGCGGGAGAAGGTACAAAGTCTGAGGGTTGAGCCGTTGGTGTTCTCGGTTAACTCTGGCGATATAATCTTCAAAGGTTTGCAGTTGGGCATCACGGTAACGTTTGTCAAGCCCAGTTTCTTGAGTTCACGTGCCACCAAATGGGTTTCCACATAGATGGAATCAAAATGACGCATCAGCAGTTTCAAGAAAGGAAAACGCCGTAGCATCAACGGCAAGCGTCCACCTACAGTGACATAATGAAGCCTTCTGCGGAAAAAAAGATTGAAAAATATCAAGAGAGGTGTTATCAACGCAATTGCCTTGAACGCCGGCATGATAATCACGTTCCGAGATGAGTGCAACATTCTGGGAATCACAAACGGCATTCTCACGAGGAAGCGCCATCTGCCAGAAGTGTCTTCTTTCGCCACCTGCTCTTCGCTCAACTGCCTGACGAGCTCCTGAGCCACAATCTTCGTCTTCACTGTCTGGCCGTTGAGCACCTCCCGATGGAAGGAGAAATGCCCCAAGATAGCAACCGTCTTCATTTATCCAAGCATTTTTCCTGAGCCAGACGCAGAGCCTGGAGATAACCATGGCCAAAGCGCTGGTCTGGTTCAACATAGTTGCCCTCACCCCATTCGTTCCAAGCTTTCAGGAACAATATCTGATGCTGTGATTGCTTCTTGTGGCAGAGCGCAATAGCCTCTTCCACTGTTCGCTGGAACTTCTCGGGTGTACTGTCCACCAGCGGATTAGTCTTGCTGCCTGCACGGGGTGTCCGGTCCCACTGGGGAAGCAGTGTAGGATAAACATTCTCCCAACCGTCTTCCTTAACATAATAGTATTTCATAGTGCGGGCGTAGTCGGTTCGATAAGAATAAGGAAGCAGGGAGTTTTCACCAATTTTGGAAAGGACTGCGCGCAGTCGGCCCTTACACATTGTCTGTGCTCGGAAAAGACCAGAAGACATTACAGCATCAAAGCCCATGTCCAATATTTCCTTATAGATATTACCGGCTTGATTCACATCCCAGAAAGTCTGCTTTCCGTTCTCATCACGAACCGTCTTCCGCACATTATCTGTATATCCGATGAAGTGAATGCCTTCCAGGCCGTTCTCGCGGGCCATCTGCTGCCAGAGGTCAATGAAGCGTCTGATTTCAGGAAACTTGCGTGGTGCCCAGATAGCAAAGATGGGCTTTCCATCCACCTTGATATATCTCGGGTCACGGAAAGCAGGAAGCAGCGTCTGGAAGTGCAGCTTATGATCCTCAAAATCATAGTGCATCTGCATGATCATCGAGTCCTGCCGCAGGCTGCTGCCCTTCTTCCAGGTCTTGTTGGTCCAGTCATGATTGGCCCAGCACAGACAGAAGGGAAGGTCGGGCTTTCCACTGGCCAGCACTTCATTAAAGGGACGCTCCAACAGCTGTTTCCCGTGTCCGAACCAGTAATGATAGTAACAGAAACCCTCCAATCCGGCCTCACGGGCCAGCGCCGCCTGCTGCTCCCGAATCTCTAGAAGTCGCAAGTCATAGAACCCCAAGTCTGCTGGCAGACGGGGCTGGTAATGACCGCGGAACAGCGGTCGTGCCTTCACCACATTATTCCATTCCGTAAAACCCGGTCCCCACCACTCATCATTCTCTGGGATGGGGTGATACTGAGGCAGATATAATCCAATGATGCGTGGTTTCATAATAATTCCTTTACATTCCCCACACCATGATGGTGCGGTCTTGATGGGTATATGGTTGATGCCAAATCCGCTGCTCCCAGGTCTTTGTCTGTGAGCGGTCAAAGATAATCAAATGTCCCTCGTCAACGGAGCCTACTGTATCCATATATTCTGCAGTCTGCTGGAGACCTTTTTCTATCGCAGTGTCCAAAGCACCACGCAAGATTTTCAGTTCCAAAACGATGCGTTGAACAGGACCGCCGTATCCGTCAGTCAGCGGCTTACGAATAAGCAAATCTGTGCGTTTGCGCCCAAGACCATACTCGCGGTCAATGTAACCGCCGCCGTTGACGATTCGTTGCAAAAAGGCTTGAAGAAGCAACTGAGGCCCCGCCTCTGCGTAATCAAACTTACCAATCCATGAATCAGCGTTCTGACGGAAGAACTGCTGAAAATCCAACAGCAGTTTTTCCATATCTATGCTATTGTCGGCACGTTGGTACCACTGCGGTTCCTGAACCAGCACATCCTGAGTACTCCAAGTCAACTCACGAGGAATGATTTCACGATAGATGCCATTAGAAATACGACGGGGCTTGCCACGTTCACGCTTTATCAGTCCCAAATCCACCGCATACTGAATATCGTCAGAAGGAATGATGCCTTCATCGGCCTCATCACTATTGGCCAGCATCGGCTCTATCACCCGCCGCACTCGTGGTTCTTTGAGTTTGTCTATCAGAATATCTATGTGTGTATCACGACGATAGATGATTCGCTCCTGAGCGCGGTACATCATTTCCGGCGTAATGCGGACACTGCGGTCACGGTTCTCTTTCATCTTCCACGCCACTTCGTAGGCCAAAGCATTCACCAGCCAAGGTTGGCCCTCTGTGGCTTCCCACACCATGGGGAAACAAGCTTCGTCGAAGACCTGACCCGTCGCACGGGTATGCTGCATGTAAAGCTCATGGATTTCATCCTTGGAAAAATCACCCAGCCGAAGCGACTCTGCCTTGATATTGAACGCAGAACCACCAGTGATGATATCTTGGTCGGAGAGCACAATGCGATAGTCACGCACATCCCGCACCCCACAGAGAATGATGCTTTGCGGGAAAGCTGCAGGACGATTGACATAACCCGAACGAATCTGGCGAAGAACGGCAATCAGCGAATCACCTACGAGTGAATCAATCTCATCAAGCAACAAGACAAGCGGTTTGGATAGTTGTTCACACAGCTTTGACAAATAAGTAGATAGCATGGAATCGCGGCCTTCTTTTTGTGCAGAATCGCGAATTTCTTCAGCCAGCGGTTCCTGCATTGTCCAAGCTATTTCTCTGGCCAAAACATCGACGGTTGATTTCACCACCGCTGCAACATCATTCCGTGATGCCTGTCCGCCCTCCACATTGGCATACACTGCGATGTAGTCACCTTCCTTATTCAAATAATCACGCAGCGCCAGCAAACAAGATGTCTTACCTGTCTGCCGGGGAGCATGAAGAACAAAATACTTCTTCTGACGTATCAGCATCAGAACTTCATCCAAATCAAAACGAGTGAGAGGATCAATCGTATAATGGTCTTCTGAGCGGTTGGGACCAGCCGTATTGAAAAACTTTTCCATCTATTTTCTAATTGCGGTGCAAAGATAATGCTTTCTGCTGACGTGACAAAAAAATTGGGCAAGAAATGTTGAAAAAGAAGAGCTTTTACACTTGAATGGTCATATAGCACATACTAAAGTAATAACCAATAACAAAAAGTGATAAGCAAAATATCTGCCATCTGTCACCAATTGACATAACATTCAGGTAAACAATAGATAATGGGGTGTATGATGGTGGTGACAGATGGCAGATGAGTCTGCGAAAATCGCCTATTTCAGTAGTACAAGACGATAAGCCGAGCCTCTTTTTTCACGCTTTTTGATGATTTCCGGGTTTGCCGAGAGTACTCGCCCAAACTGGATGAGACTCATATTCTTCAGCAGCGGAGCAGTCGCCTTGCGCTGACGCAACTCCTCATAAATCTCTGAGGTCAGGTACCACTTGCCTTCACGGGTATTCTTCGCTGGACGGAAGGCCCGCACAAAGAGCTGTTCCACAGGCTGTTGCATCATATAGGGGCGATTGTGCTCAATGATGACATCTGTCTCCTCCTTTGAAAACCACCAGGACTTGCCTTTCTGATGAATAAGATAAGCCACCTGAGCGAACAGCTGCAAATGATTGATGACGTAGGTGTCATCAATGGGAGCCGTCAGCTCGATGGCGATGAAACGCCGTGAGCCAGAGGGGTCTGCGAGGACATCATGCTGGTTGCTGGTGGCGATGAACGAAGCCAGACGCGGCATCTCCACCTGACGCGTGCCGTAGTGAGGGCGCAGCTTCACCACCGACAGCTGTACCACATTCTTCAAGAACCCCGCCTGCACCTTGGCCGAATACTGGTTGAACTCGTCCAAACAGATGAGTAGCAGCTGGTTCATGGCTTGCAGCACCGTCTTCTTCTCGTCCAGGATCAGGCTCGCGGTGTAACCCGCCTTCAATTCCGGCGGCAACAGACGCTCGCAGAAACGTGACTTGCCCCATCCTTGCGGACCTATCAGCAACGGCACCACCGCATTGCCAAACGGGCGGTAATCCAGATAGGGACGCCACTGCATGTAAACGCCCATCAACCAGCGTTCCAGCCACTTCCGCCACAGGGCACGTTTCCGACAAGGCACCGTGTCGGCCAGTTCGCGGATGCGGTCCCGCTTGTCCCACTTCGTCAAATCCACACGGTTCATGAAATCGTCCAACGCATCATAACGCGGAATCATATCGGAGCGGACGTACCTCGTCACATCACGGTTCCACACATTGATGCCTTCCAGTCGTGCCAGCTCCGTCATCCCATTCACCACCCTTTCATCCACGGGCTGCCAGTCGGGCGAGCAGCTGGTGGTGGCACGGGCGTATTCGGTGAAGCCCAGTAACTCGTTGAAACGGAACTGATAACGTCCCGTGAGAAAGAGCTCCAGCATTTCCGTCTCTGTCTGCACACGCACCTGCCGGTCTGTCGGGACGATTCCGTTCTGTGCGTAATAGACAAGATGGAACCGCTCGCGCAGAGCCTCAATTTCTGCATCAGCGATGCGGTCTGTCAGCAGGTTCTCTGCATGCATCAGCGCCTCTTCCTCCGGCATCTTGGCTTCAAAGGCCAGCTCGGCTAACCGTTCCGTGAAAGCCTGAACGTTTGCCCGAGCCTTTATCCAGCCGCCATACTCCTTCAGCGCCGTGCGGATAAACCGCTCAAAGGCGCGCTTGTTCACATTGTAAGGATGCTCTTGCATCACACCTTCCTTCATCTTCTTCTTTTTCATTGTTTCATATATGGTAATTGACGATGACATCGCAACCTGTTTCCCACGCTTTTCTCACTGGCTGGAAAGATTTGTCTCAACGATGAGACAAAACAATCTCATTGGTGAGACAAAAGTGTCTCATTAGTGAGACAGCCCTGTCTCACGGGTGAGACAACCGAGTCTCAAAGGTGAGACAAACTCGTCTCACGGGTGGGACTGTCCGTTGAGACAGATTGACGGCACATCACATTCTGGTCAAAGAGCGTAAATGATTTCATCAAAGAGCGCAGGACATTTTGTCCTTTTGCGCTGCAAAGATAATGAAAAAGAACGAGAATTGCAAATTTCCAAGCAAAAAAATGAGATAATCTTCGGAAAAGGCGAATAAATCATTAAAAAAGGAATCAAATTCATCAGAAATCATCGATTCATCTGCCATCATACACCACCATCTGCCACCCAAAGAAGCATTGAAAACAAATAGATTATAAAGAAAGATGACAGATGGCAGATAAATTGAAATAAATATTAATAATCCATTTGTCCAAACCGTGCGCGACTACAGGATTATTCAGCGTAGATTATTTGCCTTCGGCAACTGTTCAGGCGGGCGAAAGTGAAAGAAATGCTGCACTGCTACCCGCTTTTTGTATATTTAACGCCCGAAACGATACAAGATTACGAAAAAAGTTGTACCTTTGCGCCATCATTTTTAAAGATATACGATTATGGCAAAGTATTTAGACCCGAGAGCCGACCTGACTTTCAAGAAGATATTCGGCGAGCACAAGAACCTCGTCATCAGTCTGCTCAACGCCCTTTTGCCACTGGAAGAAGATGAGCGGGTAGAGAGCATAGAATACTGGCCTGCCGAGAAAATCCCCGATAGAACGGAGGCTGAGAAATACAGTATTGTCGATGTGTGCTGCAAGGATAACAAGCAGCGCGAGTTCATCGTAGAAATGCAGATGACTTGGACGGAATCGTTCAAGAAGCGCGTGCTGCTCAATGCCTCCAAGGCATACGTGGCACAGACGAAAAAGGGTATGGCATACCAAAGCCTGCAACCCGTCTATGCATTGAACTTTGTCAATGCCACCTTCTTGGATGACGTCGATGACTACTACCACTACTATCATCTTGTGCATGACAAATTCACAGACAAAGTGATTGACGGACTTCACCTAATTTTTGTGGAGTTGCCGAAGTTTAAGCCTTCCACATTCTCGGAGAAGAAGATGCAGGTGCTATGGTTGCGCTTTCTGACTGAAATCAATGAGAACACCAAGGAGGTGCCGGCAGAGTTGCTGGAGAATGCTGAGGTGAACGAAGCACTTGAGATTGTGGAAATCGCGGCCTTTAGCGACGAGGAGATGCGGTCCTACGATAAATTCTGGGACAGGGTCAGCACCCAGCGGACATTCGAAGAAGAAATAAAGGAAAAGGCTGAAGAAAGGGTAAAAGAAGCCGAAGCTAAGGCCCAAGCTAAAGTCGAACAGGCCGAAGCTAAAGCCGAACAAGCCCAAGCTAAAGCCGAACAAGCCCAAGCTGAAGCCGAACAGCAAAAGATTGACGCCGCCCGCAAGATGAAGGCCAAGGGCTATGTCTTTGAAGATATTGCAGAAATAACAGGTCTCACTATCGGACAAATCGAAGCATTGTGAGATGACATTGGGTGTAATAAATTCCCCATTTCTCGTGTATATTAAAATAGAAGTGTTAACAACAACTATTAATGATAGACTATGAAGCGTAATTTGTATTTTTTGACGTTGTGCACCTTAATCTGTTCAACGGCTTTCATTTTCCCAGCCTGCTCTGATGATGAGGAAGTGTCATACCCCGTTCGTAAAATGCTGCCGGATTATCAAGCGTTTGTGAAGGAGGGGAGAAGATGGAACTGTCAGAACGAGGGAAAGACTATCAGTTACTCATACCATGCAGAGGGAGATACTCTCTTGCAGGGAAAGACCTACAAGAAGATTCATTGGACAGACAGTAATGGTACACGCTACTTTGCTGCGGTCCGTGAAGAGAACATGAGGGTTTTCATTGTTGATAATGGCGAGCAAGGCGAACGGCTGCTATATGACTTCTGTCCACAGATTGGTGATGTCCTTTCATACCCCAGTGGGAAACGAATTCAAGTCTTTAGCGGAAGCTATTATTGTTGGGTAAGCGGACAGAAAAGAAGAATGTTCGAATACATTGACATTTCATATGAGTACGTCCCTACGACAGTATTCTTAATCTATGAAGGAATCGGCACAGCATGTGATCCCTTCCAATTCCGAATAGGGGATATTATTACTTGTTATGACGGAGAACAATGTATATATCAAAAAATGAAAGCAGGGCCATATCCAGTAGATACGTTTCCGGATGGTCCACCAGAGGAGGATCTTGCACTACCAGAGGAGGAAGAGTAGTTAAATAATCATTCTTATGTATAAGACTTGCGTTCTGACGTTGGCTTTCTGTGCCAGCACCATGCATGTTGCGGCACAGTTCCAGAGAATGTCTTTGAAAGAAGTGCTGGGGCTGGGACTGCCGGTGGTGGAAGTGGTGACGGTAGACAGCGTTATGCCCACGGCCACACCTGTGGATCATCCCGAGGGCGGCAGCGGCTTCTCTGTGACAGATGCCACGAAAGTACCTGGACGGTTGGCTATCTGGGTTCCTGGCCCACGGCTTGTTTATTCCTCCGGTAACTATGCCAAGGATAAAAGCGGGATGACCATCAAGATTCGAGGTAACAATTCTGCACGGAGAAGACTGCCGCCTTACAAAATCAAACTGCAGCGTAAGGCAGATTTGCTCTGCCGAGGCGACGATGCCAAATATGAGGACAAGAACTGGCTGTTGCTGAAGGAGACCTGGAACACACTGGCAACGCCCATCGGATTTAAGGTCAATGAGTTACTAAACTTCTCCTGGACGCCCTCATGGCTACAGGTGAACCTCCTTCTCAATGGAGAATACCGAGGCATTTACCTGCTCACTGAACAGGTGCGGCGCAACCCACGGTGCCGCATAGATGTGGATGAAGAGAGCGGATACATCATCGAACGGGACATCTATTGGTGGGTGGCACCATTGTCTTTCGAGTCCGACCTGTACCACTGGCTGGGGAGCAATTGGCAGCGCTATACCTTCAAGTACCCGGACGAGGAGGATGTGACGGAGCAGCAGATAGCGTACATCCGCGAGGCGGTGAACCAGATGGAGGAGGCCGTGGTGGCAGGTGAAGGATATGCAGAATACATGGACGTAGAGTCCTTCGCTGCGTGGACGCTGGGGCATGACATTCTCGGGACATACGATGGTGGAGGTGCCAACCGCTACCTTATTAAATATGACGACACGACGGATTCCCGCTTCCACATGGGAACCATGTGGGATTTTGAGACCAATTTCTATAACCGAGATGAATGGTCGGCGCTCCACACCTACTACGGCCACTATTGTCCCTGGCTGTTCCCGGCCAGAGACCAATCTTTTAGACATTCCTACGTGCAGCAGTGGCATACCATCTCATCGGTGCTGGAGAAGGAGATGATCATCTTCCTGGACTCCATCGCCGCCACCACCTCCGCAGCACTGGACAGTTCCCGAGTCCTGGAAGAGAAACTGCATTATCGTGAATTCAAATCAGTTGCGGACAATGTCGCAGAGGCCAAAGAGTGGTTCCACACCAGAATAGCATGGATTGACGAACACATCGCCGAAATAGACACAACAGACATAAAAACAGGGATAGTTGGCATCACTGAGAAGATGCCCACTTCTCTAAACGTTAAAGCCTCATCTCTAAACTGTTACGACCTCTCCGGACGCCGCCTCTCTGTGCCCTCCGCCTCCTCTGTGTCCTCTGTGCTCCCAAAGGGAGTGTATATTGAAGACGGGAAGAAGAGAGTGAGAAAATGAGATGACGATTATGGATTGTAGCAGGGTCTCTATCAAACGGATACGAAATATGCGTTCAATAAAGTTTCACTCGTGGCTCAAGCCACTGTTTATGCTTATCGTCCTGTGCACACTGACTGCGGACAGTGCACGGCTGTGTGCCCAGGAGGCAGACTATGTGCTTATCTTTTCCGACGAGTTTAACCAGCCCAACGGGAGCAGGCCTGATCCGGAGAAGTGGAACCAACATTCGAGGTACGCAGGCACGTGGTCACGATGGATCACAGACTCCAAGGATGTCTGCTCCATCAGGAAAGGATGTCTTGTTCTGCGCGCCATCCCAAACAAGAAGGAACCCGCTGACACAGCACAGATGTTCACGGGTGCCATCAATACAAAGGGGAAGTTTGACTTCAAGTACGGCCGGGTGGAACTGCGTATGAAGTCCAACAACCGCCAAGGGAACTTCGCGGCCATTTGGATGAAAAAAACCAGCGAGTTCACCACGAAGGAGTATGGCGATGACCATGAAGGGGCACAAGGAGCAGAGCTCTCATTTTGAAGACGTTGACCTCAGCAAATGGCATATCTATGGACTGGAGTGGACTCCCACTTATCTCATCTGGACCATCGATGGCCGCACGGTATTCTACTATTCCAAATCCGAGATGGCGAGTCTGTTGGCACAAGGGCAATGGACCTTTGACGAGCCCTTCTTCCTCATCCTCAACCAGAGCGTGGGTGACGGCCGATGGGAGTGCATGAAGCCCCAGACGAAGAAGGTCTATGAGACCCGTATCGACTGGGTGAGGGTGTATCAGAAGCGGGACAAAATATCCTTATAGAAGAGATAAACCTGATTGGCGCAAGCGTTCACGGTATAGAGACGATTAACCACACTGAACGCCCGTCGCATCATCGGCAGAAAATCATCCAGGGGAGTCCCTGCGACCTTTTCCAGACAATCGGCAAGTTCTTCAGCGGTCTCAAAGCGCAAGGCTATTTCCTCACCCGTGTCCTGTAAACCATTGTCCAACTGCTCTTTGGTACCTGTCATATTTCGGGCAACAACCAGGCAACCATTCAACATAGCCTCGGGCATACAAAATCCAAACCCCTCAAAACTGGATGGAATCACGAGTGCTCGTGCCTGACGATAAAAGGCATCAATATTCTGTTGGTCACCTAAGAAGGAGACCAAATGCTCAAGACGATGACTTTCAACAAACTGCTTGGTCTCCTGAGCATAAGCAATATTTCCCACGCCACCTACTACACGCAACGGCAGCGGTTCGGAAACTCTCTGACAATAGAGGAAATAAGCTTGCAAAAGCACCATCAGCCCTTTGACGGGTTGGATTCGCCCCACATAGAGGAAACTGTCACGCTGTTCCGAAACAGGCATCTCAGGCACCGCCTCTCTCACGCCATCATAAATCACGCGGGACAACGCAGAGCCGTCTTGACCATAATAGCGTTGAACATCATTTGTTATACAGATGGAATGAGAATGAGCCAGTTGGCATAAGAAACTGCGTTTCCAGGGAAAATAGTGCTGGATGCGGTCTGCATATTCACGGATGTGATAAACATGGGGAATATTCAACTTGAGCGCCGCCTCATATCCGATGTTCACGACACCGGTATTGGTGTGAACTAAATCTATTTTCTTTTGCCGAAGGATGAGCACGAGCCGACGGGTTGCGCGACGGTTCACCATCCACCGAGCAATGGTACGGGGCAGAAAGAGCACTTTCTCCTTGAGGGTTGCAAAATAGGGATAAGTATTATGACGATAAGTGAAAGTATAGCACTCCACTCCCATTGTCTCCAATTCTCCGACAATACCTCCGCTGTCTGGCATTACCACATAGGGTGTAACCCCCAACGCCATCACACCACGCAGCATATTCATAAATGCTTTCGTTGCTCCATTGTTCGGATTAGAAGTATTGAGGACGTACAGAACTCGCATGATGAACGGTCAATTGTCGGTGGGTGATTCTGGTGAATATGCCAAAAGGTAGGCACCTGCATAGATGGGGAAGATGATATACTCCCACAGCATAAATGCCGAAACCACAAAATACAAGAAAGCCAAGAAGAGCGCCGCCATCATTGCTCGCTTGTCTGGGGCGTGCCACATGATAATGCCATAGAAAAGGAACAAGAGCAAGATGCCAACGATGCCATTCTCATAGAAGAAAACCTTGTAACCGGAATTACCGAACTCCACAACCTCAAAATCACGGCCAAACATAATGTCTGTAAAGCTGCCATAATGAATGAAATTGTTATAGTCTGCATCAAACAAGCCTGTCACGCGGTTGTCTCCTGCCATCTCGCCATCGTCAATTTCCAAACGTAACATGATGAGATCATGAACCAAGTTGTTACCGCCGTTGTAGGTAAACGTGAAGATGGTACCCACTCCGAGGAAAGCTAAAACAAGTAAGAGTTTACTGACAAAATGACGACGCTGAATCCAAACATTAGAGAACAACGCCACCACAATATAAACGTATGCTGCCACGGAAAAAGTGAAGAACAGTGTGGCCAACATTACGAGATTGTACCACTTGCGCCACTGACCTAACTGGGAAAACAGCAAGAAGGCACAGGCGCCACCTATATGGCTGGGTTCCAAGCAAAAAGAACAGAAGCGCGGAATAATCAACATCAAATTGTGGTCTTCCACCAAAAAGAAATAGAAATTGGTGAAAGAATAGAATTCACCAAACTGTGCATTGCTTCCTGGCAGAGGAAATCCCGAAAGATACAGGAAGAAGGCGAAAAGTGACAGCGCCAGCATGGCTCCCATCAGTTTACTGAGAAACGTCATCAGACCACGCAACTTGTCCAGTCCCACTCGAAACATGCAAAAGAAAATCAACACACGGAAAGGCATCATCAAGAATGCGTTCAAGTTGGAGCTGTTGGATACACGTTCATAGGTGGCGAAAATGATGAAAGCGATGACGGGCAAGAGGAAGTCCCTGCGTGTGAAGATGGGATTCTCCATGCTGTTGGAAACCAGGAGGGATCCAAAGAAGCACAGCGCTGCGGGAACCGGATAGAGTGTAGCCAGCGGCCACATAAACCATGGATGCAAAGAGCCGAAGTAGGCAAAAAGGAAACCTGCATAGAACAGTCCCGTGGCCAGCCGTTCCTTCTCCAGGAGAATGATATCTCTCAACTTAATCATGATGCAACTTCCTATTAATGAATGAGAGAACGAACTGGCGGTCATCAGCCGTCAACGTGAAATACCACAAAGACGGCAGACCAATGGCAAGGGTCACCACACTGGTGACGAGGAATCGGAGGGGGAAATCCATGGAGAAGAGACACAGCCAACCGCCCAAGAACATCAACAATGTGGCAGGCAAGAGAGGAAGAAGAACAATACGCAGATAGTGCCAGCCATCCAAGCCCAAACTCTTGACGCTGAACGGAATGCGGTAGAACGAGACGGCGGCTTCCACCAACAGATAAAGCCACATCACATCCGTGGCAGAACCGCCCAGGAACAGCACCAGCCATGCAGCCGGGACGACCAACAGTTTCGGAATATTGGTCAGGAGCGTGTAGCGGCCAATGCGCCCCATAGCCTGATTGGCAGTGTGCAACCCCAAGGAAATCTGGTCAAAGAGAAAAGCCACCATCACGAAGCGGCAGAACATAGCCGTGTGGTCGGGAACTTCCTTCAGCCACAGGGAAAGTACCTGTGGAAATTCCAACAAGAGCGGCACAGCCACCAGTAGCATCAGCGCCAGAGAGTACTTGCTCTCCATGGCTGCCAAATGCAACATGCGGGCACGGTTCTGTTCACCTTCTGCCTTGATAATCTGCGGGTTCATCGCATTCAAGATGGAGGTGGCCACAAACGCTACTGCCGCCCACACCTGAAAACCGATACCGTATGCGGCGTTGATCACGGTGCCAAACTGGCGGTTCAGCACCATTGCCACGCCCTGATTGCGAATGAATTGCCCTCCGGCACCAAAGGTGTTCCAACCTGCGAAGCCGAACAACTCACGCATGATACCGAAGTCCCAGTCACGGAAATCACAGCGCAACCTACATTCCTCAAAACGGACGAAGGCGTAAAGCGAGAACGCTAACAGGTTAAAGAGGTTCACGCCCAGAATCATCAGTGAGTACAGCTGAAGCTTGTCTCCACTGCTGAGTTCCAGAAGTATGATGGCCATGCAGAGTTTCATCACCCCATCAATCACCTCAATCACAGATATATAAACGATGTTCTCGCGCGCGATGAACAGCGCCTTGAAGGGGGCTGTCAAGATGGTGACAAAAAGCATCACGGAAGCAATCTGATAGACCTGCCAGGCAGCTAACTCGCGGCCAGCCTCAATCTTCAGCCATCCCAGCACGGGCAGCCCCACCAACAGCAGGAGTCCCAGGAGCAAGAAGCCCAAGAGCAGATGCAGATAAACGCTATTGGAGAAATAGTGACGGACGGTTGCCATATCTCCCTTTCCATAATAGTAGGAGATGAAACGCTGTGTGGTCACCACCAAAGCATTCGTGATGAACCCCAACATAGCCACCACGCCGCCGACCAGTGCAAAGACACCGTAGTCACTGACGCCCAAAGCTTGCATCACCAAGCGCGTGGAATAGAGCAGCAGTACCGTATTGATGACAGAACGCGAGTACTGCGCAGCCGTATTCACTATGACGCGTTTGGCCGGGGTCATGCTCACTTGAGTTCAACGATTTGCTGAATCAGATCATCCTTGAAGATGTAGAAAATGGTGCCGATAAACGTGAGGAAAAGGATGGCAGCCACGAAGACCATGCGTTTGGGGCTGGTGGCCTTCACGGGAACCGTGGGACCTTGCAGGATGGTGAAGGCAGGTGTCTTCTCCTGCACCTTAGCCTTGGCAGCCTGGTACTGCGTGATCATGGCACCGTAGGCATTAAAAGCCAACTGCTGCTCATTCTCCAGTTTGTCACGCTCGGAGATATAGGACTGGAGAATGGTATTGGAGTGGGCGTCCACGAACTGGCTGTAGGCCTTCAGCGAACGTTCATATTCCTGCTTGGCCTCGCTCATCAACTGTTCATAATACTGCAAGTCCACGCGGGCCTTGCTGGTGCGATAGTCTGTGATGAAGTTCTGCAAACGCACCCGCACGGAGTCGGCCAGGGAGGCACTGATTAACGGGTCCTGATCATAGACGGTGATGGAGATGACATCTGTCTTCTTATCGACATCACACTTAATCAGGGAAGTCAGGGACTCTACCAGCGAGTGCTGTTCTTCGCTGAGTAAGAAGGAGTTGAATCGCCCACCGCCTTCTGTGGCCACGCCAGCCAAGCGTTTTTTCTTAGGCATAATCTTGGCTTTCAGCCGTTTCAGCCAGAGTTTGGGATAGTCCCAGGGCGAGCGCTTCCAATGCTGTGTGAGATATGTATAGTAATCAGTCTGGACGGTTCCGTCCATGGTCCGAACTTCCACATCAAACAGACTCACGATGAAGTCCGTGGAGGAAATGATGTCTGGGTAAAGCATCGGATAAATGGCATCGTTGGAGGTCATATTGCCGATATTGATGCCGAAGGAAGAGGCGATGGAACCCAACGATCCGCCGCCGGGCAGGTCACCGGAGGTCTCTGGAGCCAACATCACAGAAGCTTCATAAATGCGAGGCTGAGGGAGAATCCAAATGCAAGCCAGCACGAAAGCAACGGATAAAGTCTTGAGGAACAACTTCTTGCGGGAGACCAGCTTTTTCCAGACGATGCGAAGGTCTATAACCTCACTTTTCTTCTTCTCTTCCATTACTTCAGCAGATTAATGAGTGCGACGACCATGGTGGTGAGTGAGGCGGCGGAGGTGCCGAGGACGGCGATTTCGGCAGTGGACATACCTTCACGTTTCTTCTTCGTGGGCACCACGATTTCGGATCCTGGTGCGATGCCTTTTCCGCTGTCCCGGCGTCCCAGCTGATCCACGGAGCCGTTCATGTAGATAGCATAGGTCTGTGACTTGCTGGCGCGGTTGCTGTAGCCGCCGGCACGCTTGATGTAGTAACTGAGGTTAGCACCCTCTTTGTAATTGATGGAGATGGGATACATCACCTCTCCGGAAATCTTCACCGTGTTGGAGAACTGCGGCACGATGAGCTGGTCGTTGGCGCGCAGCACCACATCATCAACCCCCTTGGGATTGGCCAGCGCCTTCTCCAAGTCGATGGCTACGTTGTAGTTGTAACCTTGGTTCATCTTCATCGTCAACAGCGTGTCGGCCAAGTGGCGGTCATAATCCTTACCTGCATCCAGCGCTTGCTCGTAAAGGGCGATTTGTGAGGTGCGCAGGGCGCTCTCGCGCTGTTCACGTTCTTCTGGAGTCATGAGTCGCACCAGTCGGGCTCCCTTGGGATAGGCGGTCTCGGACAGTCCGCCGGCAATCTTCACGAGGTCGCTCAGGCGGAACTCCTTGTTGGTCATGGCGTACTCGCCCTCAAAGTTCACAGAACCAGTGATTTTCACGTTCTGCTGTTCTGCGTAAACGGGGCTCTTGCGCACCTGCACCTCGTCAAACGGCTGGAGGTAGAAGGCGGTGTCTTCCACCATGAAGCCGTGGTCCATATTGAAAGAGAACACTTCGGCAATGGCCAGGGTGGCCTCTGTGGCGTCGGGGTTGTAGGTGCGGCGGAAGACATCGATCTTGGCGGTGGAGGCTGCCCGTGTGAAGCCGCCGGCCTGGAGGATGAGATCCTTGATGGTGGTGCGGTCGGCGTACTGATAGGTACCGGGGAAATTCACTTCTCCATTGATACGCAGGGTCTGCTCACCGTTGAGGTCTATTTTGCTGGGAATGAAGAGGACATCGTTCTTCTTCAGGGGCACGTCGGACACGGTGCCGTCCATGATACCCTTGATATTCAGGGAGATCATCTCCAGTGTGAGGTCTTCCTTCTCACGGTGCATCACGGCCCGTTCTGTGAAGGCATCCTCGCGCAGTCCCTCGGCAGCCAGGAGCAGGTCACGCACGGTCTGTATCTTCCCGTCCATCTGGAACATACCCGCATGCATCACGGCGCCGCGCACTTCCACCATATTGCGGAAACGGGGCACCACGGAATCCACAAACAGCGAGTCTCCATCGGCCAGCGTGAAGCCGTTCATCTCGAACTCTTCGATGTTGTAAATGCTGTATTCCTCACCGGCCTTGCGGACGAGGCGGACGCTCTTGGTGTAGGCATCGCCCGTGAAACCGCCCGTGAACTCCAGCACGCGCTGCACGCTCTCGCCCGTCTTCATCTCATAGAACATCGGGCGTTTGACCTTGCCGCGCACTTCCACCAGGCAGTCGTAGGCCCCGACGCGGATAACGTCGTTGTCCTGCAGGCGGACATCGCCCTTGGAATTGCCGTGCAGCAGGTAGTCATAAACATCAATTCGTGAAATCACGCGGCCGCCGCGATAGACCTCGATGTCACGCAGGGTACCGATATCGCTGATGCCGCCGGCGGCGTACAAGGCATTGAAGGCGGTGGAGAGGCTGCTGAGCGTGTAACTGCCGGGCATCACCACTTCTCCCATCACCTGCACGATGATGCTACGCGTCTCGCCCACGCTGAGGCTGACTTTGCAGTCGGAGTAGTACTGCCCGAGACGGGATTTCAGGCGTGCCGTGGCCTCGCTCACGGAGAGTCCCGCCAGCTTCACGGGGCCCACGCCCTCGATGGTGATGGTGCCATCGGGAGAGATGGTGCCTGTGAACGTCTCCTGTGAAGCGCCCCAGACATCGATGATGACAGCATCACCTGCACCCAGACGGTAGTTGGCGGGCGTAGCCATGTTCATATTGGGCTCGAAGGACAAGTTCTTCTGGTTGAAGATATTACGACCGAAGACCTGCTGGTCTTTGGGGATCAGACTGCTGTAATAATCCAGGGAATCCAAGTCAAAATAGGAAGACTCCTCCTCGATCATCTGCATACGCTGCTCACGCGGCAGGTAACGCCACTCTTCCTCCTCACGCTGGGAGCGGATCATGTGACCCTGCTGCTTCTGGCGCTCGTCCTGTGCCACCTGCTGACGGGTGCGCAGACGGTTGTCGGTCTTCTGCTGCGTGCTTCCCGTGAGATCCACGGCGCCCAGCTGCTTCTGCTGCGCCTCCACCTTCTTGCGGACGCGGCGCAGCTGTTCCACCGTCACACCGCGCTGCATCACGTTGCGGAGGATGACCTGCTGATCGGTGCCCTTTTCTTTCTCCTGCAAAACATAACGGATGAGCTGGTCATCCGTCATCGATTGTGCTACGGCACTCACGCACGCGCACGCGCACAAAAAAATAAAAAAGAGGAGCTTCTTTACACTATTCATATTGCGAATTTCAGAATTTCTTACCAAAAAGGATATACTCCGCCGTGGTGAACATGATTTTCACGTCCAGCCAGAGGGAGCGTTTCTGCAGATAGTCCAGATCCATTTGCAGTCGGATAAGCATTTTCTCCATCGTGTCGGTGTAGCCGTTGTAGATGGTAGCCATGGAGGTAGTACCGGGTTTCATCAGGTAAATATACTGATAATCACTGTTCTGCTCCATGATTTGGTCTATGAAGTACTTGCGCTCCGGTCGGGGTCCCACGAAACTCATGTCACCGCGCAGCACGTTCACCAGTTGCGGCAGTTCGTCCAGATGGTGCTCACGCAGGAACTTGCCCACGGGCGTCAGACGATCGTCGTCTTTCTGCGCCAACTGCGGCGTTCCCTCTTCCTCGGAATCCACCATCATTGTTCTGAATTTGAGGATATTAAATGGCTTCCCGCCATAACCTATGCGTTCCTGACGGAAGATGACAGGGCCGTCGCCTTGCTTCTTCAGGAGACAATAAACCAGCAAGTAAACAGGTGACAACAGAATGATTCCCAGAAGGGCTCCGATGAAGTCAAAGAACCGCTTCACCGCCCGCTCGGCAGCGTTCATACCATCCTTAATCTCGGTGTTCAAGATTGTCTGTTGAATCATATCGATTGATAGCGCTATTGCATGCATTTTCTATATATACTAACTCAGATATTGCAAATTTATTGCAAAGGAACGGCATTTTTTTCATTCTGCCAAGCTTTCAGGCCGGAAAAAGCTTTCGGGAAGCGAAAAATGCATTTTTCTTCCAAAAAATTTGCAGAAATGAAAAGAAAGCCCTACCTTTGCCCCCGCAAGCAAAAGCTTTCATTCGGGGCTGACATGGATTTGACAGCAGGATGAGACGTTGCGTAAGCACGCAGAGAGTCGCTGGCCGCTCTCTTAAATCCATGGTCTTCAAAGAATTATCTGGCGAAAAGACTTACGCTCTCGCTGCTTGATTGAAGTATAGTAGATCAGCTTATCTCGGCACCAGGTGCTGAGACGGGACATCACTCAGAGACTAACGCCCTGGAGCGCTCTGGCTAAGTGGTGCAGCAAAACCGGGGATAGCCGTGCGTGGCCTCGCACTCGCGGTGAAGTTTTTAGAGGATAAGGCATCGGTTGGTGGCCCAGGTCTTGCCGTTGCCCGACAATCCAGTCTGGGATAAGCGTGTAGAAAGCGCAGGGTGTCCCTGTTTGGACGAGGGTTCAATTCCCTCCAGCTCCACTACGTTCCGCGGAAGGCAATTGAACCCTTCCGTTTTTTATTTGGCAACAATCCTTGTTGCTGGCCCTCCAGCTCCACTACGTTCCGCGGAAGGGAATTGAACCCTTCCGTTAATTATACTCAAGTTTCGTAAGTAATGCCGTAGGCATTTGATAGGGGTAGCCAGCCATTTTAATGGCTGGTAATGTGTCAGCTAATGGAATGCGTGCCGTAGGTACGCGATAAGGATCTGTTGTCGCGTACCTAAAGGCACGCGTTTTCCTCGCCATTGCATACCAGCCAATGAATTGGCAGGCTACCCTTATCATGCCCCTACGGGGCTTTGAATTACAGTGTGTTGGCATACTTGCGAAACTTCTGTTAATTTTATTTAAAAATGTGGGGGAATGTGTCGCGGTTTAAAAATTAAACATTAACTTTGCAGCGGAAAGTTTAAAATTTAAACCGTTTGTATATGAATACGAACTCTCTTCAACAGGAATTGGAAATCATTGCCCGTATCCGAGGTGAGGCCACGTCTCAGAAAGTGTTGGTGGGCGAGAACCTCTTTCTGGCGTGGGGCTACCCGGCAGCGATTATTCTGCTGTTGGAGTTCGCAGCACTGATGCTGTGGCATGCGGACTGGTGCTATTGGCTTTGGGCGGGTATCCCATTGTTCGGCTTTCCGCTGATGATGTATTTTATGAACGAGGACTACGAGCGCACCCACAGCCGCACCCTCGAACAGAACGTGGTGATGCAGCTGTGGCTCTTCATCGGCTTCGCCTGCTGCGTGGGTGGTTTCGCCATCGGCTTTGCGGGTATATTCCCGCTGTGCGGCAATTCCCTGATAGGACTGCTGACGGGAATGGGATGCTTCGTCACGGGTGTGATCCTGCACTTCCGCCCCAAGACCATCTGCGGCATCATTGCCTCTTTCCTCTCCATCGTCCCGCTGTTCCTGCAGGGCGACCTCTGGCCGTGGCAGCTCCCCGTCACCGCCCTCATCGTCGTCATCGCCCTCATCATCCCGGGCCATCTCTTCCGCCGCTATGTCCTCAGCAGGAGGAAGTGAAGAATTCACAATTCATAATTGATAATTCATAATTCACAATTCATAATTCACAATTCACACATTCTTAGACCTATTATAATATACTCAAGTTTTGCAAGTATGCCAACACTCTGTAATTCAAAGCCCCGTAGGGGCAAGATAAGGGTAGCCAGCCATTTCAATGGCTGGTATGCAATGGTGAGGAAAACGCGTGCCTTTAGGTACGCGACAATGAATCCCTATCGCGTACCTACGGCACGCATTCTTTTAACACTCACATTACCAGCCAATGAATTGGCTGGCTACCCCTATTACGCCCCGATGGGGCTCATAAACTCCGCAAACTCTGCGTTAAAACAAAAACAAGCAGCGTTGAAATCCGCACGTGGCACCGCCCGCAGCCACCTGTTTTCCTTGTTTTTGTCAGCCATATATACACTCTTAGACCTATAATATTATATTAAAGATATGAGTAATTTTAAGTTTCCCGTTATCAATCCGCTGCTGCATAACGAGTTGCGATTGAAAATCATGGTGGCGCTGGACAGCCTGGACAGTGCAGACTTCATGTACCTGTGCCAGATCACGGACTCCACACGCGGCAACGTCAGCGTACAGATCACCACCCTGAAGGACGCCGGCTACCTGGAGGTCACCAAGACCAGCCTCGGCCGCTTCTCCCACACCGTCTGCCGCATCACAGCCCTCGGGCAGGAAGCCCTCCGCGCCTACGAGGAAGGCCTCCGCAACCTCTTCAACAGAGAAGTCCCCGCACAGCAGGAAGACAACTCCCAGCGGGCAGCCGGGTAAAGGGCTTAGCTCAAGCAAGCTTGGCTCTGCTTTCGGCTCAGGCGCTCTTTGACATACTGAGACAACGGATAATTGGGGGTTTCCCCGCGATTTTTCCATGAATTATCCATCAAATGCAACTTTTCGTAAGAAATTCATCGGCAATTGATGGTAATTTATGTGAAAAAAGAAACATTCTCAAAGAAAATGCTTATCTTTGCACCCGAAAACGATAAAAAGTAATGTAATATGAGTACACAAGCTTTGACAGGCCTCCGAGACTACCTCTTCGGAACGCTCAACATCGGTAACTTATACTGGCTGGCCAACGAACTCACTGAGTACGCCCAGAAGAAGGAAGCTCAACACCTGAAACCCTACACCATGGAGGAAATCAACGCCATGATTGACCAGGCCGAAAGGGAATCAGCCTTAGGACTGGGTCAGGAAAGCGAAGAAATGTTCCGAGAACTGGAAGAAGAGTTTGCCAGAGAAGAGCAAGAAGAACTTGAATACGCAGAAGCAGTATGAAAGTAGTCTGGATGTCTTTACCCAAGAGACAGGTACGTGAAGCTGCCAAGTACATCTATAAAGAGTTTGGCAAAAAAGTTAAAGACGACTTCATGCATGAAGTCCAATCCACAAGCCGCCTCATTGGTCGCAGTCCCAATATTGGCATGGTGGAACCACTGCTTACAGACCGCACCACTATGTATCGTAGCTTTGTTGTAAACCACCTCAATAAGATTGTTTATAGTATCGTGGATGACCATATTGAGGTTGCAGCGTTCTGGGACGTAAGACGCGACCCTGGTACCCTGGCCAGCCAAGTGAAATAATGTCCCCTTGCTCCTCCATTTATCCGCCGCCGAGACTCCCGCAGAGTCCCGGCGGTCTGCGTCTCAGAACCACCAACATCATAAAGAAGAAAAGATATAAAAACATAATTATTAACCCTCAAAAAACTAAACAACATGAAGAAAAAACTACTGAAATTCCTATGCACGGCACTCCTGGCAGTGACGGGCATGAGTGCAAATGCACAAACCAGCGGCTCGTGTGGTGCAAATGCCACGTGGGAGTATGATGCAGACGAGACCACGCTGACCATTTCAGGCACGGGTGCGATGGACGATTACACCGATGATCCGTCTTCTACCCCTTGGGCAGCTTATCGAACCAGCGTCACGAAGGTCGTTATTGGTGATGGCATCACCAGTGTTGGCAACTGTGCCTTCAACTGTTTTACAGCCTTAACGGATGTTACCATCGGCGAAAGCGTGGAAACTATTGGTATTTTTGCCTTTGACAATTGTACCGCAGCAGGATTCACCACGCTGAACATCCCTAATAGCGTCACTACCATCAAGTCATGTGCTTTCTCAAACAATCATCTCAAATATGTACGTTTAGGCAGTGGATTGACTGAAATTTGGCAAGAGGCATTCATGGCATGTGGAAATTTGAAGTATATTAGTTGTTGTGCGGCAACTCCACCAACTATTTTCAATGCCAATGCTTTTTCTGGTGTCACACCTACTGCCATCTATGTACCTACTGCTAATATCGATGACTATAAAGGAGCCGATAAATGGGATACTTTTTCTGATATTATCACCTATCCTCATGGAAACTGCGGTGACAGTGAGGGCGATGCTACCGATGCTGTTACCTGGTCTTTTGACATGGGAAAATTTCAATTGACGCTTTCAGGTACAGGAGCCATCAAAACCTTTGGAACAAGTCCAGAAGCATATCCTTGGAACAATCAAGATGGTCCAGCAGCAACATTCAATCCGGTAGTTAATTATGTAAATACAGGCATTCAAACGTTAGTAGTAGGCGAAGGAATTACCAACATTCCTGATTACGCCTTTCATATGCAAGCAAACTTAATGTCTGTTTCACTTCCTAGCACTTTAAAGTCTATTGGTAATAGCGCCATGGGAGAAACTGCAATTTGGAGCATTTACCTTCCTGAAGGACTAGAAACTATCGGTCATTATGCTTTCCTCATGAGTACTTTCGAATCGATTAGTATTCCAAGCACAGTTACTTCTATTGGAGAAGCTGCTTTTGCATATGGTGCGTTAACTTCAATTGGTTGTTATGCCTCTACACCTCCAACTCTTGGAAATAACGCTTTTGGCGATGATGTTAGTGGCATTACCAGTGTCTATGTTCCTTCAGCAAAGGTTCAGGACTACAAGGATGCAGATGGTTGGAGTGCTTTTGGCGAAAAAATCAAGAGTCCTGCTGGTGACTGCGGAACAAGTGCTACATGGTCATACGAAATGGCTACACGAACGCTGACCATCGAGGGTACTGGAGCTGTTGAAAACCATAGTGGTTGGGAAAGCACAGGAATGGGTGGCCAAGGCGGTGGCTTTAATCCTGATAACTTCAAGGGCTATCCCTGCGGCATCGAGAACGTCGTCATTGGCGAAGGCATTACAGAGATTCCTGGCAGTGCTTTCTACATGGAAGTCGGAATTAAGAATCTTACCCTGCCCAGCACTTTGACTGCCATTGGAACAGATGCCTTTGGAGAATGTGAAGGAATAGAAGTCATCACATGTGATGCCACGACTCCTCCGACTCTTGGAACAGATGGAAGTGGCGTCTTCTATGAGAATGATGCAGAATATAATCAAGTAAAAATCGCAACTCTCACCGCCATCAACGTTCCCGCTGCAAGTGTTGAAGATTACAAGGCCGCTGACGGCTGGAAAGAATACGCTGCCCTGATTGTAGCTGGCGGCGCACCTGCCACAACCACTACCTTCACTTATACTGCTACAGAGAAAATAACCGCTTTTGACACCTATGCAAACTTCACGGGAGCCAATGCCCTCAAATCACACGATTGGGATGAAGGAACAGGCGCTGGAACTGTAGTCTATGACGGAACGGTAACTGCTCTTGCGTTAAGAGCGTTGAAGGGCGCGAAACTAACGGCTATCACCATCCCTGCCAGCGTAACAACAATCGGTGATAGAGTTTTTGATAATTGCACAACGCTGACAACAGTTACGTTTGACGGCACACCTACCGTAGAGACCTTTGGGGAATATGCTTTTGCCGGCTGCGATGCCCTGACTGCATTTACCGTGCCGAGTGGCGTGACTACCCTCGGTGAAGGTATGTTCCAGAGTTGTGATGAGCTGGCTACCATCACCATCCCTGAAAGCGTGACCTCCTTGGGTGAAAATTGCTTTATGTACTGTAAGAAACTTACCACCGTCAATTTCACTGGCACACCCAAAGTGGGTGCAATTAGTAAGAATATGTTCCAGTACTGCGATGCTCTGGCCTCCATTACCATTCCCGCCAGCGTAACGACCATCGGCGATAATGCTTTCAATCAATGTAAAGTCCTCTCTTCCGTCACATTCACAGGAACTTCTTCCCTCACAACTATCGGCACTTGTGCTTTTAGTGGTTGCACAAGCCTTGAGACCATTACCCTGCCCGAAAGTCTTACGACGATTGGTACTGTCCAGGAAATGGGTGGAGATCTCTATTACAACGGATCTGTATTCTCAGGTGCAGGTATTACCTCTATTGAGCTTCCCAAGAACCTGACCACAATCTATGGTGGCGGTCACTTTACAAACTGCCCTATTACATCGCTGACGGTGAATGCTGCCAATACAAAGTATGACAGCCGAGATGGGTGCAACGCCGTGATTGAGACAGCCACCAACAAGTTCGTATTGGGCTGCGTCGCTTCTACCGTTCCTGATGGCATCGTGGCTATTGGTCGAGAAGCATACTTTGGCGAAGCACAGCCGTTCTCACTCACTCTGCCAGAGAGCGTTACTACCATTGAGGAGCGTGCTTTCCACTACTCTACAGGCTTGAAATCTATAAACATCCCATCGGGTGTGACAGAGATCCTTGCAGAGACTTTTGCCCAGTGTGATTTCACTACACTTGTCATTCCCGATGCTATAACTACTATTGGCGACATGGCATTTGCAATGTGTGAGAGCCTGGAAACCCTTACCCTCGGCTGTGGGTTGACAGAGATTGGCAACTGGGCTTTCGCTATGTGTGAAAATGTAACTGATGTTTACTGTTATGCTGATCCCAGCAAACTGACATGGGATGGTAAAGGCTTTGCAGATGACAAGGCGACCAAGTTCCATGTATCAGATGTCTCGGCATGGCCACATGAAACAGATGGTGACAAGTTCTATGGTGCCAACGTGACCTTCGTGGGCGACTTGAATAGTATTAAGTTGGTGAATGTGAGTTCCTTGGGTTATGCCACCTTTGCTTGTGACGTTGCCCTTGACTTCACCGCTGCAGCCGTGAAGGCATATATTGCCAAGGCGAACGGCACCACGGGTGTGACGTTCCATCAGGTTGACAAGGTGCCTGCCAACACGGGCGTGCTGCTGTACAAGGATGGCGGCGCCACGGAAGCCATTCCTGTTCTGGCAGGTGATGCCGACGATGTGACAGGCAACGTCTTCAAGGCAGGCACGGGTGCTGCCGTAGCTACGACTGTGGGTGACCTGCACAATTATATTCTGAATAAGGTTGAAGGTGTGTTAGGATTCTACCGCGCTGCCGGTCAGAAGGTGGCTGCCGACAAAGCTTATATCCAAGTGAATCAGGCTGCCGCCGTCAAGGGCTTCATCGCTCTGCCCGGCGCAGATGACACCCCCACTGGCGTGGAGGAGGTTTCAGGTTCCAGGTTCCAGGTTTCAAGTCCGCTCTTCAACCTCGCTGGCCAGCGGGTGAACCACGCCACCAAGGGTATCTTCATCCAGAACGGCAAGAAGATCATTAAATAATTAACTTTGGTCGCCCTTCGGGCTCAAAATTATAAGAAAATTGATTTTAAAAATTATAAAAACAAGAACCTAATGGTCTATACAGCTGAAAGATATTCTTATAATTTTCAGATTTAATTTTCTTATAATTTTGAGCGCAGCGACCCCCCTAAAACAGTAACACAATGAAAAAGACATATATCCAGCCGGAGATGCTGATGATTCGCACTGCCCACACGCTCCCCTTGTGTGGTTCACTCTCCACCACAGCCGCCGACTTCATTGAAGAAGACGCCTCCGGCAGCGCCCTCGTCAAGCCCCAGTTCTCGGGCGACTTCTGGGCCCAGTGGGAAATGATTAGCGGTTTCTGAGCGCGCCCCTTTCCCACTCCATCATTATTAACCCTATTAACCCTCTAAATAATAAACAACATGAAGAAAAAACTACTGAAATTCCTATGCACGGCACTCCTGGCAGTGACGGGCATGAGTGCAAATGCACAAACCAGCGGCTCCTGCGGCGACAACGCCACGTGGGAGTATGAGAGTACCACGCTGACCATCTCCGGTACAGGTGCGATGGCAGACTACGCCTACGGCGAAGCACCCTGGGCAGCGTTTGCCGAAACCATGACGAGCCTCGTCATCGAAGAAGGTATTACCTCCATCGGCAACAACGCCTTTGCCGGATGTGAGAATCTGAACAGTGTCACCTATCCTGCTTCGGGCTTCACCAGTATCGGTGACTACGCTTTCAGCGGTGCCAAGGTGAAGAGCCCCAATCTTCCCAGAACGCTGACACATCTTGGAACGGGCGCGTTTAGCGGCAGCCAAGCTAAATATGTGTCGATACCTGCCAGCCTGAAGACGATTAGCGATTTTGCTTTTGAAAGCTGCGCTAATCTGGAAAGTGTGGGTATCTTTGATGGTGTGGAGGAAATCGGTGAGTCGGCCTTCGACGGTTGCGCTTTCACCGTGATTACCATTCCCGGCACGGTGAAGACCATCGGCGGCGGAGCTTTCATGTCCAACACAGCGCTGGAGTCTGTCTATATCGGCGCTGGCGTCAAGACCATCGGCGATGCCGCCTTCCAGGGTTGCACCGGCCTGAAGGAAATTGGCATCGGAGGCAAATCCAAGCCCGCTCTGGGTGAGGCCGTGTTCACAGAGGATGACGGCACCACGCTTCTTGATATCGAGGCCTTCTATGTCCCCTACGGCGTTAACTACGACGGCTGGGGTGGCTTTGATTCCGAGACGTTCAAGACCGAAATGTTGGGAACGTGGACCAATAGCGATGACCCCTCTCTTGGCAGCGGTAACTGGCGATTTGACATCTTAGAAGGAAAACTGACTGTCAGCGGAACCGGCAAGCTGAACGTGGCTCCTTGGAACGACGAACCAGCCATCAATCCCATTGTGTATCAGGACTACGAGCATCCCGGCTTCTGGGGAGGCATCAAGAGTGCTGTCTTCTTGAGCGGTATCACTTCGCTGGAGAACATGGCTTGCGGTATGCAGATCAACTGCGCCTCCGTCACGTTGCCCAACACGCTCAAGACCATCACCAACAGCGCCTTGGAAGAGTGTGCTTTCACCAGTATCGACCTGCCCGAGGGACTGGAAACCATTGATATGTATGCTTTCTTTGGCTCCAAACTGACATCCCTTGTCATCCCAAGCACGGTGACGAAGCTCGGTTACAGTGTTTTCTTGTACAATGAGAACTTGGAAGTGGTCACGCTGCTGCCCGCCACGCCGCCGACGCTGGAAGCTGAACTCCCCTTTGGCGAGTGTGAAGCGCTCACCGCCATCTACGTCCCCGCAGGTTGTGCTGCCGCCTACCAGGCCGCTTGGCCGGACTACGCCGACCTGATAAAGGATGCACCCAACACCACCTTCACCTATACCGCCTCGGAGAAGGTGACGAAGTTCGATAACTACGCCAACTTCAAGGGTGCGATGAGTGTGAAGTCGCACGAATACGATGAAGGAACTCAGACTGGCACCGTGGTCTATGAAGGCTATGTGACGACAATCGGCGAAATGGCATTGACCTACACGAAGCTGACCAGTATCACTATTCCGGAATGTGTCACCGTAATTGACACCTATTCTTTCCAAGGTAGCAAACAATTGACGACAGTCAACTTTGCCGGAACACCGGCACTGACTACCATCGGTGCCAGAGCCTTCAATAGCTGCTCTGCACTGACAGCCTTTACCGTTCCTGCTACGGTTACAAGTATTGGCGCAAGTGCCTTTGCTTATTGCTCAGAACTGACCACCTTCACCTTCGCTGGCACTCCCACCATCACCAGCATCGGAAACACTGCTTTCAGCGATTGTAAGAAGCTGACTTCCTTCACGATTCCTGAAAGTGTAACCACCCTCGGCACTACGGTCTTCTGGTACGCAGGACTCACCTCGCTGAATATCCCCGCTGGCGTGACAAGTATCGGCCAGGCCCTCTTCTGCTCCAGCCCCGTCACCACCGTGACCGTGGCTGCTGGCAACGCCAAGTACGCCGACCTGGGCTGCAACGGTATCTTCGAGAAAGCCTCCAACAGGCTCGTTGCCGGCGGCGCTGCCACCACCATTCCTGATGGCATCACCACCATCGGTGAAGAGGCCTTCTGGGGCGAGGAAGGAACGTTTGCCCTCACCCTGCCGGAGAGCGTCACCACCATCGAGAGCCGCGCCTTCCACATGACCAGCGGCCTGACCAGCGTCAATATTCCTTCGGGCGTCACCCATATCGACAAAGAGACCTTCTTCTTCGTTGAGATACAAGACCTTTACTGCTATGCCAGTCCCGCCATCACCTGGGACGGCGGAATGAAGGATGACTTCAGCCTGATGAACCCCAAATCCACCAAGTTCCATGTGGCCGCTGCCGACCTCGAGGCTTGGGAGACCAACTTCCCCGAGGCTAACGTGACCTTCGTGGGCGACCTGGGCGCACCCACCATTGCCTTGACACTGGACGAGACCACCGACAACAGCGCCACCATCGCTGCCAAGGACGGCGTGACCTGTGACGTCACCCTGAAGCGCACCCTGCACGCCGGCAGTTACAACACCTTCGCCGTGCCGTTTGATGTGGACGCCGCCACGCTGACCGCCAAGGGTATCATTGCCAAGCAGTTGACAGCCTCCTTCCTGGACGGCACCACGCTGACGCTCTCCTTCACCGACGCCACCAACCTGAAAGCCGGCAAGCCCTACCTGGTGAAGGTGGCCGCCGACATGGAGAACCCGACCTTCCAGGGCGTCACCATCAGTGATGACCTCACGGCCACCGTCACGGACTTCATGGATCTCTATCCCACCACTGGCAAGACCAACATCAGCATCGCCAGTGACGCGGTGCAGGTGCTCTTCCTCGGTGCAGAGAACACGCTGCATCCCACCGCCCAGCCCGCCGATATCAAGGGCTTCCGCGCCTACTTCGTGCTCCATGACGAGGCCGTGGGCGTGCGCTCCTTCCGTCTCGACCTCGGAGAAGACGAAACGCTCACCGCCATAGCCGGAATGGAAAATGGAAAATGGACAATGGACAATGAGGTTTACGATCTGAGCGGCCGCCGATTATCAAATATCAATTATCCGAAGAAGGGTGCCTACATCCACAACGGAAAAGTAATCATCAAATAAAATAATGGAGGACTCAACCATGAATAAGAAACAATATATGCAGCCTTCCATGAAGGCCTACGCCGCAGACACCGCAGAGCTGCTGGCCAGCTCCATCAACACCATCGTCACCTCCGGTCTGGACGACAACGAAAGCCTGGACTACGAGGAGGACGAGTCCAGCACCATTTGGGAATCAGCCTGGTAAAGGCCGGTTCCCCCACCCCATCACACTGCCGCCGAGACCCCACAAGTCCCGGCGGCAGGCCGTTTCAAAAGGAAAATGCAGGAAATGTGGGCTTGTCGGGAAAATTTTGGGCGTTTGATGATGCCATTTCAGAGATAATATGTACTTTTGCGGCCGAAATACGTTGACGCGAACCATTTGCGAAGCAAAAAACACAAACAAAGATATGAAAACAAAGACCAGAAAGGAAGTGCTGAGGACAGCGCTGCTGCTCCTCGTGCTGTTCACGAGTATGAGCACGTGGGCAACCTCCGGCTACTGCGGTATTGATTCCGAAAATGGAGGCCAGAACGTGAGCTATGAGCTCACAGGCTCCGCTCCAAAATTGACCCTCACCATCAGTGGCGAAGGCACCCTGGGACCCGACCAACCATGGTCTCAGTATAATAACGACATCAGATATGTTGTCATCCAGGAAGGCATCACCTGCATCAGCCCCGATGCCTTCAAGGGGTGTTCTGCCGTGACAGACGTCTATTGCCATGCCGACCCCGCCCGACTGACGTGGGATGATGGTGACTGTGACGACTTCAAGGGCCGTCGTGCTACGATATGCCATGTGGAGAACGCCGCCGATTGGAACCGCTTTTCGGAGAAGGTCAACGTCAGATTTGTTGGTGGCTATTGTGGTTCCCCAAGTGAAAACGGCGGCAAGAACCTACGTTGGGACGTCCTCAGTTCGAGTTACACGCTCAAGATTTTCAAGAACCCTGATGCTCCAGGCAGCATCTTCACCATGGCGGACGACATGGACTTCGGTGCCAAAGACTTCCAGGGCGTCATCATTGAAGAGGGCGTGAGGAACATCGGTATGCATACTTTCGAAGGCTTCGGTGCCATCAGGTCCATTACCATCCCCGCCAGTGTGAAGCGCATAGGGTATTGTGCATTCTTGTCGTGCAGTTCCTTATCCACCATCCTTGTGCTGTCCACCACGCCACCGACCTTGGAAACCGATGCATTTTATGATATTCCTAAGAATGCGGTATTCACTGTACGAAACTCAAAATATCTGTCAGCCAACGGATGGAAGGAGATGGCAGAAAATACGGGACATTATAATAACTACCATTTAACGATGAACGTTCTCGGTGATGATTTCCAAAAGATTCCTTATATCGATGCCGCTGGTCAGTCCGCCACCAGTCCGTTGGCGATCCCCCTCACCGGCAGCACGAGTGACGTGGTATTCAGCTATAGCGGTGACACATGGTACTATGTCAGTGGTGCCGTGGAGATGAGTAACGACCTCTGGTTTGACAGCCGCCACGGATCCACCAATCTGATTCTCTGTGACGGCGCCTCGCTGACCATCCAAGGAGGTATCTACGCACAGAACAACCTGAACATCTATGCCCAAAGTGGCGGCACAGGAGCCCTTTCCATCACAAATGAAGGTTATACAGAAAAAGGTATCATGACGGACAGTGACATCACCATCAATGGCGGAACCATCACAGTGAATGCTACTGGTGATCGCAGTCTCGGTATCTTAAATGGAGGCTACGACAGTGACATCACCATCAATGGCGGAAAGGTGGTTGCCTACGGCAAAACCACCGGTATCCATTCATCCTTTGGGAATATCAACCTCGGCTGGACCCACTTCGGCGACTATATCTGTGCCAACAGCTATTCTGGTAAAAACATCCACATCCAGGACGGAAAGACATTCATTTACAATAACGGCCAAGACCTCTTGGACAATACTTCCATTGGTGCCGACATCGCTGGCAAGTACCTCTTCCCTGCTGTCTCCGAAGTCACCTTGCAGGCAAACAGTGACGATGAGGGCAATTACTGGACGACCTTCTACTGCGGACACACCAGCTTCATGGCCGATGCCAACACCACCATCTATAAGGGCTCTGTCGGTGAAGACAAGGTCCTGCTTTCAGCCGTAGAAGACATCCCAAAGGGGAATGCTGTTATCCTGAAATCCACAGAACCCGCCATCACCCTGACATTAACAGAGCCAAAGGCCGACTTCAAGGACAACGACCTGCAGGGAACAGATATCGATATGGCGCCTCCCGCTCATACATTTTGTATGTCCAAAGGCGACAATGGCGAAGGCTTCTATCCCATCTCATCCACCGATGGCACCATCCCTGCCAACCGAGCCTATCTCACCATTGCCGACAGCCCCTGCACCTCCATCGGATTGGACGACCCATTCAGCGGAGACGACGGCTATCCCCCCACCGGTATAGCCCCCCTCTCTCCACAGCGTGAAACGATTCTCTCCCCCTTGGGGGAGACGGAGGGGGCTTCTCCCTATTTCGACCTCCAGGGCCGCCCCGTCAGCCGCCCCACCAGCCCCGGCCTCTATATATCCAAAGGAAAGAAAGTCAAGTTTCGCAAGTAATGCCGTAGGCATTTGATAAGGGTTTGAAGGGTTTTATGCCATAGGCATTTGATAGGGGTAGCCAGCCAATTCATTGGCTGGTAAGGTGGTCGCCAATGGAACGCGTGCCGTAGGTACGCGATAAGGATCTGTTGTCGCGTACCTAAAGGCACGCGTTTTCCTCGCCATTCCATACCAGCCATTGAAATGGCTGGCCGCTCGGCCCAAAGGGACGCTTGACCCTTCAAGAACCCTTATTACGCCCCTACGGGGCTTTGAATTACAGTGTGTTGAGTCTCTGATTCGGTTCATTTTACATTGTCCATTAAAATGGTCCACGGCCCATGCACGACGTGGTCGTCAGTGCGGTGACAATCGCCGTCAGGATGGTGATGACGATGTCCAGAATTCGCTTCCAAGTTTCCTTTTTCATACCAAATTAAGTTTTGCGTTTAGTGTTTAGTGTTGTTTGTGTTGTGTTTGATTGCGTGGATTGATGCCGTAGGCATCAGACAATGGTAGCCAGCCAATTCATTGGCTGGTAAGAGGTTGTATAATGGAATGCGTGCCGTAGGTACGCGAGAGGGATCTGTTGTCGCGTACCTAAAGGCACGCGTTTTTCCCCGCCCCTTCATACCAGCCGTTAAAACGGCTGGCTACCCCTATTGCGCCCCTCTGGGGCTTCCCTTGTCTGCTCTCAGGGGCTTTGCCCTTCCGCTTCTACCCGGTTCCCTCGCCCCCCTCTTTGAAAGAGAGGGGTCGGGGGTGAGTCTTTTGGGGCCTCCCCTCCCTAAGGGAGGGGAGGGGGTGGGCCTGTTTTTTGGGGTCTGCTGGTCGCATCGGCGTTTGCGTCTATTGGCTCCCGGGTTTGCCTTTATTCGCTGCGGCGTTTGCGTCCAGTGGCCTCGTGCGTTACCGATATTCGCGTCGGCCTGGGACTTCCCTCATTCGCGATGCAAATGAGGTGAAAGCCGAATGCGCAAGCACGTCCTGACACCTGACACCTGACATCTGACATTGCGGAAAATCGATGTGAAAAATAAAGTGTCATCTGACTTTTACCTTATATTATATAATAATATAAATATTATTATATAATATAAGGTAAACATTAATCTCCATCTTTTCCACATAGAGCGTTTTAAATAATAGAAAACAGAAATGTCAGATGTCAGGTGTCAGGTGTCAGGTGTCAGACAATGCAGTAATGTTGAACACGCGCGCGTACCATCTTCTGATAAATGGGCCATCCGTGGCCTCGCGGAAGCGGCGACACGGTTGCTCGCCTCCTTGGTCATGTCTTTTTGACATAATAAAAAACGGGTTGCGGGAGCCTCGCGGCGGCCGCAACCCTGCATCTTACGCTGTGAACACTGATCCCCACGCAGGGAACCAGCCACAACTTTTTTAAATTTGGCTGGGGAGCGGCGATTCACATCGCGGCCCCCAGATGAATAAATGTGATTAATTCTGGACCCTGTGTCCGGCACATTTGCATGCCCCGGATAGGAATCCGGGTGCAAATGTACTGAAATTTAACATAAGTTTACCCCCCCCATCATATTTTTACATTTTTCCTTGCTTTTTTCGTCATTTTCCCCTATCTTTGTACCCGATTTCACAAAATCACAGCACTTTCACGCCCCAAAAGCACGGCAAAAGCACCAAAAAGAACGAAGTGTCCCCCAACACTGATGTCCCCACGTTCCGGATGGTGCAACTTTGACATAATAAGCAGCATCACATCTGGCCCCCAAGCTGGATGATATGATTTTACAATATATTCTTACTCAATTAATAAATTCTACAAATTTTTAAATCGTACAACAAAAAATGAAAAAAAATCTCTTAAAGAAAACATTGCTCCTGCTACTCGCCCTCGTAGCAGGTGGTGGAAGTGTGTGGGCGACAGACCCTGACTTAACACTAGATTTTACGTCAGCTTGGACTGATGGTGGAACCAACTCAAGTAGTGAACAGGTCTTTACCAAGACTGTTGGAACAACCACCTACACCATTTCAGGTACTGGTGGGGCGAACTTCAAATTCAATACAGGATATTTTTTCTTTGGTAAGTCTGGAGCCTATATAAATTTGCCGACAGTTGGCTTTGATGTTGAAAAAATTGAAGTTGTTGGAAATAGTGGAGCATCAGCTAAGACAACAATGAACATCTATGTTGGGACAGATGCTGTTAGCACAGAAACAACAGGTAGCACAGGGACTAACAGCTATACTATTGCATCAACCAAACAGACTGCTGGTACCCAATATATCTTAAAGGTTACGAATGCAAATAATGCTCAAGTAACTTATATTAAATATTATAAGAAAGCCGCCGTTGATTTGACATCTTTTGCTTTTGATAATACCACTCCTTCTGTGACCTTGAGCAAGAGTGGTTCGACATTCGATGCAAGTTATTCACAGGCTGTTACTGTAGCTCCTGCTGCTTATGACGGAACCATCTCATATTCTTTTGACGAAGGTAGCTCTACGTTTGATCTAAGCAAAGCTGACATTGATGGAGCAACCGGTGATGTCGAAATATCAGCCGATGCAAACATAGCTTCTGCTCAGACTATTGTTGTCAAAGCAAGTGCTACTGGAACTGATAAATACAAAAAGCCGGCCGATGCCACCTATACGCTGACTGTTAACCCCGCTCCTGCTGGCGTTGGAACTCCTGAATTCTCACAGGCCGAAGGTAGTTATTATTATGGTACAACCTTCACCATCAGTTCTGCGAACTCAAATAAGATATACTATACAACAGATGGCTCTGACCCATCTAAGACGAATGGAACGCTCTATGATGGTGCCATCGCCATCACCTCTACAGTCACCGTGAAAGCTATCGGTTACGACGGCGATACAGCAGGTGAAATCGGTTCTGTGACCTATACACTGAAAGCTCCCGAGGTTCCCACGTTCTCTGTTTCCGGTGGTGGTGTGACAGAAGGTACTAGCGTAGTATTAGAAATGGGCGACGGTGGAACAAAGGTTGTCTATACCACAGACGGCACAGATCCCACTGCCAGCTCTACAGAATATAGTTCTGCCATCACCATCAATTCACCAGTTACCATCAAGGCTGCAACAGTTGACGCTGGTAATAATCTGAGCACTGTTGTAACCAATGCCTATACGATAGTGGTAATTAAAGCAATAACTTTGTGGAGTGAAGACTTCGGCACATATAATGCAGATGATGTTCCCAATGATAAATACACAATAGATAACGGTGGAGGAACAACAAAAATCTATGATGCCACATTGGCAGGTGGTACATCTCCAGAATTGCTAGTTGCAAAAAACAATGGATACCTTAAAGCTACTATTCCACTTGACAATAATGTTAGCCCATTGACATTGACTTACAAGGCTAACTATAACTACCTTGAGATTAGTGTAAAATCAAGCCCGATTGGAGCAACCGTAGGCGAAATCTCCTATGATAGTGAGAAAAAGACGGCAGCTGTAACTATTTCTCATGTGACAGAGAGTATGACATCAATAGATATTACATTTACTAATTCCAATAAAAGCAGCAACTGCCGTCTGGATAACATCCTGCTGACCTACAACAAGCAATTTAATACAGAACCCGTCACTGTCACTGCTGCTGGTTACGCCACGTATGTAACACCTTATGCTATTGACTTCACAGGTGTCAAAGCTTACAAGGTTTCTGCCGTTGGCACCAACAATGTTACTTTGGATGAGATTACAGAGGCTCCTGCTAATACACCTGTTGTTATCAAGGCTGCTGAAGGTTCTTATAACCTTGCAGTTCAAGCAAGCGCTACAGCTGTCACTGGCAACCTCCTTCAGGTTTCTGACGGCTCTGTCACTGGTAACGGCAGCACCATTTATGCTCTTGGAAATAAGACGCACGGTGTTGGCTTCTACCCTGTAACAAACGGACAGGCTATTCCTGCAGGCAAGGCTTACCTGGTTGATGCAGGTGGCGGTGTGAAGGAATTCCTCGGCTTCGGCGATGATACAACGACGAAGATCGAGAGCGTTAAGACTATCGAGAACGGCGTGATGTTCAACCTCGCTGGCCAGCGTGTGAACAAGGCACAGAAGGGAATCTTCATTGTGAACGGAAAGAAGGTTGTCCGTTAACAATGAATGTAAAATGTTTAATGTAAAATTTCAAAAGAATAACGCTATATGAAAAAGACATATATCCAACCCGAGTTACTGATAGTGAAAACAGTTCATCATCTCCCTCTCTGTTCTTCACCTCTTGGAAAATACAATGATGAGACGCTCAACTCAGGCGACATCCTCGTGAAGTACAACTGGGGTTCCTTCTGGGACGAGTGGGCTGGCGCCGCAGGCGAGTAAGCTCCTCAGAGATAACCTCTCATAGTACACACCGCCCCGCAGTCACAAATGGTGCTGCGGGGCGATTATTTTGAATAAAATTTGAAAAGACGGCGGCAAGGTGTCACCAAAAACGGTTTTACAAGAGGCCGTTTAAACGCCTCCATCTTTTGCCAGCTGGAGTGTAGCAATAGATGATAAATATGATACCGGGAACTCCCAGAACCAATGCTGCTAAATATACTCCCATATTACTTCTCCTTTCTTTTATTTGTTAACAATAAACCTATCCATAATGCTATAAGGACAATAAACATACCTACCACATAAAGCATCGTTTTGTCCGTTACATCATTGAAGAGGGACGTAATAATCACGCCCGTAAAAACGTATTTAGCCACATCGATAAGGAAGTTGGCCAGCTTCTCTTTTCGCTGGTTCACGATCGGCTTCGGTTCTTCCGCCGCCTCCAGTGGCGGATTCGGCTGCGGCTTCTGTGGCTTTGATTTCTCGCGTCTAACGGTCATTTTCTCAGCATTTATTGCTTTTGATGCCGCAAAGGTAGGTAATAAATCCTGAATGACAAAGAAAAAGTGAAAAAAAGTGATGTGAAAGACGATTATCAATCAATTATTCCTCTCTTAGAGAAATATGGATACAGCGAGAGAGCTATTTGCACGGATCAGAGGTAGTCTGTACTTCTTTGCTTTTTCAGCCTTTCGATTTCCTCTTGTTGCTGATTATAGGCATTGAGGGCACGTTGCTTCAGGTCCTCGTACTTGGTTTTCCATTCAGCAGCCTCTGCCTGTGCCTGAGCCAGTTGCTGCTGCAGGACGGGGACGGTCTGTTCCAGATCTACCAGGCGGCGGTCCTGCTGCTGGCGATAGCCGGTGCGGGCAGCATGCATCCGTTCCTTGATACCCCCTTGCGTGACAAAAGTCTTTTCCAGGCTCTCCATGTATTTGTTCATCATCGTATCAATCTGAAAACAAAGTGTCAGCCCCACATTCGCCATCTCCTCTGCCGACCATTTGTTAAAGAACGGCTCGTAGTCGCTCAGCAGGTTGTGGCTCTTGGTGAAGTCCTGCATCGGTTGGAAACGCTCGTCGCCAGCTGTCCACTGCCGTAACTGCCTCGACTTCAGGAAATCCTCATAGTCCTGCCGCAGCTCCCCAATACTTGATCTGGCCACATTCAACAGCTTCAGCTCCATCTCTGTTGAGGTCTTGCCGTCCTCACTGCCCTCCACGATGTTCTGCTTCCCCGAACGAGCCGCCTGCACCATCTGATCCACTGTGCGGTCTCCATACTGCGGCAGGAACCGCTCGCAGAAGACGTAGGTCATCTGGTAGAGCACCTCCGACTTCTGGTAGAACCAGAGGTCCTGCCATTTCGGCACCTGACGGAAGATGCTCTTGAAGGGTTTTTCGGTGACTTTGGGCATATTACTTTGGGGGGGGTATAGTTTTTAATAGTTTTTGATAGAGGGTATAGAAACTATAGAAGCTATAGAGGCTATAGAAGCTATAGAAACTATAGAGGCTAAAGAGGCTATAGAGGCTATAGTTTTTTTTCCAGGACTTCTTGGGCGCGCTGGAGGGCGAGATTGATGTGGGGCAGGATGTTTTCCTCGCCGACGATGCGGCCGAAGTCATTGCGCATGAGGACTTCATGGACCTTGGGGTTGACACCGGAGAGGATAACGTGGATCCCTTGCTGGCGGGACATCTGGACGAGGTTCTCCAGGTTGTGCATACCCGTGCTATCCACGAAAGGCACCTTTCTCATGCGGATGATGCGGACGCGGGGACGGCCGCCCATGCGGCCCATGATTTCCTCGAACCGGTTGGCGATGCCGAAGAAGAAGGGGCCGTTGATCTCATAGACCTCACAGCCGTCGGGGATGCGGAAATGCTCCAGGTTGGTGGCCTCGAAGTCCACTTCCGTGGCGGGGTCAATCTCGTCTGTGAGGACGCTGACCTGTGTGGTCTCTGCCATGCGACGCATGCAGAGGAGACAGGCGAGCATGAGGCCCACCTCGATAGCCACGGTGAGGTCGAAAATGACCGTCAGGAAGAAGGTGATGAGCAGGACGCTGATATCCGACTTGGGGTTCTTCAGCAGCTGACGGAACGTGCGCCAACCGCTCATGTTGTAGGCCACGATCACGAGCACACCTGCCAGGCACGCCATGGGGATGTACTGTGCATAGGGCATGAGAATCAGGAAGATGAGCAGGAGGACGAAGGCGTGAATGATACCCGAGACGGGAGTTCGACCGCCGTTGTTGATATTGGTCATCGTGCGTGCGATGGCTCCCGTGGCGGGGATTCCTCCGAATATGGGAGAGACGAGGTTGGCCACGCCCTGTGCGATGAGTTCCTGGTTGCTGTCGTGCCGGTCACCGATCACACCGTCTGCCACGGTGGCGGAGAGCAGTGACTCGATGGCCCCCAGGACAGCAATGGTCACGGCGGGTCCGAAGAGCCCACGGATGACCTGCCACGAGAGGGCGGGCACCTCGGGTGCCGGCAGGGCGGCGTTGATGCGGAAACGGTCTCCGATGGTATCGACGCTCTCTGCCAAGCCATTGGCTTTCAGGATGAGAACGCCCACGGTCATCAGGATGATGGCCACGAGAGAGCCGGGAATCTTGTTGAGGGCGGAGAGGTGACCACCGACGTACTTGACCTTCAGGATGAAGGGCCAGCAGGCGATGAGGACGACACTGCCTACGCCGACGATGGCGCTCCACGGGTCAATGGCGGTGAAGTGACGGGCGTAGGCCGCCCAGCGCCCAAGGAAGTCGGCGGGCAGGGGGCCGCTGATGGTGAGTCCCAAGAGGTCCTTGACCTGCGTGGTGAAGATGGTGAGGGCGATGCCGCTGGTGAAACCCACGACGATGGGGTACGGAATGTACTTGATGATGGTGCCGAGGCGGAACACGCCTAATAATATAAGGAACGCGCCCGCGAGGAGCGTGGCCACCATGAGTCCCTGCATCCCATACTGCTGGATGATACCGGCGATGATGACGATGAAGGCTCCTGTGGGGCCTCCGATTTGTACGCGTGAACCGCCCAGGACACTGATGATGAGACCGGCGACGATGGCGGTGATGATTCCCTGCTCGGGGGTGACGCCCGATGCTATACCGAATGCGATGGCCAGCGGCAGGGCAACGATGCCAACGATGATACCGGCCATCACATCCTTCATGAATGTCTCGCGGTTATAGTCCCGGAGACTCTGGAGAAGGACTGGTTTCATTTACTTGCGGGTGACTTTGCGAACTTTACCGTCAGAGAAACGTGCGAGGGAGACGCCGCGTGGCTGCTGGAGCTTGCAGGAACGGCCGTCCAGGGTGAAATACTCCAGCACGACGGGCTTCTGTGAATCGGCGGCACCGACGTGAGCGGGGTCTGTCAGGGTGAAGACGATGTGGACGGTGAAGGACTCACTGCCTACCTTGGCGACGATGGTGGATTCCATCTGTCCGTAGTGGAGGTCTTCCTCGTCCAGCACAGCGTCATACTGCAAGGGGATGGCGCCATTGGCGGGTACGGTGAAGTCCTTGTTGAAGGGCGTGCTGTTGACAATTTGGCAGCTGCCTCCCATGCACCATTGAATCTGGTAGGGTTTGAGTTCGTCCTTGGTGATGGTGAGTGTGGCCTTGCCGGAGAGTGCCTTGGCGGTGGCGTTGACGAATTTGACGCCTTTTGTAATGTCTGTGGCGGGATTGGTCTCGCAGGAATAACCACCCCAGGCGTCTTCCTCGGCCTCTATGGTGACGGTGGCGCCGTCTGCCAGGCGCTTGCCGTCAAAGGTGTAGTAGGCGGACTGGGCGTGGGCGGCGGTCGCCAGGCCAAAGGCGAGGGCGACGGTCATGCAAAGGTGTGTAATTTTTTTCATATTTGATGGGAGTTATGGGATTAATGCTTTCTCGGTGACTTGGAGGACACCGGCGGAGTTGTAGATGAAGGCGACGACGGCGAGGTGCTCTGGTTTCCAGTCGTCGGGGATGGTGGCAGTGAAGTCCTGGAGGATGGTTTCTGCCTCGGGGAGGGTGATGTCTGTTCCCCAGGTACCGTTGACGCTGGCGCGGAAGACGTGCTGGTGGACGTAGTTGGGATTGTTGCTGCCATCGGGCATGGCCTGCTGGGCAGTGATGTCACTCTCTGTGATCCAGAGCTGTAGCTTGGCGTTCAGGTGTTCATTGCTGAGTGCCTGCACCGTGATATCGGCTTTTCTGCCGGCTTCCTGATAGTCACATATCAAGATGAGCTCGATGGGCGATGGCTGCTGGACGGCAGTGCGTACCATCTCGTCCCACTTGTCGATGGTGGAGATACTGCCGGTGCGGTTGATGTAACCCGTGGGTTCCTCCTGGACGCCCCAGTGTTCATAATAGGTGTCGCCCTCCTCTGTGCGCAGTCCCAGGATCTTGCCACGTGAGAAGACGGCGAGGGGCCCGGAATGGATACCAACAGCGATGATGGCGGAGTCACCATATTCCTTCTTCAGCTGGGCGATCTTGTCGGCGGCGTTGGGGCAGTTGATGCAGCGCTGTCCGGTGAAGTCCTCGATGAGCACGGCACGGCGGCTGTCGGGGAGCTTCTCGTGGATGAGGCGGTCTTCCAAGGCAATACCGGTGCAGGCCGTCACACAGAGTGCGGCGAGGGCAATGAGTGCAATGTAAAATGTATGATGTAAAATGTATAAGGGTCTGCGCATGGGCAATCAATGTATAATGGACAATGGAAAATGGAAAATGATGACCTTTTAGAAGTTATAGTTATAGGAGAGGGTGAAGCCCTTGGTGGCGGGGACGTAGCGGCAGACACCACCAGTGCAGTTGAAGCCGGCGCGTGTGCGGCCGTAGCCGAGCTGGAAGCGGTGTGCGCCGGTGTTGAAGGTCACGCTGCCGAGGTAGTAGTGCTCGCGGGTCTCGCCGGCGTTATACATGTCACTGAGGGTGAACATCCAATGCGGCATCACGGAGAGTTCCAGCAGGCCAAAGGCCCAGTCGCCCTCGTCGTCCTTGGTGAACAGATACTGTGCCTCACCGCGCAGGGTGAAGGTCTTGTTGAAGCGATACTTGCCCTCGGCGATGACGATGTTACTGCGTATCATACCACCCTCGCCTTCCACAGCGGTCTTGTTGTAACGCTGGTTCATGTACATCAGGTTCAGCTTGAAGGCGTTGCTTATCTTCTTGTCTATCTGCACGTTCAAGTCCTGATAGTAGGTGTCGTCGCCCCATTTCCAGAAGGGCGAGCCGTAGCCGTCACTGCCCTGCGGGCGACCGTTGAGCAGGTGGGGATTGGTGGCCAGGCTGTGGACGTGGGAGAAGTTGACCTTCACGGTGGTGCCGTACTTGCCGCCGAGGGCGGTGTGGCGGTCGAACTTGTAACTGCCTTCTGCCTGGTAGGCCCATTCGCCGTCGGGGTTGGTGGCGTAGGGGTACAGGGCTGCGAGGGCGTAAGTATGATCCATGGTGAACGCGGGCAGGTGGTTGATCATGGATGATGTGCCGTTCATGCTCCTGCGGCTGCGGAAGGACATGTTGTCACTGCGCTTGGCTTGCAGCAGCAAGCTCATGCCGCGCTTGGAATAGCTGCCGGAAAGCATGGCTACGTAGCCGCGGCGGTAGATGTAATCGTTGTCGAAGTTGGGGTCCTGACTCTTCTGGGCGTACTCTGCCAGGACGTTCCAGGCGCCGGACTGCAGACGGGCGCGGACGTCAAAGGCGTGCACGGTCGTCGGGAGGTTCAGACGGTGGGCGGCATCGACGAAGATATCCTCATCCTTCTCATATTTATTCACGTAGGAGCCGCCGAGCGTCAGATAGGTGCCGCTCTCCTGGAGGGTAGGCAGCCACTCTTCCAGACTCAGCTCCGCGTCGGCACCACTCACCCACGCCTTGTTGTGCTCCCAGTAACGGCGCTGGCGTCCGCTGAGCACTTTCAGTGACACGCCGGCGAAAGGTTTCACGGCCACATGGGCACCGCGCAGGGAGTTGTCAATGCCGAGGGAGCGCTCCTCGTAGGTGCGGAGGATGAATCCGGAGCCGAACTGCTCATAGAAGTCACCTACGGTGATGGCGAGGTTCTGCCAGTGAGCGCGGGCGTAGATATGTGCCAGTCCCCAGCCCTTGAAGTCGTTCTCGAATCCCGGCAGGGGATGCTCATTCCATTCCAGCCGCAGGCCTGCATCCACATAACGGCTCTGAAGGCGCAGGTCGCCGTAGGTGTTGGCTAGGATCTTGTCGTCGTAGGTGCGGGCGCCGATGGCGGCATCCGCCTCGGGGCGCAACACGTCGGCCTGGATGCTTCCCGTCAGGGTGATCTTGTCACCGGCTTCCTGGGCCAGCGCCGACGGCCCCACAGCCAATGTGGCCAATAGGGCAAGGAGGGTCGCGTACCTAAAGGCACGCGTTTTCACCGCCGTTGCATACCAGCCATTAAAATGGCTGGCTAACCCTATCACGCCCCTACGGGGCTGAGCATTACAGCTTGGTGTCATACTTGCGAAAGAATTCTATTTATTTCTTTTCTTTCTTCTTGGCATTGCCGTCATTGCCGTTCAGCTTGCGCACGGTCTCGATGAGTTCCTCCTCGGCGCCGTCGGTGTAGCCGTTGTGCTTATAGACGATGTTGCCTTCACCGTCACAGATGAAGACGAAGGGAATCAGCTGCACGCCCAGGGCACGGGCCAGCTCGCTGTTGGGATCCAGGAGGACGTCGTAGGTCCATCCGTGGCTATCGACGAGCGGCTTCACCTTGTTGGTGTTCTGAGCCTGGTCAATGCTGATGGCAAAAATCTTCACGCCGGTCTCTTCCTTCCAATCCTCATAGACCTCGGCGATGGCGTCCAGCTCACGGTTGCAGGGCTTGCACCACGTGGCGAAGAAATCCACGATGAAGGGCTTGCCGCCATTGTTGAGGGTATCCACCGAGATGGCCTTTCCGGCGATGTCTTTGAGTTTAATCTTTGGCAGCTTCTGTGCCATGGTTTCTCCTGCAAAAGCGGTGAGCAGGACTATCAAAGCAAGTAAATAACGTTTCATCTTATCAAATTTTGGGTTTCTAAAGCTTTGTTTTGGGCGCAAAGTTAACGATTTCACCCGAAACGGGCAAAGTAAACTGCAAAAAAAACCGAAAAATGCACGGTTTCTTGAGTTTTTCATTACCTTTGCACCCGAAAATCGTCTTTCGAGGCCGTTTTTACATCCTTTTCAGATCAATCATTCACTAATAAACCTTTTTATAACTATGTTTGAAAATCAACCAAAAGGGCTTTACGCCCTCGCGCTTGCCAACACGGGCGAACGCTTCGGCTACTACACGATGATAGCCGTCTTCGCCCTCTTCCTGGGTGAGAACTTTGGTCTCTCGGAATCCGTCTCCGGTATTATCTACGGCGCCTTCCTCGGCCTCGTTTACTTCCTCCCCCTCGTGGGCGGTATCCTGGCCGACAAGTTCGGCTTCGGCCGTATGGTGACCATCGGCATCCTCATCATGTTCTTCGGCTACCTGCTGCTGGCCGTACCCCTCGGCGGAGGCAGTGTGGCACTGGTCGGAATGTTTGCCGCCCTGCTGCTCATCAGCTTCGGCACAGGACTGTTCAAGGGTAACCTGCAAGTGATGGTGGGCAACCTCTATGACGAGGCGCAGTACGCCTCCCGTCGTGACTCGGGCTTCTCCATCTTCTACATGGCTATCAACATTGGCGCCCTCTTCGCTCCCACCGCCGCTGTGGAAATCATGAAGTGGGCACAGGAAGACCTGGGCTTCAGCCACGCAGACTCCTACCACTTCGCCTTCGCGGTGGCTTGTGTGTCGCTGATTCTCTCCATCGGCATCTACTATGCCTTCCGCAGCACCTTCCGCCACGTGGAGGGCGACAAGAAGAAGGATGCTGCCGCCGGAGCTGCTGCCACCGAAGAGCTCACTCCCGAAGAGACCCGCCAACGTATCACCGCCCTCGTCCTGGTGTTCGCCGTGGTCATCTTCTTCTGGATGGCTTTCCACCAGAACGGCCTCTCCCTCACCTACTTCGCCAACCAGTTCACCCAGAAGACCGCCGAGGGCGTGCACACCATGCCGTTCAACGTCTGGAACCTGGTGGCCATCATCTTCATTGTCTATGGTCTCTTCTCCTTCTTCCAGAGCAAGAAGGGTCAGACCCGCGCCATCGCCGCTGCCGTGGTGGCTGCCGCCGGTGGTTTCCTGGGCTGGCAGTACAGCCGTGCCACGGGTTCTGTGGATATCAGTGCTCCCATCTTCCAGCAGTTCAACCCCTTCTACGTGGTGGCCCTGACGCCTGTCAGCATGGCTATCTTCGGGTCGTTAGCTGCCAAGGGTAAGGAGCCCAAAGCCCCGCGCAAGATTGCCTACGGTATGATCGTGGCCGCCGTGGCCTTCTGCCTGATGATCTTCGCCTCCCAGGGTCTGCTGACGCCCAACGAGCAGAAAGCGGCCATCGAGGCTGGCACCGCCACTTATCCCGCCTCGCCCTATTGGCTCATCTCTGTCTATCTGGTCCTCACCTTCGGTGAGTTGCTGCTCTCCCCGATGGGTATCAGCTTCGTCAGCAAGGTGGCTCCTCCGAAGTACAAGGGAATGATGATGGGTGGCTGGTTCGTGGCCACGGCCATCGGCAACCTCCTCGTCTCCGTGGGCGGCATCCTCTGGGGCGGTCTCTCCCTCACCACCGTGTGGTTGGTCTTCGCAGGCCTCTGCATCCTCAGCGCACTCTTCATGTTTGTGATGATGAAGCGCCTGGAGAAGGTGGCGTGAATGGAAACCCCAAAGGGGTGACAGAACACAGGCAGGGGTTGCGCTACGCTTCACCCCTGCCTGTGGTCTGTCGTCCCGTCGGGACTATTCCTGCCTGTCACAACCGATGAGACCCCAAATACCGGCGGCACAGATGGCGCCAATGAAAGGACCCACGATGAAAATCCACAGGTTGGCCAGAGCGGTGCCACCCTGGAACACGGCGGGAGCGATGCTGCGTGCGGGGTTCACGCTGGTACCGGTGTAACGGATGCAGACGAGGTGCACGAGCACGAGTGAAAGACCGATGGCCAGACCGGCGAAGTTGCCTGCACCTTTCTTGGCATCGGTGGTACCCAGAACCACGAGGACGAAGACGCAGGTGAAGATGATCTCTGCCAACAGACCACCAACGACGGTGACGCCGTCCTGCAGGTCGTTGGCACCGGTGCCCGTGAGACCGCTGTTGGAGGTCAGCAGGTACAGGAGTGCAGAGCCGATAAAGGCGCCAATCACCTGGAACAGCATGTACAAGGCAGCATCCTTACCGCTGATGCGTTTGGTGAGGAAGCAGCCCAGGGTGATGGCGGGGTTGATGTGGCAGCCACTGATGCCGCCGATGGCGTAAGCCATAGCCACCACTGCCAGACCGAAGGCCAGCGCTGTGCCGATTACAGTTTCAGGGTCGCCATTGTTGCAACCGAGGCTCACGGCCACGCCGCAGCCCATCAAAACGAGTACCATGGTACCCACCATTTCTGCTAAATACTTTTTCATACTTTTAGGTTTTTAAGTGTTTAAGGGGTTAATAAAGGGGTTAAAAAAATCGTTTTGCGGGGGCAAAGATAGCATTTATTTATGAAAGATGTATCACGAGAAGGCAAAAACTTGCTTTTTCATCGTAATTTTTCCCGTAAAAAGCGCCCTGTATGGCTCTCGGGACAGGCTGCCACCTGCTCTGGCGTGCCAGCGCAGACGAGGTTGCCGCCGGCCGCGCCGCCCTCGGGACCGAGATCTATCACGTGGTCGGCCATCGCGATGACATCCATGTTGTGCTCAATGACCAAAATGGTGTGTCCGCGCAGTATCAGAGCGTCAAAGGAGCTGAGGAGGCGGCGGATGTCGTGGAAGTGCAGGCCCGTGGTGGGCTCGTCAAAGATGAAGAGCGTGGGCTCCTGCTTCTCCTGGCCGATGTAATAGGCCAGTTTCACGCGCTGGTTCTCACCGCCGGAGAGCGTGCTGGAAGACTGGCCGAGTTTGATGTAACCGAGCCCCACGTCCTGCAAGGGCTGCAGGCGGCGCACAATCTTCTTCTCCCCGTGGAGACCGAAGAACTCAATAGCCTGATTGACAGTCATATTCAGGACATCGTTGATGTTCTGTTCATGGAATTGGACATCCAAAAGGTCACTCTTGAAACGCTTGCCGTGACAGCTCTCGCACGGGAGCACGAGGTCGGCCATGAACTGCATCTCGATGGTGACGGTGCCCTCCCCCTTGCACTCTTCACAGCGTCCGCCTTCGGTGTTGAAAGAGAAGTGACTGGCGGTGAAGCCCATCTGCTTGGCCAGCGGTTGTTCGGCAAAAAGACGACGGATTTCATCGTAGGCCTTCACATAGATAACAGGATTGGAACGGGAACTCTTCCCGATGGGGTTCTGATCCACAAACTCCACCGCCTTGATGGCCGTGACGTCGCCGCCCAAGCCGGTGAACTCGCCCGGGCGGTCGGCCACCTCGTCCAGTTGCCGTTTCATGGCCCGGTAGAGGATATCACGCACGAGGCTGCTCTTGCCGGAACCGGAAACGCCCGTCACCACCGTCAACACGTTCAAGGGGAAGCGGACGTTGATGCCCCGCAGGTTGTTGGCGCGGGCGCCCTTGACCTCGATGAAGCGGTTCCAGGGACGACAGACCCACCCCTTACCCTCCCTGCCAGGGAGGGAGTGGTCACCATTGAGAGTCTCCAATCCTAATAGCCATTGAAGGGTGTGGGATTTTCCGTTTTTTCCGGTATTTCCGGTATTTCCGGAGGTTCCGGATATTCCGGATTTTCCGGAGTATTTCTGGGGCGGTGCCCCCTTCCATACTACTTCCCCACCTAACCGTCCCGCCTCGGGACCAATATCTATAATGTAGTCGGCAGCACGGATGATTTCCTCATCGTGTTCCACCACGACCACCGTGTTCCCGAGGTTCACCAAATGTCGAAGCACGGAGATGAGGCGGGCCGTGTCACGAGCGTGCAGGCCTATACTGGGTTCGTCCAAAACGTAGAGGCTACCCACTAGCGAGCTGCCGAGGGACGTGGCGAGGTTAATGCGCTGACTCTCACCACCGGAGAGGCTGTTGGAACGGCGTCCGAGGGTGAGGTAACCGAGCCCCACGTCCAAGAGGAACTGCAGGCGGTTGCGAATCTCCTCCAGCAGGCGCTGGGCTATCTGCTGCTCGTGCTCATCCAGCGTCAAGGCCTGCACCCATTTCATCAGTTCCGTGATGGGCAAATCCACCAGGTCGGTGATGGCGCGTCCGGCGATTTTCACGTAGGTGGCCTCCTGCCGCAGCCGCGTGCCGTGACAGGTGGGGCACTCCGTCTTGCCGGTGTAGCGGGCCAACATCACGCGGTTCTGAATCTTGTAACGCTGCTCACGCAGACTGTCAAAGAAGGCGTCGATACACACGTCATGCCGTTGCCACCGTTCCTCCAAAGAAGCGTTGGGGTAACGGCCGTGCCACAGCAGGTTCTTCTCTTCCTGCGTGAGATCATAATAAGGTGTAAAGATAGGAAAACGGATGGTCTCTGCCTGCCGGATGAACTCCGTGCGCCACTCCCCCAGTTTGTCGCCGCGCCAGCACAGCACGCAACCATCATAGATACTCTTGCTGCTGTCAGGAATCACCAGATGAGGATCTATACCCTGCACGTTTCCCCAGCCCTGACAAGTGGGGCAGGCGCCCATCGGGGAATTGAAGGCAAAGAGCTGATCTGTAGGCTCTTCAAACGTCATACCATCAGCCTCAAAGCGCGTGGAGAAGGTGTGCTCAATACCGGCAGGAAGGAAGCGCAGCGTGAGCTCCCCGCCGCCCTCAAAGAAGGCGGTCTCCGCAGAATCCACGAGGCGGGACACCACATCTTTGGCATCAGAGACTGACAGGCGATCTATCATCAGACGTATGGAGCCTAAGTTTCCGTTACTATCCGTTACTTTTCCGTTATTATCCGTTACTCTTCCGTTTAAATAATCCTCTATGTGGACCATCTCGCCATTAATGTCCAAGCGGGAGTAACCCTCCTGCAGGTAAGCGCGGAGCTGCTCCTCTAAAGAGCGGCCCTCCGTCAGACGGACAGGACAGAGGACGGTGAAACGAGTACCAGGCGAGTAAGAGAGGGCACAACGCACCACGTCCTCGGTGGTGTGTTTCTTCACCTCCGCACCACTCACGGGGCTGATGGTGTGCCCGATGCGAGCGAAGAGAAGTCGCAGATACTCATAGATTTCCGTACTGGTGCCAACGGTGGAGCGGGGGTTACGGCTGATGACTTTCTGCTCAATGGCGATGGCAGGGGGGATACCGCTGATGTAGTCACATTCCGGTTTACTCATTCGACCCAGGAACTGGCGTGCATAACTGTTCAGGCTCTCCACATAACGCCGCTGCCCCTCTGCGTACAAGGTGTCAAAAGCCAGCGACGACTTGCCCGAACCGCTCAGACCCGTGATGACCACGAGGCGGTTGCGGGGAATATCCACGGTGACGTTCTTCAGGTTGTTGACCCGCGCTTTCTCTATATGGATAAAGTCATCTGAGGCTCCCATGGATCACAGCTTGACGGTTTTCTTGACAGGCTTGCTCTCGTTCTGGAGACGGTCCAGGGCGGTGACGGCGAAAGTCCACTTCGTCTGGCCGTCCTCGTAGGGCAGGCGGATGAATGTGTTGGGCGTGATGCAATAGATACAAGCCGGCTCGTCGGTGTTCACGCGAGCGCCTTTCGGAAAACGATACACCACATACTGCCGTGCCTCGTCCATCTCGGACTTGGCCTTGGGGGCAGTCCAGAAGAGGATGTAACCGTCTTCTGTCCAGACGGGTTTGAGCTTGCGCACCTTGCCTGGAGCCTTACCGTCAATCCAGGGCATGAGGGGCTGCAGCGCCGGCAGACGGTGATAGACCTGGCGCAGCATGGTGCCGTAACTACCCTTGTTATCGGCCACGGCACGTGCATACCACTGACAGCTGCCATCAATACCGGGAAGACCGCGCTGGAGACGCATCTTGGCCGTCAGTTGGTGGTGCTGCGGGTTCTGCAGATCCAGGTGGGAGACGGTGCGGTCCACGTCCTGCCCAATGATGAGGGGACGGTTGTGGGGCTGTGCACTCCACCAGCGGATGAGGGTCTCATAGTCGGCAGCTTTGTGACCTATCTCCCAGTAAATCTGCGGAATGTTGTAGTCTATCCACCCTTGCGCGTCCCACAGGAGAACATCTGCATAGAGATCGTCATAGTTCTGAAGGCCCGTGGTGGCAGAGCCTTGTGCCCACGAGCGCTGGTTGCGGTAAATGCCGAAGGGCGAGACGCCGAACTTCACCCACGGCTTGGTGGCGCGGATGGTTTCGAAGAGCTCGCGGATAAAGGTGTTGACATTCTCACGACGCCAGTCACCGCGGTCACGGCCACCGCCGTAGGCAGCGTAGGCAGCATCATCTGGGATGGCCACGCCTGCCACAGGATAGGGATAGAAATAATCATCAATATGGAGGCCGTCCACGTCGTACCGGCTGACGATATCCTGCGCCACCTGACAGATAAACGCGCGATTCTCAGGCAGTCCTGGGTCAAAAATCTTCAGACCGTCATAGTCAAAGCAGCGCTCGGGGTGCTGAATGGCATAATGGGTGGTGGCCAGCGCCTGAGTCCCCTTTGTCTTGGCACGATAGGGGTTGATCCAGGCGTGCAATTCCATACCTCGGGCGTGGCACTGCTCAATCATCCACTGCAGCGGGTCCCAGTAGGGCGACGGCGGCGTGCCCTGCTGGCCGGTGAGGTAACGGCTCCAAGGCTCCAGGGAGCTGGCGTAGAGTGCATCGCCCTCCACACGAACCTGAAAGAGAATGGCATTGATACCATCGGCCTGCAATTCGTTGAGCTCACGGGTGAGTTCGGCCTGCATCGCATCACGACCGACGCCCTGCCATTGACCGTTCACGGCCTGAATCCAGGCTCCGCGGAACTCTCGTTTGGGCTGCCCGGAGACGCTCTCCTGAGCTTGGGCACAACTGACGGTGAGGAGCGCCGTCAGTACCAATAAGAGGGATTTGGGAAATAACTTAATTTTCATGTTTATTTCTTGGGTGAATATTCCTTCTTTTGGACGTTGTTTGTCCATTTCCGTGGGCAAAGGTAGTGTTTCTTTGGCAATAAATTGGCATCAGAAGCAGAAAACTTGCACTTGGGATGGTTAAATAAAGCTAAAAACGGCTCTGACGTTTGGTTTCGTGGGCTTTTGTCAGTAGTTTTGCACAAAAATAACACCTTATTTATAAAAAAGAAACACATGAAACGAATGATTCTGGGTCTCTTGATGGCCCTCGCAGTGCTACCAGCAAGCGCACAGTTTGAAGCTGGAACCAAGTACATCAACACATCGCTCTCCGGTCTTGGACTGAGCTACAGCAAGAACGAGAAGGTGCATTTTGACCTGCGCCTGGCAGGTGGTTATTTCCTCTCGGATAATTGCATGGTGTTGGCCGGTATCGATTATGCCCATCAGCCCCACTGGGACCAGGTTGCACTGGACTTCGGCGGTCGCTATTACCTGCACGATGTAGGCGTGTTCCTGGGTTGCGGACTGAAGTATGCTCACACACAGGAGACCACGGGCAAGTTTGACAACTTCTTCTTCGTGCCCGAAGTGGGTTACGCCTTCTATGTCAACCATTTCATTGCCATAGAGCCGTCCGTCTATTACAATATGTCTTTCAACGACTTCTCCGACAGCTCCAAAGTCGGCCTCCGCATCGGCTTAGGTTTTTACTTTTAACGAGCTTATTATCTTATAATCCTAACTAACGAAATAAATTATGAAGACTAATCTCAGTTCCCAAATCACGCTGGACCGCGTGTCACCACGTTACTACCGTCCAGACGGCACCATCGAGCGCTCCGTGCTCACCCGTTTCGAAAAACTGCCCACCGACATTTACGCCTCCATCGAAGAAGGCGCCCAGGAAGTGGCACTGAAAGTGGCCGCCACCATTCGCCAGCGCCAACGTGAAATCCGTGCTTGCACCATTGCCATTTCCGGCGGTGCCACCCTCACCGAAGTCTTTAACCAACTGGTGAGGATGCACGAGGAAGAGCGCCTGAGCTTCCAGAATGTCGTAGTCTTTGTGGCCTACGAGTACTATCCACTTCCCGCCGACAGCGTCCAGTCCAATATGAAGGCGCTGAAAGAGCAATTCCTGGACCGCGTCGATATACCCGCCCAAAACATTTATCCCATCGACGGCACCGTGCCGCAGGAGCGTGTCACAGAACACTGCATGGCCTATGAGAAAATCATAGAGCAGATGGGCGGCATTGATATCTGTCTGTTGGGTATAGGACGCATGGGCAACATCGCTATGAACGTCACTGGTTCCCAGCGCAATAGCCACACGCGTCTGGTGTTGCTCGACGCCACATGCCGCGAGGAAGCAGTGAAAGTATTCGGGTCTGAACAAAACGTGCCTGTCTGCGCCATCACCATGGGTATCAGTACGCTGCGCCAGGCCAAGAAGATTTTCCTGCTGGCCTGGGGCGAAACCAAGGCCGAGGTGATCCGCAATGCCGTGGAAGGTGAGATGACAGACACGCAGAGTGCCACCTTCCTGCAAATGCACAACAACGTGCAGGTGGTGCTGGACCTCTCGTCCGCAGCCAACCTCACCCGCATCCGCCGTCCCTGGCTCGTCACCTCCTGTGACTGGGACGACAAACTCATCCGCTCCGCCATCGTCTGGCTCTGCCAGAAGACCAACAAACCCATCCTCAAGCTCACCAACAAGGACTACAACGAGCACGGACTGGGCGAACTGCTGGCGATTTACGGCTCTGCCTACGAGGTGAACATCAAGATTTTCAACGACCTGCAACACACCATCACCGGCTGGCCCGGCGGCAAGCCCAATGCCGACGACACCAACCGTCCCGAGCGCGCCAAGCCGGCACAGAAGCGTATTATCATCTTCTCGCCCCACCCCGACGACGATGTCATCTCCATGGGCGGCACCCTGCAGCGACTGGTGAAACAGAAGCACGAGGTACACGTGGCTTACGAAACCAGCGGTAATATCGCCGTGGGCGACGAGGAAGTGTTCCGCTTCATGCATTTTGTCCAGGGCTTCAACCAACTCTTCGACGAGGGCAAGAACGAAGTCATCAACGCACGCGACGCAGAATTCCGTGCCTTCATCACCAACAAGAAACCCGAAGACTTTGACACCCGCGACATTCTGGAAGTGAAGGGACTCATCCGTCGCGGCGAAGCCCGCTTGGCTTCACTCTACAGTGGCATTCCACTCGAACGTGTCCACTTCCTGAACCTGCCGTTCTATGAGACCGGCCGCATTCAGAAAGACCCCATCTCGGAGAAAGATGTGGAAATCGTGCGTGCCCTCCTGCAGGAAGTCCAGCCGCACCAGATCTTCGTGGCAGGCGATCTGGCCGACCCGCACGGCACCCACCGCGTCTGCACAGACGCCGTCCTGGCAGCCATCGACCTGGAAAAGGAAGCCGGTGCCAAGTGGCTGAAAGACTGCCGTATCTGGATGTATCGCGGTGCCTGGGCAGAATGGGAGATTGAACATATCGAGATGGCAGTGCCCATCAGTCCCGAGGAACTGCGTGCCAAGAGAAACGCCATCCTCAAGCACCAGAGCCAGATGGAGTCTGCACCCTTCCTGGGCAACGACGAGCGCCTCTTCTGGCAGCGCGCTGAGGACCGCAACCACGCCACTGCCGACCTCTACAACCGACTGGGTCTGGCTGCCTACGAAGCGATGGAAGCGTTCGTGCAGTACCACCCACTATAAATCATTATGGATCAAGAAACAACCAAGTTATACACCATCCTCGTTTATTCAGAGAACATCGCAGGTGTCCTCAATCAGATTACAGCCGTCTTCACACGTCGGCAGGTGAATATCGAGAGTCTGAACGTCAGCGCCTCCTCCACGCCCGGCGTGCACAAATACACCATCACGTGCTACTGCACAGAAGAGATGGTGAAGATGCTGAAGAAGCAGATAGAGAAACGTATAGACGTGCTGCAAGCTCGTTATTACACAGACGAAGATATCTTCATGCTGGAGTCCTCACTGCTGAAAGTCTCCACACCCACCGTGCTGGAAAACTCGGAAGTGTGTCAGATTGTGCGACACCACGGGGCACGATTCGTGGAGGTGAATCCCACCTACTGCGCCGTGGAAAAAACGGGTATGACAGAAGACATCCTGAAACTTTTCGAGGACTTGAACCGCTTAGGTGTAGTACGCCAGTTTGCCCGCTCGGGCCGCATCTGCATCACCAGAGGCACGCGCGAGCAGCTGGATGACTACCTGGCCGAACGAGAGAAGGAGAATAATGGAAAAAATTGAGACCTACCGCTTTACGGTGGAACCCTTCCACGTGGATTTCACGGGTCATCTGTTTTTAGGGGTGCTCGGCAACCATCTGTTGAATGCTGCCGGGCACCACTCCCACAACCGCGGATGGGGTATAGACCACCTGAACGAAGCGCATTACACCTGGGTACTCTCGCGCCTGAGTATCGAACTCAGCGAAACGCCGGCACAGTATGAGCACGTGGAAGTGGAGACGTGGGTGGAGAGCGTGATGAAGCTGTTCACCGAACGTAACTTCCTGATTCGCAACGCTGATGACGGCCGCATTTATGGTTATGCCCGTTCCGTCTGGGCGATGATAGACACGGCCACGCGGCAGCCCTCCAATCTCCTGGCCCTCAAAGACGGTGACATTCTCCATTACATCCTCAGCGCCGAGGAGAAGCCCTGCCCCATCGCCAAGCACGGTCGAGTGCGGGTCACCTCGACAGAACCACAGCGGGAAGTACCTACATTCTACAGCGATGTTGATATCAATGGACACATCAACTCGGTGAAGTACATAGAGCACATTCTCGACCTCTTCCCCCGTGAGCAGTTTGAGCAGCATCGCCTGCACCGCTTCGAGATTGCCTACAAAGCCGAGAGTTACTTGGGTGACGCCCTCTTCTTCTTCACCGAAGAAGTTGACGGTGAGCATCATATAGAAATCCGGAAGCACGTGGGTCAGCCCGAGAAGCCTGCCGGAGAGACTGTGGTGCAGGCCAAGGTCATCTGGAAATAATGAGGTCCGTGGACTCGAAATGATGGAACCGCTGAGTTACTTGCATCCATTGGACAGCGGCTCAGAGACGCTGCCGGCAGCTTTCACCTTTCCTTTCCGCTACACGCCGCACCCGCTCTGCCGGCGCGCGGCCATCGTTGTGCAGGAGAAGCTGAAAGAAATGGGCGTGACAGAAGGAAAGATGTATGGCGTGCTGGTGGGATCACTGAATAATAACGGAAAAGAACACGGAAGAGAAACATTGTACTTCCTGGCCGCCTACTCCGGACAACTGGATGGCAGCTACTCACATCCGTGGTTTGTGCCGCCCATCGTCGATTACCTGGATCCCGAGAGCCATTTCCAACTGGAACAGAAGGAGATCGTGGCGTTGAGTCAGCAAATGGAGGAACTGAAAAGCAGTGCCCAGCGCAGGGAATGGCAACATCGGGTGCAGCTGTTGAACACAGAGAGGGAGGCGGCAGTGGCGCAGGCGAAACGCCTTTATGAGGAAGGGAAACAGCAGCGGGAAGCGCTGCGTGCAGCCGCCAAGCAAGCAGGAACGGACAGCTTCGATGAGGCGGCCCTCATCCACGAGAGCCAGCAGCAGAAGGCTGATATTCAGCGGGCTAAACGGCGGCACAAAGAAGAAACAGAACAGTTGGAAGGTCAGTTGGCAGCCTTGAACCAGACGGTGCATGAGCTGTATGAACAACGCAAGCGCCGCAGCGAAGCCCTGCAACAATGGCTTTTCCGCCAGTTCGTGTTCCTGAACGGACGCGGAAAAAGGCAGAACCTGACAGACATTTTCCAGTCCCACTTCATTCCTTCAGGAGCTGGAGAGTGCTGTGCGCCCAAGCTTCTCCAGACCGCTTACCAACTGGGAATGAAACCATTGGCGATGGCAGAATTCTGGTGGGGCAGCTCGTCGCCCAGTCATTACAGGGAGCCGGGGGCGTTCTTCCCCGCCTGCCGCAGCAAGTGTCACCCCATCCTGGGGCACATGCTCCAGGGTTTAACCGTGGAACCCGATCCTGCCGACCACTATAATAACAAGATACTCGCACCCGTGCGCGTGATGTGGGAGGATGAGGACTTGGCCGTCGTGCTGAAACCCGAAGGCTGGGTGAGCATCCCCGGCAAGTCCGACCAACCCTGCCTGCTGGACGAGTGCTACCGCCTGTGGCCGAACATCACCGGTTCCGTCATCGTGCATCGGCTGGACCAGGACACAAGCGGCGTGATGGTGATTGCCAAGAACCAGCGGGCACATCGGGCACTCAGCCTCCTCTTTGAACGGCGGGAAGTGCAGAAGCGCTACATCGCACTGATAGAGACGGAGCGGGTTTTTCCTTCCAGCCGCTTCACCATTACCCTACCCTTGGGTCCCGACCTCGAGAATATGCCACATCGTCACGTGGATTACGTCCACGGCAAGGAAGCCGTCACACTCTGCGAGGTCTTGGGACAGGAAGAGAAGGACGGGCGGATGGTCACCCGCATGGCCTTTTATCCAAAAACGGGGCGGACACATCAGTTACGTGTCCACTCCGCTTCTGTCGATGGGCTGAACGCCCCTATCGTTGGTGACCGCCTCTACGGGCAGGTGGCCGACCGATTGTATCTACACGCAGAAACCATTGACTTTGAGCATCCTTTCACGCACGAGCGGATGCATATTCAAGCGCCTGCGCCCTTCTGAATCCTACTTCTTGAAGAGGTGAGGAATGAAGGCTGCGAGTCCGCGGCGCCACGTAAGCCACTCGTGCCCTGTGCCGGCGGATTCCTCGGCGTCCACCTGGACTCCCAACTCGCGCAACTGCTTCACGATGTCACCGCTCTTGATGAAGTCGTCGCTGCCCCAGTTCATGTAGAAGTAATGAATCTTCTTGTTGAAATCTGCTGCATTGGCAAATACGCCATCGTAAGCCGTCTTGACATCCAACCCGAAGATGGCTCCGCTGAAAGTACCCATCCACGCGAACTTGTCAAGGTTGGGCAGCACGACGTCGAAGGTCTGATGACCGCCCCACGAGAGACCAGCCATGGCGCGGTTCTCACGATCGGCCTTTGTACGGAAATTGCTGTCGATGTAGGGGATCAGGTCATTCAGCAGGACGGGATAGAAGCTGGCGCCGTACTGGCTCTCTCCCTGACGGTTGCTGCCACCGCCGCCGAAGTTGAACGGAGCCTTGATGTCACCGCTCTCCATCACCACAATCATTGGGACGGCCTCACCACGGGCGATGGCGTTGTCCATAATGTGCTGCATGTGGCCCTGTTTGCTCCAGCCGGTCTCGTCCTCGCCCATTCCGTGCTGCAGGTACAGGACGGGATAGCGTTTCTTTCCCTTCTCATATTCTGCTGGCGTATAGACCATGGCGTGGCGCCAGGTCTGCTGAGCGTTACTGTAATAGTAGATGCTGCGCACCTGTCCAGCGGGCACGCCCTGCTGCGGACGGTAATAGTCACCCTCACTGCCCTCGGGAATTTCGATGCCACCAGCCTCACGGTTGCAGCCGAAGAAAGTCTCTGTGCTGGGATCGATGAAGCGGATGCCATCCACCTCCATGAAATAATAATGGAAGCCCACAGGCAGCGGGTCTGTCACAGCCATGAAACCGCCCTTGCCGTCGGGTTGCATCTCGTACTTATTATTACACACATCCACAATGACTTTGCGGGCCTGCGGGGCCTGAATACGGAAGTAGGCGCGGCGCTCCTTATCCACCTTCGGGAAGTCATTGCCGGGCACGGTGGTCTCTGCGATGAAAGCATCAGCGGGCACTTCGATAGCCTTGGGCAGTTCGATGTGAGGACGTCTCGGCTCGTAACCTAAGAAGCGGGCCACAGCCTCACCATAACGGCAACCTAACTCACGATAGCCGGCAGCGTCAAAGTGCAGACGGTCCGGGCCGTTGCTGCAGTTGTCACTGGAGATTACCTGACAGGTGTGGATCGTCTGGGGCAGTTCGTCAATCTGTTTCTTGCAACCGATGCAGACGCCCTTGCCGTCGGCCTGCACGATGTTGCCCACATAGAGATTCACCTCTTCGGGTTTCAGCTGCAAGTCTCCCAACAGGTTATCATACACCCGCTGCACCATACCGGCCCACTTGGGGTCGCCGGTGTTGGTCTCGCCCTGATGCATCAGCACGCCCTTGATGACGCCGTCCTTCTGCGCCTTCTTGGCCAACGTGACCAGACGCTCGTAGGGGTTGTTGTCGTAGGCTTCCAACATACCTTTCATCCAGTTCGGAGCCTTGGTGAGGTAGGTTGGGATACTGTCGGGAAGGAAGCCCTTGATGTCAATACCGCCGATGGCCACGTGAATCACGCCCACCTTGATATTCTCCGGCAGGGAGGCCACGAGGGTGCGACCAAACCAGTCGGCAGGGGTCAGACCCGTATTGGGACGGCAGAGCGGCGGCGTGGCCTCACACCATTCGCCCATCTTGCGGCCGCGCTGAGGATCATCCACAGCTGGCATCAGCAGAAATCGCGGTCCGGGACTTGCCAAGTCCTGAGCTTCGGGGCGTGCGGCACCTTCCATATTGGACTGTCCGAAACAGAGGAAGATGTAGAAATTGGGATCCACCTCAGCCTTCACGAGGCTGGCCGGTAACAGAAAGAGCATCGTCAACAGGATGCGAAAGAGAGTGAACTGTTTCATGAACGGATACGTATTAATAGTGTTGAAAATCTGCTGCAAAAGTACATATCTATGGTGAAACGGGCAAACAGAATCCACGCAAAAATATCCGAAAATGTTTCATAAAGACAATTCTCCGCATTAATGAGACAATTGTGGAAAAAGACGAGCTACTTCCTCATTGTCAACGGCTCATTTCTCTTGGAGTGGATGCCTCATTCATTCACTACCGTCCAGCCTTCGGGGATGCCGCTGACGCCTGTCGGCCAGCTTGTCATCGACGCGGCTTTGGTGAACGTGCCTGTGGCGGCTACGCCATCAAGCCAACCGGATGTACATGCAGTCAAAGGAATATCGGTGGCCAGACACTTGATACTGTTCAGGCTGGTGCAACCGTTGAACATACGAATGTAGCACAAATTTGCAAGCGTAGTGGCCGGCAGGTCGGGCGCTTTTGTCAGATTGGTGCAGCCATCAAACATGCGAGCGTAACATTGGTCTGCTAACGTTGTAGCCGGCAGGTCAGGCGCTTTGGTAAGATTGATACAGTGAGAGAACATAGAAAAGTAACACTGTTGTGCAAGTGTCGTAGCCGGCAGGTCGGGCGCTTTGGTCAGATTGCGGCAGCTTAAGAACATATTATAATAGCATTGAGAAGTCAGTGTCGTAGCGGGTAGCACCAATTCGTTAGTTGGATGACTGTATAATGCAGTTTGATCACGAAACAATTGGAAAAATACTGCATCGGCTTTCAATTCTGTAGCTGTAGCAAAAGTCGATGATTCAAGCAAGCTCATGATATTGCCGTAGATATAACCACTGCCTGCTAAGGTGAACATGTTATCTATGCCACTTTTGCTAAAAGATGTATTGTCACCATAAAACGACACCTTTTCACCAGGTTCATCGAGATCGAGGGTAACGCCTGCTGAGCAGTCTGTCAACTCGCCGCCGTTCAGGCTGTACTGCAAGTTGATGCTTTGCCCCTGATTATTGAAGGTGACTCTGACTGACTCCTTGGCCTCGAAGGTGAGCGGGATGGTTCTGGGAGAAATGCGGGAATAGGAGGTGGTCAGCGTGGGCTGATAGAACAAACCGGCCTCGAGGTTGGCGTTGGAGGTCTTTTGATAGATGCCTATGCAGTTATCCACCTCGAACTTCATGCTGTTCTTGCTGGGCTTCATAGCCACATAGACGGCTGATTGCGGAGAGTGCGTGCGGACGGTAATCACCTCGGTCGTGGAGAGATCGGTGATGGTGACCTTCGTGATGGTACTTATGAGCTTGTCGTGCTCGTCTTTGAACTGGAACTTGCAGATGGCGAATTGGTTCTTGAGCGTGACGGTGCCATTGGGCTGGGCCGTGTGGCCGTCCCTGACAATCTTGCCCTCGGCGGTGGATACGTCGAACCGGCTGCTGAGGGTGGCGAGCGTGCCGTCCTGGTTGGCGAGGAGGTCGCTGCGCAGTCCGCTGCCATCGGCTGCTGACGAGGGATAAATGAAGGTGACGGCCTGGTTGTTGGGGATGTCACCCGGGAGTGTGGCGGTGACGGTGGCGCTGCCTGCTCCATCCACGGCGGTCACCGTGGCGATGTATTTCTCGCCGCCATAGACGATGGAAATCTGCTCGTTCACCTGCCACGAGGCAGTCAGCGTGCCGTCGCCCGGGTCAGTGAGGGCTCGGGTTTCCGGGTTCTTCACGCCGAAAATGGCAGTGAAGCGTACGCTGTCAGCTGCCGAGGTGTCGGGATCAGCTGGAGTGGTGAGCTCGTTGTTGTCACTGCTACATGCCACGAAGGTCAGGGTCGAGAGCAACAAGGCGAACAAGTGCTTGAGGTGAAGGATGTTTGTCTTCATTGTATTCTATTGCTAATTATTATTGTTTACAAATGAGGGAGGGCAGGGATCAGAATCCGCTGCCGCCGGAGCCGTAGCCGGAACCGCCGCTGAAGCTGCCATCTTCAAATCCGCTGCCGCCAGCGCCGTAGCCGGAGCGCCCGCCTAAACTGGCATCTACCCATCCGTTGCTGCCGGGGCCGAAGCCGATGCGTCCGTTGATGAGGTTATTGATGAATCCGTCTTCGCCAGCATCATACATAGAGCGCCCACTGAGACCCATCAGTGGTGACTGCTGGTGTAACCCGACAATAGTCGTCGCTGGTCTCACATACTTGGATTTCTTCATATTTCTGGGTAATATTTGAATTATTGTTCAATTTTTGGGTTCAAAAGTAGTATATTTATCCTTGGATGATGCGGACGTCGCGCTGCGGGAATGGGATTTCTATGTGGTTGGCATTGAGGGTCTCATAGATGGTTTCCTTGATGCGACCCGTGAGGGCGTACTTCTGTTCCACCATCATCCAGATACAAACGAAGAGATTGACACTGTTGTCGCCGAAGTCGGAGAAGACCACGTTGATGGGACGGGAGGGGTCGGCCAAGGGCTGCCCTGCGGCATCTTTTTCCTGACAAAGGGGTGTGAGGGCCTCCACGAGCAGGCGGCGAACGGTGGCGACATCAGTGCCGTAGGCCACGCCGACGGGAATCTTGATGAGCTCGTAACTGTGATTGCGCGTCATGTTCTTGAAGTTCTTGCTGAAGAGGGCCTTGTTCAAGAATGCGATGACGCAGCCATCAGCAGTGACGACCTGTGTGCTCTGGTAGGTGATGCTCTCCACCTTGCCCGTAATGCCGTCACATTCAATGTAATCTCCCACGCGCAGACGACCTGTCATCAGTGAGAGGCCATAGAAGAAGTTCTCGATAAGGTCCTGCATGGCGAATCCCAAACCCGTGGCCAGGCCGGCGGTGACGATGGAGATGCCACTCTTGGGCACATTCAGGATGACAAGCGCCACGATGAAATAAATACCCCAGCTAACGATGGCAATGACGTTGCGTGCAAGGGTTTGATTGAAAGCATCATCCGTGGTCGTCTGCTCACGGAAATAGGAGTAAAAACCATGAATGGCGTAGTTCAGGTAACGGAAGACAAACCAGAGTCCTGCCACGAGGCAGAGCTTGAAGAGTGACACCTGAATGAGGTCGGGCTGATTGATGAAATGGTAGTAGAAAGCATCCTGACAAATACTGGTCATCTCAAAGATTTCTGCTGCCCAGTAAATACTGACGAAGATGGAGCCCACCGCCAGGAGGGGAACGACGGTGAGATTGATGAAGTCATAGAACCAAGTCTGTGTGATGTCTTTCTCGGGTATGTGATGGCGCTGCTCGTAGGCATTCATCAAATCGTAGAAGCAAGTGATGGTGGTGATGGCCGCAAACTGCAGCGTCCACCAGACCAGGATCTGCACCGCCAACAGCGTATAGCCCACCCACGAAGTGATGCAGGCAACCACCATGACGACGGAAGTGATATTGGAATAAATCACATCCGACAGCGGTAGTCCGCCCTTGTGACGTCGCACCATCCACAGCTGCCACAGCGTGAAGATAAGCAGCACGAAGGGGAATATGAGGTTCAGGATGCTATTGGGAATGAGAACGATGCGCAGGAGAATGACGAAGGAGGAGAGAACCATCAGGGGTGTGTAGATGAGTGCGGCGTGACGCATTTGCTGACCTCGCAGACGGATGTAAAGGGAGAGGAAGATGACCTCAAGGAGCCAAGCCATCGAGATGATGAGGGAGGTGCTCATCTGGATGAAATTCCGATGCACCAGAGAGCGAACAATCATCACGAAAATGGCAAAGAGCGCGAAGCCTACGAGGAACGTTAGCATCTGACGACGAATCTTGCTCACAGCAGGCCGCCAACGACGAGGCAGCAACCAGCGCAGCCCCACGTAGGCAAGGAGGAGGGCAATGGAAAGATAGATGAGTACAAAGAGGCTGATGAACAACACTGGCATTCCACGCCATTCAGAGAAATTGCGCTCATGGGAGCGGAAGGGCAGATACTTGTTCTCCACCGAGCGCTGCGCCTGTTTCCAGTAACGCGGGAAGTGAAACAGGATGGAGACGTAATTGTGGCCGCCATTGCGGAAGATATTGTCTTGCAACAGTTTATAACGGGACTGGGCAAAGTCGTTCAGCTGCTCCACTTTCTCCTGCACACTATTATAATAGGTGCTCTCAGCCTCTAACCCTTCCAGAAAAGCCTGCATACCATGGCGCAACGAATCAGCATAGCCCAAGCAAGCACGACGGTCAATAAGCTGCTGACCAGAGAGATACAAGGGCTCTCGGGTCATGACTTCGGCGTTCTCTTCCAGCGAGTCTATCGCATTGAGCAGCACGCTGTCACTCTCTGTCAAGGCGTCCTCTTCCAATACGGGCGGAATACTCTGGAGCGAGATGATCAGCGCGTCATAACGCTCAATCTCGTGACGCATTTGGTCAATGATTTTCTCGTAGGGAAGCATCCGCCCACTACGATCACTCAGCTGGCGGTGCAGATCCACGGCCTGCTGGCAGGCGTAGGCCATATCGAAAGTGTTCTCTGTGGATTGAGAATACAGCATCAGCCCGATTTGCTCACACTGATTCATATAGGCCACTAACTGCTGGTGCTGAGCCGCTCCCTGCTGCTCATAACGAGCCATGAAAGCCTGATGCTTTTCATAATTGGAGGCCAGCTCTGCCCGCAACACGCCCAAGGTGCGAGCAAGGTCCCTTTCCTTCAGCACTGCATCAGCTGGCTGCACTGCCAACAGGGCCAGCAGCAAGCACGTGACGATACCGCGCAAATTCCGTGTCATTACTGAGTTATCTGAGGAGTCCGAGAATGGAAGAAGTTACTGATTTACAGAGAGAGCAGTTCCAGCGCAGTGATGAGTTCACGCTTCAGTGGCTTGTCACTCTTGACTGCATTGGAGAAGGGCACATACACCACCTCGTCGTTCTTGATGCCTACCATCACATTACGCTGTCCATCCAACAGTGCGTTGATGGCACCTACGCCCAAGCGGGAAGCCAAAATGCGGTCTCCTGCCGAAGGCGAACCGCCACGCTGCAAATGACCTAAGATGGAAACGCGGACATCAAACTCGGGGTATTCATTGCGCACGCGCTCAGCATAATACATGGCGCCGCACTTGGGACTCTCAGAGACAATCACAATACTGCTGGACTTGCTCTTGCGAATGCCACGTCCGATGAAATGTGCCAACTGGTCCACTGCAGTGGAGTCCTCGGGGATGATGGCTGCCTCGGCACCGGCGGCGATGGCAGAGTTCTGTGCCAAGAAGCCGGCGTCACGACCCATTACTTCCACAAAGAAAATACGCTCATGACTGTTGGCCGTATCGCGGATTTTGTCCACGCATCCCATAATGGTGTTCAGGGAGGTGTCATAGCCAATGGTTAAGTCCGTGCCATTCAAGTCATTGTCGATGGTTCCGGGCAGGCCGATGCAAGGGACGTCATACTCAGAGGCAAAGAGGCGGGCACCCGTCAAGGAGCCATTACCACCAATGATGACCAGTGCATCTATACCCTGTGCCACCATATTATCATAGGCGCGCTTGCGCCCTTCCTCGGTCATGAAATCCTTGGAACGAGCTGTTTTCAAGATGGTGCCTCCACGGCCAATAATGCCAGAGACACTCTCCGTGGTGAACTCACGGATTTCATTGTGGATGAGGCCTTCATAACCTCGATAAATACCTTTGACGGTGAAGCCGTTGGCAATGGCTGCACGTGTGACAGCACGAATGGCGGCGTTCATGCCAGGTGCATCGCCGCCAGACGTTAAGATTCCAATACAATTGATTTTCCGCATATTGGTTAAGAGTTTGGTTGGTTCAGTGAGTGTTAACGACCTCCACGTCCGCCGCCACGAGAGCTGCCACCGCCACCACGGGAACTGCCGCTGCTGACAGAGCCGCCGCTGGAGCGGGTGGTACCCACATTTCCGCTACGCCCAGCAGAGCTGCCGGAACTGCGAGAGGAACTGGAGGTGCTGACCGTGCGGCCACTGCCCTCGGAACGTCCACGACCGGAGGTGGAGGGAGTCACGCTGGTGGTGCGACCCTCATTGGTCACAGTGCCGCGACTGGTGTTGGGGTTCACAGGGGGCTGATAGCCGCTGTTCTGGTGACCGCTGTTCTGGGGCTGATAGCCACCTTGATGGCCGCCATTCTGAGACTGATGGCCACCTTGATGGCCGCCATTCTGAGACTGATGGCCTCCGGGTTGACCGCCTTGATGAGGCTGATTGCCAATCGTGTAGCCGGGGCTTCCTCCGCGCTGGCCGCCATTGCCTCCCATACGTCCAGTACCATTCACGTGGGTGTAGGAAGGAACGGTGGGAGCACCGTAATGACGATCTGCGTAGAAGCTGTGAGGACCGTGGTTGTGACCTCCGTGGTAGGTGCCATAGATGGCGGGACGATCAAAGAAGAAGTGGTGGCTGTGGGGGTAACGGCTACGCAGGTACAGGGAGAAGCGTGCGCCGGAAATCCAGTACATCGGACGATAGAAGTCCGTGATTTCCAGATAGAGTTCCCACTGCCAGGCCGACAGCACGTAACGCAGGTCACTGTTGCGACGCATCCAAAAGATGCCATCCAGATCTGCAGGACCGTCCAAGGCCAGGAGGTAATCCAGGTTGATTTCATAGACGGCATCAAACTGAGCGGAACTCAGATTGAGTTCGTAGGCCATCTTATCGGTGAGGAAGAGGGCTTCCTTGCGAGCTCTCGAGAAGCTCATGGCTGCGGCGGAGGTGAACACCATCACCATCACTGCCAGGGTTGTCATTATGCGCTTCATAGTTGTCAGAATAATTTAAAATGGTGGAACATTCTTGTTAATCTATGTCAGTTTTTCTTGTTTGACAGTGCAAAGGAACACATTTTTCTGCACATGACAAAGGGAAAAATCCGAAAAGCGGAAGGAAAAGCCCTATTCGTGAAAGGGAAGCGCCCGCACACGCCCTACTATATAATAAGGTACGTGCGCGGGCGCAAGAGATTATTTGATGAGCAGAAGGCAGGATTATTCCTCGCCCTTCTCCATCTTGGCCTTCAATGCAGCCAGTGCATCGATGTCACCGAGGGTGGTGCTGGCAGCCTGGTTCTGAATAACGGGCTGCTCCTCACGAGCTGCCTTGGCGGGACGCTTGGTGGCAGCGGCGGCGCGCTCTGCCTTGCGGGCTTCGCGGGCTTCACGACGAGCCTCGTCCTCATAGATACGGCTGTGGCTCAGGATGATGCGCTTGCTCTCCTTGTTGAATTCAATGACCTTGAACTCCAGCTTCTCGCCCTGCTGAGCCTGGCTTCCATCCTCCTTGACGAGGTGCTTGGGAGTGGCAAAGCCCTCCACGCCGTACTCCAGCTGGATGACAGCGCCCTTGTCCAACATCTCGGTAATGGTGCCTTCGTGCACGCTATCCACAGTGAAGACAGTCTCGAAGACATCCCAGGGATTTTCCTCCAGCTGCTTGTGGCCGAGGGAGAGACGACGGTTGTCCTTATCGATTTCCAGGACCACAACTTCGATGTCCTCACCAATCTTGGTGAACTCGCTCGGGTGCTTAATCTTCTTGGTCCAGGAGAGGTCGCTGATGTGGATGAGACCATCCACGCCCTCTTCGATCTCCACGAACACACCGAAGTTGGTGAAGTTGCGGACGCGAGCGTGATGACGGCTGCCAACGGGATAACGCTGTTCGATGTTCTCCCAGGGATCTTCCTTCAGTTGCTTGATACCCAGAGACATCTTGCGCTCCTCGCGGTCCAAAGTGAGGATGACGGCTTCCACCTCGTCGCCCACCTTCATGAAGTCCTGAGCGCTGCGCAGGTGCTGACTCCAAGACATCTCACTCACGTGGATGAGACCTTCCACACCAGGTGCAACCTCGATGAATGCACCATAGTCGGCCATCACGACAACCTTACCCTTGACGTGGTCGCCCACCTTGAGGTTCTGATCCAGAGCGTCCCAAGGATGCGGAGTGAGCTGTTTCAGACCCAGAGCGATGCGCTTCTTCTCCTCGTCGAAATCCAGAATAACGACGTTGAGCTTCTGGTCAAGTTCCACCACCTCGTGAGGATCGCTGACGCGGCCCCAGCTGAGGTCTGTGATATGGATGAGACCATCCACGCCGCCGAGGTCGATGAACACACCATAAGAGGTGATATTCTTGACGGTACCCTCGAGCACCTGACCCTTCTCCAGGCGGGAGATGATTTCCTTCTTCTGTGCTTCCAGTTCGGCCTCGATGAGAGCCTTGTGGCTTACAACGACGTTGCGATAGTCCTGATTGATCTTCACAATCTTGAACTCCATGGTCTTGCCCACGAAGACGTCGTAGTCACGGATGGGCTTCACGTCAATCTGGCTGCCGGGCAAGAATGCCTCGATACCGAAGACGTCAACAATCATGCCACCCTTGGTGCGGCACTTGACAAAGCCCTTGACGATTTCCTCACTCTCCAGAGCGGCGTTGACGCGCTCCCAGCTCTTGGTGGCGCGGGCCTTCTTGTGAGAGAGGAGCAGTTGTCCTTTCTTGTCTTCTTGATTCTCAATGTAAACCTCCACGGTGTCACCCACCTTGAGGTCGGGGTTGTAGCGGAACTCGCTGACAGGGATGATACCATCGCTCTTGTAGCCGATATTCACGACCACTTCGCGCTTGTTGATGCTGATAACGGTTCCATCGACCACATCGTGGTCATTGACGCCTGTGAGACTCTTCTCATAGGCCTTTTCTTGTTCTTCCAGACTTTGAGCGGTCTGGGCGCTGCCTTTCTCGTAACCTTCCCAATCGAAGTCTGCGAGGGGCAGGACATTTGTTAAGTTTGACATAAAGTTAATTAATAAAAAAGAAAATTGGTGTTAACAGAGTGAGACATTATGTTGTTTTCTCTGAAAGTGGTCGCAAAGGTACAAAATATTTCACAATTCTCAATTCATAATTCACAATTATTTTTCATTACCACGACTTTTCCCTGCATTTTCTGCGAAAAGACCCTCAAAAACAGCAATTGGCCACGGTTTCACGCAGCCAATTGCCAATTATTCATTGTTAATTATTAATTTTTAATTATGAATTAAGAGCTCTCAGTCCTCCTTCTTCTCGGCGGTCTTGCGGCGACGGCGCTTGGGTTTCTCCTCTGCACCTTTGGGAGTCAACTGCACACCTGCGAGTTCGGGATCAATCATGATGCGTCCACAATACTCACAAACGATAATCTTCTTGCGCATGCGAATATCAAGCTGACGCTGGGGAGGAATCTTGTTGAAGCAACCGCCACAGGCATCACGCTGCACATAAACAACACCCAGACCGTTGCGGGAGTTGCGGCGGATGCGCTTGAAAGCAGAGAGCAGACGCGGATCAATCGTGGCCTCCAGGTTCTTGCTGCGCTCGCGGAGCTTCTCTTCCTCGGCACGGGTCTCGGAGATAATCTCGTCCAGCTCGCTCTTCTTGATGTCCAGGTCGGTGCGACGTTCTGTGACAGTATCTGAACAACGGCGGATTTCCTCCTGCTTGCGTTCAATCTGGTCGGCAGCCTCGCGGATTTTCTTCTCGTTCAGCTGGTCGTCTAATTGGAGGTACTCGATTTCCTTGGTCAGGTTCTCATACTCGCGGTTGTTGCGGACATTATCCATCTGCTGGGTATAACGCTCAATGTTGGCGTTATTGTCCTGGATGCTGATGCGGCGGCGTGTCATTTCTTCCTTCAGGCCTGCAATGTCGGCCTGCATTTTCTCAATGCGGGTGGTGAGGCCCTCGATTTCGTCTTCCAGATCCTGCACTTCCAAGGGCAGTTCGCCACGAAGGATTTTGATGCGGTCTATCTCTGAGAGCATACTCTGCAGCTGATAGAGGTTTTTCAGTTTGTCTTCCACAGAGAAGTCCTGTGGGTCTTTTCTTGATTCTCTTGCCATATTTAGTAAAATGTAAAATGTAGAATGTAAAATGAATCTATAGTATGTGTATGGGATTGGTGCGCACTTCTGTGTCATAGACAGACAGGTTGGGGGCTGCAGCTTCTATGACGCGGCGCAAAATATCACGCGTGTATTGCTCACTCTCGTAGTGCCCCAAGACAGCAATCTGCACCTGCTGCTCGTGGCCGTGCCAGATGTGATAATGCATCTCACCGGTGAGGAAGGCATCTGCCTCAGCAGCAATGGCGGCATCCAACATGAAATCGCCTGCTCCGCCACAGATGGCCACGCTCTGTATGGGACGCTCCAACAGCTGGTTGTGCTGCAAGGCTTCCACACCAAAGGCCTGTTTGACGCGCTGCAAGAAAGCCAACGAATCCTCTGCCTCAGGCAGATAGCCCAAAACACCGCTGCCGGCTTTCACTTGATTACCGCCGGGCAGGGAGACGGTGCGTGGCTCCAGGAACTGCACATCGATGAGTCCCAAGCGCTCCGCAATGCAGAAGTTCACGCCATCCTCGGCATTGTCCAAGTTGGTGTGGGCAGCATAGATGCAGAGGTCGTTCTTCACCGCCATTCTGACACAACGTTCCACCAGCGTGTGGTTGGTCACATGTTTGAGCCCATGAAAGAGCAACGGATGGTGACACACCACTAAGTTGCATCCCAAATCCACCGCCTCGGCGAGGACGTCCTCCGTCACGTCGAGACACAATAATACCCCCGAGACCTCCGCCTCTGTCAATCCACATTGCAGGCCCGCATTATCATAGCTTTCCTGCAAGGGCAGAGGCGCGAATCGCTCAAGGGCTGCAATGATTTCCTTGATTTTCACGTTTGTTTTGCGCTTTTGCGGGTGCAAAGGTACAAAAAAGTTTAAAGTTATAAGTCCAAAGTTGAAAGTTTTTTCCCTTTCGTGTCCTTTTTTCAATCTTTTTATGTATTTTTGCCCCGAGAAACAACCATCAACACCTTTATTAATTGTCAATAGTCCATTGTCCATTATCAATTATACATTCAATATGCGCCTTCTCACCACTTACATTCTTCGCGCCCTGTGCGCCCTGGCCGTAGGCTTCCTGCTGGTCAGCAATCCCACGGAAATGACGGCTGTGCTGGTTCAAATTATTGGCGGCCTCTTCATCCTGTCCGGAATCATCGCCTTCATAGGCTATTTCATCACCAGATTCCGCACCCATCAAGCCCGTCAGCGCCTGGCAGCCCTGGCTGACGTCTCGGCAGCAGAGATTCACATCCCTTCACCATCCACCATCAGCCTCATCGTGGGAGTCGGTTCTGTGGCGTTGGGTGTGTTCCTCATTCTGAACCCATCGTTGTTTATCCACATTCTCATGTATGTGCTGGGTGCCCTTTTGGTGCTGTTAGGATTCTACCAACTGACCACCCTCATCGTTGCACGCCGCGTGGCACCGTTGTCATTCTCTCTCTTTGTGCTGCCCGTACTGGTGGCAGCTGCTGGCGTTTTTGTAGTCTGCAAGCCATTACAAGCTGCTGCCCTACCCTTCGTCATCTTGGGTGTTGCCTATATCTTATATGGTGTCACAGAGCTCTTCTACGGTCTGCGGCTCTACCGCTTCCAGCGGCAATGGGAAGCAGATCAGGCTGCCATTCAGGATGTCAAAGAAGCCCAGGCAGAAGACATCACAGACGCCGTCTATACAGAAGATAGCCCAACAGATTCACAGGACTTTACTGTGCCATCATCCCCTGCATCTCTTCCATCACCTGACAAGCCTCTTTAACGCTGTTCACTCCTCTGATGAGCATAGAGCGACGCCCTTTTACCTCGTCCAACTGACAGTCCGCTGCATGCAAGGAGAAATAGGTGATGCACTGCCCGAAAGCAGGTGACTGGAAGAAGGGTGAATCGTCGTCTTTCACGAAATAGAGACGCAGACGGCCATTCTTCAACATCACTCGTTCGGCACCGAAATACTTGCCCAGTCGGCGCAACTTGACCACACGTATCAGCTCCTCGGCTTCCTCGGGAATAGGCCCGAATCGGTCGAGGAGTCGGCGTCTGTAGGCCTCCACAGCCTCATCGGTCTCCAGCCCGTCCAACTCACGGTAGAGCAACATACGTTCTGTACTTCCCGGGACAAAGCGCTCAGGGAAAGACATCTGCATATCACTCTCCAATTGACACTCATCCACGAAATCTTCACCACTCACGACCTCGCCTGTTCTCACCTGTTCGGCATATAACTCCTTGAATTCCTCGTTCTTGAGCTCCTTTACTGCCTCGCTGAGAATCTTCTGATAGGTCTCATAGCCCAGGTCTGCGATGAAGCCGCTCTGCTCGGCGCCCAGGAGGTTGCCCGCACCACGTATGTCCAGGTCTTGCATGGCAATGTGTATCCCCGAGCCCAAATCCGAGAAGTTCTCGATGGCTTGCAGACGGCGACGGCTCTCCTGCGGCAGCGCTGCCAAAGGCGGTGCCAGCAGGTAGCAGAAAGCTTTCTTGTTGCTTCGTCCCACGCGGCCACGCATCTGGTGCAAGTCGGAAAGACCGAAGTTCTGCGCACTACAGATGATAATGGTGTTGGCATTGGGAATATCTAAGCCGCTCTCGATAATGGTGGTGGAGATAAGCACATCATAGTCGTAGGAAGCAAAGGCAATCATCACCCGTTCCAGTTCCTCTGTAGGCATCTGCCCGTGCCCCACAGCCACGCGCGCGTCGGGTACATATTTATGTATGAGGGTTTCCAGCTCGGGCAGTCCGGAGATTCGATTGTTCACGATGAACACCTGTCCGTTGCGGCTCATCTCGAAGTTCACAGCCTCGGCGATGACTTCCGGGGAGAAAGTATGCACCTCTGTCTGTATGGGATAGCGATTGGGCGGCGGGGTTTGGATAACACTGAGGTCACGTGCTCCCATCAGCGAGAACTGCAGGGTGCGAGGAATCGGAGTAGCGGTGAGTGTCAGGGTATCCACGTTCACCTTCATCTGGCGCAGCTTTTCCTTGGTGGCAACACCGAATTTCTGTTCCTCGTCAATGATGAGCAGTCCCAAGTCCTTGAACTTCACGCTCTTGCCAATGAGTTTATGGGTTCCCACAAGGATGTCAATCTTTCCTGCAGCCAAGTCCTCCAATATTTCCTTCGTCTGCTTGGCTGTTCGGGCTCGAGTGAGGTAATCCACACGCACCGGCAAGTCCTTGAGACGGTCGGAGAAGGTGTGGAAGTGTTGATAGGCCAACACCGTCGTGGGTACCATCAAGGCTGTCTGTTTGCCATCCACTGCCGCCTTAAATGCTGCACGTACAGCCACTTCCGTCTTTCCGAAGCCCACGTCTCCGCAGATCAGGCGGTCCATCGGACGGCTTCGTTCCATATCAGCTTTTACGTCATTGGTGGCCTTCAACTGATCAGGGGTGTCTTCATAGAGGAAGCTGGCCTCCAGTTCGTGCTGCATGTAACTGTCTGGGCTGAAACGGAAGCCTTTCTCTTCACGCCGACGGCTGTAGAGCTGGATGAGGTCGCGAGCTATATCCTTGATCTTGGTCTTTGTGCGCTCCTTCATACGCTCCCAGGCACCTGTGCCAAGGCGGCTGATACGAGGCGGTTCGCCCTCCTTGCCCTTGTACTTCGAGACCTTGTGCAGGGCGTGGATGGATACATAGACCACATCGTCGTGGTCGTAGGTGATTTTGATCATCTCCTGAAGGTGCCCGTCGGCCTGTGGTACGCGGATGAGTCCTCCGAAACGTCCTATTCCATGATCCACATGCACCACATAGTCTCCCACCTCAAACTCCTGCAACTCCTTGAGCGACAGGGCCACCTTGCCGCCTCTGGCGCGATCACTGCGAAGGTTATATTTATGGAATCTGTCAAAGATTTGGTGATCTGTGAAGCAGCAGATTTTCAGCTTGTTATCCGCAAATCCCTCATGCAATGTTTTAGAGACAGGCGTGAAGGGGATGTGGGTCTCCTCAAAGATGGCCTTCAGGCGGTCTGTCTGCTTAGCAGAATCCGCTAAGATGTAAATGGTGTAGCCCTGTGCCAAGTAGTCCTTGAAGGTCTTACCCACCAGCTCGAAGTTCTTGTGGAAGATGGGTTGGGCGGTGGTGGAGAAGGACAAAGAGGCCCCTCCCCTGGTTGTTCCCTTGTTAGTGAGAGGAGAAGGCTGGGCAGCGGCCGTGAATTCCACTCGTCTGAAATCTGTAAAGCCACTTTCAAAAGTCTGAGCATCAATGAGTAGTAAGTCTTTACTGAGAGGCGTTACATCTGTGCGAGACGCATTTCCCTCCTTGGCAGAAGATGTGAGGGGACGGGTCTCTCTTTCTTCAACAATTGCCTGCTGACTGAAGCCCTCTTCCCAAATTTGTCCGATGCGCTCTGTCACAAAGGTAAAGTCCTTGGCCACCAGCACGGTATCCTCTGGCAACAGGCGGCACAGCGGCACACGTTCCTCCTGTTCTCCGCTCAACTCTGGAACTAAGGAAATCAGCTCCCGCTGACCACGACTCAGCTGGCTTTCCACCTCAAAAGTGCGGATAGAATCCACCTCATCTCCGAAGAAATCAATGCGATAGGGGTACTCACTGGAAAACGAAAACACATCCACTAAAGATCCCCTGACAGAAAACTGCCCAGGTTCATAGACATAATCGGTCCGTTGAAAGCCGAATGACATCAATGTCTCTTCCACAAAAGAGAGGTCCACCCGCTCTCCTACCCTCAACTGCAGTGTTCTCTCATCCAGTGTCTTGCGGGACACCACGCGCTCTGCCAACGCCTCGGGGTAGGTGACGATGAAGAAATCATTCATCATCAATCTCGACAGCACCTCCGTGCGCAGGATTTCGCTGGCAGCGTCACGCTGTCCGAATTTCACGGCCCTGCGAAAAGAGGAAGGAAAGAACAGCACCTGCTGCTCGTCCAGCACCTGAACCATATCATGGTAGAAGTAACCCGCTTCCTCGGCATCATTCAGCACAAACAACAATGGTGGGAGGACAGCACCATCCTCTGCTTCCGAGGGCTGTTTTACAGCCTTCAACGCTGCAAACGCCAGTGCTGCCGAACTGCCTTGAAGGCCTGTGAGCTGCACCGCATTCTTATCACCGGTGAGCACCCTTTTCAAGGCACGCACCTGTGGGTGTCGAGCATAAAGCGCCTGTAAGTCTTTTATTTCCATCGGGTTGTCAATCCTCCAACAGAACTTGAGCGTATTTTATTTTCTTCCTGTTCCAGGTGTAAATAATGTGCAGGGCACCGTCGGCCTCGATAATACTGGGGTAGGAGAACTCGCCCGCCTCATCTTCCAAGGTGAGCACATCTTGCCACTGCAGGCCGTCACGGGAAAGCGCCAACGTCAGGGGCGTACGCAGTCCGAACTCCGCGCTGCGGGCTTTGCCCACAGGGTTATAAACCATCGCGAAAAGGCCGTTGCTGAGCGTCACGCAGTCGATGCCGGAATTATTGTTGGGGATTTCTGTCAGCTGTTCAGGTTCCCAGGAAAGACCGCCATCATGGCTGCGCGTGGAGGAGAGGAAACCGTTCTTCGTGCGGCACAAGGCCTGCAACGAGCCGTCCTCGTGGATGAGGATGGTTGGTTGGATGGAGACGATGGTGTCTGCCGAGGGGACCGTGATGTATTGCCAACTTTTTCCGCCGTCATCAGACACTTCAAAATGAATCTGCCAGCGCACACTCTCGTCACTGGAAGGAGCAATAATGCGGTTTCCGACAGAGACAGGCTTGTTCTTGATGGCGCCCAAGAAGGGGAAGTCGCCCTGTGGGCCTTGAAAACGCCCCAACTGTTCGGGTTCACTCCACGTGCGCCCACCGTCACGACTGCGCATCAGGTGTCCCACCCAGTCCTTGATGTAGATACCTGTCTTGTAGAACAGTAGCAGTTCTCCGTTGTCTCCTGGCACCTGATAAAGGACGGGGTTCCAGCACGGGTGCTGCACAGTGTCACCCACTTCGCCCTGAGCCACACAGACAGGTGCTGTCCACGTGGTATCATTCTTTCCCTTACGGCAGAGCCAGATACAGACATCATTGCTGCCCTCATGATTGCCGCCGAAGAAAGCGGCCACCAAATCTCCGTCGGGCAGTGCCTCGATAGTGGCAGCGTGGCAGGAAGGGAAAGGAGCGTTTTCATACAGGAACTGACTGCACACAAGGCGGCAGGGAATTTCTGCCAGATTGGAGTCGGCAGCAGGCCGACGGGCACACTGTGTCAGGCAGAAAAGAAGAGCAATCAATAAAGTAAAATGTTTCATTTCTGATGATAGTTTGTCAAATAGGCCACAAAGTTACAAATTATTTCTGAGATTTGATGCCTGAAAACCCAGAAAATGAAAAAAGTGAATTGTGAATTATGAATTATTAATTGTGGATGGTGTTTTTTTCCCGATTTTCTTTGCCATTCGCCAAATAATCACTATTTTTGCAGCGAAAAAGACATCACAATAAAACATTTACTACTCATGGAAAGTATTCTCACAGGACGCCCCGCACTGAAAAAAGTCGTGGAGAGCGTGGCCGAGGTGGCCGGTTACCTCTGGCAGAAAGGATGGGCCGAGCGCAACGGCGGCAACATTACCGTAAACATTACAGAACAGGTGGACGATGCCGTGCGGCAGCTGCCGGCCATTTCTCCCGTCTATCAGATTGGTACTACCCTGCCCCACCTGCAGGGATGCTATTTTTACTGTAAAGGAACCAATATGCGTATGCGAGACCTGGCCCGCTGGCCGATGGACAACGGCAGCGTCATTCGCATTCTGGACGACTGCGCCAGCTACGTCATCATCGCCGACAAGCCGGTGAAACCCACCAGCGAGCTGCCCTCCCACCTGGCCGTGCACAACTACTTGCTGGCCAAGGGTTCGCCCTACCGCGCCAGCGTACACACCCACCCCATTGAACTCGTGGCGCTGACCCACAACAAATGCTTCATGGAGAAAGACGTGGCCACCCGCCTGCTGTGGTCTATGATACCCGAGACAAAGGCCTTCTGCCCGCGCGGACTCGGGATGGTGCCCTATATGCTGCCCTCCAGCGTGGAACTGGCCGACGCCACCATCCGTGCGCTTGATGATGACTATGATGTGGTGATGTGGGAGAAGCATGGCGTCTTCGCGGTGGATGTGGATGTGATGGCCGCCTTCGACCAAATCGATGTCCTCAACAAGTCGGCCCTCATCTACATCGCAGCCAAGAATATGGGGTTCGAACCCGACGGCATGAGCGATGCACAGATGAAGGAGCTCTCCGACGTTTTTGGCCTGCCCAAATAGGCCTCCCTTCACAAGAGATCAATACAATCAAGGATATTAACTATCCAGAAAAGGACGAAGCTCTTCGGGGTTTCGTCCTTTGCGACGTGCATAGTCGAGAAGTTGGTCTTCGCCGATGTGACCCACGGCGAAATAATGTGCCTCGGGGTGTGCAATCATTAGTCCGCTGACGCTGGCGTGAGGCTGCATGGCACCGTTCTCTGTGAGCCGGATGCCTATGGCAAAGAAGTCTATGAGGCGATTGAGGTCGAAATTGAGACTCTGGTCGGGAAGTGAAGGGTATCCCACAGCGGGACGGATACCCTGGAAACGTTCAGCATGAAGATCGGCGATGGAGAGGTTCTCATCGGGTGCGTACCCCCAGTAGAACCGGCGGATGGCCTGGTGTGCCCGTTCGATGGCCGCTTCAGCAAGACGGTCGGCCAGGGTCTGACAGAGGAGGTGGCGGTAGTCGTCCTCGCCGCGGAAAGACTGCTCTATCGCCTCGTCTGCCGAAGCAGCAAAGACCCCAATCCGGTCTGTCTTACCCTCTTCATTAACGGGGCGGATGAAGTCGGCCAGGCAAAGGAAGGGCGGCGTCTGCTGACGCAGGAAAGAGAGGCGTGAATGATTTATTTTGCATTGTTCATTATGAATTAGAACATCTTCCCCGTCGCTGTTACAGGGGAAAAGATCGAAGCGGACGTGCGTGCTGAAACCCTGTTCGCCCAAGTAGGTCAACATCCGTTGCGCTTCCTTGTGGAGTTGCATGGCTTCTGCGGCTCGTGGCCGGTCTTCTTGAGGAAAGTTGGCCAACCACATAGCCCTGCAGGAGTCACAGCCATGCACTTGGGCAATGGCAGCAAAGCGAGCAGGAAACCCCCAGGCGTGGAAGAAATAGGACCAGTTGATGTAGTCCGCAACGTCTTGAATGGAATAGTGAAGAGTCTGTGGCATGATCAGCGTGAGAAGCGAAGCGCTTGTGCGTGTTGATTGCCATCCGCAAACACACCTTTATTATATATAAGGCGTCCGTTGCAGTAGGTCTGTTGAACTTGCCAGTGGAAAGAACGCCCTTCGAGGGGACTCCATCCGCAGCGGCTGACAACGTCCTTCGTTTTCAGTGTCCAAGGTTGGCGACGCAGCAGGACAAGGTCTGCCTTCAGGCCTTCACGGATGTAGCCGCGGTCGCGGATATCAAACAGGCGCGCCGGATTGTGACACATGAGTTCCACGAGCCGAGGCAGGCTGAGAACGCCTTCTTCCATCAGCTCCAGCATAGCGACCAAGGAGAACTGCACCATTGGCATACCAGAAGCAGCGCGCTTGCAGCCGCCTTCTTTTTCGGAAAGCAGATGCGGTGCATGATCTGTGGCAACGAGGGTGATGCGTCCGTCTGTGAGGGCGTTGCGGAGAGCATCGCGGTCGGCGCGGGTCTTCACAGCGGGATTGCACTTGATGCGGGTGCCCAGTGTGGTATAGTCTTCATCGCAGAAAAAGAGGTGAGACAGGCAGGCCTCAAGGGAGATGCCTTTAGCCCCTCCTGTTAGAGAGGGGAACTCCAATTCTTCCTTGGTGGTTATGTGGGCGATGTGGAGGGGCTTTTGGTATTTGAGGGCCAGCTCCACAGCTTGTCGGGAAGAAGCGATGCAGGCTTCACGGCTTCTGATTTCGGGATGATGGCAGACATCAGGATCCTCACCGTAGAGGACTTGTGCGCGCCGCATGTTCTCGGCAATGATGGAAGAGTCCTCACAATGGGTCATGATGAGAAGGGGTGACAGACGGAAGACATCTTCCAGCGCCTGACCATGATCCACAAGCATTCCTCCTGTGCTGCTTCCCATAAAGAGTTTCACGGCAGGCACGCGTGTCACATCCAACAGAGGCAATAGGTGAGCATTGGTGTTGGTGGCACCGAAATGAAAAGCATAGTTGACAAAGGCATGTATGGCACCCAGGGCTTGTCGCTCTGCAAGCAGTTCGAGCGTTGTTGTCTGCGGCACGACATTTGGCATGTCCATGATGGAGGTGACGCCTCCTGCGGCGGCGGCATGGCTCTCGGTAGAGAGATCGCCCTTATGGGTCAGCCCCGGTTCGCGCGTATGGACATGGTCATCGATGACACCGGGAAGAAGCAGAGTCACTTCCTCCGGCCTCTCTAAAAGAGAGGGAACTTGTGTCAATGGAATAACCTCCTTGTTGGTAATCTGAGCGATAAACTCATCCTCAATGAGGACATCAGCCCGACGAATCTTCCCATCGGACACATAAAGGACATCCTTGAAAGACTGCTTGTTCATGCTTTCGGGTACTTGCGGAACCACCCGTCCCAGCGCAGTCTCATGACGCCAAAGGCAGCCTCGGAAAAGATACCTCCGGACATTTTACTTGTGCCCAGCTCACGGTTGACGAAGATGACGGGTACCTCCTTAATGCGGAAGCCGCACTGATGGGCCGTGAATTTCATCTCTATCTGGAAGGCGTAGCCCTTGAAGCGAATCTTGTCCAACTCAATGGTTTCCAACACACGACGGCGGTAACAAACAAAGCCCGCCGTGGTGTCATGTACGTCCAATCGTGTAATGAAGCGCACGTATTTGGAAGCGAAATAGCTCATCAACACGCGCCCCATGGGCCAGTTGACCACATTGACTCCGGTGATGTAGCGCGAACCGACGGACATGTCATAACCCTCATCCTTACAGGCAGCCAACAGACGCGGCAGGTCGGACGGAGCATGGCTGAAATCGGCATCCATCTCAAAGATGTATTCATAGCCGTGCTCCAGTGCCCACTTGAATCCGGCAATGTAGGCGGTACCGAGCCCCAGTTTCCCCTTCCTTTCCACGAGGAAGAGACGATCCTGGAACTCATCGGCCATCAGGCGTTTCACGATGCTTGCCGTGCCGTCGGGCGAGCCGTCGTCTATCACCAGAACGTTGAAGTCGTGCTCCGTACGCCCGGTGACGGCCCGGATGATATTCTCGATGTTTTCTTTCTCGTTGTAGGTTGGGATGATGACAATGCTGTCTGCTTGCATGGTGTTATAATAGTTAATTCGTTATGTCGGAGGTATCAGAAGCGGAAGTCCAGGCCCAGGCCGACCACGTTGTTGGTGCGTGAATAGGTCTCACGGCCATAGGTTGCCTGTTTCTCGTAGTCACTGTAGATGCTGATGAAGTAGCCGGCGTTCAGGCGCAGCTTTTCATTGATGTTCCAGGCGCCGCCAAGTCCGATGCTATAGCTGTCACAGGCGAATGAAGTGTTCTGCTGGTAGCCATCGGAGAGACCGTAATCAGTGCGCTGACCGCCACAACTGACCGTGAATTTCTCATTGATATCATACTCCACGCCTGCCAGTATTTCGTGGGTGCCGTGGGTGAGTTCCTTCTGACGGTCGTTGGCCATCTTGGCGTTCTTGTCATCAAAGAAATGATATTCCAGGGTGGCACGGAGTTTGGGCGTGAACTCATAACCCGCTGCAACAGAGAGCAGTGCTGGCATGTCATAACGGGTGCGGACACCGTCCTGGTAAGGAGCCGTATAGGCACCGAGTTTCTGCTGGAGTTCACCGAGTTTTGCCTGGGCGTAAGGGTCATTGGCCATCATATAAGCCATGAGGTTCTGTCCCAGTCCGGCATCCAGCACATTGGTGTCGTTCTTGGGATTGACCTTGGTGCGGAACTCATAGCGGGCTGTCAGCGTGAGGGGGCCCTGGTGAAAATTGACACTGACCATCGGAGTGAAACCCCATCCTTTCTGATCCACGTCGAGCAGCAGTGCTGCCAATTCACCAAAGGCGGGATGGTCAATGGCTTTCACATGTCCGCGGTAATAACCATCGTAATAGTTGGCTCGGATTCCTGCGGCCGCAGAGAGGCAGTCGAGGATTTTGTAGGTAAAGTTGAACTGTGCGCCGTAAATATACTGCTTACCCTTCATCTCGGCGTCGAGTTTGTATGTATTGGGCTGTATGCCGTTATTGGCCAGCAGTCCGCTCATCAGCACATTAAACATGGGTACACCGTTGTCGTATTTCACGAAACCGCCGCTTCCTACAATTCCAATCATGGTGCTGAGGGCCCAGCGGTCTTTCTTGTAGCTGGCAAAGAGTGCAGGCACGATGGGTGCAGAAGCCACGCCCTCATACTTGGTGCCGTCCAATGTAATATCACGGTTCTGCCAGGGTTTCTGGAAGTTCAGAGAGAGCTGCCATCCTTCACGTCCCCAGGCAAGACCGGCGGGGTTGCTGTAGGCGGCATCGATATCGAAGGTGGCACCACGTGCCATCATGCGGTCAAAGGCGATGTGGTAGTTGGTGTTGGTCATCAGTCCGCCGGCAGTGACGGTGGGAAACTCCACGTTGAGTGTGAAGAGTTGGAAATGCGCTGCGCAGAGCAGCAGGACAAATAGACGTTTTTTCATACCTTCAGGGATTTATAGGTGAATATGATTATTTTACTTCCAAAAGCATTTCATTGATGTTGGCACCGGGAGGAGTCATTGGCAGTACATCATCGTCCTCGAGGATGGCACACTCCAGGATGTATGGGCCAGGTGTGGCAAGCATCTTTTCCACAGCAGCAGTGAGCCTGTCCCGCTGGGTGACAGCCTCGTAGGGGATGCCGTAGCCCTGTGCGATGGCTTCGTAACAGGGATTCATCATGCGGGTGAAAGATTTGCGCCGGTTCCAGAACATGTCCTGCCACTGACGGACATTGCCCAAGTAGTTGTTGTTCAGGAGAATCATCTTCACGGGAGCCTGCTGTTCCATAATGGTACCCAGCTCCTGGATGGACATCTGGAAACCGCCGTCACCCATGAAGCAGACAACGGTGCGGTCTGGGGCACCAAAGGTGGCACCAATGGCGGCTGGCATACCATACCCCATCGTGCCAAGACCACCGCTGGTGCAGAGGCTCCGGCGTTTGGGATAGCGGAAGTAGCGTGTGGCAAACAGCTGATTCTGACCCACATCGGTGACCAGGACGGCATCGCCCTGCGTGGCTTCGGCCACAGCGTTCACCACTTCGCCCATCAGCAGCGGACCCTCCGTGGGATGAATGGCGGGCTCGATGACTTTCACGCGTTCCTTCTCGTCCAACGGCTTGAAAGACGCGCGCCACGCCGTGTGTTCGTTCTTCTTCAACAGGGCCGTCACGGCAGGCAGCGATTCCTTACAGTCGGCCACCACAGCCACATCGGCCTTGACGTTCTTGTTGATTTCACTCTTGTCTATATCGAAATGGATGACCTTGGCCTGACGGGCGTAGGTCTTCAAGCTACCGGTCACACGGTCACTGAATCGCATCCCTATGGCGATGAGGACGTCACATTCCTGCTCTTTCAGGTTGACAGCATAATTGCCATGCATCCCCAACATACCCACATTCAGCGGATGAGTGCTGGGTAAAGCGCTGAGTCCGAGCATCGTACGACCTGCTGGTATATCAGCTTTCTCTAAGAAGGCCAGCAACTCGTCCTGTGCATTGCCCAGCTCCACGCCCTGTCCAACGAGGGCCAGCGGTTTCTTGGCATTGTTGATGAGGTCGGCGGCGGCAAGCACAGCTTCGGGGTCCACTTTCGGATAGGGGACGTAGGAACGCACGAAGTCTGCCTTCTGCGGATGAAACTCCACCAACTCCGTCTGTGCGTTCTTGGGGAAGTCCAGCACCACAGGGCCGGGTCGCCCACTGCGAGCGATGTAGAAAGCCCGGCTCACCGCCCAGGCGATGTCTTCGGCGTGACGAATCTGGTAGCTCCACTTGGAGATAGGCTGTGCCACGCCCACGAGATCGACCTCCTGGAAGAAGTCTGTTCCCAGGGCCGAGATAGGTACCTGCCCGGCAATGACCACAATCGGCGTGGAGTCCAGCATGGCATCTGCCACGCCCGTCAAGGTGTTGGTTGCACCTGGGCCGCTGGTGACGAGAGCCACACCCACCTGTCCGCTGACGCGGGCAAAGCCCTCGGCGGCATGAGTGGCGGCCTGCTCGTGACGCACGAGAATGTGGTCAAAGGCTTTCTTCTCGCCACGGGTATAATCATACAAGGCGTCATACACGGGCATGATGGAACCACCGGGGTAACCGAAGATGGTCTTTACTCCCTCGTGCTGCAAGGCCCGCATGAGCGCTTCGCTGCCTGTTATCTTTTCATTCATTGTTTCTGGGCTGTCTGTTATTTCTAGTATCTCTAGTTTTACTAGTTTACTAGTATTACTAGTATTTCTAGCTTTTCTAGTGTTTCTTAGTCAATGATTCTCACGCCGCCTTTGTCGGCACTGGCAACACTCTGGGCGTAGGCGCGGAGTGCTTTGGAAACCACACGCTTGCGCTGCAAGGGACGCTGGGGACGGGCAGCCAGTTCGTCCTCACTGAGGCGAACGTTAATGCTGCGGGCTGGAATGTCAATATCAATGATATCTCCATCCACGATCTTTCCGATGTTGCCTCCATTGGCAGCCTCGGGAGAGATGTGGCCGATGGAGAGGCCGCTGGTGCCGCCGCTGAAACGGCCGTCGGTGATGAGGGCGCACTCTTTACCCATGTGCATACTCTTTATATAAGAGGTGGGGTACAGCATTTCCTGCATCCCGGGACCGCCCTTGGGACCTTCATGGGTGATGACGACAACGTCTCCCTTCTTCACTCGCCCGCCAAGGATGCCTTCACAGGCATCTTCCTGTGAATCAAATACCACGGCAGGCCCCGAGAACTTCCAGATACTTTCATCCACACCTGCCGTCTTCACCACGCAGCCGTCCTGTGCGATGTTGCCGAAGAGCACAGCCATGCCACCGTCCTTCGTGTAGGCGTGTTCGATGTCTCGGATGCAGCCTGTGGCACGGTCGGTGTCTAAGCTCTTGTAATAGGTTTCCTGTGCGCCTAACTCATTGCAGAACTTGCCGGCAGGGGCAGAGAGGTAAAGACTCACCCCCCACCCCTCTCTTTCAAAGAGGGGAGTGTCAGCAGTCATCATCATTTGCTCTGTTTCACCCCTCTTTGAAAGAGAGGGGACGAGGGTGAGTCTTTTTATATCCTCCCCCAACGTCATTCCATTCACGCGTTTGCAGTCTAAATGCAACAGTCCTCCCTTGGCCAACTCGCCCAGGATTCCAAGGATGCCGCCAGCACGGTTGCAGTCTTCCACGCTGTATTTCTGTGTGTTGGGAGCCAACTTGCAGAGACAGGGAACACGGCGGCTAAGGGCATCAATATCTTTCATGGTGAAATCCACGTTCCCCTCCTGCGCCACGGCCAACAGATGGAGAATGGTGTTCGTGCTGCCGCCCATAGCGATGTCCAAGGTCATCGCATTGAGGAAAGCCTCACGGGTGGCGATGCTCCTGGGCAACACCGACTCATCACCTTCTTCATAGTAGGCCAGGGCGTTCTTGACGATCTGCCGTGCGGCCTGCTTCATCAGCTCCACGCGGTTCTTGTGGGTAGCCAGAACGGTGCCGTTGCCTGGCAGTGAGAAGCCGATGGCCTCGGTCAGGGAGTTCATGGAGTTGGCGGTGAACATACCGGAACAACAGCCGCAACCCGGGCAGGCACGCTGCTCCACTTCGGCCAGTTCCTCGTCGGAGACCGTGGGGTCGGCACCTTTCACCATGGCGGCGATGAGGTCCAGGTTCTCCCCTTTGTACTTGCCGGCCTCCATGGGTCCTCCGCTCACGAAGACGGCGGGAATATTCAGGCGCATGGCAGCCATCATCATACCCGGGGTGATCTTGTCGCAGTTGGAGATGCAGATCATGGCGTCGGCCTTGTGGGCATTGACCATGTATTCCACCGAGTCGGCGATGATGTCGCGCGAGGGCAGCGAATACAGCATCCCGTCGTGCCCCATGGCGATGCCGTCGTCAATGGCGATGGTGTTGAACTCGGCGGCATAGCAACCGAGGCTCTCTATTTCCTTTTTGACGATTTGTCCAGCCTCGTGCAGGTGGGTGTGCCCCGGCACGAACTGGGTGAAGCTATTGACGATGGCAATAATAGGTTTGCCGAATTGTTCGCGTTTCATACCGTTGGCCACCCACAGTGCGCGGGCTCCTGCCATCCGGCGTCCTTCGGTGCAGACTGCGCTGCGAAGTTGATGTTTCATAACGTTGTTTGTCTGATTTTGGGCGCAAAATTACGCTAAAACGCGCGCAAAAACAAATTTATCTGTCGTTTTATGTGTCAGGATGAAGAAAAAAGTGTAACTTTGCGCGCAAAATGACAAAGAAGCACTCATCTTTAAGCTCCAAACACTCAACTTTAAACTCAAACTCTAAACACTAAACTCTAAACACTAAACTCAACAACAATGTCCCAACGCTATATCAAAGTGGCCTATCGCATGTTCACCTGCACGGCCGCCAGTCATAAGTTGCTTTACGAAACCGAAGCCACCAAACCCGTCGGCTTTGTCACGGGAATGGGCCTGATGATTGATGCATTCGAGCAGCGCCTCACCCAGCTGCGTGAAGGCGAACAGTTTGATTTCACACTCTCCGCCGCCGAAGCTTTTGGCGAGCGGGATGAAGACCTGGTGCGTGCAGTACCCCGCAAGGTTTTCGAGGTTCGCGGAAAGTTCATCGAGGAAGAAGTCTATCCGGGTGCCGAAGTACCACTCATGAACAGTGAGGGTGACCATTTCATGGGCACCATCGTAAAAGTGACGGACACCGAGGTGACGGTGGATTTGAACAACCCGCTGGCAGGCAAGGCCCTGCAGTTCACGGGCACCGTCTTCACCAATCGCGAGGCCACCCTCAAGGAAATCGAAGAGACCTCCAAAATCCTCTCTGGCGAATGTGACTGTTCCAATTGCGGAGGCTGCGGAGGCGGTGGCTGTGGAGGCGGTGGCTGCGGAGGCTGTTAATTGCAAATTTGACATTCTAATATTTGAAATTTGACATTCAAGCATGAACACCTTCGGTACCCTTTTTCGCCTCACCACCTTTGGTGAGAGTCACGGCGCCGCCATCGGAGGCGTCATCGATGGCTGTCCCGCTGGTTTGCAGTTGGACTTGGACTTCATACAGAGCGAGTTGGATCGCCGTCGCCCCGGACAGAGCCGGCTCACCACTTCCCGCAAGGAGGGAGACCGTGTGGAGCTATTATCTGGAGTGATGGATAGTGTCACCACCGGCACGCCCATCGGATTCATCGTTCGCAATGAAAATCAACACTCCGCGGACTACGACGACCTGCGCGACGTCTTCCGCCCCTCACACGCAGACTACACCTATTATATAAAATACGGCCTCCGCGACCATCGTGGCGGAGGGCGCAGTTCGGCACGCGAGACCATCAGCCGCGTCGTTGCCGGCGCCATCGCCAAGCTCGCCCTGCGGCAGCTCGGCATCGAGGTGAAGGCATGGACACAGCAGGTTGGCGCCATCGCCTGCAGCCGCGACTGGGCCAGCCTGGACCTCAGTCTCATAGAGTCCAACGACGTCCGCTGTCCCGACCCTGCCGTTGCCCACCAGATGGAAGAGCTCATCCTGCAAGTGAAAGCCGATGGCGACACCATCGGCGGCGTCATCGCCGGTGTCATCACGGGCTGCCCCGCAGGCCTCGGAGAACCGGTCTTCGGCAAGCTCCACGCACAGTTGGGCGCTGCCATGCTTTCCATCAACGCCGTCAAAGGTTTTGAATATGGCGACGGCTTCGCCATGGCAGAGAAAAGGGGAAGTGAGGTGAATGACATTTTTGCCGGTGCTTCGCGGCGCGAAGCACTGATAAACTCCAACCACTCCGGAGGCATCCAAGGCGGCATCAGCAACGGACAGCCCATTCCTTTCCGAGTGGCCTTCAAGCCTGTGGCCACCCTCCTGCGCCCACAAGAAACCATTGACATTCATGGCAACCCCGTCACCATCCATCCCCGTGGCCGCCACGATCCCTGCGTGCTGCCCCGTGCAGTCCCCATCGTGGAAGCCATGGCAGCCATCACCATCCTGGATGCTTATCTCTTGAATAAAACATCTCATCTATAATCGTTTAGCGTTCGGCGGTTCATCCGTCGAAAAAAGTATTATGTTTACATTTATCATTGCTTTAATTGCCCTCATTTTGGGTTACGTCCTCTACGGAGCTTTCGTTGAACACGTATTCGGCATTCAGCCGGAGCGCGAAGCACCATCCTATCGTTTGCAGGACGGTGTGGACTACATCCCCATGCCCACATGGCGTGTCTATCTGATTCAGTTCCTGAACATTGCAGGCACGGGACCCATCTTCGGAGCCATCATGGGCATCCTCTTCGGCCCTGCCGCCTACCTGTGGATTGTCTTCGGCTGCATCTTCATGGGTGCTGTCCATGACTACCTTTGCGGCATGATTTCCCTGCGTCAGGACGGCGCATCACTGCCCGAGTTGGTGGGCAACGAACTGGGCGACACAGCCCGCGTGGGAATGCGTGTGCTCTCCATCGTCCTGTTGGTCCTCGTGGGCACCGTCTTTGTCACCACCTCTGCCGGCCTGCTTTCTACGATGACCAGCGGTGCCTGGGGCATGGACTTCACGGCCTGGCGCTGGATGTGGCTGGGATTCGTGTTCCTCTACTGCGTACTGGCCACGCTGCTGCCCATCGACACCCTCATTGGTCGGCTCTATCCCCTCTTCGGTGCCGCCCTGCTCATCATGGCCATCGGCGTGGGCTTCGGCATCTTCACCCAGACGGGTCTGCTACCAGAACTGACAGACGCCCCCTTCACCACCCACCATCCCAAGGGGCTGCCCATCTTCCCCTTCCTGTGCATCACCATTGCCTGCGGAGCCATCAGCGGCTTCCACGGCACACAATCACCCCTGATGTCACGCTGCCTGCAGAACGAGCGTCGCGGACGCCTCGTCTTCTACGGCGCCATGATCACTGAAGGTATCGTGGCCCTCATCTGGGCTGCCGCTGCCATCAAGTTTGCCAGCGCTTTCTCTGCCAGCACCGCTCATCCCGCCGGCTCGCCCGATGCCTACGAGGGTCTCATGCAACTGCTGACAGATGACGGTAATACCTCCAGCAATCCCGCCCTACTCGTCAACATGATTTGCACCACTTGGATGGGACGCATCGGAGCCATTCTGGCCGTCCTCGGCGTGGTGGCAGCACCCATCACCTCTGGCGACACCGCCTACCGCTCGGCCCGACTCATCGTGGCAGACTTCATGCATCTGGGACAGAAGAAGGTGCTCAACCGCCTCGTGCTGGCACTGCCCCTCTTCGCCATCTCGGCCGCCCTGGTCTTCGTGGATTTCGATGTGCTGTGGCGTTACTTCGCATGGACCAACCAGACGCTGGCCACCTGCTTCCTCTGGACAGCCGCCGTGTGGCTCTGCAACCATCGCCGCAATGCATGGATTGCCTTCCTGCCAGCGGTGTTCATGACCGTTGTGGTCACTTCCTACATCCTTGCTGCCCCAGAGGGCTTCCGCCTGCCCTACGTGCCATCACTCATCGCCGGCTTCATCCTGGCCAGCGCCCTCGCAGTGTGGTTCCTCCGTTTCATGTTTAATCAGAAGAAGAAAGCATTATGATACAGTCTTTCCGCCACTTGCTACCGCTGGCAGCCCTCTCCGCCATGGCCATCATGACGGCCTGCACCGCCAAGTTCAAGACAAACGGCTCTGATGCCGATTCCATCACCCAAAACAATACAACAATGAAAACTATTTACGACTTCACCGTTCAAGACAAGAAAAAGAACGATGTCAGCCTCTCACAGTTCCAGGGGCAAGTACTTCTCGTCGTCAACACCGCCAGCCGCTGCGGCTTCACCCCGCAGTACGAGGCACTGGAAGCCATGTATGAGCGCCTCCACGACCGCGGCCTGGAAATCCTCGACTTCCCCTGCAACCAGTTCGGCCAGCAGGCTCCCGGCACCGACGAGGAAATCACCCAGTTCTGCCAACTAACCTACGGCACCAAGTTCCCACAGTTCACCAAGGCCGATGTCAATGGACCGGAAGAGATGCCCCTCTACACTTGGCTCAAGGAGCAGAAGGGTTTCGAGGGCTTCGACGAGGGCAACCAGCTGACACCCCTGCTGAACGACATGCTCGCGAAGGCTGACCCCGACTTCGCCTCCAAACCGGATATCAAATGGAACTTCACCAAGTTCCTCATCGACCGTGAAGGTCATGTCGTGGCCCGCTTCGAGCCCACGCATGACATGGCCGATGTGGAGCGCCAGGTGGAAGCACTGCTCTGAGCTCATTCTGTCAGTTCTTGAACCACAAACGGTTGCTGGCGACCGAGATAACGTTATCTGGAGCTTTAGATACGGGCATCTCCGCGGTTAGATGCCTTTATCTAAAGCCTTTTCAACCATTATCTGGAGCCTCAGCAACGGTTATCTTGAGCCTCAACAACGGTTATCTGGGGTTCAAGAACTTAATCCCAAAATGTCAAAGAACGCGGTAAAAGGATTTTTTTACGTCTTTTCAGGCTAAGCCCCCCTCTAAGACCCCCTATATAGGGGGGTCAAAGAGGAGGGGCTTTCGCCTAAGACTCCTCGCTTTTACGATGCAAAATTACAGAAAGAATAAAAAGGCGTTTTCCCTACACGGAAACAAAAGGAGGGAAACACCCAATTCTTTAAACTTTTTTAAGATTAATTAAACACACAACACTTTTTATTCTGCCTTTCATTCTTCACTCTTACGAAATGTAAGGGCATTAGCCTCCCCCTAAGACCCCTATATAAGGGGGTCTAAGGGGAGAGGCTTGCGCCCAAGTCGGCGGCAGCAGGGTCTGAAAGTCCATTTTTTGCTGTATCAGTTAAATTAAAAATTCAAGTTTCGCAAGTATGCCAACAAACTGTAATATAATGCCCCATAGGGGCATAATAAGGGTAGCCAGCCATTTCAATGGCTGGTATGCAATGGCAGGAAAAACGCGTGCCTTTAGGTACGCGACAACAGATCCCTATCGCGTACCTACGGCACGCTATCTATTAAAATCCTCAATACCAGCCATTAAAATGGCTGGCTACCCTTCTCAAATGCCTACGGCATAAAACCCTTCAAACCCCTATCAAATCCCTACGGCATTACTTGCGAAACTTTAGTTAAAAACATATATGCCTATGGGCCGAGATAACAATAAAAGAACATGATGACATAGGATATGTACACTATGTCCCGCCCTTGTGCCGATTGGCACGGGAGCGACGGATGTCGGCTTTCTTCTTGGCAGACGCGGAGCCGTGGGCACCGGTGATGTAGCCTTTCTTCTTGGCTTTGGTCTTCACCTTGCCGGAGTCGTCACGTTTGGGGCCTTTTGCGGCGCCCTTGAAGGTAACGCCATGGAGGATGACACTCTCGATGTCGTCACCACCGTATTGATTACTCATAGTGCGGATCTTTAATGGTGGAAGAGTCTTACGCCGGTGAATGTCATGGCGATGCCATAGCGGTCACAGGTCTCTATGACGTGGTCGTCACGGACGCTGCCGCCAGCCTGGGCCACATACTGAACGCCGGATTTGTGGGCACGTTCGATGTTGTCGCCAAAGGGGAAGAAGGCGTCACTGCCGAGGCTGACGCCACTGAGCTGAGCAATCCACTCGGCCTTCTGCTCACGGGTGAGGACGGCGGGGCGCTCGGTGAAGAAACGTTGCCACTCTCCGTCACGCAGGACGTCATCATGATCCTCGGAGATATAGATGTCGATGGTGTTGTCACGGTCGGCACGGCGAATGCCGGGGACGAAGGGCAGTGCCATCACCTGCGGGTGCTGCCGCAGCCACCAGATGTCGGCCTTCTGTCCGGCCAGGCGCGTGCAGTGGATGCGGCTCTGCTGACCGGCTCCGATGCCGATGGCCTGTCCGTCCTTCACATAGCAGACGCTGTTGGACTGTGTGTATTTCAGGGTGATGAGTGCGATGATGAGGTCACGGCGTGCCTCGGCGGGGAAGTCCTTGTTCTGCGTGGGGATATTGGCGAAGAGGGCGGGGTCGTCTAACTTCACCTCGTTGCGTCCCTGCTCGAAGGTGATGCCATAGACCTGCTTGCGCTCGATGGGTTCGGGGCGGTAGTCGGGGTCCATCTGGATGACATTGTAGGTGCCCTTGCGCTTCTCCTGGAGGATGGCGAGCGCCTCGGGGGTGTAGGCGGGAGCGATGACGCCGTCACTGACTTCGCGCTTGATGAGGAGGGCCGTGGCCTCGTCGCAGGTGTCGCTGAGGGCGATGAAGTCGCCGTAGGAACTCATGCGGTCGGCCCCGCGTGCACGGGCGTAAGCTGTGGCGATGGGTGAGAGCTCGAAGGGCACGTCATCCACCCAGTAGATGTGGCGGAGCGTGTCGCTCATGGGCAGTCCCACGGCCGCTCCTGCGGGTGAGACATGCTTGAAGGAGGCTGCTGCGGGCAGGCCTGTGGCGGCCTTGAGCTCGCGGACAAGCTGCCAGGCGTTGAAAGCATCGAGGAAGTTGATGTAGCCTGGACGGCCACTGAGAACTTGGATGGGCAGTTCGCTGCCGTCGGCCATGAAGATGCGCGAGGGCTTCTGATTGGGGTTGCACCCGTACTTGAGTTGGAGTTCTGTCATATTGTTTTGTGGGTTCGTTGGATGAAATTGCGTGGCAAAGATACGCATAAAAAACGGAATCTGCACATTTTTCGGCGATTTTAACAAAAGAAAGTACCCTTTGCTTCCATATTATTAATAATTATCATTACCTTTGTACCCGCAAATGGGAAAAAACAGTCACTGTTCACACTAAAATTCGAATAAAATGAAGAAGTCTCTTATCCTCCTCTGCCTGCTCGCTGCCACCACCCTGGCACAGGCAGGACGCATCGTGACAGACAGCATCCAGAGCAAAGTCCTGGGTGCCACCGTGAAGTACAATGTCTATCTGCCCTCGGGTTTCGAAAACTCACAGGACCGCCTGCCTGTGGTCTATCTGCTGCATGGCCTGACCGACACCTACACTGCCTGGGCCCAGAAAGGCGGCATGAAAGATATCGCCGATGAAATCATTGGCTGCGGCGAGGCCGTGCCCATGGTCATCATCATGCCCAACGCCGGCGGGCCGGACGTGAACAAGGTCCAGAACGGATATTTCAATATGCCCGAATGGCCGTATGAAGACTTCTTCTTCAACGAGCTGATGCCCACGGCCGAGAGCAAGTACCGCTGTATCAGTGACAAAGAGCACCGCGCCATCATGGGACTGTCCATGGGTGGAGGCGGCAGCGTGGGCTACTGCCAGGGTCACCCCGACAAGTTCTCCTCCTGCTATGCCATGAGCCCGTGGTTGGACAGCGAGGACGGGAGCCTGAGTCCTCAAGGTGAGAAGACAAAGATGTACTACACCGCGCTGGCCGTGCACGAGCACTCGGCACTGGCGTTCATGGACAACGCCGACGACGCCACCAAGGCGAAGCTGAACACCCTGAAATGGTTCCTGGACTGCGGCGATGACGATTTCCTGCTGAACACCACCTTCGAGCTGTACAAGAAGATGCGTTTCTCACGCCTCAACGTGGAGCTGCGTGTGCGCAACGGCGTTCACAACTGGGAATACTGGCGCGCAGCACTCCGCATGTCTCTGCCCTTTGCCTCCCGCAACTTCGCAAAATAATGACGTATGAAAAATAAAGGATTCCTGTGGCCGCTGCTGTTGCTGGCGGCCGCACTCATAGGCAGCTTCTGTGTCCAAGGCTGCAAATCGGATGACGGACCATCGCTGGCAGAGTTGCTGCCAGGGAAGTGGTATCTGCAAGATTATACAATTGTTGTCGATGGCGACAGCAGCACGTATCTGACGGTGGATTACTTCGTATTCGGCACCAACGGCCGTTTCCACGTGTATGACCTGTACCAGACCGATGTGCTGGACAGCGGCAAATATGAGGCAGGCAATGACTATATCCGCTTCGAATATGAACGCGGTGACGAGGATTACCTGTTGCTGTGGAGCGTCCAGTCGTTCTCCGAGAAAGAGGTGCTCGCCAGCTATCACGACCAGTCGTCAAAGCGTGATATTCAAGCGTCTGTGAAGATTGGCAAGGAGAAAGTGGATCGGACAAACAAGTAACCCCTCCCCTACTCTTCCTCCTCCACATCGGAGAAGTGGAAGATGACATCGTGGGTGATTTCATGGTAGGCCGAGAAGTAGCCCAGGCACCCTCCCGAGAAATTGGTGAGGGGGTTGGTGCCGTTGCCATCCATCACCTGCATGGAGTAGAGATAGTCGTAGGCCGCACGATCTATGGCGCGGACGACCAGATGGATGCGGTCCCCATCCTGCAGGGCATCGCTGTCTGAGGTGCCCTCGCGCATACAGGAGAAGAGCTGCTGGAGTTCGGCGCCAGGATTGGCCTTGTCTGTCATCACGGCCCAGCGATAGCCTATTCCGTTGCGGTACAGGTGCATGAAGTAGTAGTTGGTCTTGCCGGGAATATCTTGCAACTTGAGGTCTCCGAAGAGGATACGCTCCGACATGAATTTCTGCCAGACAAAACGGAAACTGTTCATCTGCGGACGATCCTGCATGGTGGATGAAGCCGTGAAATGATGCCCGTCCACCTCCACACTGAGGTCGTAGGTGGTACCCGCTTTTCCGCCAAAGGAAGTGTAATATATGCCTTTGCCACGATGGATGAGCTTGTAACGGAGGCTGTCTCCGGAGCTGATATAAACAGTGGCGGTGGTCAAGCCCTTGTCGTTGTCGTTGTCTGTCATGTCCTGCGTGGTAGAGACCTTGACGCTGGTGGTGGACTGGCTCAGATGTGCCTCCACCACGTACAGCGGGTCGGCGGTGTGGTAATCAATGTCGATGTCCTTCTCGCAACCCGCGAGAAGCACAGACAGACATGCGATGAAGAGACACTTCCTTGTTTGCATAATATTGTGAATGAGGGGGCTCAGAACCTCAACGTGTAGGCCACGGACGGCATGATGCCGAAGAGGCTGTACTGCTTGGCACGGGTGCGGGCACCGTTCTCGCTGTCCTCGAAGTTGATGATGAAGGGATTGTAACGGTTGTAGAGGTTGTAGATGCTGAAATTCAGCTCATGACGCAGCCGCCCCACCTGCTTTGTCCAGGTGGCACTGACGTCCAGATGGTGATTATCCGGCGCACGGTAGCCGTTGCGCTCGGCATAATAATAGATGTAGTTGTCCTCGATGACATACTTTCCGCTGGGTGCCGTGAAAGCCTGCCCGGAATTATAGGTCCATGCGCCACTGAGCGTCCATTGCGGTGTGAGGCGGTAGTTGGCGATGAGGTTGATGTCATGCCGGCGGTCGTTGTTGGCATCATACCAGCGCCCTTCATTGATGCCGGGAATCTTGGCCTGTGACCAGGAAAGCGTGTAGGCCAGCCAGCCTGTGAGGCGCCCGCTGTTCTTGCGCAGACAGAACTCGGCCCCATAGCCGCGACCTTTGCCCGCCAGCACCAGGCGTTCCAGCTCTATCTCGGAGCTGAAACTCTTACCGTCACGATAATCCAACACGTTCTGAATGTTGCGATAATAGCCCTCCAAGGAGATGTCAAAATCCTGCGCCGGCGTCATGGCGAAGATGCCAAGACTCACCTGATCTGCCACCTCGGGACGCAGGAGGTTGCTGCTGGAAATATAACGGTCAAAGGGCGTTGCCAGACTCTGGTTGCGCAGCGCGTGGAGGTTCTGCGTGGTGCGACAGTAGCCTGCCTTGAGGCTCATCTGGGGATGCAGTCGCCAGTTGGCACTCAGACGGGGTTCCAGATTCACGTATGTCTTCACGAATTCACCGCGTTTCTTATTGAAAAGACGGATGATGTCACCCTGCTCGTTAAGGTCGTAGTACATGGCTCCACCGAGTGCCGAGAAGGCATCTATGCGCAGTCCTGCCGAGAGGCTGAACTGGTCTGTAACATCAGCTACGGCGTTCACCCACAAGGCGTTGTCCCAGCTGGTGCGGGACTCCCGCTCGTGGACGTTGACCTCGTGCCACTCGGCAGACTTCACGTCCATCAGCATGGACTGCACACCCGTGTGGAGCTGTGTCGGCCCCCACTGGAACTGGAAGCTCTGACGCAAGCCGCCCTGCCGGATGTGCCCCGTGAAGGAGGCATTCAACCCCAGCACATCCATCGCATTGTCGGTGGAGTAGTCAGAATAGAGTGCTGTCGTGTGGGAGAGTGCATTGTCACCGAACAAATGACGCCAGGAAAGGCTGAGGGCACGATTGCTCCAACCCATGTCCAACTTGTCCTCCATGGCCGTGCGGTCACGCCCTCGGAAGAAGGTGAGGGAGAGACTGTTCCGGGCATCATGGACATAGTGCAACTTGGCATTCAGGTCATAGAAATAGAGGGTATTACCCCTGAAATCAGGGAAGCACTGCAGCAGCGCATCCATATAGGAGCGGCGGGCCGTCAGCAGCAGTGACATCTTTTTCTCTATGACGGGTCCTTCCACCACCGCCTTGGCCGCCAAGAGGCCGATGGTGGCGCTGCCATGCCAGCCCTCCAGGGTGCCAGTGCGGGCCGTGGTGGTGAAGACTGCCGAGGAAGCACCGCCATACTGCGCGGGTATCAAGCCCTTGTAGAGGGTGGCCGTGGCCAGGGCGTCGTCGTTGAAAGCAGAAAACAATCCCGCTAAATGGCCGAGATTATAAACTGGGGCATCATCGATGAGCACGAGGTTCTGTGCCGAGGTGCCGCCACGCACCTGAAAAGTGCTGGAGGCATCACTCTCGGACTTCACGCCCGGCAGCAACTGCAGGGAACGCATGATGTCCCGTTCGCCAAAGAGCTGGGGCGTGGCAGTGAGTTCGCTGACGTTCACCTGTTCGGCACCAATCTGTATTTTGCCGATGCGCTCAGCAGCCCGCTGGGTGGTCACCACGACTTCACGCATTTTGCGTTGTCGTGTGGAAAGCGTGTCCTGTGCAGAGAGAGGCAGCGAGGAAGCCATCAGCATCGCCCACAAAAGAAGTCTCCCCCACTGCCAAATAGCGGTGACAGAAACAAAGGACCGTTCCTGACCTGGACGAACCAGCCAGGAACGGTCTGTGTGGGTGATGAAATACAATCTATTCAATCAGTGTTACTTCTGAAAACGCTTGACAGCAGCAGCAAACTCCTCGTCGGTGAGCTTGTTCCAGTCAGCAGCCTTCAGAGGAGTGGGCTTGAAGGAATTGCGGATGAGACGCGGAGCGGCGTACACTTCTTCACCGGAATCATCAATATCGTTGGCATTGGTAATGGTGAAACGCATGACGGGCGTGTGGTCACCACTGCCGGAACCGACGGGATAGATGCCAGCAACGGGATTCTTGCCTGCAAAGCGCTCGTCATCAATCTCATTGACCAGCAATTCGTTGTTGTAACGGGCAATGACCTGCCAGTCTGTCACGAGACTGGACTGGTCACACTGGCTCCACATATCCACCTGCACTTCATAGGTGCCATTCATCACGAGGGATGCGGGGATAAAGATGTTCTCGTTGTTCACATTGTCAATGGAGCATCCTGCGTTGGAGTCCAGGTCAAGGCCATAGGACAAAATTTCACCGTCCTCGGTCTCATAGCTGCCGCCACGGTTGCCGTAGTAGATGCGCTCTCCATTGGGCAGGATGAGATGCAGGTCAACATCCTTCTGGGTGGTGAAGAAGAGGTTCACATTCAGGTCACCGAGTTCTGTCTGGGTTTCCACGAAGGAGATAACGATTTCAATGGGCTTGGTCACCTCGCCCTGGTCGTCCTTAGCAGAGACGAGCAGCGTGATTTCGTCCTCAAGCTGTGTGCTGAACATCAGCGCGATCTTATAGAGGTCACCCTCTGTCAGGCCTGTGCCGCCCTCACCTGTGCCGGGTTCAGCCGGACCGGTTGTGGGAATGAAGAGGATGTAGCCGGGAACACCTGCTGCACCAATGTAGAATTCGGTATAGACCTTGGAGGTGTTGACCTGAATCTGGTTGGTACCGCCCTTGATAGCGTGGGTGTTAACGCTCAGGCCCTGAATGGTCTCGTCAACGGTTTGTGCTGGGAATTCCTCTGCAACATAGGAACCGTTCTCCACAGAGAAGTAGTAGGTTTCCAATGCGCTGGGTTCGGATGTGCCGGGGTTGTCCGGGGTGCCGGGGTTAGCTGGATTGTCGGTCTGGTCGCAAGCGACGAAAGTCATCATTCCGAAAGCAGCCAAAAGGCCGAAAAATAATACTTTTTTCATAATAGGTAAATGTTAGGGGTTCAATACTTATATCCTCCGGAGCGGGAACCCGACCTGCTCCGGAGGATGATTTAATCAATGATAATCAGAGTTTGTCGTTGGAGCCCAGCACATCCACAATCTTGTGAATGTACATCTTCTTCATGTTTTCACGAGCGGGCTTCAGGTACTGGCGAGGATCAAAGTGTCCGGGATTCTCGGCCAGATACTTGCGGATGGCAGCAGTCATGGCCAGACGGCTGTCGCTGTCGATATTGATCTTGCAGACGGCGCTCTTGGAGGCTTCGCGCAGCTGCTCCTCGGGAATACCTACTGCATCGGGCAGCTTGCCGCCGTACTGGTTGATGGTATCCACCTCGTCCTGAGGCACGGAGCTGGAGCCGTGGAGCACGATGGGGAAGCCGGGGAGCTTCTCCTCGATCTGGTGAAGGATGTCAAATGCGAGGGGAGGAGGCACGAGTTTGCCGGTCTTCGGGTCGCGGGTGCACTGCTCGGGGGTGAACTTGTAGGCACCATGGCTGGTACCGATGGAGATGGCGAGGCTGTCACAACCGCTGCGGGTGGAGAAGTCGATGACCTCTTCGGGCTTGGTGTAGTGGCTGACAGCAGAAGACACTTCGTCTTCCACACCGGCGAGCACACCGAGTTCTGCCTCAACGGTCACATCGTGGGCGTGGGCATATTCCACCACCTTCTTCGTGATGGCAATGTTCTCCTCATAGGGAAGAGCGGAGCCGTCAAACATAACGCTGGAGAAGCCATTGTCGATGCACTCCTTGCAGATTTCGAAGCTGTCACCGTGATCCAGGTGGAGGGCAATCTGCGGGTTGGGGCAGCCGAGTTCCTTGGCATACTCCACAGCACCCTGTGCCATGTAGCGCAGGATGGTGCCGTTGGCGTAGTTACGGGCGCCCTTGCTGACCTGCATGATAACGGGAGATTTGGTCTCCACAGCAGCCTGCACGATGGCCTGCATCTGCTCCATGGTGTTGAAGTTGAAAGCGGGGATGGCATAGCCGCCAGCGACGGCCTTCTTGAACATTTCACGGGTGTTTACAAGACCCAGTTCTTTGTAACTTGTCATTTGATTGATAATTTGTTTTTGGTTTATAATTAGGGTTTACTATTCTTTCTATTACAGTTCCCTGGCGAAGTAGGCAACGACCGGCAGGTGGTCACTGTAGCCGTTGAGCCAGACGCCGCTCGCGTGCGTGCGCTTGGGCGTACCTTTATATCTACCTTCTTCTTGCAGAAGATATTCGAAGCGCTGAATCTCGGCCTTGACGAAACAGAGCGTGGTATATTTGATGGTGCCCTTGCTCTTTCCTTTCTTCTTGTCGAAGTCGGAGGGATCGATGCAGTTGGGCGTCATGATGATTTGGTCAAAGAGGTTCCAGCCGCCCTGATAGCTGAGCGTGCCGCGCCCGTCCAACAGAATCTGCCACCACGGGTTGTACATGTCACCAGGTTTGACATCCTCAATCTTTCTGCGAGCACGCAGACCGCTGCGTAACGACTCGTCAAAAGGATCGTCATTCAGGTCACCCATGACAATGACTTTCATCAACGGGCTGGCACTGATAATGCTGTCTTTCTCTGCACGCACCTGTTCTCCTGCCCAGACACGGGCGGGACTGCCGGAGAAACGGCTGGGCCAGTGGCAAACGATAACGGTGAGGCTGTCACCCCCGAGCGTGCCCTGCACCGTGAGGAAACCACGGGTGGGACGGGCATCGGTATCCTTGAGCACGTAGGGCTGGAGCCAGACCTTGGCGGGAGTGAAGAAACGGGGGTTATACAACAGGGCGCAATCCACACCTCGACTGTCCGGTCCCTCGATGTGAACGAACTGCATATTGCGGGCAGCCAACGGTTCCTGGGCGCAGAGGTCAGTCAGGCAGTGGGCATTCTCCACTTCACTCACGCCGATAATGGCACAACCGATTCCTTTCAGACGGTCGGTACCCATATCGGCCAGCGCACGGGACATATTCTTCAGCTTGTTCTCATATTTCATGGCGTTCCAGTGGTTGTCACCATCGGGAAGGTACTCATAATCGTTCTTGCCCTCGTCATGGGTGATGTCGAAGAGGTTTTCCAAATTGTAGAACCCAATACCATAAAGTGCCACCTGCCGCTCCTGGGCTATGGCGACTTGACCGAGACATATTATCACGACCAACAGAAAGAGCCTTTTCACGTTCGTCATAATCGTGTTTTTTCTATTATCTGGCTGCAAAGATAATTCTTTTTTGTGACACAAACTGCAAAAAACATAGAAAAAGTGCTATTTCATGAAAAAAAAGTTCACTTTACTTGGGTAGAAGAGATATTTTCCTTTACTTTGTAGCCAAATCACACATACTATTCACAACTAATGAGAAAAAAACTTCTTTTTGCAACGCTTTTGTGCTTGCCATTGCAGATGCTGGCACAGGAGCCACTCATCAGCGAGACGGAGAAGGCCATTAAGGATGAAACGGCATCATTCATCTTCACCGAATCGCAATTGGATGAGGACGCCGACATGACGACCGACGTCATCCAGATCAACTCCAGCTCCAATATGTACACCAGCAATGTGGGCTATCTCTTCAGTCCATTGCGCTTCAAGTTCCGCGCTCTGGACCAGAAGTACAACGACATTTACATGAACGGTGTGCAAGTGAACTCGGCAGAGAACGGGCGTTTCAGCTACTCCACCATCGGAGGCATGAACGATGCCACTCGCAATATCGACTACGCGTCGCCCTTCGAGAGCAACACCTTCAGTATGTCGGCCATCGGAGGCAGCAACAACTACAACTTCCGCGCCAGCGATTTCGCAGCAGGCAACAAGGTTACGCTGTCGGCACTGAACCGCAACTACACGGCCCGCGCTATGTACACCTTCGGCACGGGACTGAGCCAGAGCGGATGGGCGTTCTTCGGAACTGTGGGTTACCGATGGGCAAACATGGAGACGGCTGCCGTCGAGGGTACCTTCTACAACTCTTTGGCCTACTTCCTCTCCCTCCAGAAAAAATGGGGCGAGCACCACAGCCTGAACCTGGCAACATGGGGTAATCCCACAGAGCGTGCTCAGCAGGGAGCCTCCACAGACGAGGCCTACTGGCTGGCCAACAACTACTTGTACAACCCGTACTGGGGCTATCAGGACGGCAAGAAGCGCAACTCACGCGTGGTGAACAATTATGAACCATCTGCACTCCTCACTTGGGACTGGACCATCAACGATGGGCTGAAGTTGACAACGTCACTCTTTGGCAAGTACGCCATGTACAGCGGCACACGCCTCCAATACAACAATTCCCAGAACCCCAAACCCGACTACTGGAAGAACTTCCCCTCCTATAACTATGATGTCTGGGGACTCACAGACGGCTCCAACAACGACCTCAACGCCTGGCAGGAGAGCTACAACTACTGGACTGCCGACATAGCCAACCGCCAGATTCAGTGGGACAAGCTCTATTACGCCAACTCACAGATGAATGCCGTGGGCGGAGACGCTGCCTACTATATGCTGGCCCGTCACAACGACCACCTGGCCCTGGGCCTGGGTTCCACCCTCAACTGGAACATCAACAACAGAAGTAAATTCCAGATCGGTGTCCAGTTGGCCTCCAACAAGGGTATGCACTACCAGACCATCTCCGACATGATGGGAGCAGAGTATCTGCACAACGTAAACAACTACGCCATAGGCACCTACGCCGGCAGCGACTCCCGCGTGCAGTATGATGTCAACAACCCCAACGGCACCGTCTCCGAGGGAGACCGTTATGGATACGACTTCAACATCTTCGTCCAGAAAGCGACCGTCTGGTCTCAGATCACCCACGACCGCGGCAACAGCCACACGTTCATCAGCGGACGCATCGGAGGCACACAGATGTGGCGTGACGGCAAGATGCGCAACGGTCTCTTCGCCGACAACAGCTACGGCAAGAGTGGCACAGCACGCTTCTTAGACGGCGGACTGAAAGTGGGAACAAACATCAACCTGGGCAAGGGACACGTCATCGGATTCGGCGTCAGCTACATGACCTACGCCCCTGCGGCCTACTCCAACTACGGAGGCTCTGCCTTCCAGGCTGCCGAGATGAACAACAACTATGTCGAAGGCCTGAAAGTGGAACACATGGCCAGCGCAGAGTTGGGCTACGCCCTCAACATTGGCTGGTTGCGCGCCAACCTCACCGCCTACTACAACCACGGCACCCGCATGAACGAGTGGCAGAACTACTACTACGACGATGTCAACTCCTTCACCTACGTCAGTATGACAGGCGTGGAGAAAGACTGGTACGGCGTAGAACTGGGCATGCGAGTCAAGGTCACCTCGAAGCTATCCATTGACCTCATCGGCTCCATGGCAGATGCCAAGTACATGAAGGACACCGACGTCAGCTACCTCCTCTCCACAGAAGGCACTGTCACCAAAGACATCTTATATAATAAAGGTATGCGCGAGGCCAGCACGCCTCTTACCGTGGGAAGCATCGGACTGAACTATAACGTCAGCGGATGGTGGTTCAACCTCAAGGGCAACTACTATGACCGCATCTACCTCTCCTACTCGCCTTCCTTGCGTTACCAGAGCACCCTCATCCGCTCCGGACAAGTAGATAACGATGGCTCGCTCATCGTGCCCGAACAGACCCAGGGTCACGGAGGATTCATGCTCGACGGCAGCATCGGACACCAGTTCCGCGTCGCAGGGCATCCACTCAGCGTCAACCTCATGGCCACCAACATCCTGAACAACCGCAAGTTCGTCAGCGGCGGTTACGAGCAGAGCCGCAGCAGCTATACCACCGACCAAGCCACGGGCGAGGTGAGTGGACAACGCACCTACAACTTCCAGAAGAACCCGATGAAGTACTATGTGCAGGGATTCAACTTCATGCTCAATCTCAACTACAGGTTCTGAGGTTTCATGTTTCATGTTTCAAGTTTAATGCAAATACTTTACAGTCATGCGTAAAACAACATATATCCTACATCTCACATCCATCATCGCTGCTGCAATGATGACCGTCTCCTGCTTCGATGACGACTGGAAGTCACCCGACATGACAAACCCGCCCTACGGCAACAACAAGATAGAGCAGTCCGAAGCCAAGCTGGTGACCATTGCAGATCTGAAGACACAGTACGCCAGTGCCATCAACGCCAGCGGTTTCCAACGCATCGAGGAAGACAAACAACTGAAAGCCACCGTCATCGGAAACGACATCGGAGGCAACATCTACAAGCAAGTCTGCATCCAGGACGCCACAGGTGCCATGATCGTGGGCATCAATGGAACAGGACTTTTCCCCTTCCTGAGCGTGGGACAGCAGATCCTCATTGACCTGAAGGACCTCTGCATCGGAGGCTATGGACAACAGACACAGCTCGGAGACGAGTACAACGGCAGCATCGGACGCATGAGCACGGAGAAATGGGAGGAGCACGTGCGCATCCTGCCCACCCACGACATGAGCCAGATAGACACCATCGACTTCTTCAGCGTGGCGCAGACAGATATTGCCCGTTACTGCGGACATCTGGTGAAGATGGAGAATGTCCGCATCGGAGACGCCGACGGCACCACCACCTTCGCACCCGAGTACAAGTCAGGCACCACCCTCACCTACAATGGCTCCACCAACGGATACGTCCACCACACCCTCAACGGAGAGTCTATGGACAAACTCCTGCTGCGCACCAGTACCTACGCCAAGTTCGCAGAGAAAGTGATCCCTACCAAGCCCGTCACCCTTTATGGTATTGCCACCCGTTACCGCAACACCTGGCAAATCCTCATCCGGGCCGAAGAAGATATTAAGGACAATTAAAAAAACAACATATTATGAAAAAACATCTTAAACTGCTGCTCTGCGCAGCCCTCGGCCTCGGGCTCTTCACCGCTTGTGAGGATGTGCCCGAACCATACAACATCCCTACCGAGAACGGTAACACCACGCCCACGGCTGACTATATCATCAGTCAGTCCTTCACATCCAGCCTCGGCGACTTCTCTTCACAGAGTGAGAGCGGAACCCTCGCATGGACGTCCAGCTCCAAGTACGGAGCCATTATCACTGGCTATGACGATTGGGACGGCAGCGGACAGAAAAGCAACAAGCCCGGTGTCACCTACCTCATCAGCCCGGAGATAGACCTCAGTGACTGTGACAGCGCCTACGTTGTTGTCGATCAGGCCATCAACTATTCCAAGAACACATTGGCCGAAGACCACCACCTCCTCGTCCGCCTGGCTGGCACAGAGACTTGGACAGAACTGCCTATGAGCCTGGACGGCCTCGGCACTTCCTTCACCTACGTCACGTCCAACACCCAACTGCCCCAGGAGTACATCGGGCAGAAAGTGCAACTGGCGCTCAAACACGTGGCACACGACAGCTACTCCTCCACATGGGAAGTCAAGAGCCTCAAGGTGGCCAAAGGCACTGCACCCAAGGCCGGCAATGGCGACACACCCGTGGAAGACCTCGTGGGCAGCGGCACCAAGGACGATCCCTACGACGTTCCCTCCACCATCAAACTCATCGCTGCCGGTCCTCCCTCCACCAAGATTTATACCAAGGGCGTCGTCTCCAAGGTGGATGAAATCAACGAGCAGTACGGCAACGCCACCTATTACATCTCCAACGACGGCACCACCACCGACCAGTTAGAGGTCTATCGTGGACTTGGCCTCGGAGGTGCCAAGTTCAAGAATGGCGGCCTCGCTGTGGGTGACACCGTCATCGTCTATGGGCAGGTTGTCTTCTACAACAACAAGACCATGGAGTTCACACAGGGCAGCGAGCTCTACTACCTCAACGGCGAATACGCTGGCGGAGGCGAGGAACCCGGAGAAGCCAAAGGCACAGGCACACTGGAAGACCCCTTCAATGGAGCTGCGGCCAATGCTGCGGCCAGCGCATTGGCTTCTGGAGCCACCAGTGACCAAGCCTACTATATCAAAGGTAAGGTCGTCAGCGTGAAGGAAGCCTTCTCGGCTCAGTACGGCAACGCTTCCTTCTATATCAGCGATGACGGCTCCACTACAGGACAGTTCTACGTCTATCGTTCCCTCTATCTGGGCAACAGAAAGTGGACCAGTTCTGATGACCAAATTGAGGTTGGCGATGAAGTAATCGTCTATGCCAAGCTGACCAATTATAAAGGTAACACCCCAGAGACTGTGCAAGGCGAGACCTACCTCTACAGCCATAAGGGAAAGACCGAAGGCGGTGGAGACAACCCAAATCCCACGCCTGGCGAAGAAAAAGGTTCCGGCACACTCGAAGATCCCTACAACGCTGTGGCTGCCACCAATATCGCCAAAGCTTTGGCTTCTGGTGCCAAGACAGACCAAGCCTACTACATCCAAGGCAAGGTGGCAAGCGTGAAAGAAGCCTTCTCGGCTCAGTACGGCAACGCCTCCTTCTACATCAGCGATGATGGTTCCACCTCCAATCAGTTCTACGTCTTCCGGGCCCTCTATCTGGGTAACCAAAAGTGGGTCAGTGGCAACACGCAAATCAAGGTGGGCGATGAGGTGATTATCTATGCCAAACTGACCAACTATCAAGGCAATACCCCCGAGACCGTGCAGGGCGACTGCTACCTCTACAGCCTGAATGGAAAGACAGAGGACAATGGTAGCGGTGGCGGAGGCGGTGATGACCCCAATCCCGGCGGTGACACCAAGACCCTTGCAGACTTCGCCAACGGTGACTTCGAGACCTGGGCCGACGGACTTCCCACGGGATGGCAATCAACTTCTTCGGCCAGCAACGCCGACCTCGCCCAGAGCACAGATGCCCACGGCGGCAGCTACTCCGTGAAAGTCGGAGGAACATCTTCCGGCAACAAACGACTCGCCTACGAAGAGCTGGAGCTGGAAGCCGGCACCTACAACTGCGCCTTCTGGACCAAGGCTGCCACCGCGTCTGCCGCCAGTCTCTGTCCCGGCTACGCAGCAGTAGGAAGCTCCATTACCTATTATTATGACAAGGGAGAAGACGGCAAGAACAAGTATGTCAACGACATCGTTCAAGAATGGCAGCAGGTGACCTACTCATTCACCCTCGCCGAGAAGACGACTGTCAACCTCATCATCATGAACTCGAAGACGACAGGCACAGACCTCCTCATCGACGACTTCACCATCACCAAGCAATAATCCCCCGATAACCCCATCACTCTTGGAGAGTGCTCGGCGGTTCGCCCACCGAGAAATCCCCCCGAGCCTCCCACCGAGCACTCTCCTTTTTCCCCTCCCCTCTCCCCTCTTCTATGACCCCTCGCAGACTTTTCCTTCTCCCCCTCCTGCTCCTTCTCTTGGCAGCCCCCATCCTCTGGAGCTGCTCATCAGATGATGATATCTCCGACCCCGCCACCGTCAACGCCAATGCCAACACTCCCGACAAAGGCGCGGCCGCAGCACGGCTGGAAATTCCTCGTCTCAAGGGTGGAGAGTTCAACATGTTCCTCGTCAAGCGCCTCAGCAAGGGAGACATCAACTTCTGCATCGAGTGGAACAAACTCAAGAAAGCACAGCGCTGGACGGCCTTCAGATGGGACAACACCAACAGCGGCGGTTACATCAAACGAGAAGACAACTTCATCGAGGACACCGATATACCTAAGACGTACCGAACAACCTACGATCACTATCGCGGCTCCGGCTACACCCGAGGACACATCTGTGCCAGCGCCGACCGATGGAACTCCCAGGAAGCCAACCAACAGACCTTCCTCTACAGTAATATGCAGCCACAGCTCTACGATTTCAATGGCGGCATCTGGGCACAGCTGGAGATGAAGGTCAGAAACTGGAACAGCGCCTCCTTCTGTGACACCCTCTACGTCTGCAAAGGCGGCACCATCGACCACAGCTCAGACCTCCTCGAAATTGTCCGTGAGAATGATCCCAACCTCGCCTTGCGCGTCCCCAAGTACTTCTTCATGGCCATCCTCTGCAAGAACAGCAGTCCCACCAACGGCGGCTACAAGGCCATCGGCTTCTACTTGGAGCACCGCGACGACTACGAGGACGAGAAGAACTTCACCCCCTACATCCGCTCCATCGACCAACTGGAGCAACTCACAGGCATCGACTTCTTCTGTAACCTCCCCGACGCCATCGAGGACAAGGTGGAAGCCACTGTCACCCCCACCGCCTGGGGCTTCCGTTAAGAATGGAAGCCATAATGGCATTTATTTTCGCTCGTAATCACTCGCAATTTGAATCATTTTACGAGCGACTTTCTCTTTTAATTCTCAGTGAATTATAAAAATTCCGCTCTTAATTTCGCTCTTAAATCGCTCGTAAGTCGCTCTTAATTTGCGGTTTTTAAGAGCGACCATATTGAGGAATTTCCTACTGTCGTATTCACAATATCACCTTCTTCTCTCATCTTTGTCAGCATATTGCCTACTTTTGCTTTTTTTTGTTTGTCGGACAAAGTATCAGGCAAGAGGTTCCACCATAACATATCAATTTCTTCTCTTGAAAGTGTATGATGGTCTTCAAGGGCTTCCAGTAATAAGGCCTTACATTTCTTGAATTCCAGTCCTTTGTGCTTCGAGTATTCCACCTTCTGATCAGTTGCTTGTGCAATATCCTTTGCTACATATATGTGCGGCAGACGGCCTTCTATTAGTTTGCGCTTGCGTAACATAACGACAGCCTCAGCAGAAATGCGATGTCCCTTCTGCACCTGATCCAAAAGAACGGCATCTGTCAACGACAAGTCTTGATTAGCCAGCAGCATCAAACTGTAGTTCTCGTCAATAATGGTTCCTGGCATGTTGAGAATGACCTCATCAGCCGTTGAAAGGTCAACATTATTATGCCGCTTTTAGTATCACAGTTTACGTATTTCGTTGCAAAGGTACAACTTCTTTTTCAAATATGTATGGAAAAACGGAAAATGTTTCACTTGAATTTCCACTTTTTGCAAATAATCTGTTGCAGAAGGGATAATTCACTCATAAGCAAGGCTTCACCCCGTGTTATCACTATGCCATTTGCTTGACAACGATTTTTTTCTATGATGAATTTGACTTTGCCGTCACCCGACAGGGCATAACACACAGCATATCAACCGATTAAATGGGTGAAGGCTGTGCTTTTTGCCGTCACCTTGCCGTCACCGATTGCATGACGAAGCCGAGAATGCCAAGCTTAGGAAAGGCTTGGCGAAGATGTCACGCCCATAGAAAAGAAACCGACGGCAATGCAAAAATTGTCTCTTCTGGAGAAAGTGAAAGGGGGCAATTGCCCCCTTCACAGATGAGAGTATAGGAATAGGTGGTTATTCCCACACACAATCGAAAGATTTCGTCCATGCATCCTCTCCATCTACTTCATCGTCATCGATAACGACTACTTTGTCGCCAGTTGGGAAGGATTGGGCAATGATAGCGCTGGTGCTGGCTTCATGCGGCAGCATCGCAGGTTTCATATAATTCTTTTTCATAGGACTCGGGATGATTATTTGATTGTAACTTTCTTTCCGTTAACGATATAGATGCCCTGAGGCAGGTTCTTGGTCTCGAAGGTGTCACCCACCTTGCGTCCCGTCATATCATAGACTCCTGCTGCCTTGATGCCAGCTTCCAGATGCTGGAGACCAGCAGCCTCGTCGAAGGCGATTCCGATGATCTTGATGCCGGCGGTCAAGGCTGCTGTAGGCAGTTGCAGATAGGCCTTTCCTGATGTCACGTAGCCGGTGCCCGAGGACTTATAGAAGCCCTTCTGGTCATTCTTCTCGCTATAAAGGAAGTTGGTGTATTCGCCTTCTGTGGTGGGGATGACCATTGCCTCGCTGACGGGTTTCAGCAGGTTGGCCTCGGGAGCAGTGGCAGATGCGGTGTAAGGCACCATATACTCTGTGTCCACATCGCCCACGATCATGACACCTGTGTTGGCAGGCACCACTTCCACCTCAGCCATCGTCACCAGACCATTCTCGAAGCTGCTTGCCACGTATGCCTTCAGGCCAGTTCCTGTGAAGTCGAGTGCATACGGGAAGCTGAAGGTGGCAACCTCATGAGCCAGCGTGATGGCAGTCTTCTTGATTTCCCAGGTGGCTGTGTAGGTGCGGTTCTCTGTGGAGCCCTGGGTGATGGTCACATTCTGTGTGGCGGCACCAAGTCCTGTACCTGTCCAGCCTGCGAAGTCATAATACTCTCGGGTGGGGTTGACGAGGGTGAAGGTCTCGCTCTCGATGGTGAAGGCAGTGGGGTTGGTCACGCCCTCTGCCAGTACACCGCCTGCGAGGTCGTAGGTGATGGTGTAGGTGATGGGTGTCCAACTGGCCGTGTAGGTGCGGTTCTCTGTGGAACCCTTGGCGATGGTCACGTTCTTGGTGGCTTCCGTGAGCTCTGTTCCTGTCCAGCCGACGAACTCATACCCCTTGCGGGTCGGATTGACAAGTGTGATGGCGTCACTCTCAATGGTATAGGTGACGGGATTCGTCACGCCGTCTGCCAGTGCACCGCCTGCGAGGTCGTAAGTGATGTTGTAGGTGATGGGATTCCACACAGCATACACATTCACGACGCTGTTGTGTACCGTGCTGAGGTTCTTCACGTCAGCTCCATCGGCATAAGTGATTCCATTGAGATCTTCCTGTGTGTTCCATCCGTAGAAGTTGTAACCCTTGCGGGCGAAGGCATTCTCCGTGAGTGCCTGCTCCACATCGTATGTGAACTGCTGGTTGCTCATCTCGCCCGTGCCGCCTTTGGCATTGAAGGCCACGTAGTATGTGATGGGCTTCCACTGCGCGTAGATGGTCACCACATCATCCTGCGTGGCGCTGAGGTTCTTCACTGCAGCCTTGTCGGCGTAGGGAGTGCCGCTGCCATCGGCCTTGCTGTTCCAGCCGTCGAAGAGGTAGCCTGTGCGGGTGAAGGCGTTGGCAGTCAGTGCCTGTTCCACATCGTAGGTGAACAGCTGGTTATTCATCTCGCCCGTGCCGTTGTTGGCATTGAAGGCCACGTAATAGGTGATAGGAGCCCACTGCGCGTAGAGATTCACCACATCGTTCTTCACGGTGGTCAGGTTCTTCACCACAGCCTTGTCGGCATACTTCGTGCCTGTGCCGTCGGCATTGGCGGTCCATTCTACGAAGGCATAGCCTGTGCGAGTGAAGGCATTGGCTGTCAGTGCCTGCTCTGTATCATAGACGAAGTCCTGGTCGTATGGCTCAGCAGCGGTTGCCAGGCTGTTGAACCTCACCTTATATGGTATAGGTTTCCACGTGGCGGTGTATTCACGGTCATCAATGCTTCCCTTCTCGATGGTCACTTCCATCGTGGGTTCCGACAGGTCGGCGCCAGTCCAGCCCATGAATTCATAACCTGTGCGCTCAGGATTGACCAGGGTGAAGGTTTCGCTCTCCACGGTGAAGGTGGCGGGATTGGTCTGACCAGCAGGCAGTGCGCCGCCGGCGAGGTTGTAGGTGAGCTTATATATTATAGGTGTGAACGTGGCGTTGATGGTCTGGTCGGCCAGCAGGTTCTCAATGGCGTAGGTGCTGGAAGCGTTGCCGTTGGTTGCTTCCTGTGTGGCAGCGTTGACCTTCAGGCCAGTCAACTCGTAGCCTCGGGCAGGAGTAGAGGTCAGTGTCAAGTCCTTCTCACGGACGAAGAGGCCGCTGACGGCTTCTCCAGCACCTTCTGCTACGAGTTTCTCACCCTTGACAGTCTTCTCTGTGTTCGTTCCATTGTCAGTCACAGCCTCGCCATTCTTGACAGCCAGTGTGCCCTTACCGGCAACGTCAGCGTTCACCACGAAGCTCCAATAATCCATGTTCTCAAACAGCTTCCAGCCGTCAGCAGCCTGGTACAGTGCCATTGTGCCGCCGGGCACCCACAGCTTGGTGCCGGAGTAGTAGAACAGCTGCTCAATATCTTCTGTGGGCAGGGCTATCGGTGTGAGGTATGGCACATAGAGGTTGTCGATGTAGCTGCCATCGAATGCTCTATACGCTATCTCCGTACATGCGTTGGGCAGGGTAAGCGATGGAACGGTGGTTCCAAGGAAGGCGAACTTGCCAATGCTGGCCAAGTTGACACTCAGTGTAACTGACTTGAAGGATGCATAATAGAATGCGTACGGGGGAAGAGTTGTGACATGCGGGCCAATAACGACCTCCGTTTTATCTACCGAACCTGAAAAAGCGGTAGTGGATTCCGGAATGGTGAAACTGCGATCGATAGTGATAGACTCAACATTTGTGCAATTCCAGAAGGTGTAGGACAGATTGATGGGAGTCTCTGCGTAGGGAATGCTGACGGTCTTCAGCTTCTCACAATAAGAAAATGCCTGATCACCCAAATCCGTAAGGGAGGTGGGAATCGTGACACTCTCCATGCCCGTATTGGAGAAAGCATACTGGTCGATTATTTTCAGCGAACTCGGGAGGGTGACATTCACCTTCGCGCATTGGTAGAACGCCTGGCCACTAATCTCCTCCAGTCCTGCAGGCAGGCCGTCGGGGATGGTCAGGTTCGGACAGTTCTGGAAGGCACCCCATCCAATCCTTTTCAGCGTGGAGGGGAAGGTAACGGTGGTAAGACCATCCAAATATTGGAAGTTACTGTCGCCAGTATCGGTAAGTCCTTCTGCCAGCGTCAGCGAGCTGAGGTTGGTACAGTACAAGAAGGCACCTGAGGCCAAATTGCAATCTCCGATTGTAAGCGACTGGATGTCTGTGCAGAATGTAAACGCCTGATTTCCTATCTCCTCTGTCGATGAGAGGTCGATGGCGGCAGGCAGGTTCTTACACTCGTAGAATGCCTCCCAACCAATGTTCTTGATTTGGCTGAAAGGGAAGGCGTAGCCTGCGGGCAGGGTGGCCTGCCTAAAGGCATAGGAGCCAATCTCCGTGACGTTCGCGCCGATGGTGAGCTGCTCTAACGTTACCCCTTCAAAGCAGTGCGCGGGTATGCTGGTAGCGTGAGGGCCGAAGGTGGCCTTGGTGGCTTTTTTGAAAATGGTGTAGTTACTACCGTAGTATAAAGGACGATCAACGATGATCTCTGTCAGGTTGGTGCAATAGTCAAAACAATAATCGCCTAATCGCATTGCTCCTTGGCCATACGACCAATAAAATTCATCGGTTATCCCGTCAATACCATCGTAGGCAAAGGTGATGCTCGTCAGGCTCGTACATTCACCCATACTGGAGAGATAACTCACGGTGCCAGGGATGGTAAGGCTGGTCAGCGATGTTCCCGTGAAACTGCTGAAGATGTATTGCAGACCCACCGGAAGCGTCAGCGAGGTGATGGTGGAATTCTCGAAGGCACCACTGCTAATCTGGGTTACGGCATAGTCGTTGCCTTCGTAGTTAATAGTCGCTGGGATAGTCACGGCACCAGTATAGACACCCGACTCTGGTGCCACCACGTATGCCGGTTGAGGCGACATGTAAGTGACGATTTCGTACCTAATGCCATCAACGACGGCATAATCTGTTGCCCACGCCGCCATGGTGGCCGTGAGCATCATCACGAATGATAATAGAAGTTTTTTCATAAGCTGAATGATTTGGAGTGAATAATTGATATAATAGGTGATAAAAGTCTCGTTTGGAACATCGTAAAAAGAAAACGTGGACTACTTACTTCGACTACGTATTCTGAGGTATCGCCAAACACCTATGCTGCTTCAACGGGTAAAAGCCCACGCCATCGGCGTGAGCATCCGAGCTTTTAACCTTGCAGCATTCTTAATTGGCGATTTCAGAATACAAGAATCTAAGCGGACGCTTCTTCCTATATGTCAATTATTTATCTTAGCCCATAGGCGGAAAAGGTTAATGGTTAATAGTGAATGATTAATGGTGAATGGTTATGATTCTGGAAAACGTTCAATAGACTCGAATTCCATACTTCTGTATTTGTTGTTTAAAGACAGGATTCATGCTTTCTCTCAAGCGTACCACATCAACGTTGCAGCCAAGCAATTCTTCTAAATATGCCTTAATACCAGCCTGTTTGAACAGGTTGGGTATCATATCTACGCACACATCAACATCGCTTCCCTCATGCTGCAGTCCTTTGGCAAGAGAGCCGAAGAGCATCATGGAGTGTACGCCATAGTGCTCGCCAAGATACTGGCGGGTAGTACGTAATTTCTCTATTGTTTGAGTCTTATCTAACATATTTACGCTGCAAAAGTAAGGATTCTGCTGGAACTGACAAAGAAAAAGAGAGAAAAAGTGAGGTTAAAGGGTCAAAAAAGAGAAAAAGATGGAGAAGAAAGCTGAAAATGAAGGGAAAGACGCCCCTCGTCATCACTTTTTCTTGAAAAAGTTTGGTCTTTAAGAAAAATACGCCTAATTTTGCACAAACAAAAAATGATTCACTATGTTTGAAACTGTAAAATATCAAAGCCGCGAAGAACGAATAATCGCAATGAAACAGATGATCGAGCGTTCCAAATTGCGCCATGAACAAAGTATGCGCCAGTTGAAAGCTATGTATCATTGTGCAAACGCTTAGTGTTCTATTATGAATGTATTAGACACTTCGTTCATCAATCTTTCTGCACCTTACATGGTCTGGAAAGAAGATGAGCGACGTTATTGTTTTGAGACAGACCAAGGTGGCTTGTTCCAAATTACTTTTGACTTGGAACAATCTATCTGGTTGGATGGAGCTTATGAATTAGGGATACAAAACATCAAACATGTTGCCTCGCCACGAGACTTAAAGTTAAAAAAAACGATTATTGCTGTTGTTGAAGAGTTTTTCCGCCAAAATCCGGGTATTCTTCTATATATCTGTGAGACAGGCGATGGACGGCAGGCACAAAGAAGCAGACTCTTCCTAAGTTGGTTCAAAGAGTATCAAGACTTATATGTAATAAAATCAGTTAGAATTCAGTCTGAAGGTATTGATAACTATGCATCAATAATTGTTCAACAGAACAATCCTGCATTACAACAAATCATTGCAGATTTTGAATCAATGGTTCATGATCTTACTTTCCAGAAGCCAAAAGAGGAATGGGAATGGATTGAGGGGTAAATGGTTTCCAGCAATCTAAGCGGACGCTTCTTCCTATATGTCAATTATCTATCTTAGCCAATAGGCAGAAACTGGTTAATGGTTAATAGTTAATGATTATCGGTTATTATTGGATGGCAGAGCCGCTCCATCTATTTGATTGTGCGAGAAGTTCCAAATCATCAAAAGCTTCGTGGGCTTTGATGAGTTCTCGTTGGACGATTATCTGTCTTTCATTTTCGTTCAGACTCATAGAAGGACTTGTTTATCGTGTTCAACATTTTTATAGAAGGGGGAGAATTTGTAACTCTGCCATTCATCCTTGGAATAAACTTGTGGATTGATTTCCTCATCCAGTTCCCAGCCCAATTCTCGGAAAGGATAACCCACACTGTAGTCGTTAAATGAGAGGTGTGGCTTGTCAAGTAGTATGAGTAAATCCCAGTCGCTTCCAGAACGTGCATCGCCACGAGCACGTGAACCGAAAAGCAGTAATGAACTGTTCGGCGGCAGTGTGGCCTTGCCCACCTGGGTGATGCGATCTATAATTTTAGGCTGTTCCATAGAAAGGAATTAGACAAACATTTTTTAATAATCCGCCACAAAAGTAGGAATTCTGCGGGAACTGACAAAGAAAAATGCAGAAAAAGTGATGATTAGAAGCAAAAATGAACAGAGAAAAGTGGGAAAGGAGGGGAAAATGAAGTGAAAAAGGTCATGATGAAAAATTTATTTTGTTTGAAAAACACTACACTCTACACTAAATGGTGCGGTTCAGTGTAGAGTGTAGTGTTTTCTGAAAAAAAAAATTTTTCCGCGCTTAAGCTCGGGGCGAGATGAGGTTAAGCTCTGGGGCGATAACCCTTAAGCCTTGGGCGGTACGCGCTTAAGCTCAGGTGAAGATGAGGCCAAGGGTTCGGCTTGTCCAACAACGGTTGAACAAGGAAAAGGGTACTGCGGCATTTGCGCAGCGTCTGGCATTTCGAGGTCGAGCGAATAAAGGAAAGTGGCAAGTCGTATAAACGCAAGTGCCAAGTCGTATAAAGGGGTGGGCTCGAGAGACCAAAGGAGTAAAATCGAGAGACCAGAGTCGGAGGTCGATTGGGCCAAGGTCGTGTGCTGAGTGAAATAAAGGTACTCGCGCGAGAAAATGAAGATGTAGGCGAGCGGTTTTTGGGGGATATAACAGCAATTTTGGGGTGAAAGGGCAAGAAAAGTGAAAAAAAATTTGGTCAGGTCGGAGAAAAGCAGTACTTTTGCGCCGCAAAAATTAAAAGAACGCTGGTACACAAGCCCAGCACAGTACTCACCCGCCGGTACACAAGCCCGGCAAAACTACTCTCAAACAACAATGAAACAAGGAATTCATCCCGACAACTATCGCCCGGTCGTGTTCAAGGACATGAGTAATGGCGATATGTTCCTGAGCCGCTCCACCGCCAAGACCAATGACACCGTGGAGTTCGAAGGCGAGACCTATCCCGTCGTGAAGCTCGAAATCTCCTCCAGCTCACACCCCTTCTACACCGGTAAGAGCAAGCTCGTCGATACCGCTGGTCGTGTCGATAAGTTCATGAGCCGCTACGCTCGCAGCCGCAAGTAAGAGACGGTATAAAACAGCACACAAAGGCTGACATCCTCGGATGCCAGCCTTTTTTGTATGCGGAGACATCCATGATAATGAACAATCAATATTAATAGATGCCATAGGCATCAGATAAGGGTAGCCAGCCATTTCAATGGCTGGTATGCAATGGCGAGGAAAACGCGTGCCTTTAGGTACGCGACAACAGATCCTTATCGAGTACCTACGGCACGCATTCCATTAACTGGCACATTACCAGCCATTAAAATGGCTGGCCGCTCGGCGCTCTGCGACGCTTCACACTTGAAGAACCCCTATCAAATGCCTACGGCATTACTTCCGAAACTTGAGTAATAATAATAATATGAAGAAATTTTCAATACTTATCTACCTAATCTATATATTTTACTGAAAATAAATAAGCTATTAAGGTAGTGATACTATATAATAAGGTAGTCAATTCTTGCAAAAGAAAAGAAAAATGATTGCAAAATTAAAAATAATGGCGAAAATATTTGGTCAATTCAGATAAATCATCTACCTTTGCAGCGTCAAAAAGGAGAACGGATGCGTTTTTGCCCCCAAAAACGGACACCAATACCCGTCATCGCGTATGCAATGCACCATATATAGTAAGACGATAAGGAGTAAGAAAGAACGAGCCAGCTTAATGGAACTGGAAAACCTTAAATTCCAGTTCAAAACGGATGAAAAGAAGAGAAGACTGGTGGAAATGCTGAGGGCCTGGAGGCCACAGCTTCCACCGTCTTCGTTTCAAAAAGAGATGGCCCGTTTGCCACTGATCTGTCCAGGTAAAGCCGTGCGCCGACACCGCGACGGCAGTGAAGACGTCACTTACAACGGTATCGTCCTATTAGAAATCGACGACTTGCCCAACGCCACAGATGCCGAAAACATCAAGAACCGCGTAAAAGGCTGGCCCACCACCCTGGCTGCAATGACCGGTTTCAGCGGCATGAGTGTGAAAGTCCTGGTGGCCGGTACACTGGAAGACGGCTCCCTGCCCAAGGACGAAGAGCTCATCTGCCGATTCCACGAACGCCTTTACACCACCTGTGCACAGGTCTATACCACCCTCATCGGACGCCCACTAAAGACAAAAGACGCCAGTGCCAACGACCGCTTCCGATGGACCGACGACCCCACCCTATTCCTGAACCCAGAAGCCTCACCCGTGCGAATCAGCAGACGGGATTTCTTGGGTGAGCCCATCACTGCTGATATTCATGAATATGATCCCGAGTTGGAAGCGCCATCGGTGGAGAATCACAGCTACTACCGCAGACGTTTCTCAATTGCCTTCCAGCAAGCAATGGAGAAACTCCAACACGAGAAAGCCAAAGAGACTGGTGCAGAGAACGGGAAAAATCAGGACAAAGAAGAAGACGTGGCCACCCTACTCAACGCGACAGCCTTCGAAGCGCTATGTATGAACATTCCTCAGGAGGAGACTGTGCAGCAGGCCTTGTGGAACATCCGATTCCAGCCACTGGGCTTCGACTTCATACGCGCCGCCATCGAAAGCACCTACGCCGAGAACCGCAAGAAGAAAGGCTCGCAGCACGGGCACGCCATGCAAGCCATCAACAACGAGCTGCAGGACTTCTTCAGAGAACGCTACGACCTGCGCTTCAACGAGCTGACCAACGGTGTGGAATGGAGACGCAACTCGTCCGGCTCGTTCACTTTCACCCCGTTAGACACACGCATGATGAACACGATGATCCAAGAGTGCCACGAGGCTGGAATAGAATGTTTTGACCGCGACATGAAGCGTTACCTCGGGTCTTCACGCATCCGTGACTTCAATGCCGCCCGATCCTACCTCCACAACCTCGAGGCGTGGGACGGGTGCACCGACTACATCGGTGCGATGGCCGACCGCGTGCCCACCGACAGCCCCCATTGGCGCGAGCGTTTCCACACGTGGTTTTTAGGAATGGTGGCGCAGTGGGACGGTTGGAACTTAGGACACGGGAACTCGGTAGTGCCGCTGCTGATTGGCACCCAAGGCTGCGGGAAAAGCACCTTCGGGCAGATGCTGCTGCCCCCGGAACTGCGACAGATGGGTTATCGGGAATTAGTGGATTTCACCAACAAACAGGAAGCAGAAAGAATGTTGACAAATGCCCTTCTTATCAACCTGGACGAGTTCAACCAAATCAGCGAAAAAATCCAACAAGGTTTCCTCAAAAACCTCATCCAAAAGACCTCAGTCAAAGGCCGGCGCCCCTACAGCAACGTGACGGTGAACCTGCCTCGATTCGCCAGTTTCATCGCCACCACCAACATGCCAGACGCACTGAGCGACCCCTCGGGCAGCCGGCGATTCATCATTGCCGACATTGCCGACGGCCGACAGATTGACCTCAGCGGTTCCTTCCACTATGACGCCATGTACGCCCAAGCGATGGCAGAGCTCAACGCCGGACGCCGGCATTACTTCTCGCCCGAGGAGGTTGCCGCCATAGAGACCGACAACACCACCTTCACCACCCTGAAGCCCGAGGTCCGACGCTTCCTCGACATCTTCAAACCTGCCACCGAACGCAGCAACGACACCGAGGCGCTGCGTCTCACGGAAATCGTGGAAGCGGTGAAGCAGCAGACAGGATATGTCTATAGCGACCGCAGCTTCCATTACCTGGGCCGGTGGCTGACCTCCGAAGCCAAAGCACAGCGAATCCGCAAAACGATGCACAACGGCTCACCCGTTTATCTGGTCAAGAAGGCACGCCCAATCGTCAAAAAAGGATAATTTCTGTCCAATTCTACGTCTGCAAACCTTAAATAAGGTTCAAAACCGGAAAAAACTGCCCTAAAATGCGGCAGTCTCCCAAAAAAGATGTATCTTTGCAGCCGAATTAAAACCCAACAACATCCATCAATGGAAATTTCAGCCCAACAGATTGCCGAATATCTCGGCGGAACCATAGAAGGCAACGCCTCTGCAATGGTCAACACCTTTGCCAAGATTGAGGAAGGCGTGCCAGGTGCCCTGTCTTTCTATTACGACCCAAAGTTTGAGCCATATATCTACCAGACCCGCTCCTCAGTGGTGTTGGTACCTGCCACCTTCCAACCGGCCCAGCCCGTGCAGCCCACCCTCATCAGAGTGGAAGACCCCCGCATGGCTATCGGACGACTGTTGGCTTTCTATGAGAGCATGAAGCCCAAGCGCACCGGCATCGACCCGCTGGCCTACGTGGCCCCCACCGCCAAAATCGGAAAGGACGTCTATCTGGCACCCTTCGCCGCAGTGGGCGACGGAGCGGTGATCGGTGACGGCACAGCCCTGCATCCCCACGCCACGGTGGGCGCCAACGCCAAAGTCGGTAAGGACTGCATCCTCTATGCCAACTGCACGGTTTATCACAACTGCATCGTGGGCGACCGCTGCATCCTCCACGCCGGCAGCGTCGTGGGTGCCGACGGTTTCGGCTTTGCACCCAACGAGAACGGCTATGAGAAGATACCGCAAATCGGCATTGCCATCCTGGAAGACGATGTGGAACTCGGCGCCAACGCCTGTGTTGACAGGGCAAGTATGGGTGCCACCATTATCCATCGAGACGTGAAGATTGACAACCTCGTGCAGGTGGGGCACAACGTGGAAGTGGATTCCCACACCGTGCTCTGCGCCCAGGTGGGCATCGCCGGCAGCACGAAGGTGGGCGAATGGTGCACCTTCACTGGACAAGTGGGCGTGGCTGGTCACATTACTATTGCCGACCGCACCACCTTCGGCGCCCAGAGCGGCGTTCCCGGCAGCGTGAAGAAGCCCGGACAGACCCTCTTGGGCTACCCCGCAATGGACCCCAAAGTCTTTGCTCGTGCCACAGCGGTCTTCAAGACCCTGCCTGAGATGGCCATCCAGCTGCGCCAACTGCAGAAGCAAGTGGAGGAGCTGAAGGAAAAGCTGGAAATCGAAGGCATCTGAATTGTAAATCGTTTAAAAAAGATAGAATGTTGAAACAAAATACACTGGGCGGCAGCTTCACGCTGCACGGCAAAGGTCTGCACACGGGCCTCAATCTGGTTGTGACTTTCAATCCCGCTCCTGAGAACCACGGTTATAAGATTCAACGTATTGACCTGCCCGGTGAGCCTATCATCGAAGCTGTGGCAGAAAACGTCATTGAAACCACCCGCGGCACTGTGCTTGCCAAGGACGATGCCCGCTGCAGCACGGTGGAGCACGCACTGGCTGCTCTCTATGCACTCGGCGTTGACAACTGCCTCCTGCAGGTCAACGGCCCCGAAGTTCCCATCTTAGACGGCTCGGCAGAGATATATGTGGAGAACATCCGCCGCGTGGGCGTTGTGGAACAAAACGCGCCAAAGGATTACTACGTGGTACACAAGAAGATAGAGGTCAAGGACGAAAAGACAGGCAGCGTCATCACCATCCTGCCCGATGAGCAGTTCAGCATCACCGCCATGATTGCCTTCCAGTCCAAAGTCCTCAGCAGCCAGTTCGCCACGCTGGACGATATGGCGAAGTTCGAGAAGGAGATTGCACCCGCTCGCACTTTCTGTTTCGTGCGCGAAGTGGAGATGATGCTGGCCGCCAACCTCATCAAGGGCGGAGACCTGGACAACGCCATCGTCATCTACGAGAACCAGAAATCCCAGGAAGAGCTGGACCAACTGGCAGACCGCATCGGCGCTCCCCACCACGAGGCAACAGAGTTGGGTTACCTGCAGACGAAGCCGCTGATGTGGGAAAACGAACCTGCACGCCACAAGCTCCTGGACATCATCGGAGACATGGCGCTCATCGGCAAGCCCATCAAAGGACGCATCATCGCCACCAAGCCCGGTCACACCGTGAATAATAAGTTTGCACGCCTCATGCGAAAAGAGATCCGCTCCCATCGCGTGCAAGCTCCTTTCTACGACCCCAACAAGGCCCCGCTGATGGACATCAAACGCATCAAGCAGCTGCTGCCCCACCGTTATCCGATGCTTTTCGTGGATAAAGCCATCGAAATGGATGCCAACAGCATCGTGGCCGTGAAGAACATCACGGGCAACGAGCCTTTCTTCCAGGGCCATTTCCCCGGCGAACCTGTGGTGCCCGGCGTGCTGCTCATCGAAGCCCTCGCGCAGACAGGCGGGCTTCTGGTCCTCAGCAATTTGGAGCATCCCGAGGAGTATAGCACCTACTTCCTGCGCATCGACAACTGCAAGTTCACACAGAAAGTGGTGCCGGGCGACACACTCCTCTTCAAGGCCGCCTTCACAGCCCCCTTCCGCCACAGCATCGCCCAGATGCACGGCTATGTCTTCGTGGGTGAGAATGTGGTGGCAGAAGCCAGCCTCACCGCACAAGTCATTAAGAATCAACAAGAGGAACAGCTTTAAACCCTCAACACTAAACCCTCAATTCTAAACTCCAAACATGATCAGTCCCTTAGCATACATCCATCCCGAGGCCAAGATTGGCGAAAACGTGGAAATTGGACCTTTCTGTTACATCGACCGCAACGTGGAAATCGGCGACAACAACACGCTGATGAACAGTGTCACCGTGCTCTACGGCTCACGCATCGGCAGCGGGAACATCATCTTCCCGGGTGCCGTGATAGGAGCTATTCCCCAAGACCTGAAGTTCCGTGGCGAAGAGAGCCTGGCCATCGTGGGCGACAACAATAAGATCCGCGAGAACGTCACCATCAACCGCGGCACAGCCTCCAAGGGGCAGACCGTGGTGGGCAGCGGAAACCTGCTGATGGAAGGTTGCCACGTGGCACACGACTGCATCGTGGGCAATGACATCATCATTGGCAACACCTCCAAGCTGGCAGGTGAAGTGGTCGTAGATGACCATGCGATTCTCTCGGCATGCGTGCTGGTGCACCAGTTCTGCCGCATCGGAGGATACGTGATGGTGGGCGGCGGCACAGGAACACCCCAGAGCATCCTCCCCTACACCATCTGTGCACGTCACCCGGCAACGTACTGCGGACTGAATATCGTGGGACTGCGTCGTCGGGGCTTCGAGCGCGAGGTCATCAACACCATTCACGAAGCCTATCGTATCATCTTCCAAGGTGGTATGTCACAGGCCGATGCATTGGATACCATCCGACGCGAACTCCCCCAGACGCCCGAAATCAAATATATTCTCGACTTCATCGAGGACACCAAACAACGAGGATTCGTACACTGACACCGTTCCCAAGGGTTCTCCCGCGGGCCATCCACCATTATGTTATATACTATTACAGCTGTCTCACCCGAAGTCGAGGACTTCATCATCGAACTCCAGATAGAGTCCGACGCCACCTTTGCAGACTTGCACAAGCTCATCCGAACGACCTGCGACTGGCAGCCCTACAAGGATTCCATATTCTACATCTGTGACCACCGCTGGCGCCGCGAACGTAAGATTCCTGAACGGGGCTTCGAAGACGACACGATGGAAGAGGTAGAATTAGGCGACCTCTTAGAGGACGAGGGACAACGCCTGCAGTATGTCTTCGATCCCTCTGAGGGACGAGGATTGTTACTGGAAGTCACGCGCATTGCCTATGGCAAACACATTGACGAGCCGCGTTGCAAGCGCAAACACGGAGAGGCTCCGCAACTCATCATAGAAAAAGAAACGCCCAAGGCTCCCACCACCGATGACATCCTGGCACAACTCAACGCCGCTGCACTGGCAGAGGCACAGGATGAGGAGGACGACTTGGAGCCCACCGACGACGAACTCTTTGACATCGAGGAACTGGACCTCGAAGGATTCGACTTCAGCGAAGGAGAATGAAGACACTGGTCGTCCTTCTGGGACCCACAGCCGTCGGAAAGACGGAACTCGCACTGCAAATCGCAGAGCATATAGGAAGTCCCATTATCAACGCCGACAGCAGACAGATCTACAAGGACCTGTGTATCGGAACAGCGGCACCCACAACGGAACAGTTGCAACGCGTGCGCCATTACTTCGTGGGAACGCTTTCTATCACAGACTATTACAGCGCTGCCCGCTACGAGGAAGAAGTGCTGAGGCTCACAGAAGAATTGTTCCAGACGCACGAAACACTGCTACTCTCGGGAGGCTCAATGATGTACATAGACGCTGTCTGTCACGGGATTGATGACATCCCGACAGTGGAACCCGAAGTGCGCGAACTCCTGCGAAAACGATACGAACAAGAAGGGTTGGAGCCCTTGGCTGCCGAGCTGAGACTGCTGGACCCCGAGTACTATGCCACCGCCGATCTGCGCAACCACAAGCGCATCGTCCACGCGCTGGAGATTTGTTACCAGACAGGACGCACCTTCTCCAGCTTCCGCACTGCCACCCGTAAGCAGCGCCCCTTCCAAATATTGAAAATCGGACTAAGAAGAGAACGCACAGAACTCTTCGACCGCATCAACAGCCGCGTGGAACAGATGATGCAGGATGGTTTCTTGGAAGAAGCACGCCACCTGCTACCCTACCGCACAGAAAATGCGCTCAACACCGTGGGGTACAAGGAGCTCTTCCAAGTCCTGGACGGAGAGTGGGAACTGCCCTTCGCCATAGAGAGAATAAAAAAGAACACGCGCGTGTACGCGAAGAAACAGATGACATGGTTTGCACACGACAGTGGAATTCAATGGTTTCACCCCGACGACCAAGCCGCCATCTTTCAACTCATAGATAACTCATGACCCCTTCCATTTCATCCATCAAAGCCCTCCTGCGACGCACCTACAGCGGCCCATGGTACAAACGTGTCGCAGTTTGGTTGCTCACCGCCGTCATAGCCTTCCTTCTGTTACTCGGAGCTGTGGATGTCAACTTCCTATGGTTGTTTGGACGCTCGCCGGGTTTTGAACAAATCAAACACCCTGTACAGAACGAGGCCAGCGAAATCTACAGCAGTGACAGCGTGCTACTGGGACGCTTCTTCAGTCAGAACCGCACACCCGTCAAGTACGAGGAAATCAGCCCGATCATCATCCGAACACTCATCGCCACAGAGGACGAACGCTTCTACCACCATCACGGCGTGGATTTCGCAGGACTCGTGGCGGCAGCTAAAGATATGACCAAGGGGCACGCACGAGGGGCCAGCACCATCACCCAACAGTTGGCAAAAAACCTCTTCCGAGTGCGCACGCAGTACAGCACAGGACTCTTCGGACACATTCCAGGGCTGAAGATCCTGGTGATGAAAGCCAAAGAATGGATTGTAGCCACGAAATTGGAAATGGCCTTCTCAAAGGAGGAAATCCTGACCTGGTATTTCAACACCGTGGATTTCGGACAAAACAGCTTCGGCATCCAGACCGCTGCACGCACCTACTTCGGCACCACGCCCGACAGACTGAACTATGAGCAGTCCGCCACCCTCGTTGGACTCTTGAAGGCCACCAGTTCCTACAATCCACGTCGCCACCCCGAAGCATCAAAGAAAAGACGAAACGTGGTGTTGCAGAACCTCTTCGACCACGGAGGTATCATCATCAACGGCTACCGTGCCAACGCCCACCAGCTCGACAGCCTGCAAGCACTGCCCATCCAATGTGTGGACCACGTAGAAGAAAGCAGCTATGACGGACTGGCACCTTACTTCCGCACTGGGCTGCAAGACTATATCGACATGCTCTGGGAAAAAGGCCTCATCGGCACACAAGACAACGAGCGGCTGGACCTCTATGCCGATGGTCTGAAGATTTACACCACTATTGACTCCCGAATGCAACGTTATGCCGAAGAAGCCGCACTGCGACAGATGCGAACACTCCAACAACGTTTCGATGATCACTGGCTAGGACAGAATCCATGGCAGGACCAGAACCACCGAGAGATACCGGAGTTCATAGAGAACATCGCACGCAGGACGGAGCATTACAAGTACCTGGCACAACGTTTCCCCGATGAACCGGACAGCGTCACGTTCTACCTCAACCAGCCACACCGCGTGAAACTATTCAGCTATGACGGTCCCATCTACCGCGACGTTTCGACACTCGACTCCATCCGCTATATGGTGAGTTTCCTGCATTGCGGTTTTCTGGCTATAGAACCGGACACGCGTTTCGTACGAGCGTGGGTCGGAGACATCAGCTTCGACTTCTGGAAATATGACAAAGTAACCTCCAAGCGACAGCCTGGCTCCACCTTCAAACTCTTTGTCTATACCGAAGCCATGAACAAAGGTATGAAACCATGCGACCTTCGCACAGACCAATGGTTCTCCTACAACGATACCATCAGCGGACGCACCAGACAGTGGGCACCACACAATGCGAACGGCTATTACTCCGGAGCCGTCATGAGCCTAAAGCTGGCTTTCGCCCAGAGTATCAACAGCATTGCTGCCAAGTTGGGACAGGAAGTGGGAATTCATAACGTCGCCACGACAGCACACAAGATGGGCATACAATCCAAGTTGGACGAGGTGCCCGCGCTGAGTCTCGGCGCCAGTGACGTCTCACTACTGGAACTGGTCAACTCATACTGCACTGTCATCGCTGATGGAAAATACAATATGCCACTGATGATTAGCCGCATAGAAGACCGTGACGGAGAAGTCATCTATGAAGCGAAGCTGAATGAACAGCAAGCCATCCCCTACCGTTCAGCGTTCTTCATGCAACAGATGCTCAAAGGAGGACTCACCCAACCCGGCGGCACCACACAGGCTCTGTGGCAGTATATTCATCCCGTGCAAAACAAGACAGAGTTCGGCGGAAAGACCGGCACCAGCAACAACCATTCGGATGCATGGTTCGTGGGAGTGACGCCAAAACTCGTGGCCGGTGGCTGGGTCGGCGGAGAATATCGCAGCATCCACTTCAGGACGGGAGCCCTGGGACAGGGAAGCCGTACAGCACTACCGATATTCGGAAACTTCATCGCACGTGTGCTACAGGACCAGCGATTAGAAGGACGTTACGCCGTAAAGTTCCAGCCACCACGCGAGGAAATCTTCCGTGGCGACTATGAATGTGCGGTCTCCATAGAGCCACCTGCCTATGATATTGACAGCATTGCCAACCTCGGTCCGATGGAAGGTATCTCTTTTGACGGAGAAACACTCACTGGAACACGCGAAGAGCCTCAAGTTGACGAGGAAGCACCCACCACAGATACCCAAGAAGAGTAAAACCCGTTAAATAACCTTAATTTATTACGTACACGCGCGCGTATTAGGAGAATTATCCGTATCTTTGACCACGCAAATTATAAACTAACGATGAATATGACACTCAAAAAGACTTTTACGCTGGCTTTTTTGATGCTGGCAGCCACTACACTGAGCGCAAAGAAAACTTGTGCCTATCTCTTCACCTATTTCACAGGTAATGCACCCGAACAGGAGCAGATCTGCTATGCCATCTCCGAGGACGGATGGAACTACACACCGCTGAACGACGGCAAACCTGTCATCGCCTCAGCTGAGATCGCACGAACGGGCTGTGTGCGTGACCCCCACATTCTCCGCGGAAAAGGAGGATGGTTCTTTCAGGTCGTCACAGACATGAAGTCAAGCCTCGGATGGAGCAGTAATCGCGGAATGGTGCTCATGCGTTCCAAAGACCTCGTGAACTGGGAGCACCACACGGTGCATTTCCCCGAACGTTTCAAGGGAACAATGTTTGAGCATGTTACACGCGTCTGGGCTCCACAGACCATCTATGATCGACAGACGGGAAAATACATCGTCTATTTCTCCATTCTCACCGACGATGGTTCCTGCCCCTACGACCGTGTATATTGGGCTTATGCCAACAAGGATTTCAGCGACCTTGAAGGCGAACCGAAGGTTCTTTTCGATATGCGTAATGCCAGTATTGACACAGACATCGTACAGGATGACGAGGGACTGTACCACATCTTCTTCAAGACCGAAGGTCAGAAAGAAAAAGGCATTAAGCAATTCATCGCCAAGAATTTGTATGACGGACGCACATGGGAGTTGCAACCCGGCTGGTGTCAGGACACCAACAAGGCAGTGGAAGGTTCCGGCGTTTTCCGCTTGCATGACGGCACCTGGGTGCTCATGTATGACTGCTACACCAGTGGACATTATCAGTTCTGCAAGAGTACAGACCTTCGCACCTTTAAGCAGGTACAAGACACCGAGACAAAAGGCAGCTTCACACCTCGCCACGGCACTGTCATCGCTATCACCAAGAAGGAACTAAAGCGACTCCAGAAAGCTTTTCCCAACACCAAATAATTTCCCAACTTCGATAACATGAAACGACTGCCCTTCCTTCTCGCGGCCGTTCTGTGGGTTATTCCCCTTCTGGCCGACAACAAAACCAGCACTGTCGAACAAGTGACGGAGGCCATCTCACTTGACGATGATGTGGACCTGCACATCACCTCTACGACGCCCTTCACAGCAGACGGTGCCATTGACATCACCAATGTCGAGCATGCTGTCATAATTTTTGATAACCTCAAGCCATCCCTGGCTGCCAAACAGTTAAAATTCATCACTATTGATGGGAAGGCAGCCAAAGACGGCACAAACTGCCAGTTCCGCATCTACGACCGTGGCGCCATCCTCTTCCCTTACGGAAAAGAAGGCACCTCGAAAACAAGCTTCCATCCGTTGGCAGTTTATTCCGAGCAGAACTGTCTGGGTGACACCTGCGAGCTCTTTGGCCTCGAGAACTCAGGAGGTTACATGAACACACTCACGGCAGCCAAGCTCAACAAGCGCATCCGCAGTTTCCGCCTCAAACGCGGCTATATGGTCACTTTTTCCACGATGGCCAATGGCTATGGCTACAGCCGCTGCTTCATTGCCGACAAAGCAGACCTCATCTTTAATACGCTTCCCGCTATCCTCGATAAGCGCATCGCTTCCTATCGTGTTTTCCGCTGGCAGAACACCAGCAAGGTGGGCGTGGCCGACTACCTCGACGCCACGGCGCTCTCCAAACTTAACGCGCAAAGTTCATTCACCTGGGGTGTAGGCAAAAACATGCTCCCCGATGTAGAGGTCGTGCCTCACCACATCAAAGAAAACTGGCCCGGTCCCGCAGAATGTGGAAGCGTCACCTACTCACCCCACCTCAAGACCAACAATGAGCCGCGCAACACCGCAGACGACTCACCTTGTGAGCTGAAGGACATTCTGGCCAACTGGCCAGACCTGATGCGAACAGGGCTTCGACTATGCACACCTTCTTCGTGGGACGGCAGCGACTACTGGAACGCCACAGGCTTCCTTGCCGACTTCCTTAACGAAATAGACAAACGCGGTTGGCGATGCGACATTATTGACCTGCACGGTTACTGGAACGAGGGATCATTCACCACCAATGTCAACAACTGGGCTCAGAAATTCAAACGCCCTGTATGGATTACCGAATGGGTCTGGGGTTCTTCATGGGGACCCGCAGGTATCTTCAGCGAAGCCTCCAGTCGCGACAACCCAACAGCAGCCGACCTGCAGAAGAACAAAACCGTCGTGTCCCGAATCCTCGACAACCTGAACGGCAACAACGCCTGCGAACGATATTTTTATTGGAATGGCGAAGCCAACTGTTCTAAAATCATGCGTGACGGCAAGCTTACCCCAGCTGGAGAGTATTTCGCCACCATGAAGACCAACGGCCCCGGTTACACAGGCTACGGTAATTACGTACCAAAGGCACCACCCATGGAAGCCCCATCAGACCTCACTGTCAGCTTCGCACGACGTACAAACACCGTTACACTCAAATGGAAAAACAACAACAACGGTTTAACCGACTTGGCCATCATCCAGCAGAAGGTGAATAACCGTTGGGTTAACATCGACACCCTCATCTCCGATGCAAGTACGCCCAGCATCAACATTCATTTAGAAGCCGAAAATGCACGTGGCTACCAGATTTTCCGCGTCAGTGACATTGACTATGACGGAAAAACTCGCAATAGCGCCGAAGCTGCCTTCTTCAACGGTGAGGCCCAAACGATAGCAGACCTTATGGTCGGTACTATTCAGTTAGACAACGAAAGCGCCAATCCTATCTATTTCGACGCACAAGAACAGATTCCTGCCGTATTCGTGGGCATGACCTCCAACAAGAATACAGCCAACGGTATTGTCAACCACATTCGCAGCATTGGCAAGAGTAGCTTCAACTACAATCTGGAGCCTTGGACCCTCGGAAAAAGCATGACCATCACCACCGCCGAGACCGCAGACTACATTGTTGTACAACCAGGCATTTACTCATGGGGAGACTTGACAGCCATTGTTGACACATGCATCTATGTGAATAGTATCGGTAAGCCTGACAGCAAAAGTAGCGGCGACACCATTGAAGTAAACTTCCGCCAACCTTTTGCAGAAGGAACCAAACCCGTGGTACTCGTGCAAAATATCACAGCACAAACCGGACTACCTACTTCTGTAAAAGTTTTTGACATCACCAACATAGGATTCAAGATGAAGCTGGTGAAACAAACGACCGCGACCACGGCCATCCGCGAGCAACAATGCATGTATTTTGCCATCACCCCAGGTAAAGCTAAATTGTCCGACACAGGATATAGCATTTACGCAGGACACTGTGACGCACTTACCGGCGGTACGGCCAATGTCAATAACTATTTTACAGATGCTCAAGGCGACACGTTACTGTTCCGCCAACCATTCATTCTTGCTGCCGGCCAGACACACAACCTTGACTATCCAAGTGTTTTCCGCAAAGCAGCAGACATCACAGTCAATCAGGAGAATGGGGACGGGGTGACAGAAACTTTCATCTGCGGAATAAAAGTACGACGGCAGGTGGACCCCACAGCCACGATTCCCACAGGACTAAACGCAGCCAGCAAGACCGGAGATCTTATCGGGTGGGTCGTGATAGATATTGACGCAGGCCAAACAGGTATATCCGCTTTTGAGGGCGACACCTCCACACTACCCTATTCAATACAGAACGGAACTTTCACCACATACAACTCCTCGGTCCGTGCTTTCACCCTTGACGGTGTCCAGATCAGGTCGGGCGCAGTCCTGAAGCCGGGTCTATACATCATCTATGACGGCAAGAAGTCCAAAAAGCTCCTCGTGAAATAGACGGTTAATTTTTTGAAATATTTGCCAAAGAAGGATTGCTTCTGCTTGTCAGCTGCTATCCTTCTTCGTCTTTATTTGCAACCTTGAATTTTAACTTTGTTGACAGCTCATTTGTTAATTAATCTTAACAGAAGAGATTTTGCAGCACTTTTTGCGTGTGCGTGTTAAAAAAAAGCTTTAAATTTGGCACGCCGAACGCCCGAAAACGGTAAAAAACGCCACATTTCAAGGGCTAATTATGCAACTAAACAATTAACAAACAATAACTCTAACAATCTCAAATTCAATGTGTATGAAGAACCGATTTAGCACATTCGGGAAACACACGGCGCGCGCGTTATGTGTGTTGACCCTTTTGGGGCTTTCGTGGTCATGCAAGGACGAGTACATTTTGGACGATGAAAAGCCCGATTGGCTCAACTCAAGCATCTTCGAAGGCCTGGAAGAAAAAGGCAACTTCAGCCAGTATTTGCGCCTGCTGCAAGACAAGGACGTGAATCCCGCCAATGCACGACCGCTCAAAGAAGTCCTGAGCCGTACGGGATCCAAGACTGTCTTCGTGGCAAACGATGAAGCTTGGGACGCTTTCTTCAAGCGCAATGCCGCCCTGCCAGAAGAGAATCCCTGGCACAATGCAACGAGTTATGAGCGACTGAGCCAAGCCCAGAAAAAATTGCTCATCCACTCCTCGATGCTCAACAATGCCATCGTCATGGAGAATCTCGCCAGCAGCGATGGTTCCGGCACCACGCGTCCCATTCGCGGTGAATATATGCGTCGCTACACCGACGTGATGCTCACCGACACCGTGACTCACCTCAACGGTGATCAAGTACCTTACTCTTACGGTACAGAACCAAACTATTGGAAACGCTTCCGCAGCGTCAACGGCGGTAATGGACTGTACATGGTGCAGGACTCCACATCCAACATGATGTTGCATTTCACTGCGGAACACATGTCCAAGCAAGGCGTGACAGATGCCGACTTCGCTATCTTCATGGGCCGCGAGCGCAAGACCAGCGACGTGCACATCTATGATGCCCTCCTCCAAGAAAAGGACCAAGCCACAGAGAACGGTTATGTGAACATTACAGAAAAGGTCATCGCGCCCCTGCCCAACATGGCAGAAGTCATCCGCTCCAATGGAAAGACCAATATCTTCAGCCACATGCTGGACCGCTTCTCATTCCCTTATTACAATTATGCCGTGACAGAGTCCTACAAGACCCTTCACCCAGAGTTCACGGACAGCATCTTCACAAAACATTACTTCGCACAGATTGGCCCTGGACACCAGTCTCAGCTCGTCGGTCCCGACGGCGCACGCTTCCGTGACGATGACGGTGAAGCAGCTCTGAAGTTCGATCCGGGATGGAACGAATTCTATGATGAGGTGGATCGCCGCGCAGATATGGCCAGCATGTTTGTTCCCAGCGACGAGACTCTTTGGGATTACTTCTCGGAAGGAGGCGGCGGTTGGCAGCTCATCAAGACTTACGCTCACGATCCCTATGCCACCGTCACGAAAGGAGACTATGATGCTCTCTTCCAGAAAATTGACGATATTCCCCTTAGCACCCTGCAAGCGCTCATCAACGTTATCATGTTCCGCAGCTTCAACGGCAGTGTGCCCAGCAAGATGGGCAAACTCCGCAACGACGCCCAAGAGGATATTTTCTCCTATGAAGACACCAAGTTGGTTCGTGATGGTGGACACATCGACACCTGTTACCTGGCTTGTAACGGTGCGGTCTATGTGATGGATAAAGTCTATGGTCCTGCCGACTATACCTCCGTAGCAGCTCCCGCCTATATCAGCAAGACCAATCTCATTATGAAATGGGCCATCTACAATGGTAACATCGAAGCTCAGGATCAGATGCACCTGAACTATTACGCTTACCTGAAGGCTATGAAGTCACGCTTCACATTCTTCCTGCCTTCGGATGCTGCCATGCAGTATTATTACGACCCCATTAGCTTCCAGAGCAACCGTCCGCGTGTGCTATCACTGACCTTTACAGATAAAGGCAACTTCCCATTGGACAAGCAGGTGTTGCGTTACGACCCGCTGACAGGTGTGGTCAGCACCCCGTATAACAACGAGCAGATGGCCAACACCGACGTCGTTAACCGTCTGAAGGACATCCTGGAAAGCCACACCATCGTGCACACCGGAAATAATCCCATTGACAGTGAGGACGAGTATTACGTCACCAAGAATGGCGCCGGTATCAAGGTGGAACGTGACGCTAACGGCACCATCATCGCTGTCAAGGGCGGTTTCCAATTGGAGAACGAACGTGCGGGTATCATGGGCAACCATGGTTTGAACACCATTGCAGTCACTTTGGAGAACACCCACAATATGGAAAATGGACGCACCTACGTTCTGGACGATGCGCCGATTATTCCCACCAGCAAAAGCGTTTATGATGTGCTCGTAGCTGACACATCGGCTACTGGTCCCTACACCGCATTCATTGACCTCACGACTCCTAATGTGAACGTTATCAAGGAATGTGGTCTGGTACCTCCCGGCACCCCGACTAAGTCCATAGACCGCATCGTTAACAAATATACCACCTTCGTAAAGAAGAGCACTTCCAGTGCCGCAGAGGACTACAATGTTCAGTTCTTCAACAACTACCGCTATACGCTCTTCGTTCCCACCAACGAGGCTATCCAACAAGCAAAAGCACTTGGAATGCCTACTTGGGACACCATTTCGGAAGAGTATGAGAACTTGCCCATTTATGAGGACATCTGGATTCCTGCCGTCAATGGGATAGAAGACCACTATGTCATCAATGACAACCGAGTGGACGCTGAAGGAAAAGCCGCCGGTGACACCATCTGGGTTCCCAGTAACAGCAGCCAAGACCACTGTTTCTTACATTCCGACAGTCTGAAGTTCCAGGCCAAAATTACCTTCTTGAACAACTTCATTCGCGGTCATTTCCTTGATAACAGCGTATTCGCTGACAAGACCGAAACCAGCGAGGCAGACTACGTCACCTCAAGTTATGACAGCGAACTCGGTATATTTATTAAGGTACACGTGCAACGCGTGAAGGAAAACGGGCAGACCGTTCTGAAGGTACGTGATGACAAGGGAGGTAGTCTGCTTACTACCACAGACCTGAGTAACGTCATGGCACGTGACGTTCAGCTCACGCGTAACGGCACCTACGTCACCGCATGGGGTCAGACCACGATGAACAATATCATCATTCAAGGCTCCAGCTTCTGTGTCATCCACCAGATTCCCGGCGTACTCAACCACATAGAGTTGGCAAAACGCGCCGACGGAACCTATATCTTCCCATGGGATCCCGATGCAGCACCTGGTGCCTGCAAGGCCTATCTAAAGAAACATGCCATCCCCAACGACATTAAATCCCTGAAGCACTATGAAGAATAAATTATTCAAACTGATACTGCTGCTGGCGGTTTGTTTTACAACCACAACCGCAAGCGCACAGCAACGGCGTATCTCAGGTACCGTTTCGGATGACTTCGATGTGGTGCCGGGTGCCAACGTTGCCGAGCGTGACAAGAACAACCGTATCGTCAGTGCCACCGTCACCGACATGAACGGTAACTTCACCCTCAACATCAAAGACCCCAATAATATGCTTTCCGTCACCTTCATGGGACTAAAGCCTTGGTCACAACAGATTGGTTCACGCAACGTCTTCAAAATCAAACTTGAGGACAACACCAAGACCATGAAGGAAGTCGTGAAGACTGCTAAGAAGAAACAGCAGAGTGGCGGTCTGAGCATTCCTGTTCGAGAATTGGCCGGTGCCACACAGACCTTCTCCATGGACGAGATGGAAGGTATGGCATTCGAGTCTGTTGACCAAGCCCTTCAAGGTCAGATTGCAGGTCTCGACATCGTGCAGAACTCCGGTAACCTCGGTGCAGGTACAACCATGCGTCTGCGCGGTACCTCTACTATTAACGGTAATGCACAGCCTCTTATCGTCGTCAACGACCACATCTTTGAACTTCCAGAAGACGCCCAAAGCGTGAACTTCGAGGAAATGGACAACGAGGAGCAGTTCTCTACCCTGTTGAACGTCAACCCCGAAGACATCGAGAGCATTGAGGTTCTGAAGGACGCCTCCACCGCAAAGTGGGGTTCTCGTGGCGCCAATGGTGTCATCGAGATTAAGCTTCGTCGTGGTCACCGTGGTCCCACCAACGTCACTTTCTCCTATCGTTTCAACGGCACCTGGCAGCCCGACGGCTACAAGATGCTCAATGGTGACGAATACACCATGATGCTGAAGGAAGCTTACTATAATCCCCAACAGATTGCAACGAATATTCTGGAACTGGATTATAACACTGAATATCCCTACATCTACAACCACTTCAGTCACAACACGGATTGGATCAACGAAGTAAAGCAGTTCGGTAAGGAACACAAGTACTACGTAACCCTCTCCGGTGGTGGTGAAAAGGCTACTTTCCGTGTATCTGCCGGTTACAACAAGTCAACGGGCTCCATCATTGCACAGAAGATGGATCAGTTCACGACCAACACCGCTTTGGACTATTGGGTCAGTGACCGCATCAAGTTCCAGTCTAACATCGGTTTGACATTCACCACCAACTACAAGAACTACGGTAACGACATCTTGGGTCGTGCCATGAATGCCATGCCAAACATGAGCATTATGGAGTTCGATGCACAGGGCAATCCCACTGGTAACTACTTTAATATGTTGCCACTGGCTGCCACAGTCAGCGGTCAAGACGCCGTGCGGGATGTCAATGACGGCACAAAGACCAGTTGGCTCCTCCGCGACATGTTCCTCAACGGCAACCCCGTAGCCCGTGCAAACAAGGCTTGGAACAAGGAACGCCAGTACAACCTGACGCCGCAGTTCAACTTGGAGTACAAGCTCTTAGGTACCGACGATGATCACACACAGCTCACCTACAAGGGCGACGTCCAGTTGAACATCTACAACACTTCCAGCGATGACTACATCCCCGCCGAGCTGACGACCATGGACTGGATCTTTGGTGGAGAATACGGATGGAAATGGGACAATACTGCTCACTCCAACAACCGTAACCAGGTAAGCAACAGCGAGTACAAGAGCATGGAGTTCACCACACGTCACGACCTGCAGTTCTATCCCAAATTCAAGAACGAAGACCACAGTGTCAGTGCCCTTTTACGTTGGGAGATGGCCAACGGACAATCCAGCAACCAAAACACTGGCCTCTGGAACGTGCCGAACGGCATTACTGATCCCACCGTTGTAGCCTTGCTTAACAGTGCTGGTGCCAGCAACAACGAATGGCGTAACACCAGCTTCTTCGGACAGGTGCACTACTCCTACAAGTCCAAGTATAACCTCGATGCCTCTCTTCGTGCCGACGGCTCCACCGCCTTTGGCGCAGGCAATAAGTTCGGCTACTTCCCCTTCGTGGGTCTCCGATGGAACATCATCGATGAAGGTTTCATGAAATGGTCACACAAGTGGTTGTCCATGCTTGCTTTCCGTCCCACATGGGGTGTCACCGGTAACACCGGAGGCGGCGGTTACAACCAATATAACAAGTACGCACAGAGCGGTTATTACAACCGTCACACCGTCGTCAAGCCCGAGAACCTCAGCCTTTCCAGCATCAAGTGGGAGAAAACACGCAAGATCAACTATGGCTTTAACCTCGGATTATTTGACGATATCATCCAATTCGAATTGGACATCTATGATCACAAGACCACCGACCTCATCATGAATAACATGCGTATTGCCTCTGCCAATGGTTTCAGCAACCTCTCAAAGGTTAATGCTGGTGTGATGCGCAACAAGGGTTGGGATCTCAATATCCACAGTGGATGGTTCGCAAAAGTAGGTAAATTCCAGATGAAAGTCCGCGCTAACGTAGCACAAAACTTCAACGAAGTGGAGGAGATGGATCCCCTCATCTTGGAACACCTCAACGGCAGTGAGACCAATCAGCCTGGTTATATAGATAATCAGGACGGAAGAGGACTCCAATATAACTTAGACTACCACCAGCGCGTGCAGATAGGCAATGCACTCGGTTCCATCTATGGCCTGAAGTATAAGGGCGTCTATAAGTATGACTATGACCACAACGGCTTCACAACCGCTTCCATCGCAGCATACGGCTATGCCGAGGACGGCCAGACAGGTTATGATGCCAAGGGTAACGTCATCAATACCGCTGCTGCAGCCATGCACCGTGGAGACGTGGCCACCTGCCCCATTGCATACGATGCCGAAGGCAATATGCTCACGGACAAGCAAGGTAACCCCCTTCCTATGTACTACTGTTACAACGAAAGCTTCAGATACCAGTTCCAGGGCGGTGACGCTATCTACGAGGACATCAACCACGACGGACAGATTGACCGTTATGATATGGTTTATCTTGGCAACTCCAATCCGACCTGTAATGGTGGATTTGGCTTCACGCTGAAGTATGATCGCTTCCAGATGGTTACTGGTTTCAACTTCCGTGTAGGAAACCAGATTGTCAATCTCGCACGCCGCGATGCAGAAAGCATGGTCAGCAACAAGAACCAAAGCTTCGCTACCACCTGGCGCTGGCGCAAGAACGGCGACGAGACCGTGGTGCCACGTGCCCTTAACAATTCTGCCATCACCAGCTACAACAGCCTGCCGAGTGACCGCTACGTCGAGGACGGTGACTACCTCCGTCTCCAGTATATCCAGTTGAGCTATGATTTCAACCCCAAGTCGGAATTCATGAAGAAATTCAAAATCCGAAACCTGAAGCTGTTCGCTTCCCTGAACAACCTCTGGTGCTGGACGAAATATACCGGCGTGGATCCTGATGTCAGCCCACAAGGTTACTCCGTAGCAAAGGACAACAATCGCACACCACGTTCACGTTCATTCACTGCAAGTATCAACCTTGGCTTCTAAATTTTGAGACAACATGAAAAGATTCAGATTCATCACACCCATAGCACTCACGGTGCTCATAGCACTAAGTGCCACCTCCTGCACGGACTGGCTTACGCTCTACCCACAGGACCGCGTCGTTGAAGAGAACTTCTGGGAGGACAAGAATGACCTGGAAGGTGTGCGCTATGCCGCCTATCAACAAATGGGTAACACTTTGGAAAAACTCATCATCTGGGGTGACCTCCGTTCCGATGCCTATCAAATCAACCCAGCCATCACCAGTGAGGATAAGAGCTTCGTTGCCTTCCAGAATATTACCGAAGGTAAGCTCGACTCCACCATGTCACAGTATGACTGGGGAGGCATATACACCACGATAAACTTCTGTAATAAGGTTCTCCAGCATGGAGAGGAAGTTCTCCAACGCGATGCTCAGTTCACCCGCACCGAATGGAACGAGATCAAGGCTGAAATGACAGCCATGCGCGCGCTCAACTATTTCTATCTGTTGCGCTCCTTCAAGGACATCCCCTACTCCACGAAGGTCATCAATTCCGATGAGGAGGTCATGGCCTTCCCCGCAACCAATCAACTTGCTGTACTTGACACGTTGATTATGGACGTGAGAGCTGTGGCAGGAAAGGGGCGTAACCGCTTCGAGAACAAAAACGGAGTTGATGACACCCATGGTCTCATGACCAACACGGCCATCTATGCCCTGTTAGCTGAGATGTACCTGTGGCGTGGCGCTCTCCGCGAGGGACGCGGTTTTGACAAGGCCGTCACCAAGATGGATAACGACAGCGTTATCTATTTCGGACAGCTCTCTCTGGATGCTCTGCATGAGCGTAACAGTTTTACCACCTATGGCGCTGCCTCTATACAAACGGATGACTATGGCAGTGGACTTCTTAACGCAGAACTCATCTCCAACAAACAGATGGGAGCGCAGTACAAGAACAAGATCTCGCCAACCGTTAATAGTTACGACTACATCTTCTATTACGGATCCACTGGTTCCTCCGACTCCTATGGGAACAGTATCGAGAGTATGTTCGAACTTCAGTTCCCCGAACTTGACAACCGCAAGAATGAAGTCATCCACAAGTATTATGGCCAGAGCTCAAATGTCTTTTTCTCGGTCAATGCGAATGGCGTGGCAAATACCTATGGCAGCGAAGCCTCGACGCTCATGAAACGTGACTCCCGCATGTGGTACAGCTGCCAGGACCTCATTCGCAACTCCAGCAGCTCTTCCGGCTCTGCTTCCAGTGCACTCCAAACTCCTTACATGCTCAAATGGGCAAACTGCAACTTCATCTATGATCAGACCAGCGACAAGCTTTATACCAGTTGGAAGTCCAGCAACTGGCACAACTGGATTATTTATCGTATGACCGATGTAATGCTGATGATGGCAGAGGCCTACGTTTGCCGTGCAGAAAGCAATGGTGCCAACGACCCCGACATGCGTGCTTGTAAAAATATCGTGGATGCTATTCACAAACGCTCGGCATTCAATGACAATGGAGCAGAGCTAGCAGCTCCTAACACCACGGCCAACCGCGAAAACTACATCAAGCTCGTCATGAACGAACGCATGATGGAGTTCCTTGGTGAAGGGAAACGCTGGTTCGATCTTGTCCGCTATGCAGAACGCTATGCACAAGACCGCATCTCACGGAACGACGATGGAGAATATCAAAAGACCGATGCCAAGGCCACCGATGTGGTCATCCTACCGGATCCCCGTGAGCCCCAGTACGTAGATGGTACCATGGGCGTCCGCAAGATGGTCAACGACTACCTCTCCAAAGCCTATCCCACCATCGAGCAGACACTCAAGAATCGTCTTAAAAACCGCTATGGCCTTTATAGCCCCATTTATTATATGGAAAAGAAGGCCAATCGCAACCTCATCGACCAGAATCCTGTCTGGAACAGAGAAAAATAATTTTACCATAATCTATCAGATATGAATATTCGTCCAATCTTCAAGAACATTACCCGGCTGCTGTTCATCATCACGATGGGCTACATGGTTGTGGCCTGCTCTGAAGAGATAGACATGAGCAATCGCTATACCTTCACAGAGGAGACCATGCTCAGTTACTTGGAGAAGCATTCCGAGTACAGCGAGTATGTTGACCTCTTGAGGGTGGTGCACGTCAGCCAGCAGTCCCAGTCCACCATGGCACAGTTGTTGTCGGCGCGTGGACACTATACCTGCTTTGCCCCAAACAACGATGCCATCCAGTTATATCTGGACAGCCTCCAGCGAAAGGGCATTATTCCGCAGGCCAGTTGGGAAGCCTTCCCTTCGGAGAAGACACTCGACTCCATCCGTAAGGTAATCGTGTTCAACAGCATCATTGACGGCGGAGACCTCCACACCTACGAGACGGGCAACTTCCCTGTCAAGGACAATGAGGAGTTCTCCATTCCCAACATGAACGACCGAAAGCTCAGTGTTACAAGAGGCAAGGAAAACCCCGATAGTATCTTCATTAACGGAGAAGTTCCTATCTCCCTCAAAGAACGTGACATTGAGGTCATCAACGGACGTATCCACCAGGTCCTGCAAGTCATTGCGCCCAGCAACGACACGATGCGAGACATGCTGTACCGATGGGCAGAAGAAGGTAAAAGCGGATACACTGTCATGGCACGCCTCCTCCTTGCTTGCGGACTCAGCGACACCCTTGCTGCTGTTCGTGATGAGGCCTGGGAGTACCTTTACCAGACAGGTCAGGTCCAAGACTTGCCCAAACACAGCAGTTTCGGACAGGTCGGCTCTCTGCCTATGCACCGCAAGTATGGCTTCACGCTCTTTGCCGAGACTGATTCCCTTTGGGAACAGCTCATCGGAAAGAATGCCATTGATATCACCGTGGACGATGTCAAAGCATATCTGATTTCCACCGGTGTCTTCACCGATGCAGGAACGACTACCGACGAACAATACTCCGACGTCAACAACATCATCAACCAGTTCACCACCTATCACTTGCTGCCAATGCGCATTAGTCGGGACAAACTTGTTGTACACTACAACGAGAAAGGCTACAACTATGCCACCAGCAAGAACTACACCATTGCCATCTCAGACTTCTATACGACCATGGGGAAACCCCGCCTATTGAAAGTCTATGAAAGCAAGGAAAGCGAAGGTATCTACCTTAACCGCTTCCCAGTGCTTCGCAATGGACGTGGAAAATACTCTGTGGAGAACCTGAACATCAATGATTACCATGAGAGTGGTGAATTCAAGCCCTTACGCGGTCCTTCCGTTACACCCGACGAGAACGTGGGTATCGAGATTCTCAACCCGTCCGATGTGGGGACCAGTAATGAAACCATCCTCAACGGTATCATTTACCCCATCCGCAAGCTCCTCGTCTGCACAGACAACGTCCGTAACCAGATGATGAACCAACGCATTCGCATTGATGTGGCAACGATGTTCCCTGAGATGTTGAGCAATGACTTGCACGGCATCAAACAATACTACACTGAAGGTGCCACTAATTGTCGCGCGATGCCTGTGAATTATCCCTATCTGGCCGATGTGGAGATGCAGGAAGGGACCATGTGGTATTACCTCCCGGGACTGAACTGTGGATGGTGTAACATGGAATCCGATGAATTCAACATTATCGGACGATATGAGTTCACAATGAAGCTCCCACCCGTACCCAGACCTGGACACTATGAACTGCGATTTGGTGTAGCCACAGGTTCCAGCGTACGCAGTATGGCTCAGGTCTATTGGGGAGACAACAAGGAATATATGCCAGCCTACGGCATTCCTATGGATCTCCGACAGAGTGGACTCTACCGACGAATGCCTGGTGTACAACAAGAATCCAGTGTAGGATGGGAAGCAGATATTGATGACGAAGAGTATAATGATGAGGTCACCAAGAAGATGCGTAACCTCGGATTCATGAAAGGTCCGGAATCGTGGACGGCCGTACTCGGTTCCACCACCACCGTACGTTCCTACGAGTACATCACTCGACGCATCATGGTCAGCGCCGATATGGAACCCAACAAGAATTACTATATCAAATTCAAGTCCGTTCTCGACGACGAGAAGAAAGAGTTCTTCATGGACTACATTGAATATGTAGCCAAAGAGGTCTATGACAACCCCGAAGAGAGCGAAGATATCTGGTAAGACATAAAAAACGTTTCAATAACTATGTTAAGAATCAAAATCACACATATCCTTCAGTACAGCTTGCTTGCTATGACAGCACTCTTCATGGTCACAGCATGTACCGAAGAGATTGACAAGAGCGCCCGCTACACCTTCACCGAAGAGACAGTGCTCAGTTACCTCGAAAAACAAGAGAGGTTCAGTGAATACGTCCGTCTGCTCGGAGAGGTGAAAATCAGCAGCCAGTCTGAATCCACCGTGGCTCAGCTCCTGTCTGCACGTGGCAACTACACATGCTTTGCACCCTCCAACGAAGTCATTCAGGAGTATCTGGATACCCTTCAGCGCAAAGGTATCATTACAGAAGCTTCATGGGACGGTTTCAAGGACGAGAAAAGTAAGGACTCCATCCGAAAGGTCATCGTCTATAACAGCATCATAGACGGAGGTGATGACCGTTATTTCGAAACGGCCAATTTCCCCACCAATGACAACGATGAATTCCCCATCGTAAACATGAATGACCGCAAACTCAGCGTCACCCGTTCCAAGATCAACCCAGACAGCATTTTCATCAATGGAGTCTATCCCTTGAGCATGCAACATCGTGACATTGAGGCCATCAACGGCCGCATCCATGAGATGCTCCAGCTTATTGCTCCCAGCAATGACACCATGGCCGACATGCTTCGTCTTTGGGCCAGCGAGGGACACCAGTGTTTCACCGTGGCTTCCAAGCTTATTCTTGCTTGCGGCCTGGCGGATACGCTCAGCGCCGTACGCGACGAAACCTGGGAATACCTTTATCTTACTGGAGGTGTCAAGGACATTAAAGACCTGGAAACCGAAGGAGCTGGTACAGGTAAGATTCCTGAACACCGCAAATTTGGCTTCACTATCTTTGCTGAAACGGATGCTTTCTGGGCAAAGACCATCGGAAAACCCGTCAGTGAAATCACCGTGGACGATGTCAAGCAATACCTCATTGGACTGGACGTTATCCCCAATGCCACCACAGATGACAATTTCCGCGATGAAAAGAACATCCTCAACCAGTTTGTCACCTACCACATGCTCCCCGAACGTCTCACACGTGACAAACTTGTCATTCACTACAACGAACTTGGTTACAATTATGCCAGTTCCAAGAACTTCACCGTGGCCACAGAGGAATTCTACACCACCATGGGCAAGCGTCGTCTCATCAAGCTTTATGAAAGTTTTGAGAGCAACGGCATTTACATTAACCGCTTCCCAGTGCTCCGCAACGGACGTGGTGATTACTCATACGAGAAGTTGAACATCAACGACTATCACGAGAGTGGCAACTTCTTACCTATTCGCGGCAAGGCTGCTCCAAGGAGTCCAGAAGCCGTTGACGAAAACCATGGTATCCGTGTGGAAGGCAACGACTCAAGTGCTGTTACGGAAAACGTACTCAACGCCATTGTCTATCCTATTAACGAGCTTCTCGTATATTCAGAGAACGTAGCCACTCAACTAAAGAACCAGCGTATCCGCATGGACTTGGCCAGCTGTTTGCCAGAGATGATGAATAATGATCACCGTGGACGCCGCACCGCTTATACTACTGGACACGCCCGCAACCGTGGCTTCCCAACCAATTATCAGTATTTCCAATACTGTGACATCAAGGAGGGCACCCGTTTCTTCTACCTGAACGGTCTCGCCTGTAACTGGCTGAACTGGCAGGGTGATGAATTCAACATCGTGGGTGTTTATGAATTCACCATTACCCTACCACCTGTGCCTGCACCCGGACATTATGAATTACGTCTCGCTGTGCAGAGTAATTCCAGTGTCCGTGGCATGTGTCAGGTATATTGGGGCGAAAACAAAGATTATCTACCCGCCGCAGGTATTCCCTTGGATATGCGTTTAGCAGGTACTTCGCGTCACCTCTCATCGGGCAACATTGCTGACAACACAGTAGGTTGGGTAGCAGACACAGGAGATCCTGCCGTAGATGACGAGACCGACAAGAAGATGCGTAACAACGGCTTCATGAAAGGTCCTCAGCACTACAGCGCCACACCTGGTAGCAGCACCGCTATGCGTACCAACGAGATGAAGCTCCGCCGCATCATGGTCAGCGAGGATATGGATCCAGACAAGACTTATTATCTGAAGTTCAAATCCGTGCTCGACAGTGACACCAAGCAGTTCTACATTGACTACATTGAGTATTGCGCCAAGGAAGTTTATGACAACCCCGAAGAAGGCGAAGACATTTGGTAAAATCAATAAAATCTAAATAATATGGATAAAAAGACTTTTTTCAGCATCATCCGCAGCAGCCTTTTGGGAGCAGCTTTTGCAGTGACCTTCACGGCCTGTGAGGATGACCACTTCACAGTCAACGATGGCGGTGGAGCGGGCGCGAATGCCACCCTCACGCTTTGGCAACAAATCCAGAAGAAGCCAGAGCTCTCGAGGTTCCGTGAGATTGCAGAGAAGACGCCCTATTTTAAGGACGAGGGTCATGTGGTCAAGGGCTACACTTTTGCTAATGTGCTGGACGGGACACAAAACCTAACCGTCTTCGCGCCCACCAACACCGCCCTCTCTGAGGCAGAGTATCAAGGTTACATGACAATGCTCCAAGGTTCGACATCCGATCAGTATGATGTCTTCCTGAGACTTATAGGTAATCACATTACCCGCAACCGTTACTCCGCAACAGGAACAGGTCAGGAAGATCTCGTCATGATTAATGGAAAACGAGCAACATTTGACCACGCAGCCAAGACCTTCAAGGACATCCAACTGGCAGAGGTCAACATCCCTGCCACCAACGGTACCCTGCACACCATGAACACCCTTTCGCCTTTTGCCTACAACATTTACGAATATATCAAGGCTAATCCGGGTGAATATGGAAAGGTCAGAGAATGGCTCATGTCTTTTGACACCCTTTATTTCGACTCCTATGCCAGCGCTGAAGGAGGCTCCGATTCTTACGGTAATCCTATCTACGTGGATAGCATTTACAGCCGTGAGAACTCCCTTTTCGGTTTCCAGTATTCCAAGCGTGGTGAAGAATGGATTATGAATATCAAGGGTCTCAATGGAAACATCGAGCGAGAAGACAGTATTTGGGCCATGGCACTCCCGACAGATTTGGCCTGGAATGCCGCTTGGGAAGCCATGAAAGACAACTATGACTACTCCGAACTCTACATTGACAAAGAGAAGGAAGATCAGGGCAACAGCGGGCAGACCTTTGGCGGCAGCGCAGACTCGCTACGTACTTTGGGGTTAAGCATGGATCTCGTTGCACCCTTACTCTTCAATGCACGTTTGCAGTTAGAGACAACCACTCATTCAGGATTCTGGACGGCAGAGCAGTTCAAACAAGCACCCATGAACAAACTCTTTAATGCCCGTCAAGACACGTTCACTGTGGACTATGCAGCCACCAGAGATGTAAAAGAACTTCTCTTTGATGGCAACAATAGTCCTGTAGAAGTTTCCAACGGTCTCGTTTACAAGGTTAACAACTGGAATTTCTGGAAGCCTTTCCGCACAAAGGATGTGGAGATGAAGCTCAATTCTTCTTATTTGTACAATCTCAACAACAATACGAACAACAGAGCCACTTTCTATGATTTTGCCAATAAGGGCGCATTGATTACCGATAGTCTCTGTGGAACCGTTAGTTTTGACGAGAACACAAAGAAGACAGGCTTTATGGCCATCTACAGCACCTCTACAAGTGCTGCAAAAATGGAATTCAAGTTGATGGACTTAGAACGTGACAACCAAATTCTCAGCAATGTTCCCTACGACGTCTATGTCATCATGGTTCCGAACTTCTACTACGAGCAGTCTCAATGGGACAGCCTCACTGTCACTCCCATGAAGAACAGACTTCAAATACAGATTCTGTATAATGATGGTTCTGTCAACGCTCGCGGCGCTGTGACAGAGAAGAAGACAACTGCTATGCAATGGGAATATGACGGACTGAAAGTTGATACCATCTGCATTAGCAAACAAGCCTATCCCGAAGGTCTCGTTTTCCCGAAGTCATACAAAAACATTACACGTTCCTTCCCCATCTTGACGGTGGAATCAAAGGCTAAGAACAAAGAGGCTGGATACCAGCACACGTTCTTTATCGATCGTATCATTTTTAAGGCCAGAGAATAATCACTTATGTTGTCCTACAAAAATCCAGAAGACATGAGAAAGAGATTCATTAAATCCGTTATAGACAGCGCCATTCGCTCTGGCCTCTGCCTGGCTCTGCTGGCAGGCCTGGGCATTGCACCTGTCATGGCTCAAGAAGACGCCACCGAGGACGAAGAAGTCGTCACTCGCCGCGTCATCAAGAAAAAGCCACAGAAGAATTATCCTATGAAATCTGTCGCCGGCATCGTTGTAGACGGAGCCACAGGACTGCCCATGGGCGGTGTACGTGTGCAGGCTCTCCAACTGCCACAATACTCGGCGCTGACAGAAGAGGATGGTAGTTACAAACTTGAGATTCCTACATTCTGTGATGTCCTCATCTTTGATGCTCCAGACTACAACCTACTCCAGTTGGCAGTAAAGGGCGAGACAGATCAGGACGTGAAGTTACTCGCCAACAAGTTCCGCGGGTATTATACAGACGGGACCACCATCACCAGTCAGCGAGCTGTTCAACTGGACGAAACCAGTTCACTCACCGTGGAGACCGACATGCAAAACCTCCTCGAGGGTGACCTGCGTTCAGTAAGCCGCAGTGCCTTGCCTGCACAAGGAGCCTATTTCACCATCCGAGGCGTAAACTCCATCAACGCTAATGCACAGCCACTTATCATTGTGGACGGAAATATGATTGATCCCGAGTTCGAGCGCACAAGCCTTCACGAAGGGTTCTATAACAACATCCTCTCGGGTTTGGACCCTGAGAATGTTGCCAGTGTGAAAGTCCTCAAGAACGGAACTGCCCTCTATGGTGCGAAAGGCGCCAACGGTGTTATCATCATCGAGACCAAGCGCGGCCATAGCATGGCAACAAAAATTAATGTTCGCGTATATGGAGGTGTGGAACTTGCTCCCAACAAGTTGGATATGATGGATGGCACATCCTATCGCCGATACCTCAGCGAACTCGCTGGTACCATCAAGGATGTCCGTGAATCCAAGAATGGCTCACTCTCCCAGTACACCTTCCTCGATGACAATCCCCAGAATTACTATCACGACATCTTCAACAACAACACCGACTGGCAGAAGGATATGTACCACACAGCCTTCACCCAGAACTATAAGGTGAGTGTCGAGGGTGGTGACGACATCGGTATGTATGCACTTTCACTGGGCTACACCAACGGACAGTCCACCCTCAAGGGCAATGATTTCAGCCGTCTTAACCTCCGATTCAACACCGACATCAAGGTCTTTGAAAAGGTCTATGCTGGTTTGGACATTGCCTACAACCAGACCGCCTACGATGTCCTGGACAATGGCTGGAGTCCCGATTATGAAATGCAGAACATCGGTGCCACAAATGTACTTGGCGTCATCAGCGCACCCTTCCTTTCACCCTACTCTTATTACCACAATGAGAACACGGGACGTCTGGCACTTTCTGATGACCTTGCTGGTAAGTATGCCAACAACAACACCGTCGGACGCTGGGTTCAGAACCCCTTTGTGTTCCCTCGTAGCCTGGGTATCAACGAGAGCCTCCGCAACCCCTACTGGATTATCCAGAATGGTGACGGGAAGAACAAGAACTATGCAGAACTCACACAGATTAACATCAACTTCTCACCGCGCTACCAGGTAACAAAGCAACTCGCCATTAGTGACCGCTTCAACTATACCCTCAACCGTAACAATGAGAAGTACTTCCTCCCCATTGCCGGTGCCACGCCCTATCAGCTCACCGACCTCGGAGATATCACCTCTGTGCTGAAATCACAGTTCACCAAAGAGACCACCATCAACAACGACTTCCGCATTGAATGGACAAACACCTACGGTCCCCACACCATCAGTGCTTTCGGCGGCTGGCGCTACAACAACTACAGCTACAGCTACTCCTATATGCGAGGTTACAACAATGAAAACGACAAACTGCCCAATATTTCCAAGAATATGCAGTATGTCAACTATGGCGGTACCAAGGACAACTGGATTGATATGGCATACTACTTCAATGCCGACTATAATTTCAAGAATCGTTACTTCGCCCAGGTCACCGCTTCAGCTCAGGCCAGCAGCCGTTTTGGTAAAGACACCAAGGACGGCATCAAACTTGCAGGCGTCAGTTGGGGTCTGTTCCCGAGTGTTCAACTCGGTTGGCTCATCAGCAGTGAGCCTTGGTTCAAGGCCAACCGTGGCATCAACTACTTGAAACTGACAGCAGGCTTCGACCAGAGCGGAAACGATGGCATTGATTACTACGCTGCCCGTACCTATTGGGAGAGTGTTCAGCACTCCGAGAACACCGTGGGGCTGGTCCTGAAGAACATTGAGAACACCAGCATACAGTGGGAAACCACTTCACGATGGAACATCGCGCTCGAAGGTTCGTTCATTAACAACCGCCTCAACGCTGGTATCGATCTCTTCTGGAGCACCACCGATAATCTCCTTACTATGAAGGATCTTGACTACATTGCAGGTGTTGGCAAGTACTGGACCAACGATGGACAGTTGAAGAACCGTGGCTTTGAGGCTCACGTCAATGCAGCCCTCATCAACAAGAAGGACTGGAAGTGGGAAATCGGAGCCAGCGTGGGTCATTATAACAATAAGATCACCAAGCTGCCCGCCACCAACCAGATTATCCAAAAGGATGCCAATGGTGTCATCACCAACATTATTGACGGATACGCCTCCAGCATTTATGGCGAAAAGAACATTCTCACCGCCGTAGGTTATGCCGCAGGTTCCTTCTTCGGATGGAAGACTGATGGCGTCCTCGCCAACGATGCCGAGGCCCGTGCCGCAGGTAATGGCACTTATCTCCTTTATCCCACCGGAATCAAGGAGAACCCCTATCGGAACTTCCAGGCCGGTGACGTTCACTTCGTGGATCAGAACGGTGACGGTGTCATCGATGACAACGACAAGGTGGTCATCGGTAATCCCAACCCCGACATTTATGGCAACATCTATACTTCCCTCAACTGGAAGAACCTCCGACTGGACGTCAACTTCAAGTACTCCCTCGGCAATGATGTCTATAATTACCAACGTTCTATCATTGAAGGAGGCAACACCACCTATAACCAGACCACAGCCATGCTGAACCGCTGGACCTATGACGGTCAGCGCACAGACATCCCCAAGGTATGTTACATGGACAGCGAGGACTGGCGTAATAACGAACGCATGTCAGACCGCTGGATTGAGGATGGCAGTTATCTGAAACTGAAGAACGTCCGCCTCACATGGAACCTTCCCATCAGCAATGAATGGCTCCAGGGCCTTCGCATTTGGGGCGAAGCCAATAACGTGTTCACTCTCACCCGCTATTACGGGGTTGATCCCGAGATGTCCAGCCGCAACAGCACTCTGTATCAGGGTATTGACACAGGCATGCTCACGCTCGGTCGCAGCTTCAATATGGGTGTTACCATCAACCTCTAATTCGACATCATGATGAAAAAGAATATTATTTCCATTTTTCTCCTCGCACTGGTGACCAGTATCACCTTTAATTCCTGCGAGGATATGCTCACGCCTGATATGGATCGCCACGACGAAGTGGATCAGATTGCCGCTGACACGCTTTACTCCTATTGGGGCATCCTCAAGGGACTGCAAGATATTGCAGAGCGTTATGTCATCCTCGGTGAATGTCGTGGTGACCTCCTCGCAGGCACAGAGTACGTCAGTGACTCCATTCATGCCATTCTCAGTTTTGGCAAGGACGGTGATGCCACAGACGGAGCATGCAGATACCTCAAGGCCAGTGACTATTATCACATCATCAACTCATGTAACGTGTATATGGCAAAGTGTGACACACTCCGCACCACTGGCACCAACAAGAGTGTCATGATCAAGGAGTATGCTCAGGTTGCCAGTATCCGTGCATGGGTTTATATGCAACTCGTGCTGACCTATGGTGAGGTTCCTTATTTCGACACCCCCATCCTTTCCACTGCAGACATTGATAACTTCTGGAGCTCCGTGAACACAAAAGTGAACGCCAACACGCTTGCAGAAACCGATGCCATTAAGAAACTGGAAGAAGTGCGTATGGTGGAATACCCCACCTATGGCAGCTACGGCCGCACCACCAAAATTGCCGATGCCAGCCAGTGCATCTTCCCCCAGAACCTGGTACTTGCAGATATCTATTTGCTCAAGGCAAGTGGAACCAAGGATGTTCTCGATTATCAGAAAGCAGCCCAGCGCTACTATGACTATCTCAACACCATTTTCGGTGGAGTCATTAATCCCAATATGTACTACACCTATCAAACGCGCAGCCGCCGCACTGAGAACATGGTAGCAGATGATGATAGTTACTGGCTCAATATGTTCCGCAGCAAGGATCCTGTGGCTTCATCAGGAGAAATCGTCACCGTTATCCCCAGTTCCAACAATAAGCTGTGGGGTACCGTCTTCCGTGGTATCAACGACCTCTTCGGTTTCACCACAGATATTGCTGTGCACACCGAGGGTAATGACACCACTGCATCCACCTCATCCAGCGTTATGCTTACGAGAAACTTCGAGCACGAGCTGAATCCAGCCCCTGGTTACAAGAAGCTAAGCGTATCACAGGACTATGAAATGTACATCGGTAAGGATGGTGAGGAAGTCCTCACGGTCATTGATGGTGCTGGTGACAGCCGCTACAAAATGGCTGTGGAGAACATCACCAACACCGCAAAAGGCGATGACACCCCTACCGAGTTCATCGTCAAACAGATTGGCGGCAGTGGTTTCAGCACCACTTTCCCCGTCATCTATCGTAAGGCAAACATCTGGCTGCGCTTTGCCGAGGCACTGAATGGTGCCGGCTTCCCGGGCTACGCCTTTGCCATCCTGAAGAATGGCCTCTGTGGCAACAGCGTTTGGGTGCCCACATCGGAATCTCAGTATGCCGTCAAAGAGGTCAAATACTATGATAAATCTGAGATTAATGACACAGACACCACCTTCTATGCCACCAATGCTGCTTTCCGTCAGCACATCTACAATCGCGCTTTAGCCGAAGGTGTCGTGTTCCAGGAAGATGAAGACATCATCAATAAATACTTTGCCTTGTTTGCAGGCGAGAGCGTTGAGATCTATGAAGAAGAGATTGATGCCCTCCTTGCGTTCGAAGATGAATTCGAGGCATATGTCACTGCCAATATTACTGATTTCTATCAGATACCTATCAGCTGGTACGAGTGGCCTTCCCAGGGCCTGTCTATTGTCTGCAACTACATCCCCAAACGTGAGATGTTCGCAGCCAAGCAAGTACCCTTCCTCAACTTCTCCACGCTCTATCTGCGCGGTTCCCAATACAGCTATGCCACCACCCTACGGTCTGAAACTGAATATAACCTCAAAATATTCACCTACACCTATGGTATGAGTTCAGACTTCACGATGGGTATTCACAACCGTGGCTGTGGCATGGTTGAGTTTTACGAGCGGGAATCCACCTACAATTACGTTGATCAGATCAACAAGATGCTGACGACCTACGAGGGTGAATCCGAGCTCACTTGGGAAGAAGTTTACGATCCCGCCAACCTTGAGAAAGTGAAGGTTGCTGTGGCCGACCTCATCCTGGATGAGATGGCTTTGGAAACAGCCTTCGAGGGCAACCGTTTCTTTGACCTTCTGCGCTACGCACGCTTCCGCGGCGAACCCGACCAGTTGGCAAAGCGCGTAGCAGCCCGTGGAGAAACGATGGATGCCAGCCTGCGTGCATACCTCCAGAACGCCAGCAACTGGTACTTCAAACTTCCCCAGCGTTAAGCCGCGCTCGCGTCTGTAAAAAAGACGCGCTGTAATACCCCTATTTATGCGGTCAGTCACTCTTTTCAGGGTGATTGACCGCTTTTCTTTTGAAAAAATAAATATTTCTTTCCAAAAGTTTGGCACATCTACCATTATTCATTATCTTTGTCCCCAAATTAGCTAATAATGAAACTAAAAAAGACAATGAAAAGACTACTTCTTGACCAAATGAAGGGACATCTCTTCGTCCTGTTTGTTGTGGCTTTGTCACAACTCATTTCTCTTCCGGCTTCCGCCCAAGACCAGAAAGAGCCTTGGCTGAATCCCAACATCACTCGCGTCAACACCGAGAAGCCACGCTCCAGTTTCTTCGCTTACGAGAGTACAGAAAAAGCCTCCAAGAAAGACAAGACCAAGTCCGACCGCTTCTTGTCACTCGAAGGCAAGTGGCGCTTTAACTTCGCCCTGAACCACAACGAGGCACCAGCAGGTTTCTTCCTTCCCACTTTTGATGATAGCCAGTGGGTGGACTTCCCCGTACCTGGTCTCTTCGAGTTTGAAGGCTATGGCGATAAGATTTACAAGAATGTGGGCTACTCCTGGGACACTCAGTTCAACAATAACCCACCCTACGTTGAGGAACGCAACAACTATACCGGCAGCTACCGTAAGAAATTCACAATTCCGGCAACTTGGAAGGGACAGGACATCTACCTCCACGTCGGTTCCGCCACCTCCAACCTCCAAGTGTGGGTCAATGGCAAGGAAGTAGGCTACAGCGAAGACTCCAAGATGGAGGCCGAGTTCAACCTCACCAAGTTCCTCGTACCCGGCCGGGAAAACCTCATCGCCATGCGTGTGATGCGCTGGTGTGACGGTTCCTATCTCGAAGACCAAGACTTCTGGCGCTTCACCGGCATCGCCCGTGAGGTTTATCTATATGCCCGCCCGAAGGCTCACATCCAGGACATCTTCATTCATCAGGATCTCGTGAATGGCTTCAAGGACGGCCAGCTCACGGCCACCATCACCGCTCCCGCTGCCAAGGGCTACATCGCAGAAGTCACCCTCAGCGACCCCACCGGAGGTCGTGTGGACGGCGGTTTTGCCACCGTCACCTTGGGTAGCACCGCCACTTCCCTCTCCATCACCATTCCTTCCGTAAAAGCCTGGAGTGCCGAACTGCCGAATCTTTATACAGCCCTGTTTACCCTCAAGGACAAGAAAGGCAACATCATCGAAGCCATTCCACAGCGCATCGGCTTCCGCAACATCAAGATAGAAGGTGGCCAACTGCTGTTCAATGGTCAGCCAATCCTCATCAAGGGTGCCGACCGTCACGAATTGGATCCCGACGGCGGCTACATCGTCTCCGTGGAGCGTATGATTCAGGACATCAAAATTATGAAACAGCTGAATATGAACGCCGTTCGCACCTGCCACTATCCCGACGACCCGCGCTGGTACGATCTCTGTGATGAATACGGCATTTATGTATGTGCAGAGGCTAATGTGGAGAGTCACGGAATGGGCTACGGTGAACACACCCTTGCCAAGAACCCCATTTACAACAAGGCGCACGTGGAGCGTAACCAGCACAACGTTCAGGTTCAGAAGAACCACCCTGCAGTCCTTTTCTGGAGTCTCGGCAACGAGGCCGGCAACGGCAAGAACTTCGAGGACGCCTACGACGCTGTCAAGGCCATAGACACCAGCCGTCCGGTCCAGTATGAGCAGTGCCACGGCCAAGGCAAGACCGATATATATTGTCCCATGTATCTGGGTTATGAAGGTTGCGAACGCTACGCCCAAGGTGACAACCCACGTCCCCTCATCCAGTGTGAGTATGCCCACGCGATGGGAAACTCCATAGGAGGCTTTGCCAAGTACTGGGAGCTCATCCGCAAGTACCCGAAATACCAGGGTGGCTTCATCTGGGACTTCGTGGATCAGGGTATGCGTGCCAAGAGCCGCGTGACAGGCAAGGAAATCATGGCCTTCGGCGGTGACTTCGGCCGTTATCCCGCTTCTGACCACAACTTCAACTGCAACGGTGTCATCGCCTCCGACCGCAGCCTGCATCCCCACGCCTACGAGGTACAGTATTACTATCAGGACCTTTGGGCAACGGTTCCCGCCGGCAAGACGCTGCTTGACGGAGAAGTGGAACTTTATAATGAATACTTCTTCCGGACCATTGACGATGTGGAAGCCGATGCTTCACTCCTGACCTTCGACGGCACCACGATGAAGGAACAGACCTCAGACCAGGCTTTCCCCATCAAGCTTGCTCCCCAGCAGCGCCAGCGTTTCACCATTCCTGCGCAATACTTGTCCTATCTCAAACAAGCTACTGCCAACAGCCAATGGGCAGCCATCAATGTTCTTTTCCGCCTCACCCGCAACCGCGGTCTTCTGAAGAAAGGCGATGTTATCGCCAAGGCTCAGTTTGAGTTGAAGCCCTTCTCCTTCCCCACCGCAGAGAAAGTGATGTCTGCTGCAACCGGTACTGTTCAGAAGGACGAAGCCAAAGCATGGCTCACCCTCTCCGCAGCCGGCATCAGTGTCACTTGGAACAAATGGACTGGCAATATCGACTACTTTGACGTCAACGGTACCCCCGTTCTCGAGGACCGCAAGAGTGTGGAGCCCAGTTTCTGGCGTGCTCCCACCGACAACGACTACGGTGCACAGCTCCAGAATAAGTTGGGAGCGTGGAAGCAAGCACGTTGGAACAAGAAATCCATGGAGTGCAAACAGCTGGAGAACCAGAGCCAGCAGGTTGTGGTGAAATATCACAGTGACCAGCTTGATGCCGACCTCAACATGACCTACATTCTCACTCCGAAGGGTGAACTCATCGTAACTGAGGCCCTTGATGTCAACGAGAACGCCGAGAAGAAGCCTCAAATGATGGCCATGGGTATGACTTGGCGACTGAATAAAGACTACAACACCGTCCGCTACATTGGCCGTGGTCCTATCGAGAACTACTGCGACCGCAAGGACAATGCCTTCATCGGCATCTATGGCGGTCCCGTGGAGAATCAATATTGGAACGGGTACGTACGCCCCCAGGAAAGCGGCAATCATTGTGACATCATCTGGTGGCGCATGGAAAGTGCCTCCAGGCCAAATATCTACTTCGAAGCCTGTGGTCCCATGGAAGTCTCTGCCCTCCCCTATGAGATGGGAGATCTGGACGACGGTCCTCGCAAGGATGCCCACCAGAGCCACAGCGGCGACCTCATCGCCCGCAACTACACCGTCGTACAAGTCCGTGCCTTCCAGATGGGTATCGGCTGTGTCAACAGCTGGGGTGCTTGGCCACAGGATCAGTTCGTTCCCAAGTACGAGGACCATACTTTCACGTATATCGTAAAGCCGCAACGGTAATATGAAAGAACATAAAACGGAAAAATCATCCCGCCTCTCCTCATTCATTGAAGGGAGGTGGGGATGGTTTATTGTCATCATCGGTTTGTTGGCGGTCGCCGGCATCAAATTAGTCACCGAGGAAAGTGAGTTTCTGCTGCGCTCCCAGGAGATGAATCTCTGGTTGCCCACGGGACTTTATTGGAAGACGCTGATGCAGTATCCGGGTGGTGCTGTCTCGTGGCTCGCCACTTATTTGACACAGTATTTCTACCACCCCTGGATGGGTGTGAGCATCCTTTGTGGTCTCTGGCTCATCATCTGCCTGTTAATCACGTGGATATATCAGTTGAAGGGACCGTGGGTCGCACTGACTGCGCTCGTGCCCCTTGCTCTCTTGGCTTGTATAGTACAGACAGGCTATTGGATTTTTTATCAGAAACTTCCCGGTCACCTCTTTGTGCCGACGATCGGTGTCCTCTTTGCGGTTCTCTGTATGGCCATTCAGCACATTCTGGATCTTTCCTTGCCCTCGAAAGTCGCCCGCTGGATCCGCCTCGTTTGGATGACCTTTGTCTGCATCATTGGCTATCCCTTCTTCGGTGCCTGGGCACTGGGAGCCACAGGATTATTAGCCGCCTTACCCCCCACCCCTTCGAGGCTTCCTCTCTCTTCAATGAGACTGTGGATTAGGCTTATCCTTGCCATATTGTTGATTGCCGCCATCCCACAGATTTACTATCAACGCCTCTTTGAGATGACCTTTCGAGACTTCGTCTATGTGGCAGCCCTCCCCTCCATGCGCTACAGTCAAGACAGTTTCGAACAATACCGTCTCCCCTATTACGCCATCATTGCAGCCTTCCTCATCCTCATTCCTATCGCTTGGTGCTCCGCTGTCGCCTCCCGTCAGCCAGCCTCCTCCACTGCTGGTCGTGTGCGTGGCGTATTCGCCACGAAACATTTCTGGCTCGCACCCATCATCACCCTCATCCTCCTCTGCGCTGCCGTCTTTGGCGTCAGCAAGGCATGGTATCATGATGTCAACTTCCAGAAGGAACTCGCCATGAACCGCGCCGTCGAGGATTTGGACTGGGAGCGCGTCCTCACCATTGCCCGTGACGGCAGCACCACTGTGCGCCCCACTCGCCAGATGGTGATGTACAAGAACCTCGCCCTCTTCCGACTTGGTCGTGCCGGCAATGAGATGTTCGATTACCCAGAAGGCTCCACACCCCAGAACGCTCCGTGGAAAGTCCGCATTACACAGGTCGGCGGCAAGCTCATCTATTACCATTATGGTAAGGAGAACTTCTGTTACCGTTGGTGTATGGAAGACGGCGTGGAATTCGGTTGGAAAGCAGAGACCCTGAAGTTCATGGCACGCACCAGCCTTCTCAATAGAGAATGGACCGCCGCCCGCAAGTACCTTGACCTTCTGAAGAAGACTACCTTCCATCGGGAGTGGGCCGAGCGTTATGAGAAGCTGCTCTCCACCCCTGATGCCTTTGACCTGCAGAAAGCTGAAGCCGCCGCCAAAGCAGGGAAACCGCTCTTGGACGAGCAGATGACCCGAGAGTTCCTGCCCATTATGCACATGATGACCTATCCCGACCGCCTTGACGGTGACAACACCCTCGTGGAAATGTACCTTCTCCAGACCTTTGCCCACGGCAACGGTGACGACCCGCTATTCCAGGAAATGACACTCATCTGTGCCCTCATCATGAAGGATATAGATATCTTCTGGCCCCGCTTCATGAAGTATGCCAGCATGAATCCGAATGTGCACATGCCTCGTCATTATCAGGAAGCCGCTTACCTCTATGGTCATTTGGAGAACAAAGTGGATATTTCCCACATGCCTTTCGACAAATCCACCAAGGAGACCTACGACCGCTTCATGAAGTTCAACGAACAGTGTGGTGCCATGACAGAGGAGCAGAAAGCCGTGGCTTTCTACCCACAGTTCGGCAACACCTTCTATTACTTCTATTTCCTGGTAAGAAATCAAAAGACCAATTAACCCACCATCATGTTCCCTCATTACCACCATATAAAGTACTTTTCGTTTGTTGCGATGTTATCGCAACTGTTCTTCCTCTCCTCCTGCACCTCCCCTTCCGTCCCGGAACACTTCACCGAAAGTCAGGACTTCCCCTCCATCTATCCCGACTACATCGGCGTCACCGTCCCTGTGAATATCGCTCCCCTGCATTTCCACATTGATGCCGACGCCTCTGCCACCGACTTCGTCACCCGCTTCACCGCTGGCGACCAGCAGTGGACTGTGGGCGGCGAGGATGTTCGTCCCGGCTTGAAGAAATGGCAGCAGATGAAAGCCGCCGCCTTGACAGCAGAAGGCAACATCTCTGTGGAGGTGTTCATCAAAAGCCAAGACGCGTGGCAACGCCAAAAACCTTTTGACATCACCGTCTCCAAAGACAGTATAGACCCCTACATCTCCTACCGCCTCATCTCGCCCTCCTACGTGACCTATGAGGATCTGACCATCAACCAGCGCTGTCTCGAGAACTTCGACGAGAGTCTCATCTATGGCAACATGATCAACTCCGATGAGGAAAACGGGCAATGCATCAACTGCCACCATTCACAATGGTACAACCCGCAACGCATCCAGTTCCACGTCCGTCAGTACCTCGGAGGCACCATCATTGCCTTTGACGGCAAACTCCAGAAAATCAATCTCAAGACCGACTCCACCCTCTCTGCCGGCGTCTATCCCACCTGGTATCCGACGAAGCCCTGGATTGTCTATTCCACCAATTCCACCGGTCAGAGCTTCCACACCCGCGACGTCCAGAAGATTGAGGTTCAGGACACCAAGAGCAACCTCATCTTCTACAATCTCGAGACCAACGAGGTCACTCCCATCACCCGTGACACCACCCGCTTTGACTGCTTCCCCTTTTGGAGCCCAGACGGCAAGTACATCTATTATGTCAGTGCCCAGTGGCAGCGCCGTGACAGTACCGAGCAGATGGATTTCGAGCTCATCAAACATTACAAGGAAGTGCAGTACAACCTCTATCGTATGCCCTTCGACGAGCAGACGCTCACCTTCGGTCCCCGTGAACTCATTTATGACGCCGTGGCCCGCAATCGCAGCGTCACACTGCCGCGAATATCTCCCGACGGACGTTGGCTGATGTTCACCGAGGGACAGTTTGGCGTTTTCCACATCTGGCATAACACCGCAGACCTCTTCCTGATGGACCTCACACAGGCCGCACCCGTAGAACCCACACCCGTCGCCATATTCAGCCCTAACAGCTTGCCTGCCAGCGTCTTGCCGCCAATGGCAAACAATGTACAGCGAGAAAATATCGCCGACAGTCTCCGGGAGGCACAAGGCCTGCGCACACCGCTGCCCGCCGCCATCCGTCCAATCTCGGAGCTCAACTCCCCCGACGTGGAAAGCTGGCACTGTTGGTCCAGCAACGGGCACTGGGTCATTTTCTCTTCGCGCCGCACCGACGGCAACTTCACCCGTCCCTTCATCGCCCACCACGATGGCAACGGACACTTCACCCGTCCCTTTGAGCTGCCGCAGGACAACCCGCAGTACCACCGCCAGTTCCTCCGCAGCTATAATATCCCCGAGTTCCTCTCTGGCCCCGTCACCATCCGCCCACAGGACTTCGCAGCCCTCATCAAGAAAGAAGCCACTCCTGCCCAACTGAAAATGAAATGAAACACCTTCTCGTTCTGTTTGTTGCGTTTTTGTCGCAACTCCCCATCGCCGCCCAAGGCACCGTGGACGACTACAACCGTGCCTACGCCCTCCAGCGCACCTTCTCCTGGCAGAAGGTCACGAACCACGCCGACGACTGCCGCTGGATGGATGACCAGCACTTCCAGTACCACCTCACCGATGGTGACAAGGGCCGCTGGCACTTCGGCCAGATCAATGAAGACGGCACCATCACCCTCGCAGACAGCACCGCCGACCGCCCCATAGACTCCATCCATCATAACCGTCGTCTCCGTGGTCGGGTGGGCGGCGTATTCGCCGCTACAAACGCCCGCTTCATCGCCAATCCCTCCAAGCGTCGCCAAGAACGCCACTGGATGGAAACCGACGACGAGCGTGGCGGCGACCCTGTCTCTTCTCCCGACTCCTCCCTTGTGGCCTTCATCCGTAATGACAACGTCTATGTGGCCAAGCCCGACGGTTCCGAGGCGCGGGCCCTCTCCTCCGAAGGCACCTTCAGCCATTACTTCAGCAGCTACATCCAGTGGAGTCCCGACGGACGCTACGTGGCGGTCAACCGCATCCGTCCCATCGAGAAACGCTACGTCTATTACGTGGAGTCCTCGCCCGCCGACCAACTGCAGCCCATCCTTCACAAACAGGAGTACGCCAAGCCCGGTGACGAACTCGCCCAGAAGACACCTTATATCTTTGAGGTCGCCACAGGACGTGCCGTTACGCCTGCCCCGGACCTCATTGCTGGTCAATACGACCTCTCCCGTCTCGAGTGGCGCAAGGATTCCGAGGGCATCCGCTTCGAGTACAACCAACGCGGGCACCATCTCTACCGCGTCTATGAGATGAACACCGCCGGCACCGTCCGCACCCTCATCGAGGAACGAGAGGAAAAATACGTCCGCTACTCCAACAACTTCCGCCGCGACCTACGCGGAGACAGCCTCATCCTCTGGCTCTCCGAGCGCGACGGATGGCCCCACCTCTATCTCTTCGACACCACCCTTCCCGTTAAGGGAAAGAAGTCTTCCTCCCTCCAACTCACCCGCGGCTCCTGGTGTGTCCGCCGAGTCCTCCACGTGGATGAGCAGAAAGGCTTCATCCTCTTCACCGCCAACGGCATACACCCCGAGGAAGACCCCTATCACATCCACTACTGCCGCGTGAACTTTGACGGCACCGGCTTCGAGGATCTCACCCCCGAGCCCGCCAACCACAGCGCCCGCTTCAACCCCTCTTTCACCGCCTTCATCGACACCTATTCCACCCAGGACACCCCTCCCGTCACTGTGGTGAAAGCGGTAGCCCCCGAAGGGGCCTCCTCCTTCCTCGCCACCGCCGACATTTCTTCCCTTCTCTCCGCCGGCTGGGTCGCCCCCGAGATCTTCGTGGCTCCCGGTCGCGACGGCGTTACTCCCATGTGGGGCATCATCCAACGTCCCTCCAACTTCGACCCCTCGCGGAAGTATCCCGTTATCGAGTACATCTACGCCGGTCCTGGCGACAGCTACGTTCCCAAGTCCTTCCAACCAGGCAACTACTACACGACCGCCCTTGCCGAGCTTGGCTTCATCGTCGTGCAGCTCGATGCCATGGGCACCAGCAACCGAGGCAAGAAGTTCGAAGAGGTCTGTTACAAGAACCTGAAGGACGCCGGCTTCCCAGACCGCATCGCGTGGATCAAGGCGGCGGCACAGAAGTATCCTTATATGGACATTGACCGCGTGGGTATCTATGGTTGCTCAGCCGGTGGTCAGGAAAGCACAGCCGCCGTCCTCTTCCACGGCGACTTCTACAAGGCTGCCTACAGTGCCTGTGGCTGCCACGACAACCGCATGGACAAGATCTGGTGGAACGAGCAATGGATGTCCTATCCCATTGATTCCTCATACATTGAGTGTTCCAACGTTGAGAACGCCTACCGCCTCGAACGCCCCTTGATGCTCGTCGTCGGAGAATTGGATGACAACGTGGATCCCGCCAGCACCATGCAGGTGGCCAATGCTCTCATCAAGGCCAACAAGCCCTTCGAGCTCGTTGTCATTCCTGGTGCCCACCACACCGTGGGTGAAACCTTCGGAGAGCACAAGCGCTTCGATTTCTTCGTCAAGAACCTCCTCGGCGTGGACCCGCCAGCCTGGAGTGAAGTGAAGACAAAATAAAAGCCTCACTCCAGCCTCACCCCCGGCCCCTCTCCGATTGGAGAGGGGAGTATATACCAAACAGATATGGAACCTATTAAGAATATTACAACAGCAGAAACATCCAATAGTCAAACAGAATTTACTCCCCTCTCCAATCGGAGAGGGGTTGGGGGTGAGGCTCTTCTCTCTCCCTCCGATATCACCCTCTGGCACGACCTCCTCGCTGCCTCTCGTCACATCGTCATCACATGTCACCGCGGTCCAGACGGTGATGCCATAGGCTCCACCACCGCTCTCGCCTCCTGGCTCCGTCGCCGCTTGCCCGAAGCAGTAATCCACATCGTGGCCCCCACCATCTTCCCCGACTTCCTCAAGTGGGTACCGGGCGCCGAGGACATCCTCATCTATGAGGGCCACGAGGACGAGGTGCGCCCCATCGTGGAAGCCGCCGACCTCATCATTCTATGTGACCACGGGGAACTCAAACGCATGTGGACCCTTGGTGACGTCGTCCGCGACCATCCCACGCCTCGCATCATGATAGACCATCACCTGGATCCGGAACCCGGCATCGCAGACCTCGTCATCTCCCACCCCGACCTCTCCTCCACTTGTGAAGTCCTCCTCCGCATCATTCTTCAATTAGAAGACGGTCTGGTAAGCGGCGTCGCCGCCAATCCCCTCCCTCTCCTCACCCACTCGGAAGCCGTCTCCCTCTACACCGGCATGATGACAGACACGGGCGCCTTCACCTATGCCAGCACACGTCCCGAAATCTTCGAGCTCATCAGCATCCTCCTCCGTTACGGCATCGACAAGGATAAGATCTACCGGAACGTCTTCTTCACCTACAGCCCCAACCGCATGAAACTCATGGGTTATATGCTCTACGTGAAGCTGGACGTCTGGAAGAAAGCACACACCTCTCTCATGACCCTCACCAATGCCGAGCGCCGTCGCTTCGGAGCCCTCAACGGGGACACCGAAGGCCTCGTGAACCTCCCCCTGCAGATTCTGGGTATGAAGCTCTCCATCTTCCTTCGCGAGGACACCGAGCACCCCTGCATCCGCGTCTCCCTTCGCAGCGTTGACGACTTCCCCTGCAACGAAATGGCTGCCGAGTTCTTCGGTGGCGGTGGCCACAAGAATGCCGCCGGCGGTGAAGTCTGGGGCACCATGGACGAGGCCGTCGCCCTCGTCAAGAAAGCCGTTCAGAAATATATGACACTACTAAAAAGCCCCCTCCCATCCTCCCCCAAGGGGGAGGGGAATTAACCCTCAATAATTCGTATGAAAAAAATCATTTCCTTTACGCTTTTACTATTTGCTCTCCTCCCCCTTGGGGGAGGATGGGAGGGGGCTTTAGCCTCCACAGAAGAAGCCGCCAAAGTGCTTGATCAAATTATCAAGGTCAACAACTACTGGCAGGCCCACAACACCCCCTACGTGCGCTCCTTCTGGGACCACGCCGCCTACCACACCGGCAATATGGAAGCCTACCGCCTCACGGGCCGCGCCGACTGGTACGCCTACACCGACTCCTGGTGCCGCCACAACGACTGGAAGGGCGCCAAGAGTGATGACAAGCGCAACTGGAAGTATGCCACCTACGGCGAGGGACAAGACTTTGTCCTCTTCGGCGACTGGCAGATCTGTTTCCAGACCTATATAGATATGTACAACCTCGTGCCCGCTCCCTACAAGGTGGCCCGCGCCATCGAAGTCATGAGCCACGAGTGTTCTATGGAGGAGACCCACTTCTGGTGGTGGGCCGATGCCCTCTACATGGTGATGCCTGTGATGACCAAGATGTACAAGCTCACGGGCGAGTTGAAATATCTTGACAAACTCACAGAGAACTTCCTCTGGAGTGACAGCCTGATGTTCGACCACGAGGAGCAGCTCTACTACCGCGACGCCAAGTACATCTACCCCAAGGTGAAGACCGCCTGCAACGGCGGCAAGAGCTTCTGGGCACGTGGTGACGGCTGGGTGCTCGCCGGCCTTGCCAAGGTGCTGGCCGATATGCCACACGACTACAAGAACCGCGACATCTTTGTCCAACGCTTCCGCCAGTTGGCCGAGGGCGTGGCCCGCGTGCAGCGACCCGGTGGTTACTGGAGCCGCAGCATGCTCTGTGAGGACGATGCGCCAGGCCCCGAGACCTCCGGCACCGCCTTCTTCACCTACGGTATGCTCTGGGGCGTCAACAACGGTTACCTCGATCCCGCCACCTACGGGCCCGTCATCCAACGAGCATGGAAGTACCTCAGCGAGACCGCCTTGCAGCCTGACGGCAGCATCGGTTTCGTCCAGCCCATCGGCGAGAAGCCCGACCCCACCAAGACTGTGGATGCCCACTCCCAAGCTCCTTTCGGCACTGGTGCCTGGCTCCTCGCAGCCTGTGAGATGGTGCGCTACATCAATGCGGACCCACTCGTCCCAGCCCCCGACCCTCTAAACCCTAAACCCTCCGCTCTCAACTCCATCTTCCACCACACCCCCGGCACCCCCACCGTCTCCGGTCCCGTCGGAGGCGGCACACCCGTCGCCATTTCCCTCACTGGCGGTGCCCGCCCTGCACGCCCCATAGACCGAGGCCACGAGTCCTTCTGGTTCACGGAGGTCCACAACCCCACCCAGGAACTCATCTCCCAAGTCATCGAGATCACCACGATGGACATCCTGAAAAAAGCCAACTGCGCCGTCGCCCGCGAGTTCATCGTTTTGGACTCCGACAACAACGAGATTCCCTATCAGATTACCCACGACGGGCGCGTGCTCGTCTTCTGCACCGTTCGCCCACAGAGCAGCATCAGCCTCAGCATGATCAAGGGGCAGCCGCAGGACTATGAGCTCACCTGCAACGGCCGCATCTACCCCAATCGCTGGGACGACCTCGTCTGGGAGAACGACCGCTGCGCCTGGCGCTTCTACGGCCCCGGAGCACATAAAAACATGAAGAACAGCGCCTACGGCTTCGACACCTTCGTCAAGAACACCCCACACCCCATTCAGGACCAGCTCTACCACAACGAGCTCACCTCCTACGGCGTCAACGACCGCATCCGGAAGAGCGGCAGCCCCTTAGACTGGAACGAAGTCCACCGCGGCTACACCTACCACCGCAACCACGGTGCGGGAATGGATGCCTACACCGTCGGGGCCACCCTGGGTGCCGGAGCGCCAGCACTCATGCAAGAATTAGAAAATGGAAAAATTAAAGAATTATTTTACCCACTTTATTATGAGAAAGCTGAGATTCTGGACAATGGCCCCCTGCGCTTCACCGTCCGCATGACCATGCCCGCCCGTCCCCTCAGTGACCTCGGTCAGGTGGGCGGTACCGTCTCTTCCTCCGACTCCCTCCGTGAGATCCGCCTCATCACCCAGGACTGCGGCAGTCACTTCGCCCGCGTGGAAGTCACCTATGAGGGTCTCACACGCCCCACCCCTGTCTGTGCTGGCATCGTCATCCACGAGAGCAACCCCAACGGCTACGTCCTCAACCAGAAGGAAGGCTGGATCACCTATGCCGAGGCCCTCGACCATCCCAACGTCATGAATGGAGAACACTATCTCGGCATATTCATGCCTTTAAGGAAAAATGAAAAATTAAAAATTAAAAATGAGGTGAAGTTCATCCCCTTAGCCGAGAAGCGCGCCGGCGGCATCGGCCACGCCATTCTGCAGACCACCTACACACCCGGCCAGCCCTTCGTCTATTACACCGGTTCTGCCTGGAGCCTCTATGATGTTCCCACCCACGCCATCTGGCAGCAGACCCTCCGCCACGAGGCCTCCATCCTCCAGCACGGCCTGCAGCTCATTGAGCACTGAACCTATATAGGAGAATAATAACCCCAAGAAAAAAGAAATGAACGTAAAAGTCAGAATGCCAAAGTTATTTGGAAATCAAACGTTACATAAAACACTCAGGGAACTGACGCTCTCCATCGTCGGCACCACCGTCTCCATCATCCTCACCTTCGGTACTGCTGCCATGCTTGAGCACAGACAGCAGGAGAAGAACCGCCGCATGATAGCCATGATGGTCATCTCAGACATCTATGACTTTGAATGGAGGTTAGCTCAGGAAGACACCCTCAGATACGCTGTCTGGGAGAAAGACCTGAAAGAACTGCGGACGTTATCACACGACAGCATCCTGCGACTCACCGATGAGCAGCGGGTGAAATACTGGGATGCCCTTTCGACTCCTGTGTCATATTGGTACGACAAGACGGCGGAAAACATGTTCTCCAGCGACATCAGCACGTTTCGCGATGTCAGAAACGCCCAATTTATCAAGGTGGTGGGCATTACTTACTCTGATATGGAAGCAATCGTGAAGACCATCAAGGCGAAGATGGATGAAAAGATTACAAACAACAAGCTTTTCTTGACCAACTTTGACACGGAGAACATGTCCGATGGCGAGCAGCTGATTGCCTACTTGGGAATGAAGGAGGTGAGGGGCTACAGGGTTGATTTCTTAGAAAGCTTCCGCCCCTATATCCAGAACCGCATCAAAGGTTTGCACAACCAAGTCGGTGAATGTCTGGACATCATAGGCATCAGCGACGATGAACTGAATGATTTTCTCGAATCACAACAGTTTATTAAACAAGCCAATGAATAAAAGAAAGACGAAAAAAACACTACACTCTACACTGGATCATGCGGATGGTAAGAAGGTCATGAAGTGAGGGAAAAAACACTCTGAAGCGGGCGAAAGTGATAAAACGATGCACTTTCGCCCGCTTTTCGTAAGTTTAACGTAATAATCGCACTATTATTCGCCAAAAAGTAGTATTTTTGCCGCGGATTTAAAACCAAACGCTTATGAGCACCCAGACAATGAGCCAAACAATCGCCGACTACTTCAAGACGCAGCCCGTTTTGAAGGCATGGCTCTTCGGCTCTTTCGCACGAGGCGAGGAGACATCAAGGAGCGATGTGGACCTGCTTGTGCAGTACGATGACAAGGCACGTATCAGTCTGCTGAAACATTGTGCGATAATGAACGACTTGGAGGAACTGC
>JAFZSP010000034.1 GCA_017619335.1 Bacteroidaceae bacterium
CTAAGGGGACTTCTGCGTCTCATTTTCGAATTCCTTGGTCAGAAGCCCATCATGGGGCAATTATACAACAACGAGGTCAGCCTTGTACCTGTTTTTGCCTGTCATAGACAATGGCACCTGAAAATAAATTAGCAAACCCTATTTAGTTCCCTTTTTGGCATTGTCTGATAGCCAGGATGCAATCTCCATTCCTTTGCAATGGCCCATCGCAGGCTCAATATCTTCAAGGTTTGCTGTTAGCAACCAACTATCGCTGACAGACGAGGGGGTAATATCAATGACTCTTCCTGGCATATTTCGAGCTTCCCACATTTCCTGCATAGCTTCAAGCCCAAGATATTTCCATGAAGATTCAACAACGATGTCAGCATTAGTAGCATCAATAACACGTTTCAGTTGGGCCGCCGCCTCTGGATCAAAAAATGCACTAAACTTATCCTGCCAAGGTTTACCCTCGTGATACAGGAAGTTCTGGTAGTGTTCGGTATTCAGAACACCATCGAAATCAAGGAAGATTATCTTGTCTGTCATGCATTATGCAATTGGGTCTAAACAGACATCTTTACGTTTGCACGACTGGCAATGTTTACCTATCCACACATCGTCGAACTGATTCATCGCCTGCTCTACAATTGTTGGATCATCCGTCAAGATGCCAGCTTCAAAATTGCGCGTGGATGATGCTTTCATGCCAAGTCCGGCTCCGGTTAAATTAGCACTTCCGATATAGACTTCCTTGCAGTCAAATACAATAATCTTAAAGTGTACACGTGGGCAAAGAACCCTTTCCAACCTGTCAAACAATGTAGGATACTTATCAAAGTCCTCTCGAAAGTTCTGCCCTGGTTCCTTTGCATGAATGAGACGCACCTCAACACCCCTACGAATGAGCTGGGCGATAACCGCCAATAACGGCTTTACCTCTCCATCAACATTGATGTAGAGATCCTTTATGTCAGCGGTACCAATCCATAGCGTACGTTTCACAGACAGCATCCGTGAAATAACCTCTTGGTAGTGGGCGGTGTTGGAGATATAGATATGCATATTACAGTTTGACTAGATCTTTAACGAATTCCACTGCAACTTCAACAAGATCCATATTCTCGGACTCAGACAAAATATTGTTTTCAATACCATATTTGGCTAATATGTGTTGCGGTATTTCAGGAGCAACTTCAATGTGCCAAGTTTTATTGTCAACAATCATCGATAAAACAACCTCATTACTATTCTTGATATATTTCAGATTTGCTTTTTCGCTATATATATTACAGTTTTGCAGCTTATTATGTCCGAACATGTCTGAATCATATTCAATGAGCTTCCACAAGACAATTGAAGCTATAGGCTCTGTGTGGTATGCCAGTAACGGACTGCGGGAATATGATTTCAGCGCTATCATGTCAAGATCATCCATGTCACCAATTACTGCAAAATAATAGTTCGAGTTTTCATCATCTTTCGCTTGCCAGTAACCTGCCGAGCGAAGGAATTCCTTATACTTAAGTGCATAGTATTTGAAATTGTGTATCGAAGGAATGTTTTGTAGACAATAATCCTCTATTGAGCAATCAGCATCTATGAATTTGCGTAATGCCATGGAAATATTCTCATGGTCGCGGGAGAATAGAATGTCCCAACGTCCTTCCTTTCCGAAAAAATATCGATCTCCATAAGAACACCATCCTATACGGAATCCCTTATAGCCAGAAGCAACCAATATGCGTATTCTCTCAGCGTCTGTGGCATCCCTAAACTTTAGCACATTATTTATGATGATTTCTTTAGGGTAATCCTTAATAAAATTGAAAGCTCTTATATTGCCTCGGCAGTAAGACATGTCTTCCAACCAGCATATAACGTCTCGATTAGGTTCATCCAACTTTGACTTCTCTACTAAAGCAGCATTTTTCCCTCCAAGACCTGTCATTGATTCAGACAAGGACTCTTTTACATCGATGGTTGTAGCAAGCGTTTCTATAATTTGGCTATATGTAGCGAACTCAGTGATACGTAGATTGGAAACAAGATTTACTTGTGACTGTATTAACTGGTTAGTATTAAGCAGTAAATTCCTGATTACACGGATATAACTTCTTAGCCCCGTAGTAACAGACACCATCTGATGTTTTATACAATACTTTATCAGCGCATAGAATAATGTTTTCTCATAGATATCAAAATCTTCATTCTCTTGGGGTAATATACAACGCTGAAAAAGGTTCAGCCTTCCCTTGCTGAAAAGACGTATTCTTGTGTCATTCACATCTTCATTACCATGTCTGAATAGTTCGTCAAAAAAAGTAGATTCTCTTTTGCCCACCTCCGAAACGAAGTCCAAAGCCGCGAAGAGACAATCAACATTGTCACGATTTTTGTAAACGGCATTGATTTGTTCTATCGTTCCGATATATTCAGAATCTGTGTTCCCTTGTTGCGAGAACACATGAGCGTAATAGAGAAGATGAGTAAGATAATGGAAGAATGACATAAAACAACCATCAATTACGGGATATTCATTGCTTTCATCTTTTACATAATCCCAAAACAAATTAGCCCAATCATGTTCAATTTTATCTGTAAACTCAGATATCAGAAGAGCATCTTGATATGTGTCCTCTAAGAATTGTATGAACAATGCCTTCCAATGTTCAAATGTCGTTAACTCCTTGCCACGAGCATTCATTTTGATATATAACCCATCTGTCAGACTATATTCGTCCATATCTAGACGGTCGAATGTGATTGATGAAGTAGAGTTTAGGGCATTTTCCAACATTTGATTAATGAATGGCATAAATTCATCCTCTAACATGCTATTCATAGCTTCCAACATTGATATCATGTTGTTTATTGTTGGGTCATAATCCCAGTCATTTGAATACCATGAACAATCTGTTATAATCTCTCTAACTTTGCCGTTTGGGAGCTCCTCCAGTATAGTCTTTGTCAACTTATCGCAGAATGCAGCACTGCTTAGGCGGGTTTCATAGGAAAATCCTTCTAAATGACCGAGGTATTTAATTTTCTCATCATTTTCCAAATTGGATTTGCTAATGAGAATCCAATGAAGTAAGAAAAGTGTAGTTAGGCGTTGTTGTCCATCGAGTGGGATGAAAAAATTCTTTCCACCTAGTATTTCCTTGTTCTGAATAGAAGAACCATATATGAAATCCACATGATAGGCGGTACCTCTCTTTAAGGCATTCATTAAAAGGCGAATAAACTCTTGCCTCTTCTCCAATTTATGCTTGTCTGTGAAGTCGTGTCCTTGCACATAATCACGCTGTATCAAAGGAATTCGTATAGAATACTCTTTTACAAATTCCATGAATGTATATCTTGTTTTTGGGCTACTCATATCGCAAATTTGATTTAATTTGTATATTCTTCATAAACGCGTTTAATTTCGCTAAAGTACGCACTACGATCAACATCTGTCCAGTATTTCATATCAGATGGTGACGACGTAAAGGCTTTGTTGAAAACCATTTTGGTTGCTATAGGCACTAATACAGGATTCTCTTTATCATGGCTTTCACGCTCTTTGAGAATTTCTCTCTTTTTATCAATTAGATAATTTTGCAGCGCGGCATTAGTGTCTTTGTCGACTAATGCCATATTCTGGATGGTATGCATCAGTGTTTCATCAATCTTCGCAAATTCATTGAAATATGCGTCAATTGCCGTTACTGCCTTTTGACAAATAATTCTGTTGCAGTCTTCGTCAAACCATTTACTGTCTTTCTCCATTTCTTTCTCAGCATTCCTTAAGATGTCCAAATGTTCTTTCACTTGATCATCTTTGTCTATTCGAATCAGCTCCTGTTCTTTTCGATGAAACCAATTACATAGTTCGTCAAATGCGATACCATCGAGTGAAAGGTTCTGAGGGTGTATATGCTCTAAACTTGTTGTTTTGCATTTATGAAACAGATGAAATGGAAAACACATGCGTTCATTGAGATCATGAAGGGATATGTCCACATTCAATAATAGAAGTATTCGGATTAGGTCTGGATTGCACTCATTGTAACAGATTTCATGGAGCATATATTTCCGGCCTTTATCAGCTTCACTTCTGTACATGATACTTTTTTCATTAATTGTACTAGATATTTTAACTTCCTTGCCTACTAGGGCTTTCAGACGATTGGTGAATGCTGTTTTTGGAAGTGAAATATAAGTTTGATATAGGTCGAAAATGAGGTTTGCAAAATCTTTTTCTTTAGCTTTTTTGTTCTTAAGCTTGAATAGAGATACGTATAGACCCACCAAATGATACCATTGGTGATTACTATACCAATTGGTAATCACCACATAAGAGTCTTGTAGTTTTTCCCATAATGCATCAACAGCCTTACCCCACTGTTTAGGATTTTCTCCAATATAGTTGTTAATTACACGATAATTGTAATCATTGCCTTCAGCCACTTTTTCCTCTAATTGAGAGTTCTCAGCAAGAAGGCGGCGGACAACAAAAGATAAGAGAATATCTATGTGAGAACTGTAGTCCATTGCACCAAGCATTCCCCATAAAAATGGGTTTTGTAAGGTTTTCTCCATAATGTCCCATTCGCAAGAACGAGAAAAAGCTATTTGCTTGCGTAAAATTTTCTCACTGTCGGGATAATGGTCGCATTGAAAAAACAAAGCCTTAATTAGTTCTGTACTTGTTAAGCCTGTCTTTCCATAATTGAGGCGATTAAAAATGTCTACAGATTCCATGTTTGAACCATATAATTTTTTAGTCTCCTCGTCGATATCGTACCATATAACCCTCACATCATGCTCATTATGGTCTTGATTTGGGCAAAGGACTTCTGCGATTTGAGCTTTAGTCATTGCCCCATGTTGCTTGAACCAATTAGAGATAGTATTGTTCGCACGTTCAATAAAATAGTCATCTATGGGCGTATCCTTACGTTCATATTCTATTGTGTAAATTTGTGATATGATGTCTTCAGGTAACATCTCCTTTATTTGATCGAAGATGAGCCGCAAAGTCGTTAGACGCTGTTGACCGTCAATAAGGTCATAGACGGATACTCCAGCATTCCGACTTAGTTCCTGGTTTATCGTGACTACTACAGGTTGCAGGCAATAGAAACTTTTATTTTCGGAGGAGGAATGTTTGAATTCAATCAAGTCTGAAAGCAGGTCTTCAATCTGCTTTTTTTCCCATCGATAGCCTCTTTGATATGATGGAATGTTGAATTTATAATTAAACAAATCAACAAAGTGTCTTATTGTAAATGCCATTTTATGATTATAATCTTATTATGTTTCTTCTGTGTATCTCTCATGCGATTCTAGCATAACTTTCAGCGTCAGCAAATTCATGGTTGTAATTCTTTGAACTTGTCTTCAAGATAAGTTATCCAGTTTCCGTCATATTCAACTGGATAGAAGGCACGCTCAAATGGCTCTTTGTCCATGTCGTAGGTGATGACTTCCACTTTCTCACTAAGTAGCTCATTCACCTTCTTATACGGAAGATTACGACCCCATTCTTTTTCTTCCTTCAACTGTCTTATATATTCATCAATGTCGATGAAGCAATCATGCTTTACCGGCATTTCCCCAGCGAGACAATCAAGCGTTACTTTCAAAACGTAATCACCTTTCTCATAGAAACGGAAGGATCCATTGCCACCAACCACATGGGCACCTGATGGGATTTCACCTTTCTTCACTCCTTGAATGACACCTGTATTGGCGTCGTAAGAAACTTCTACTTTTGCCTTGGTTTTCCACGACTTGAATTTATGAGTGCCATCATTGTTATAGGGACATGAGGATTCACACATTAGTAGGAATCTTTGCGGATTTTCCTCAACAGCCTTTATCGCTTTAATTACCGCATCCCCCCAATTTTCCCACCTGACGGCTGTGGGATAATAATCTCTGCGTTTATTTTGGATAAAACCATATTCAGAAGGCTTGGCTTCCTTTCTTATCATGAACGACTTATAGTGGCCATTAACGTTGAGGTTGAACTTTGTCCGTATCTCATTTTTCTCTGGCTCATCCATTGGCTTAAAGGTAATCTCCATCACGAATTTATCTACCTTTACGTAGACCCCAAAAGAATTACCAAAAGGCTCAAAATATTCCAATTCGATGGGACCCAATTGTTTGTTCCCCAATACAAAGTCATGGAATAAGTTATACTGTTGCCGCAGCTTGTCAATTTCTTTACACTCTGCAATCAGCCTTTCTGCCAGTTCAATGGTCTTTTGGCATTTGGCCTTCTCCTCTTCAGGGCAAGTCAAAAGATAACTATCGAGCTTTGGCTTAACGGCGAGTAGCTTCTCACTATTATAGCCAAAGTGTAAGATGCGGTCAAATTCTTCTAGTGCATTCATACTCCTTATATTTTTGGTGGGTTATGTTTTTTATAGAATCTCTCTCGCAATCCAAGCACAGGCTTCTGCATCAGCAAGTGCATGGTGATGGTTTTCCAACTGATATCCGCAGGCGGCTGCCACAGTATGTAGCTGATGGTTTTCCAACTCCGGAAGCTTACACCTTGAAGCGGCAAGCGTATCGTGGAACTCATAATCGGGATAGTCCATCTGATATACGCGGAACACAGCCTTTAGGCATCCTTCGTCAAATGGACGGTTGTGTGCCACGAGCGGTAAGCCCTTAATCAGTGGCTCTATCTGTGCCCACACCTTGGGGAACACGGGAGCATCATCTATGTCCTGACAGCAGAGACCATGAACTTGGCTACACCAATAGTTGTAGTAGTTCGGCTCAGGCTGAATCAGAGAGTAGAAAGAATCAACAATCTCCCCGCCACGGACTATGACGATTCCAACAGAGCAAACAGAACTACGCTCATTGTTGGCAGTCTCAAAATCTATTGCTGCAAAATCTTTCATTTTTGATTCCGATTATTATCAATTGATTTACCTTATTTGCTTATTTTTTCAATCTCTGCCTATCATATCATACCCTGCGATTTTGTTAAGAATCCAAAATGGCAGAATGACATTAGGAATCTTGTACTCATACCAGCTCCAAAATTGCAAAGCCACTTTCTGTTCCATGATTTTACTAATAGACAAAGCTTTTCTGAAATCACAGAGGACAAATGTTTTATCTGGCTCATTATGAGCATTGAAGAGAAAGACGTCAAAGGAGGTTTTTATGGCCTCTATGAGATTCTCACAAATGGATATTTCTAATGCTATATCACACTCTTCCCCAGAGAAATCATCGGGTATGTTATCTGCATATACATCTCTTGTTTCTTCACCATTTTCGTCTTCGCAAGGTTCGCCAACAAAATAGCATAATACATCATTCTCTCGCAAAACTTCTGAGATGTCTTCATACGCAAGCTGTCGGCCTTTTATTGAAGGCTTATAGCCATCAGCAAAGGTAGGATTACTCTTTGCTTGTGAAGCTCTTTCAATAACTTCGACCCGGCTTATGCCATAAGGAACATACTGATCAGTTGGCCAATAGAGCTTTTCTATAGCAAACTCATTAAACATAGATTGCGTAAGACCGGAGAAAACCGTTCCTTCTTTGTGCATCTCGCCATTTCTTTCAAACTGTACATCGCAATTATCACCAGCGAGTCCAGGAACTTCACAATCGCCGAAATAACGCACAAATGATGTATAACCTTTGTACGTTACCACATCACCCGTGAAGATTTCCTGATAATGGTCATCTTTATACCTCGTATCCACTCCTGCAAATATTACTGGTACAACAGACCACATAGTATTAGGCATTTCTGAGGGACGATGGAATTTAGTATATTCCATTTTCTTTGTCCAAAGCAACATTACGTCACCTTCGAAAGTAAATTCTCCAAAGTATGCGTAATCATAGGTTCCAAGTGGACTGACAAATCTCACCCTTCTATTGTCAAGGACAGCCTTTAATGCAGCACGTTCAGAAGACATGTAGATTTCTCTATTATACCTTTGGCATAACTCTTTAATGCCACGGAAGCTGAACTTATTATATCCCATACTGACTATTTTTGTATTTGTTCCACATTCTTTTAATCTTTCCGGCTATCTCTTTACGGAGCCAAAGTGGTTCAAGCACTTCTACGTCCTCTCCATTCCAAAGCAACTCCTGTTGAAAGTCGAACTCGGGCCGGAGATTAAAGGTGAAGATACTGTATTCCTCGTTGCGCTCAATCTCTTTTTGAGACTCGTGCATCTGAAGGTCACGAATATAGTTTGCCTGACCCGCAGATACTTTTATCTTGACAGGCTGTATCTTAACAGACTGTTCTGCGATGATGCCAAAACATCCGTCGAAGAAATCCTTCGCTGTCCAGCCCTTTGGCATATCAAATGTTTCTTCAGAAATATGAAGATCCTTGATTCGGTCAAGGGAGTAGATGCGTGGCCCTTTCTCATAATAATAAGAATAGGTACTACGTGCTACCATGTACCACCGTTGACGGAACAGCTTCACGCAGTATGGCTGTACGTCAAAGTTGTTTTCTTCATCCTTCCAGTAACTGTGATATGTAATGTTTAGCACACGATTCTCCTTCATGGCATCGATGATAGACTGCAGATACTCCTGTCCCGATGGCACATACTCCAGGATGATTCGGTCTTTGATGTTCTGGCTGTTGGCTAAGGCATTACTTACGCAGAATGTGTTGTAAAGCCAGGAACGGAGGCCGTTTTTGCTGATGTCCTCCTCATTGTCGATATAATAGCGGTATTCGCCTCGATTCTCATTGGCAATGTTGATACCAAACATATCCCAGATGACATACCGCCAGTTATCGAAGGTTCGTTTGGGAATCTCCACACCTCTGCTGATGTCATCATCGAGCCATTTCTCATTCAGTTCTTTGAACGAGATTGTCTTGGCGCGATAGATAGTCTCTATCACCCAGACATATTTGCTTATCAAGCTTTGTCCTCTATCGTTTTTAATCATGATGATTGAATTTTGCTGCAAAGATAGGGCGAGGGTACGCCAATCCGTGGCAGAGGTTGCAAAAATAATGATAATTCCTCGAATATTTTGCTGAAATCACAAAAAATGCTTCATTTCTCATCCATTTTAACTGTTTTTTCGCAAAAAGAGGCAGAAAACAATTAAGGTTATAAGGTTATGAGGTTAAAGATTGTTATTATCAATACTTTGATGTACAAATACCACCTTAAAACCAATTAGCGAATAGACCTTAAACCTTATAGCCTCAACGAAACTGGAGCTTGCGAAAGTGGAGTTAATAGTTTTTAACGGAGAAAATTTGGGCGGAAACGGAAAGCGATGTACCTTTGTGGCGTAAACAAACAATTTTCGTGATATGCAAAAGTTTTTTTCTCTGGCGGTGCTGCTGCTGATCGGTATGGCCGCCCACGCACAAAAACAAGTCAGTGCAACAAGTCCCGACGGACAAACGAAGGTCACGGTCACCGTCTCTGACCGCATTTACTATGATGTGGAGAGTCATGGCGAACAGCTCTTCCAGCAGTGCCACATCGGCCTGACCCTGCGTGACCGCACGCTGGGTGAGAAGCCTGTGCTGAAAGGCAAGAAAGTGACGACCGTCCGTGAGACCGTCACACCCATTCACCCCCTGAAAGCCAGTCAGGTGGAGAACAACTACACGCTGCTCACCCTCACCTTCGGTGGCAACTACAAGGTGGAATGGCGCGTTTATGACGATGGCGTCGCCTACCGTTTCGTCACTGCCCTGAAAGGTGATATAGAAGTGATGAGCGAGGATGGTACGTGGCAGTTGTCGAAACCCGGCAAGCTCGTGCTGCAGCAGCCTGGCGGCTTCAAGACCAGCTGTGAGGAGAACTACTCCGTCGTGGCCAGCAACGAATGGAAGGCAGAAGATCGCATGAGCGAACTTCCCATCCTGGTAATGGGTGAACGGCAGAAAGTGCTCATCTCGGAATTCGATCTCTTCGACTACGCCGGTGTGTTCCTCAAATCCACTGGCGAGGGCACCAACGCCTTCTCCATCGTCCAGCCCAAGTGCCCGACGGAATACGAAGACCAAGGTGACCGCAGCCATAAGATTCTGAAGGAAGCCGACTACGTGGCCAAGACCGCCGGCACGCGTTCCTTCCCCTGGCGTTATATGTATATCACCCAGAGCGACACCCAACTGCCCGTGAACGCCATGCCCGTGCGCCTGGCTCCTGCCAACGCCATCGGCCCGACAGACTGGATCAAGGTGGGACAGACCTGCTGGGACTGGCTCAACGGCATACCCTTCGGCCCCGACGTGACCTTCAAGTCCGGCATCAATCTGGAGACCTATAAGTACTTCATCGATTTTGCCGCCCGCAATGGCGTGGGTTACATCCTCATCGACGAGGGCTGGGCCAAGAACACCCGTGATCCCTTCGTCACTAATCCCGAGGTGCATCTGCCCGAAATCATCGCCTACGGCAAGAGCAAGGGCGTGGGTGTCATCCTTTGGCTCCCGTGGCTCACTGTGGAGCACCACATGGACCTCTTCCAGAAGTTCGAGGAATGGGGCATCAAGGGCACCAAGATTGACTTCATGGATCGTCAGGACCAGTGGATGGTTAACTTCTACGAGCGGGTGGCCAAGGAAGCTGCCAAACACCACATCTTCGTGGACTTCCACGGCGCCTTCCATCCCAGCGGACTGGACTACAAGTATCCCAACGTGCTGACCTACGAGGGCGTGCGCGGTATGGAATACAATGGTAGTTGCAAGCCCGACAACAGCGTGTGGCTCCCCTTCCTGCGCAATGCCGTAGGCCCCATGGACTACACACCCGGTTCCATGCTCAACTACCAGCCCGAGGTACACCACGGCAACCGTCCCATCTGTGCAGGAGTGGGCACCAAGGTGTTCAATCTGGCCATCTTCGTGCTGGCCGAGAGCAACCTCCAGATGCTTATGGATAACCCCTGCCGCTACGACCAGTGGCCCGACTGCCGCGACTTCCTCACCAGCGTGCCTGTCAACTGGGACGAGACCCGCGTCCTCGCTGCCGAAGCAGGCCAGTACTGCGTGACAGCCAAGCGCAAGGGCGACCGCTGGTTCATCGGTGGCATCACCAACAGCCAGGAGCGTGACCTCCAGCTGAAGCTTGACTTCCTGCTCGCAGGCAAACAGTTCGCAATGACCAGCTTTGCCGACGGCGTCAATGCAGACATAATCGCCATGGATTACATCCGCAAGGAGAGCAAGGTCGGCAGTACCACCACCCTGCCCGTTCACATGGCCCGCAACGGCGGTTGGTGTGCCGTTATTCAATAATCGCGAGGCAAGCCATGAAGAAGCTGTCATTAGCAGCTGCCATCCTCCTGTTGAGTCCTGTTGGAGCGGTGGCAGAAGGCACTGTGGTTGAGGGAGATGTGCTGGACAAGGTGAACCTCTTCCTCGGCACCGCCGACGACTACGGGCAGATGGCCCCTGGCGCCACGGTGCCCTATAGCCAGATTCAGGTGTGCCCCGACAGCCGACCGCGCCAACACCCGGGTTACGACTATGAAGTGCCGACCATTTCAGGCTTCAGTATCAACCGCCTCTCGGGTGTTGGTGGCAGCGGTTGTGGCGGCAATGTATCCCTTATGCCGGATGCCACAGGTGAGGACGTTCGCTTGTTGAAGGAGACCGAACAGGCCTCGCCGGGCTACTACCGTGTTCGTCTGAGCAACGGCGTGTCGTTCGCGGCCACGGCCGACCATCGGATGGCTGTGGAGCGTTTCTCCTTCCCCGAAGCCTCCGAGGCGGTGCTGCTGCTCAATCCGCGTTCGGCTTTCGACCGGCTCTTTGCCGCCGGCTTCCAGCAGAAGACACCCACCATGGGACAAGGCTTTGCCGAATGTGCCAACACCTGCGGACGCGGCCGTTACCATCTGCACTACCGCCTTTACACCAGCGCTCCTTTCTCTCTTGACACCATTGCCGACGGGAGACTGAGGTTGAGGTTTCAAGAGGCAGGTTTCAAGATTCAGGATGCAGGTTTCAAGGAGGTGGAGGTGCGCATTGTTGTCTCCACAGGTCTGGCCGACGAGCTGGACAAGTTGACGGAGGCGTCCGTGTGGCAGACCGACTTCCAGACCCTTGCAGCACGTGCCCGAGCACAATGGCAGCGCCTGCTCTCCACGGTGGAAGTGGAAGGTGGTTCGGCCGACCAACAGACCCTCTTCTATACCTCTTTATATAGGACGTTCCACAGTCCCTTCCAGGTGACCGACCCGCTGATGACGCGCTATCTGGGTACCGATGGCCAGCCGCACGAGGCCACCGCCGGCACCTACTACAGCTCGTGGTCGCTCTGGGACACCTATCGCACCAAGTTCCCCCTCATCACCCTGCTGGATGGCGAACACAGCGCAGACATAATGCATTCATTGTCACAGCTTTTTATCACCGGCAAAAAGGACTGGAGCACCGACCACGAGTGTGTGCCCACCGTGCGTACAGAGCACGCCATTGCCACGCTGTTGGACGCCTATCGCCAGGGTATCAGCATCCCTGCACTGCGCGACGCCTATCCCGGAATGGTGGAAGAGGTGAAGCGTCTGAGCCTGAAAAGTCCCGACCAGTGTCTGGAAGCCAGTGGCGACTTCTGGGCACTCGGTGAGTTGGCCGGAGAATTAGGGCTGACGGAGGACGCCGCCCGCTGGAGCCGTCGTGGCGAAGCCATCTTTGACAGCATCTGGCCGCGTGAGTTCCAGCACATCGACGAGACCTACACCAAAATGCGAGGCAACGGTCTGTATCAGGGCACTCGCTGGCAGTACCGCTGGGGCGCTCCGATGTATCTGCCTCGCATGATTCAGTTCGCGGGCAAGAAGAAACTCGCCAGTGAGCTCCAGCAGTTCTTCCATGAGGAACTGTACAATCAAGGCAACGAACCCGATATCCATGTGCCCTTCCTCTTTGGCCGGCTCGGGATGCCCGAGCAGACGGGCGAGATCGTTCGCAGCTTAGCTACGACGTCCGTCACACACCGCTATGGCGGCAACGACGCCTACCCCACTCCCTTCGTCGGCTGTGCCTTCGTGAACCAGCCTCGCGGCTACTGTCCTGAGATGGACGAAGACGATGGAGCCATGAGTGCGTGGTATGTCTTTGCCAGTATCGGGATGTATCCGCTGGTCGTCGGTGAAGCGGTCTATGAGCTTTTCCCGCCCCTCTTTGACAAGGTGACGCTGCACCTGGGAGCAGACAACCAGACGACCGTTGTCATCAGGGTTGAGGGCCGTGGGAAGCAGAAGAATGGCTTCCGACACGTGACCTGGAACGGCAAACGGTTGCGCCAACACCGCCTTTCGGTTCGGGAACTCAAGCAAGGCGGCGAACTCGTGTTCCGCTGATCACGTGTTCCTTTAACCTAAGAAGAATAGACTGACGCCCAGCACCGAAATCACGGCACCAAGGACGGAACGCCAGGTGATTTTCTGGTGGAACAACCATTTGGAGGGCAGCAGAATGAGGATGGGTGTCAGTGCCATCAGTGTGGAAGCCACACCTGCACTGGTGTATTGCACAGCCATCAGCGAGAAGCCCACTCCGAAGAAAGGCCCGAAGATGGTTGTGGCCGTGGCGATTGTCATTCCCCGACCATCCTGCAAGGCCTCTCGCAGCGGTCGCAAGCCCTCGCGGAAATAGAGCAGCAGGCCGAAACCCACGATGCCAGCGATGCACCGCAGGAAGTTGGCACTGAAAGGAATCATCCAGCCTGGCATCGCGGCGGTGTCATAATGGTCCATGCCTATCTTGCTCAGCACCAAACCGATACCTTGACAGAGCGCCGCGCCCACGGCAAAGAGGACACCATTCCGAGGCAGCTTCAGGGAGACTTTGTGGTGCTCTCCACGACCCAGGACGGAGATGCCGATACCGATGAGGGTGACCACCATGGCCACAATACTCATGGGTGCCATCTCCTGCCCCAGCGCCATCCAAGCCAACAGAGCGGCTGTCAGCGGAGCCAGTGTCATAAAGAGCTGACCAAAACGAGAACCGATAATGATGTAACATTGGAAGAGGCAGAAGTCACCGATCACATAGCCCACGACGCCTGAGAGCAGCATCCATCCGCAAGCCTGCAAGGAACCTACGGGCGGCAGCGGAGTGCCCGTTACCACCCAGAACAATGCTAAGGAAAACAGCAGGGCCAGACCCATTCGCAGCACATTCAGCGTCAGGTTCCCCAAGCGCTTGCTTCCGTATTCACTCAGCAGAGCCGTGGCCGTCCAAGAGAACGCCACACCGATGGAAATCATTTCTCCGAAGAAGTTGCTCATCTTTTATTATTTCTCCTGTTTTAAGATGTTTGCATCAGACGTGCCAGCGTCTGACGGATATGTTGCCGGGCCACCTCTTTGCGCAGGACGTCCTGGAGCCTGAACCCCGAGGGGTTGATGCACTCCACACGTGCAAAACCCGCACTGAGCAACGCTTCACGGTCGCGGACGCTGCCCGCTATCAACCACACGGGAACGCCGCCGGCTGACTGCAAGACACCCAAGGGCACCTTTCCCATCAGCGTCTGGCGGTCGGCAGCACCCTCACCGGTAACGATGAGGTCTGCATCCCGAACCTTCTCTTCGAATCCGATGGTGTCCAACAGCCACTTGATGCCCGACACACGGGTGGCATTCAGAAACTGCAGGAAAGCATAGCCCACGCCTCCTGCTGCCCCGGCGCCTTCCCACTCGGAACGGTCATAGCCCAACGCGCGTGCAGACGCCTCGGCAAAAGCCTTTGCCTGCCCTTCCAGCAGCCGCACCATCTCTTCTGTGGCGCCCTTCTGCGGGGCAAAGACGTGCGCGGCACCGTTCTTACCACAGAGCGGGTTCCTGACGTCCGTGGCGATGGTGAAGTGCACATCGGCCAGCGCCTCGGTCACACCGCCCAGCCCGCTGACCATTCCACAGTCTGTCAGCGCTTGCAACAAGCCCTTCCCTGCATCGCTGGTCGCACTGCCGCCCAGTCCCACGACGATGCGTTTCGCTCCTCTGCGGACGGCATCCGCCACCATCTGTCCCGTGCCGTAACTCGTGGCTGCCAAGGGGTTGCGCTCCGTGTCCTTCAGGAGCGTCAGGCCACTCGCCTGAGCCATCTCCATCACGGCCAGTTCATCCCGCAGCAGGTACTTCGCGCAGACAGGGCGCAACAGCGGGTCGTTCACCATCACGCCTACCAGCGTGCCGCCAAGCGCTGCATGAGCAGCGTCCACGAAGCCCTCGCCGCCGTCGCTGACAGGCACTTGCACCACAACCGCCTCCGGCGCAGCCTCCCCGATGGCGACTGCTGCCGCCTCATTGGCCTCCGTGGAGGTCAGGCAGCCCTTCAGGGAATCTATGGCAACGACAAACTTCATTGATCGTGAATCCGTGACCACCTGCTAAAACATTTGTACACAGACGGGTTTACTGAGAGGTATATCTTTGTGGGTATCTGTCAGTAGTCCTGTTTTCGGATTCCGCAGGAACACCTGAATCTTGTCACTGTCACGGCAGCAGCAGAGGAGGTAACGTCCATTGGGAGAGATATTGAACTGTCGCGGATGGGCTGCCGTGGGCTGATAGCCGACACGCGTCAGCAGTCCTGTCTGCGCGTTGACGGCAAAGATGGCAATGCCCTCGGCTTGCAGACGATTGCTGGAATAGAGGAAGCGTCCGTCGGGACTCAGATGGAGGTCTGCCCCACCCCTTGCTGCCACGCTGTCAGAGACGATTTCCTGAAGCTGCTCCAGGCGGCCTTGGGCATAGCGGAAGACGGTCACACGGCCAGATAACTCGCTCATCAGGTAAGCATAACGGCCGTCACGGCTGAATATCAGATGGCGCGGTCCGGAGTCTGCACTGACGGTGGCCGCCACACCATTGGCCGCCACTTTCTGTCCGTCCAGCCGGAAAGACAGGATCCTGTCGGCACTGAAATCCGTGGCCAGGGCATACTTCCCGTCCGGGGTGAAACAGGCACAATGCACATGCGGCGTCTCCTGTCGCGTCAGGTCCGGGCCGCCAACGGAACCGAGGAACCGCGTGACCAGATCCGGCAATGACGCCTGCCCCTTCAGGCGAAACACGCTCATCGAGCCCCCGGAGTAATTCGCGGTGAGGACCGTTTGGCCGTTGGTGGCCACGTAACAGGGGTCGCCGCCCTGAACGGCTGCAGACCCTATCAGCTCCATCTCGCCCGTACGGGGATTCAGTCGAATGGTCTTGAGGGATGCCTCGTCATCATTGGTTTCACAAACGGCGTACACCCGTCGCCGGTCCGGCGAGACAGTTAGGAAGGAAGGGTTCCGCGTGGTCAGTGCGTTCAAGGCAGTGGCTTCACCGGTTTCCTGATTGAAGGAGTAGGAGTAAATCCCTCGGCTGCTGCCGTCGGTATAGGTGCCCACGAGCATCATCACCTTCTCCTGTGCCTGCACCAGACCCATGGAAAAAGGCAAGAAAGCGAATAGCATGAAGAAGAAAGTCTGCAGTTTCATTATTGTATATAGAGGGACGTGATGAATTCGCGGCAAAGGTACGAAAAATGGTCTAATAAAGTCTAAATGCGGGAAAGAAATGTTTCATTTTGTCGCATAGAATGGTCATTTTCCTCGCAGAACTCCCATTTCAAGAGTTTTTTGAGTGAATAACGGACTCGGGTTATTCCGTGTTCTTGATTCGGTGTTTGACGTCCTTGCCGGTAGAGAGGCTGCGACCGAAGAGGTCCACGTATTCCACATGCAAGGAGTTGGGAGACCTCATCTGAGCGTATAGACGAGTGAGTTGTGCTTCTTCTCCTCCAATGTTGGCCTGGGCAATCCATTTGCCGTCACGCAGACAGATGCGGATGAGGAGTTTGTCGTAGGCGGTGAGATGGATGGTGACCTCGTTGTTGCCGCGTTCCACGACCTTGTAGCCGAAGGCGAGCTTGCGCTGTACGAAGGAGAGTTCCTTCTGCCCGCCACCCTCTTCCACACGGATCCAATAGACGTGAATGGGGTCCTTGATATTCAGCTGGCCGTTCTGCTGCTGGACGTCATAGCAGATGTAATTGCGGTTCTTGCTGCGCTCGAAACGGAAGAGACGGCCCTGGGGTTCGGCTGCGATGGCGGAAAAGAGACTGGCCGCAAATATCACGAGGAAGGAAAAGAGTCTGTAATTCATAATTCACGAATTAGAATGATACATGGAGTCCGAAACGGACGCCATTTCGTTTGGCATTTTTGTTTTCCATATAATTGAGGCGGTGTACCCACTCTATAGAAAAGAATTTCAGGATATTACGGATGCCGAAAACGATTTCCCCATAGGGCTGCACCTCGTTCATCGGATAGGTGCCGTCGGGAAGTTGGAAGAGATTGGGGTCGGCAGCGTTCATCGGGTGCAGAGGATTGTTCTTGTCGGTGAGTTTTCCCCATACACCCTTGTAGGCAAAGTACTCGCGGAACTTGAGTTTCTTGATTAGCGGAATGCGGTTGAAGAGTTTGCCATTCATATCCCATGAGATGGACCAGAAGAGCTTGCGGTCCATGAAGAACTCCATGTTATGCAACATATTGAAGGTGCCTTCCTGCTCTATATAGGATAGTGCGATAGGCGGTGTCATCAGCAGGGGGAACGGCAGTTTCTCCCACTGCGCGGCGGCGTTGATGTGGAAGTCCAGGTGTCCCCAACTACCGAGCCACTGACGTTTATAGATGTTCAGCTCGGTCAAGTTCATGCGGTACTGCCCTCCCAAGAATCCGCTGAATCCCATCGTGTGGGAGAGTGTGAAGACAGGGTTGTCAAAGTTCAGGGGGTGGCGCCGCTGCTTGGTGTTGATGTAGGTCTGTCCCGGGCTGTATTTCAGTCCCACGCTCCACTCGGTGGTGCGGAAGCGGTATTCTTCCTGATCGGAGCCTATATGAATGAAGTGGAGGTTGCCGGCCACGCGATTGCTCTCGGTTTTCAGGGCGGTGGTGAAGCAGAGTCCGTCGTCGGCCTCGTAGGTGAAAGTGAGGCGCTGGCGGTTATAGAAATACATCTGGTCCACGCGCTCCGTGCGGATTCCCATCAGGAGGTTGTCCTTGTCGTTGACCAGGAACTTGTCGGCGGGTGACATCACATCGTAGGAAGAGTTGAACTCCAGGTTGCGCTGGGGGAACTCGAAGGGTGAGTTCTGTTTGCGGTTGAAAGCGTAGGTGACGGTGGTGCCGTAATAGTTCTTGTTGGAGCCGAAGCCGTGTGCGGCATAACCTTCCCAGAACCAGTGACGGTTGAGGGCACCCATCGTTCGACCGCTGACACGCATGCGGAATCCATCCACGAAGTTGCTGGAGAAAGTGCTCATCATCGGGCCAAAATCAAACTTGCTGGGCTTGCCCGGGGAGCCGGTCTCGATGTAGTTCTCTGCCATCACCTTGGCGATAAAGAGAGGAATCTTCATGCTCTTGTGCTGCGCCAACTGCTCCATGAAGCCAGTAACATTGGACTCTTGCTCTGTGAGTTCCACGGCACGGTACTGGTTCCAGAAGTCGTCGTCACGGTTGCGGGCGTTGGCCACAAACTTGGTGTCTGCACGTCCACGGAAGAGTGATTTCTGCAGGGGGTCAAAGGCGTATTCTGAGAGATTGGTGTTGCGCACGGCCAACATCTTCAACCCCACGAGCTGCAGCTCTGCCCACATATCATCAGTGGTCAAAGCCCACTCGCCGTTGTCCAACTGGGTATATTGCTGGGTCAGATGGAGGTTGTCCACGAAGTTGACGTCACTCTTCTTAGGGATATTGAGGTTACAGCGCTTGACGTGCAGTGAGGAGTCTGCCAGCACGTAGAGTTCGCCATTGAAACCGAAGTCCTGTGGGTTGTTGGGTGCGAAGTTCAGGTGGAAGCACAGCTGGTTGTCCACCATCACCGTGTCCTCAATAAAGAACTGATAGAAGCCGACGGCGGCGCTGCCGATGGGACTGGGAAACGGAAACTGCAGCAAGCGCACGTAGTCGTCGTAGATATCAACATCCTGAAAGACCTCCTTCAGTGCGGTGCCTATCATATCTCCAGTGAGCATCAGCTGGTTAAGTCCCGTACGCTGCTCGCCCAAGATGATATCTTTGACGGCATGAGGGTCTCGGCGGAAGACGTGCTGTGTCACGGTCTCGTTCACTGAGAGGGGCATCACCACTTTATGGTTGTAGGGGCTGACCTCGGTGTGGGAACTCCAGTCGAAGCGCCCCATCTGTGTACTGTCGAGCTCCTGGCCCTTGTAGTCGTTTAGAGAGAGGGAAATCTTCTGGTACTTCGTATATTGGAAATAGTCGTGGTTCTCCAACTGGGTGCGCTCGCGGGCGGCCACCACGCGTTTCATTAGCTCCACGGCAGGATTGTTCTTGCGGGAGTAGCGTTTCTTTTCGGCTTTCACCACCACCTCGTTCATCTGTGAGGTATTCTCTTTCAGTTTGATAACGATGCGGTTAGGGGTCTTCTTGTTGATTTTGACAACCTCGGGTTTGTAACCCATGAAAGAGATGGTGAGTGGCCATCCCACGTGACGTTCGATGGTGAAACGCCCATCAATGTCAGCCTGAACGGTCAGGTGGTGCTCCTGATAGGAGATATAAGCCATTGGGATGCTCTCACCGGTGGCAGCGTCCAGCACTTGCCCGGTGAGTTTCTGTGCCAGCGCGCTGTGAAGGGTGAACAGCAGCGCGGCCAGGAAAAGGAGGAGTCTGTGTTTCAAGTTTCTATGTGTAAAGACCACCATTGATGGAAATGACGCTGCCGGTGATGTAGGCGGCGTCTTCACTGGCCAGGAAGGCGACGAGTGCAGCCACCTCCTCGGGCTTTCCGAAGCGGGCGGCAGGAATCTGCTTGCACAGCGCAGCCTCGTCCAGTCCCTCTGTCATATCCGTCTTGATGAAACCGGGAGCCACGGCGTTGACGGTCACGCCTCTGCGGGCCACTTCCTGTGCCAGGGACTTGGTGGCGGCGATGATACCACCCTTGGCGGCAGAGTAATTGACCTGTCCGGGCAGTCCCTTGATACCGCTGACGCTGGCCATGTTGATGATGCGTCCGAACTTGCGCAGCTGCATTGCGGGCAACAGCGGTTGGGTGACGTTGAAGAAGCCGGACAGGGAAATATTCAACACGCGGTGCCAGTCGGTTTCGGGCATCAGTGCCAGGACGTTATCCTTTCGGATACCTGCATTGTTCACCAGCACAGAAATGTATTCTCCCGTGTGGCGCGCCTGCCAGTCGGCGAGTGCCGCGCGCACTTGTTCGGCATTGCTGACGTCGAAGGGCAGCAGTTCGCCCTGACCGTCCATCAGCTGCAGGGTTTCCTGTGCAGCGGCCTCATTGCTCGCATAGTTAATAATCACGTGAAAGCCCTCTTTGGCCAGTCTCACGCACACGGCACGTCCGATACCCCGGCTGCCGCCTGTCACTAAAGCATATTTATTCATATTTTGTCAATTATCAATTGTCCATTCTACATTCAACATCGAACCACTTCCCTCACGGTCTCGCGTGCTGTCATTGCCACCCCCTCCAGTCCGTGAACCATCAGGCTCTGACCTGTCAGGAAGAGATTGGGGATGGACGTGCGGGGAGAGAACAGTGTCAACAGAATCTTGCTGCAATCCTTGCGCAGCCCGTAGGCGGAGCCTTGGGGTGACAGCGTGTAATCCCGCCACGTCAGCGGCGTGCTCGTGTAGGAGCGGAGCACCATTTCCCCAAGTCCTGGGATTACCTGTTCTGCCAACGCCACGCACGCCTCGGCCAGACGGCGTTTCATCTGCCGGTAGTCCTCGCCGCGATGCCCCACACGGGTGTCTGCCCAGGGCGCACAAACGTCCCAGGGCAGTGGCGTGATTAGATCCACCTGACGGGTGAACGCTCCCGACTCGGGCACACGACAACCAATCATCACACGGTCCACGGACGTCGTCTCCCCGAGCGTCACGCAGGGCGGTTCCCAGACGTTGGGATGCCTATATACATATTTATTATGGTTGAAATAACGCAGGGCGTCGGGTTTCAGTGCTAGTGAGACAGTGAACATACCGATGGTGTTTTCCATCGCTTCCACGCGCCGCCGCAACATAGGTTTCACCCGCTGGGATGCTGGAATCCAGCGATAGGTCAACTGCGGATTCACATCACTGATGAAGATGTCGGCCTCGTAAGTCTCGCCATTTGTGCAGCGGACGCAGACGATGCGACCGTCCCGCTCCACCAGTTCCTGTACCTCGGTGTTGCAAAGCAGTTCACCGCCGCAGCGGAAGATATCATCTGCCAGTGACTGCACGATGAGTCCGCCGTCACCCCGCAACCGCCAGCTGCTCTTGATGAAACCGCTGAAGACGTGGGCAAAGGTGAACAACGGCAGTGACTCCCGCCGCAGTTCCATCTTCATGGAAGCGGCAGATAACACATTGATGAGCAACGGGTCACGGAAGGTGGAACAGAGATAGTCGTAGGCGTTGACACCACCAATTTCTGCGAGCGGTGGCAGTTCTTCCAGCAGCTTGACGAAACGTTGGAGTCCTTCTCTCTCGGCGGGGAAACGGGCAGCCAACGTCTCAACAAAAGGCTGGAAGCCCTGGGCCAGCGCGAAGGTCTCTTCACCGATGGTCACACGGTCAAAGCCGTTGGGATCCAACCGGTGCCAAGGCAGGTGCAGCAGGCCCAACTCACTGAAGAGGTCGTGCAGCTGCTGGCCCTCGTCCAAGCCGCCGACGTAGTGGAAACCCGTGTCAAACGAGAGGTCGCCGCGCCGAAAACTCTGCAGGCAGCCACCCAGTTGAGCCTGGCGCTCCAGCACCAGAACCCGCCGACCGGCCTGCGCCAACTGACGGGCACAAGCCAAGCCGCCGAAGCCGCTGCCAACGATGATGACGTCACGTTTCATCCTTGCATGAAAATCTTCAGTTGTCCCTCGGCCACCACCTCGTCGCCCACCGTGCAGACCCCTTGCGCCACCGTCACATTGCCAAACGAGAGGACAAAGGTGATGGTGGTGGAGACCTTCTCGCCGGTGCGCACAGGACGATGGCTCTGGAAATGCTTGACCTCACCGATCAGTCCCACAGGCGGCCCTTCCACAGACGCGTCACGCTGCAGCCAACCGGCCAGCGCCGAACACGATTGTGCCACGTGTTCGATGAGACCTGTCACGGACAGCGTCCCATCGGTCAGCGTAAAGAGATTGTCCGGGCGGACGGTGAGGGCCGTGATGGCGGTCTTGTCATCACGTGCCTCGAACTCATCCACCATAATGAAGGGGTTCCGCTGGGGAATGAGACGCAGGATGTCCTCGCCACAAATCATGCAGGAAGGTGCTGCTCGATGTAATCGTAGAGATCGTTGAAAGTCTGAATCTTATGCAGGTCCTCCACGGGGATGGTTATCTGATAAGTCATCTGCACGAGTGCAATCAGATCTACCAGGTTGATGCTGTCCAGCTGCAAGGTTTCTTTCAGCGATGCCTCGGGGGCAAATTCGCTCTGCTCGATTTCAAACTCTTCTGACAACAGGCCGTTCACCTGTTCAATGATGTCGTTACGTGTCATTTTCAATTATCAATTGTGAATTATATGTTCCTGATAATGAGCGTGGAGTTGGTGCCACCGAATCCGAAGGAGTTGCTGAGGAACGTGTCGAAGTGGGCGGCACGCGTCTCAGGAACCACGTTGACACAAGCCGTCTCATCGTCGGGATTCTCGAAGTTCAGCGAGCCTGCGATGAAGTCATTCTTCATCATCAGCATCGAATAGATAATCTCGCTGGCCCCAGCCATCCACATCTCGTGACCCGTCTGTCCCTTGGTGGATGTCACGGGCACACGGTAGTCACCGAAGACCTGCGCAATGGCCTGTGCCTCACGGGCATCGCCGATGCGGGTGGACGTGGCGTGGGCGTTGACATAACCGATGTCTTTCACCTGCAGGCCGCTCTGCTCCAGGCAGAGCTCCAGCGAACGGGCAGGACCTGCCACGTTGGGCGTAGAGATGTGATCGCCGTTACCGGAGATGCCCCAAGCGACGACTTCGGCCAGGATCGGTGCTCCGCGGCGCACGGCACTCTCGTAGCTTTCCAGGATGAGTGTGGCAGCGCCGCCACCGGGCACCAGACCGTTGCGGTCACGGTCAAAGGGGCGGCTGGCCCGCGTCGGGTCTTCATCGCGCAGAGCGAAAGACTGGATTCCGTCAAACGATGCAACGCCATACATATTGGCTTCCTGGGCACCGCCGCAGACCACGCAATCCTGCATACCGGTGCGGATGAGGAGTGCCGCCAAACCTATGGCGTGGGAGCCGGAGGCGCAGGCGGCGGAAGCCGTCAGGTTGATGCCTTTCAGGTGGAAGAGACAGGCCAGGTTCATCGTCACCGTGGAATTCATGGACTGGAAAATGGCGCCACTGCCGCAGGCGGCGGTGCTACCAAACTGGCGGAACTTGTCCAGGGAACGCATCGTGGCCTCAGCCACAGAGTCATTACCATAAATGATGCCCACCTCGTGCTGGTCAATATAGTCCTGCTCCAGACGGGCGCTGGCCAGGGCGTCACGTGTAGCCATATAGGCGTATTGGGCTTCTTCGGGCATGAACTGCCGGAAGTTGCGGTTCACGTAGGGTTTCAAATCCACTGGCGGCACTGCTGCGCACAGGGCAGAGCGGAAGCCTGCATCCTTGCGTTCCTGACTGAACTGGATTCCACTCCGGCCGTCATACAGGGACTGCCGCACTTCCTCCAGTGTCGTTCCGAGGCAAGACCAGATGCCACAACCAGTGATAACTACTTTTCTTTCCATCAATTATGAATTATCAATTATACATTATCAATTATACATTATCAATTATATCTCTTTGCCAAAGCAGCGGCGGCGTTTCACGAAGGTCGGATTCAGGGGCTTCCACTGGGAGAGCACACGCATGTTGTCCTCCAACTGCGGCCCCGTCTCGGCCCAGGTGATGCCACACTGGTTATAGATCGGGATGAGGTCGTCAAAGAACAATGCGTTCACACCCAACCCCTGATAGTCCTGCCGCACGGCCACCAACAACATCTCTGCGCCATCACTGTGGGGATGGCGCAGCGCCTTCAGCAGGCGGAACCAGCTGACAGGCAGCAGGCGTCCGCGGCTCTGGCGCAGCGCATCAGCAATGCTACGCATGGTCACTGCCACGCCCACCAGCTCGCCCTGCTCGTTTTCCACCACCGGCACCAGCCTCAGATCCAGCACATTCAGATACTTGTGAACGAAGTCACGCACCTGTCCGGGAGTGAACTCTGTGAAACCATACAGCTGGGCGTAGGCCTCGTTCAGCAACTGGAACACGCGCTGGCTGTAGTCGCCCTTCAGCTCTTCCACCGTCATCTTGCGCACGTGCAGCCCCACCTGTTCCCGTGCATACTGCGCCACCCGCTGGTAACGGGCCGGCACCTCCTGCGGAACGTTGATGCGCACCTGCAGCCAATCCACTTCTTTCTGGAAGCCCAAAGCTTGCATGTGTTGCGGATAATACGCCGGGTTATAGATGGAAGTCATGGAACCCTGGAGGTCAAAGTCCTCCACCAGCATCCCTTCTTTGTCAAAGTCTGTGATGCCCAGCGGCCCTATAATGCGCTGCATACCGCGCTCCCTACCCCACTCGCCCACGGCCTCCAACAGCCCGCGTGACACCTCGGTGTCATCCTCAAACTCGATGAAACCGAATCGCACACACGCCCGCTGCCAGCGCTCGTTGGCACGGCGGTTGATGATGGCTACGATGCGGCCCACGGCTTCCGAGCCGCGATAGGCCACGAAAGGCTGAATATCACAGAATTCCAGAGCGGTGTTTTTCTTGGGACGGAACATCGCACGAACGTCCAAATCCAAATCCGGCACATACTGAGGGCAGTCCGCATAAATCTTGCGCGGCAGACCGATGAAATCACTCATCTGATGTCGTGTGCTGACGGATTTAACTTCTATCTGATGACCTTCTGTTAGATACTCTTTCATAAATGCTTTTTTCCAAGGTTGCTGGAGCCTTTTAATAAATCGGGCGCAAAAGTACAAAATAAATCTGAGAAATCTTCGTATTCGCCCTCAAAAAGACTCCTTTTAATAATAAAAAGAGGAAGAAGCGCACATTTTTTCCCTATCTTGGCGCACGAAAATACCTGAAAGAAGCCCTCGTCCAAATTTTATTTACACAATCATGCATATTCAATGACGGTAAAACCGTCACCTCTTGTAGGTGCAGTCAAAGACGATGAAGCCGGCTTGACTGCAGTTGCTTTTTTCCTTGATTTGTCGATTTAGAACACAATTATTCGCGGTTTTTTCGAGTTTTTTTCGCATTTTTGTCACACTGTCACAGTTATTTGGCTTTCGTCACAGCATTTGTCACATCTTTAAATAGCTTATAATCAACAATATGAAGCTGCTAATCACCCCAACTGTGACGATGTGACAGCAATTTTCAAACAATTCGCGCCCGCGCGCGTGTAAGCGCGTAAAAAACTTTGAACACGTGATGATTCGTCTTTCATCGCACAAGTTCAGTCATTTGCCTCTTCCGGTTCGGTTGTCTGGCCGCAAAAGTACCGTCGTCTGGCCCCAAAGGCCTTGTCGTCTGGCCAACAATGCAAAGTCGTCCAGACGAGGGACCACTTTCGTCCATACGACAAACCATTTGCAACGGTTGGCTTGACCACTTTCAGCCATACAACGGAATACTGCAGGTGTTTTCGTGCGCCAAGAGGGGGAAAAGTGGGGAAAGAAAGGGCAGGAAGCGGAAAAAAGTGCGTAAGAAGGACATTGTTTGGTACTTTTTTATTACCTTTGCGGCCAGAAAACAAGATAAACACTCCGTGGAACAGAAAAAGTGCCCTCCGGAACAAACCAAACAAGACAAGACAATGCAAACAACAACAGTAATCAAGAGACTGCACCGAGTCGTGGCCGCCGTGCTGGCGACGGCGGCACTGATGGCAGGACAGACAGCATGGGCCGACTGTGTGTGGACCGTGACGAACGATGACAATGTGTTCACCATCACCCGTAGCGAGAGCGGGACGGCAGAGACCGTGAAGTACCACACCGTGAGCCTCTCGGCCTTGGCGGGCAAGCATTTCACGGCGGTGAGCGGCACGCTGGCCTTCGCCGCCGACGAGACCAGCAAGACGGTGACCGTGACGGAAACGGCCAAAGACAAGGTGGCAAAGGAGTACCGCTTCCAGACGGTCACCTCGCGCAGCTACCGATTGGAGGTGACGAACACCAACGGCTACCTGCTGGCCTACCGTGATCGAATCATAGAGTTCGGCAACGACTATCAGTACAAGACCAAATACCTGAATAACAGCATCGAGAACCTGGTCATCTTCAACCAGAACGGCGAGTTCAGCACCCTGGAATCGAACGACATCGCCAGATTCCTGATGAACAAGGACAACAAGTTCATCGATGTCGGTTACGACCCATCGACCAACGCCAACCACGAGATGGTCGGCGACTACATCATGATTGACGACGGTTATGACTACAACGACAAGACGCTGTGCACCATTCCCACGGCAAATGTCTTCCTTAATGCCGCCGCCAACGAGCCCCTGCAGAGCTATCTGAACGACTTGGGAGTGAGGATGTACGCCACCGTCTGCTTCACCATGAAGGAGGAGGACGACGGTTACCAGTATATTCAGATTCTGGTGGATAAGCCCTCGGCTCACGACGGGAAAGACCCCGACGGCAAGGTGAAGAAGCCATCGGAATCATTGTACAAGGCGTGCTTCGAGCTGAGCAAAAGCAATCCCAAGGTGGTCACCGACGACCACAAGGTGTTCTTCCCCCACAAGAACAGCTCCAACCAACCTGGGGACTACGAGTGGGAGTATGCCGACGCCTGGCTGTGGAACCAGGCTTACAAGAGTAGCAGTTACGATGCGCCCGGCAACGGTGCCCTGAACCTGGACCCGAGGGTGAGGGACATCAACGTGCGCTTCGATGCCAACGGCAAGGACGATGATACGTGGTACCTGAAGAATATGTTCGTGCGTCTGGCCCTGTTGGATAAAAAGCGTCCGGATATCATTCCCGACGAAGTCCAGATCTCTGCGGCCACCTACAACCGCGGCAATACGGTGTACATCAGCGTGCCCTTCACGGAGATCGTCCAGGTGACGGGAGCACCCGCCATCAACACCACCTGGGGAACCCTGCGCTACTTAGCCGGCAGCGGCACCAACGTGCTCACCTTCTCCGGCGTCATCAATGCCCCGGCCGGCACCAAGTTGCAGATTACCGGTCTGAGCGGCGGCGTGGAAGACCCGGCGGGGAATGAATTCTACGGATATGAGTACCGCTCAAAGGTCTTTAACGAGTGCGTCTCCACCGAGATGAGCACACCCGTGGACACACCTTATCTGACGTTCAACGGCTTCGCCACCACGTCGGGTTACTCCCGCGGCAGCAACGGCCCCGAGGATGAATATCCCCGTCTGGTGGATGGCACCACCACCTCACAGTGGTTTGCAGAAAACGGCATGGGTGATTACTTCCCCACATCTTATGTGGAATTTACCTATGGTAGTCCCATCGTGCCCAAGGGTTACATCCTGACCACCGGCAGCACCGTGTCTGTCCATTCGGGCCGCAACCCCACAAAGTGGGCACTGAAGGGCAAGATCAACCGCGGTGACCCATGGACCGACCTGGCCACCGTGGAGAACGGTACACTGCCCACCACGGACAGGACCGACGTGCGCTTCCTCATCGACAACGCCAAAGGCTACCAGTACTTCCGCTTCGAAGTATCGGCTGTACAGGGGAAGGAGGGCGAATACCACAAGATGGAACTGAGCGAGCTGCAGCTGCTGGGCACCTTCGAGACGGACGTGAACCATAACATGGCGAACAGCACCATCAGCGGTCTGGACGCCTACTACGAATATACCGGCTCAGACATCCCCATCAGCTACACCGTGACAGCGCTGGACGGCACCGTGCTGGAGAAAGGAACGGACTTCACGGAGGAGTTCACCCTCGTGAACAGTACCGATCGTGTGACCGTCAGTGAGGCAGGCAGCTATACCCTGCACATTAACGGCAAGGCCCCCTATAGCGGTGAGCAGACCGCGACCTTCACCGTCAGCGCAGCCACTGCCGTCACTTCCGGCATGACCTCCATAGGCTCCGGCGTTTATGAGGTAACAGGCAACGTCACCACCAGCGAGCGCATCGTTATCAATGGCACAGTGACGCTGTATCTGCGCGAGGGCTGTCTGCTGACCGCCGAAAAGGGCATTCAGGTGGGTGTAGGGGCAAAGCTCATCATCAATGGCCCCGGCAGCCTGACGGCCAAGGCCGACGACTATGACGCGGCCATCGGAGCCACCCACACAGACGGTGACTACTGCCGCTACGGCGAAATCGTCATCAACGGCGGCACCATAAAAGCCGAAGGCGGATACTATGCAGCGGCCATCGGCGGCGGCAGGGACAACTGGAACGGCTGGAACGACGCCAACAGCCATACCCCAAGCGTCACCATCAACGGCGGCACGGTCAATGCATACGGCGGCGTTTATGCAGCGGGTATCGGGGGCGGCTGCAATAAGATAGGCGATTACGACTGCGGCGCTCCCGGCAACATCACCATCAACGGCGGACAGGTGAAAGCCTGGAGCCACGGCGACGGAGGCGGCATCGGCATAGGCAAGGGCGGTAATTCCCGAACGGCCAACGGCTCACTGGTCCTCGGATGGACCGACAGCGACAACGACTTCGTGGATGCCAGCCGATATAACATGGACTATATCAGCTTCGCCAGCGACAAGGAGTTCCTCATCGCGGGCAGTAATATCATGGCCAGCACGTCCAACATCACCTACGGCTGCAAAATCATCCCGAAGACCGCGGAGATGGATAACAACCTGGCCTACACCACGGTGAGCGGCATCGCCGAGACCTATCAGTTCACGAACCAGGAAATCACGCTGGACTACACGGTGACGGACATCTACAGCAATACGCTGGAGAAGGGCAAGGACTATACAGAGGCCATCTCGCCCTCACCCGTCAAGGCGGCCGGAGACTACACCCTGACGCTCAACGGCGCAGGCAGCTACGCCGGCACTCAGCAGACAGTCTGCTTCAAGGTGGTGTACCCCGCCCCGACGGGATTACACCAGACGGCCTACACCAAAAACGCAGCCACCATCGGCTGGGAAGGAAACGCTCCGCAATATGACGTGCAGTACGGCGAGAACCCCTCATTCACAACACCGACCGAGTTCACCGTCACGACCAATGCAGCACAGATTACCGGCCTCACACCACTGAACGCCTACTATGCCCGAGTGAGGATTGCATCCGGCGACCTGGGCGAATGGAGCGAGCCGATTGCCATCTTTGCCACCGAGTGGCAGTGGGTGGGCGCAGGAGCTCCCGCCGAAGACTCATCAGATAATCTGCCTCTGAACAGTTATTATGCCTACAACCTGACGCAGCAGATTTATACGCCTGACGAGATAGGCCGACAAGGAACCATCGCGGGCATCAGCTTCTGCAACCACTCTGAATGGGACCAGACCCGCGAACCCGTGAACATCTTCATGGTGCATACAGACAAGACGGCTTTCGACAGTGACAACGACTGGATCAACGTGACGACAGCCGACCTGGTGTTCAACGGCACAATCCAGTTCAACCACGAGGGATGGACCACCATCGGGTTCTCCAAGCCCTTTGTCCACGACACCGACCAGAACGTCGCCCTCATCATTCAAGAAGGTGACGGCGGATGGGACTCCCAGAGTATGAACTTCAGAACCTACGAAGGCACCGAAAACAACACCCTCTACCAACATCAGGACAACGAGGAGATGGATGCCACTAATAGTGACATCAATACGACGGTCACCGGCAAACGAACGGCGAAGAAGAGCCAGATGCTGCTACGATTCAATCCTGTGATTTCACTGGCAGATAAAGACTGGAACACCTCTGTCATCCAACAGCACAACTTTGAGCATGTCGATGTGACACTGGCAGACCGCACCCTCCTCAAGGACGGCAACTGGAATACCCTATGCCTGCCGTTTGAAGTCACCCAAACACAGCTCGACGACCGCAGCCATCCCCTCCACGGAAGCACCATCATGGAACTCGACGTAGATAGCAAGGAAGATGACGGCACGACGCCCAAAACAAGACTGGCCAGTGACGGCACACTCTACCTCTACTTCACGACTGTCTATGATTATTTCTATCAAAGCGATGGCCTCAAAGCCGGTACACCTTATATAATTAAGTGGGATAAGGCCGACAACTACGTGAACGATGACGCCCACAACCTCGTGAGCCCCGTCTTCACGGATGTCACCTTCGATGACCCCCATGCCTCGGAGGTCAGCTTCACAGGAGGCAGCTTCACCGGCACCTTCGATCCGGTCGTCCTGACGGCCAACGACAAGACAAAGCTGTTCCTCGGAGAGGGAAACATGCTTCACTATCCCAATGCCGACATGGCCATCGGGGCCTGCCGTGCCTACTTCCAGATCAACGGCTCCGAAACAGTGAACCACATCAAGCTGTTCTTCGGAGATGACAGACCCACCCTCGTATCCCTCCCGTCAGGGAAGGAAACGGCTGGCGTATGGTATGATTTACAGGGTCGCAAGGTCTATACTCCCTCCCTTGGGGAGGGTCGGGGTGGGCTCACTCCAGGCATCTACATTAATAATGGTATTAAGGTCGTAGTAAAGTAATAAGTATATTTATATGAAGACAATAGCATTTACCGTGCTGACGATAGCAGCACTGGCCGTGGGGCAAACAGTCCGTGCCGATCAGACCTGGACGATCACCAACACGGCCAACCAAATCGGCAATAACAAATACGCCTACTTCACCGTTACCCGCACGGAAACCGATGCGGCAGAGACCGTGAAGTACCGCACCGTCAGCCTCACGGCACTGGCGGGCCGACATTATGAGGAACAGACGGGCGAGCTGACCTTCAAGAAAGGCGAAGAAAGTATAAAGATCACCATCAACGAGCTGGAACTGGGCAGTGAAGGTGCACTTTACCGCTACTGTACCCCCGACGTGTCGAACAGACACTACCGCTTCGAGTTGCTCGATGTGGACAACATCACGGTGCTGGCCTCCTCCGACCGCGATTTGTACCACAACACCCAGTATGATGTCTATCCGACGACAATATTCAAGAACGTGTTGATGCCATTCTTCACGGATCCTGTGAAAGTGGACGATGCTTCCTCCGGCTTCGGACAGGGCGACCAAACCATACTGCTCGATGACTTTTTCTCCCAGACCGCCCCAAAGGGTTACCTTACCAAGATAGGCACGAAGCTGGCTATGACCTTCGGTTTCCAGGCCAAGGAGAAATCGGACGGCTATCAGTACATCCAGGTTCTGGTGGACGAGGGCACCAACTACGACAGCGGCAACAAAGACGGCGATGTGGGCGACATCAACTACGCACATCTCCTGGCAGGCTTCGGCCACGATCCAGGCAAGAAGAACACCAGCTATGCCAATTACACTTTCCCCGTGCCTGGCACTGACGAGGAAGTCATTCCCTTCGGCACCTACGATGGCAAATGGAATGAATACGGCAACACCGTGGGACGACTCTACAGCCAGAAGATCAAGCCTGGATGCCTCCACGCAGAAAGCGGTCGCCTGCTGGTTAATTCCGACCTCTACAGGCTGTTCGTCCGTTTCGACGCCTCGGGCAAGCACGACGACACGTGGTATGTCAAGAACTTCAAGGCCCTTATCCAAGTTATCGACGAGCAAAACCCGACGGTCATCACCGGTGATGTACGTCTCTCTCCGGGTCCCTACACCGAGGGCAGCACCTTCTATGTGAGCGTGCCCTTCAGCGAGATTGTCGTTGTCCCGACCAACGCCAATCCCACCATCTCCACCAACTGGGGCGATCTGAAATACCACATGGGCAGCGGCACCAATGTGCTGGTCTTCAAGGGCACCATCGGCAGCGGTCTCGACCCCACGGCACAGCTTACGATTACCGGTCTCAGCGGCGGTCCCGTCAGGGACTTGTGGGGCAATCCCTTCACAGGTCAGGACAATGCCATCAATGTAACCTTCCCAGCCCAGACAACACCCCCCAACTGGACAGGAACCGGCACCAAGGCTGATCCTTATCTCATCTCTGACAATACTGCTCTCGACATGCTATACCAGTGCGTGAATGTGATGGGTACAGAGTTCGGACACGATGGCACCCACCCCGACGGCTATTTCTTCAAGCTCAGCAAGGATATCAAATATCAATTAAGCAGCTCTAATACCCCTAACTATAATGCCATCGGTACGCAAGACCACCCCTTCCGCGGCCACTTTGACGGCAACGGAATGACCGTGGAAGATATTAGTATCTATTCAAGTTATAGTTACCAAGGCCTGTTCGGTTATGTCGTCGGCGGCACCTTGGAGAATATCATACTCAAACATCCCAGAATAGTGCAGAACCAAAACTCCAGCAATAATAGCGATTATGCCGCCGGTATCGTGGGGTGCTGTGTAGGCGGCACCATCAGGAACTGCTTAGTCTATCAAGCGACAGTGAAATCCTCTGGCAGCCACTGCGGGGCCATCGTTGGCAACGACGACGCCTTCCAGGAGCACAACTACTACCGCAATTGCTACGTGGGAGGCGAGACCATGACGAACGTCTTTTCCATCAAAGTCGGTGAAGGGGTCCTCGTCAGCGGACCCATTATGACCTATACTGGCATCGGCTACTACCGGTCGGAAACCCTCGTACAGCTCACCGCACCTGTCGGTAAGGGCTTTGATGTCATCACCGTAACGAAGGATGCCGACAGCAGCGACGTGACCGCCTCTGTGCTCAACGAGGACGGCACATCAATCATCATGCCAGACTACGACATCACCGTCAGCGCCACCTACACCGACCTCTGGGATGTTGCAGCCGGCAACGACGGCAGCGAGGATCGTCCCTACATCATCAGCAACAAAGAGGGTTGGGATGCACTGGCCTATGCGGTGAACCGCGGCGAGGACTTCTATCAGAAATACTTCAAATTATCGCCGGACTTCGACAATAGCGCAACCCCCGTCACCTTGATGGTGGGCAATGCGGACCATGCCTTTAAGGGCACCATAGAAGGCAACGGACGAACAGTGACCGTCAATCTGGAGGATGAGACGGAAGATGACGGTTGTGCACCGATCTTCAGAACCGAACGCGCCACAATCAAGAACCTTCGCATGGCTGGCACCATTGCTACCAGCGGGAAGTTTGCTGCTGGATTTGTTTCCCACATGAGGCGTTCCACGCTGGAGGGCTGCGCCAGCAGCGTCACCATCATCAGCTCCGTCCAGGGCGACGGCACACACGGCGGACTGGTGGGCATCCTCGATGCCTTAGGCTATGAAAGCAAACTGACAGGCTGCGTGTTCGACGGCGTCATCTGCTGCACCGCTGCGGACCTCACCAATTCCTGCGGCGGCCTCGTCGGATGGAACGATGGCCACCTGGGCTATACCACCGAGGCTACCATCCATGACTGTCTCTATGCTCCTGCTGCCATCCCCGACGGCAAATACGCCCTGGATGCCACAGAATGCAGCACCATCATTCGCGGAATACCAGACTATCCTTATTGTGTCATCGACATCACGAATTCCTACTTCACCGAGCCCCTTGGCAAGGAGCAGGAGGCACGTAAGGCCTATCCCCTCGACACCCGTCCCGCCAATGTCTATGAGGATGTGGTGGGAGACTATGGCTTCACCAAGTCATACAAATACCATTGCATCGAATATGGCGGCAAGTTCTACTCGATGCCTTCATACAGCGCTTTGAAAGAGGATGGCAAGGGGAGTATTTTCCTTAATAGCGGCGACTTTGTAACAATAAAACTCGAGAGTCGCGCCCTCTGGAGAGACGGTGACTGGAACACCCTCTGCCTGCCCTTCGCACTCAGTGCCGAGCAGATGGACGCCACGCTGCCAGATGCCGACATCCGCACCCTCAGCAGCGCCTCGTTCGAGAACGGCACGCTAACGCTGAACTTCACGGCAAAAGGCGCTATCACCAGTATTGACGCTGGCGTACCTTATATTATACGTTGGGACAAGCCCGATCCGTACATCCGGTACTACGCAAACAACGACAATAACAACGCTTCCACCACCTCTGATATCGCCGAACCAACCTTCACCGCCGTCATCCTTGACTTTACTTCGCACGACGTGACCTGTGACCTGGGCGACGGTAAGAGCATCGCTTTCACTGGAACCCGCTCCGCCACAACCTTCACTGAAGATGACAAAACGAAGCTGTTCGTGGGCGCTGAAAACAAGTTGTACTATCCGCTTGCGGATGCCGTTATCAATGCCCAACGCGGGTACTTCCAGCTCGAAGGTCTCGAAGTGGGGACTGCCAACGGAATCAAAGGTTTCAACCTCAACCTCGGAGACGACAGCCCCACCCTCGTATCCCTCCCATCAGGGAGAGAGGCAGCTGGCGCTTGGTTTACCCTCGATGGTCGCCGTCTCGACAGCAAACCCACACGCGCAGGCGTATATATTAATAAAGGTATAAAAGTCGTAGTAAAGTAAATAGCAATGAAAAAACAAGCATATCAGCAGCCCGCAACCTCCGTGGTGCGCGTGGCCTTAGAGAGAATGATTTCACAGAGTAGCACTGTCACCTCCATCATTAGCAACCCTGAGATTGGCTTCGGTGGCGGCAGCAACCAAGCCGCCCGTGTGAAGGAAATCCTGGATAGTTGTGGTGACGCCTGGGACGAGTAAATAATCTGGGATTAGTTTTATCAGACAAAGAGGAAGCCGGGGCTTTTGCCTCGGCTTCCTCTTTATCTGATTATCAGTCAATCAGGACCTTCCGGCCGTTGACAATATAGAGACCCGGACGGAGGCCATTGCGGAAGGTGTCATACGTGGCACCGGATTTCAGCAAGACACCGTTGAGATCATAAACGTTGAAGCGTGTGGGCTGGTCGGAGAGCATGGGGTGCTTCACAACATCAATGATGTATGGGTCTGTTTCAGCAGCGCCTTCTGCTTCTGAGTAACCAAAGATTTCCTCATCTGACATCTCGTAGGGCGTCAGTTTGGCGTAGGCGTATGGCGCACGCTTGGCCAACCAAGCACGAGCCTGCTTGGCGTTCTGTTCATAATCAGTATAGTCCTTGTCCACATCTTGTGATCCCCACCAGGACCACGTCGAGAATTGGATATTATTGTTATTCTCCAAGGAAGGACGGGCGTAGGCGTAGTATTCATCCACGAAGTCCAGCAAAGCCTGGAAATGCAGACGCATGAAACGTGTCCAGACCTTATACATGGCGCGATCCACAGCCTCACCCGTGTTCTGGCGCAGTCGTTTCAGGAAAGTGGTGGCTTCCATGCTCTTGCCAGACCAGAAGTTGGCAGTGGCTTCACTCTGGTAGTAATTGTGTGCGCCCTCGTAACCGTATGCCCAATCCAGATCCCACACGGGGCCGAACTTCAACTTGCAAGTGTCCTCCAGCACATCTTCACAATACATGTAGGTACTCTTCGGGTGCATCAGTTCATAGTTCAGAATCAGCTCATTGGTCATCAGGAAACGGGCCATGGATTCCACATCCACGATATCATCGATATCCATGCCTTTCTGCACACGGTAGGCAAGAGTGTCCATGCGTACTTTGATATCTTCCCAACCCCATTCTGTGGTTTCTGAGAAGTCGGGCTCTTTCACATTGACGGGAATGCTGTAGGGTTTGGTCTTGAATTTATAGACCTCGTCATAATAAGAGTCCAGTTCAATGAGGCAGGCATAGGTCTCGTCTTCGATGTCAATACTGTTATTGGAGAGTCCCACCTTCTCTGTGAAGTTGTAACTGCCCCAGTATTCCCCGTTCATATAAAGTTCCACAGGAATGATATGGTTGGCACCATCAGCTTGAGCCATTCCTGCCACCTGCATACCGATGGCGTTGGACAGCATGGAACCGCGTTGACGGTTGCTCAGAAGGACCCAACTCCTACCCTTCTTCAATCCTAATGGCTTCTGCTTCTCTTCAAACTTCAGACGATAGGGATTCTTAGAGTACGAATTGCTGCTCCAACTGGAATTGCCTCGTCCCTTGATCTCAACTGGCGTGGCTTCCATAGACGGGAAAAGACCAGCTCCGTCAATCGTAATGGTGGCCGGGATGTATTCTGTCTTGCTGTACACATAGTCATAACCATTCAAATCAATGGAGACTGTGGGCACGTTTTCCACCTCATCCACCAGGAAGTCTATTTCTGCCTCATACTCATGGCCAAAAGGAACCAGTACGTAGGCGTATTCAGCAGGAGTGCCCTCATGTTCATCCAGGGTCACTTCATAGAGCTTCAGCTCTGCGACGCAGAAGTAATTCTTATAGGTGGCAGACGTCTGCACCAGGCGGAAACGGCTGTAAGGCTCCTTGAACTCAATGACTTCCGAGGTGTTCGTGGCACCTTGTGAAGTATCCAGTCCATTCTCTTCGGAGAAGATGTTAACATCTTCCCACGTCTCTCCATCCGTGCTGACTTGCAGGACCAGTTCTCTTGGAGAGCGGGCCCCTGTGTCGGAGCGGTTCGTAATGACATACTGCAAGTTATGCACAGCCTCTGGCAAGGTGATTTCGATGAAGGCATTCTGATCTTCCGGCAGTTTCTCGTATGCACCGCTGCCCCAGGTAGAATGGAAGAATGTACCGGGGTCATCGTCAATGATTTTGTCCAGTCCCTCACGGTCGGGATAGTTGGTGGGAGCATTGGTAGAGAGCATTTCTTCTGTGAGCTCGATGGCGGTGAGGATGGTATCCACGGCATCGATTTCAGCAGGCTTGACTTCTATCTCCTTGAAAGTCTTGATATTCGGATAGGCCACGGTGAGCGTTCTCTTGCGGTCAAAATCCACGGGCGTCACTTTACTGATGACTCGTGTGAAGTCTTCTGTATAGACGTGAGCGCGCTTGTCGGAGAGCTTGATGGAAGGCGTCAGCCATTTGGTGATGCTGGGTGAGGTGCCGCTGATATGATTCCCCACAATCTCGCAGTCAACATCTGCTATGAGGTTATGGTTGAACTTGTCATTGAATTTGAAGGAAGTGATAACGGGTTCCTTAATCTGGAGCTGATGGTTCCAGAAGAGGATGCTGTCGAGAGGATAGCTGATGGTCTGTCCGTTCACACCCGTGACGACGAGGGAGTCATCCACTTCGGAGATATCGGCCAACAGGTCACGGGGAATAATATAGAGACTTCCGTCTTTCAGCTGAACAAACACGGTGTCGGAGGTGTTGACATCGTCTTGTGCTGACATTTCAGCAGGCATCAAAAAGGCGCCACAAATGATGGCAAAAAGGGGTAAAAAATGCTTCATAAGTATGCTTTTGTTTCATTTTTCGGGGCAAAGATAGGTATAATCCTTCAACCTTCAAGCCTTTTTCCCTTAAATTGTCTAAAAAAGCGGCAAAAAGTTTGCTTTTGAGCCTCCAAATGACTACTTTTGCTCCGCAAATAGAGCAAAAATGGAGCAAACGATGTATGATACCATCCTTGGACTGCCTCTTTTTCAGGGACTCAGTCACTCGGATCTCACCCGCATCCTGGAATCGACCCGCTTGCAGTTCGAAACCGTTGCGGAGGGCGATGTCTTGTTGCAGCAGGGACAGCAGTGCACGGGACTGACTTTCATCATCAGCGGCACCATCAATGCACGCACCGCCTCGGCAGACAACCGCTGGAGCGTGGATGAAGAGTTGTCTGGACAGATGGTCTTGGGAATGGACGTACTGTATGGAAGCACCCGCACCCATCGTCAGACGGTCACGGCCCTCACTCCCACGCGCGTACTTTATTTAAATAAGCGCACCGTGGCTGCTTTCATCAGCTACTTTGAGGTCTTCCGTCTGAACGTCCTCAACTTATTGACCACCTCCGCAGTGCGTCGGGATCAGTTGAACTGGTTGCCACCAGCTACCACGCTGGAAGGTCTCATTATTGATTTCATGCGACGTCACCTGACCCGTCCTGCCGGTCACAAGCGGTTCAACATCTCCCAGCGTGTGCTCGGAAGCTATCTCAGAGAGGACTACCGTTATGTAGCACGAGCCCTTCAGAACCTGAAAGACAAGCACTTGCTCACCACCGAGCGGCGTCTCATTGATATCCCTGCCTTCGAGCTCCTGCTCACGAGCACTGCCACCATCACCAATAGCTAAATCACAAAATATCAACATTTTGGAACGTCAGAATCCCTTTTATACCAAACACTACGCCACGCCCCACGAGACGGCGCCCTTTGACCAGATCCGCTTGGAGGATTATGAGCCGGCGATGCTAGAAGGCATCCGTCAGGACGACGCTTTCATCCAGGGCATCCTGGACAACCCCGAGGCTCCGTCCTTTGACAACACCGTGGCGGTGACCTCACCCGACGACCTGCTGGAGCGCGTCACAAAGGTCTTCTTCAACTTGCTCTCTGCCCAGACCAACGATGAGATGGATGCGCTGGCACAAAAGATGTCGCCGATTCTTACAGAGCACGCCAACAATATCATGTTCAACCCGCGCTTCTTCCAGCGCGTGAAGGCGGTCTATGAGAATCACGGATCACTCACTCCCGAGGAAGAGACCCTGTTAGAGAAATCCTACGACGGGTTCATCCGTGCCGGCGCAGCATTGGACGAGGAGCACAAGAACCGCCTCCGTGAAATCAACGCCGAGCTGGCTCAACTGACGCTTCAATTCTCACAGAATAACTTAAAGGATACCAACGCCTTCCAACTCCATATTACCGACGAGCAGCAGTTGAACGGTCTGCCCGATTCGTCCCGTGAGGCAGCAGCATTGGCAGCAAAGGAAGCCGGTAAAGAGGGCTGGCTCTTCACCCTGCACGCCCCGTCCTACGGTCCCTTCATGACCTACGCTGACGACCGCGAGCTCCGCCGTCAGATGTATTTGGCCAAGAACACCATCTGCATCAAAGCAGACGAGTTCAACAACACAGAGATTGTCCGTCGCATCGTCAACCTGCGCCTGGAGCGGGCACAACTGCTTGGTTACCGCTGTCACGCCGATTATGTCCTGAAGAACCGCATGGCAGAATCCGTGGAAAACGTGAACCGACTGATGGATCAGCTCTTGGAGGCCTACATGGAACCGGCCCGCCGTGAGATGCAGGAGATTGCTGACCTCGCTCGCCTACAACAGGGTCAAGACTTCCAACTAATGCCTTGGGACTTCTCCTATTACGGTCACAAACTGAAGATGCAACGTTTCAATATCGATGCAGAAATGCTCCGACCCTACTTCGAGCTGGCTCGTGTCAAGGAGGGCGTCTTCGGTCTGGCCACCAAACTTTACGGCATCACCTTCCGCGAGAACAAGGAAATTCCCGTCTATCACCCCGACGTCACTGCCTACGAGGTGCTGGACGAAGACGGAACGTTCCTTGCAGTCCTTTACACCGACTTCTTCCCCCGCAGCAGCAAACAGGCCGGTGCCTGGATGACATCCTATAAAGACCAGTGGATCAGCAAGGAAGACGGCAACAGCCGTCCTCACGTCTCCTTGGTGATGAACTTCACCAAGCCCACAGAGACCAAGCCCGCACTGTTGACGCTGGGAGAGGTGGAGACCTTCCTCCACGAATTCGGACACGCCCTGCACGGCATCTTTGCCAACACGCGCTTTGCCGCACTCTCCGGCACGAACGTCTATTGGGACTTCGTGGAACTGCCCTCGCAGTTCATGGAGAACTTTGCAGTGGAGCCGGCTTTCCTCAACACCTTCGCCCGTCACTATCAGACTGGCGAGCCTATCCCGCAGGAACTGCTGGACCGCATCGTGCAGAGCCGCAACTTCAACGTGGCCTACGCCTGCATCCGGCAAGTCAGTTTCTGCCTCTTGGACTTGGCATTCTACACGTTGGAGCAGCCCTTTGAGGGTGATCTTCAAGAGTTTGAGAACCGCGCTTGGAGCCGTGCACAGCTCTTCGACCCGGTGCCGGGAACTTGTATGACAGTACAGTTCAGCCACATCATGTCTGGCGGCTATTCCGCTGGTTATTACAGTTATAAGTGGGCCGAGGTGCTGGACGCCGATGCATTCTCTGTCTTCCAGCAGGCTGGCATTTTCGATCGCGAGACGGCACAGCGCTTCCGTGACTGCATCCTCTCCCGCGGCGGCACCGAACACCCGATGACCCTTTACCGCCGCTTCCGTGGTGGTGAACCAACAATTGACGCTTTACTCAAAAGAAACGGTATCAAATAAATAATGGAAACAACAGAAACCCACAATTCAAATAAGAACAAATCGGTTCTTGACCAGCGCTACTTGCGCATGGCACGCATTTGGAGTGAGAACAGCTACTGCATCCGCCGACAGGTGGGAGCACTTGTCGTCAAGGACAAGATGATTATCTCCGACGGTTACAACGGCACGCCCTCCGGATTTGAAAACATCTGCGAGGACGAGAACAACGTCACCAAATCCTACGTTCTCCATGCCGAGGCCAACGCCATCACAAAGATTGCCCGCTCAGGCAACAACTCCGAAGGCGCCACACTCTATGTCACTGATTCTCCGTGCATAGAGTGTGCCAAACTCATCATCCAATCCGGTATCCGTCGCGTCATTTATGCCCGCGAGTACCGTCTGACAGACGGCGTGGACCTGCTCCGCCGTGCCGGAATCGAAGTCCAGTGTCTCCCCATTCCCGGATACGAATAAAGATAACCCTTTCACAATGAACACCAAATCCCGTCTCGTTCCCCTTCTCCTGGCTGTCTCCGTGATCGCAGGCATTGCCATCGGGGCATTCTATTCCAATCACTTCTCGGGTAATCGCCTGAACATCATCAACACAGGCAGCAACAAACTCAACTACCTGTTGCAAATCATTGACAATAACTATGTTGACACGGTCAATATGAACAACCTCGTGGAAGATGCCATGCCGCAAATCCTCTCCGAGCTGGATCCTCACAGTAGTTACATCGGTGCCGCCGACGCAGAGGAAAGCGTGGAAGACTTGCGCGGCAGTTTCTCTGGAATTGGCGTGCGGTTCACGGTGCAGAAGGACACCGTCAACGTGATGAATGTCATCAAGGGAGGCCCGTCGGAGAAAGTGGGCATCCTGGCCGGAGACCGCATTGTGGCAGCCGACGACAGCTCGCTCATCGGAATGGAGAACAGGGCCATTATGAAGCGGTTGCGCGGTCCCAAGAACTCAAAGGTCCGGCTCACCATCCACCGTCACGGGCACAAGGAACCGCTTTCCTTTGTGGTCGTGCGCGGTGACGTCCCCGTGGAGAGCGTGGATAGTTACTTCATGCTCAGCGATCACACCGGTTACATCTCCATCGAGAGCTTCGGCGAAAACACCTATCCGGAGATGCTCGTGGCGCTGGCCCAACTGAGTATGCAGGGCATGGAACAGCTCATCATTGATCTGCGAGGCAATCGCGGCGGCTATATGCAGACGGCCATCCAGATGGTGAATGAGTTCCTGCCAGATCATCAGCTCATTGTCTATACCGAAGGCCGCAAGTCACCGCGTGAAGAATACCGGACCGACGGTCGAGGAGCATTCCAGAAACTACCGCTGATTGTCCTGCTGGACGAGGGTTCGGCTTCGGCTTCAGAAATCTTTGCAGGAGCAGTTCAAGACAACGACCGCGGAACCATTATCGGGCGACGTTCATTTGGCAAGGGACTGGTGCAGCAACCCATTGAGTTCAAGGACGGTAGCATCGTCCGGTTGACCATAGCCCGCTACTACACGCCTTCTGGCCGCTGCATCCAGAAGCCCTACGTGAAAGGGCACGGTGAGGAGTATGAGAACGACCTCATGGCCCGCTACGAACGCGGCGAGTTCTTCTCGGCAGACAGCATTCATCAGGATGGTCCCGAGTACAAGACCCGTCTCGGACGCACCGTTTTTGGAGGCGGTGGCATCATGCCGGATATCTTCATCCCGGAAGACACCACGCTCTATACCTCTTACTATAAAGAGGCTGTCTATACAGGACTGACCATCCAGTACGCCTTCCTCTTCACCGACCAGAACCGCCAGCAGTTGAACCGCCTCACCTCGGTGGAAGAATTGACCAAGTGGCTCCGTCGTCAGAACCTCACTGAGCGATTCGCCCGCTATGCCGAGGAACACGGCTTGCGGCGCCGCAACCTGATGCTCCAGCGCAGCGCTCCGCTCTTTGAACGCAACCTGATCAGCAACATTATCTATGACGCTCAGGATCAGTCTGCTCGCCTGCAGTACCTTAGTGAAGAAGACCCCGCCATCCTCCGGGCCATCGAACTGTTCAAGGCAGGAGAGTCATTCCCCAAAGCGCCTGAAGAGGCCGACAAGAAAGATGACAAGAAAGTGGCAGCTTGGCAGCAGACAGCAGGCACAGTGCACCCTGCGGCTGGCGAGGCGCGTCCCGCCGTCCTGCCGACTCGCCTTGTGCGTCTTGACGCATGAACTTGTCTCATTGGTGAGACAGAGTTGTCTCATTAATGAGACAGGCTTGTCTCACTATTGAGACTGTCTTGTCTCACCGTTGAGACAAACGAGTCTCACCAATGAGACAGCAAGCATCCAATAAGAGAACCCTCGAGAGAATATGGACAAGAAGGAAATTCGTGCTGAAATACGCCGCCGCAAGGGCTTGTGTCCGCAGGAGCAGCGGGCAGAACTCTCCCGTGCCGCCATTGAACGGCTGCAGCAGACGGCGCAGTGGCAGCAGGCCCACACGGTGCTGCTGTATCACTCCCTGCCCGATGAAGTCTGTACCCACGACCTCATTCCCGAGGCCATCCGGCAAGGCAAGCGAGTGTTGCTGCCCGTGGTGGTGGGCGACGAACTGGAACTCCGTGAATATCAGGAAGGAAGTCAGTTGGCAGAGGGCGCCTTTCACATTCAGGAACCCACGGGCACTGCCGTCACAGATTTCGCGACGATTGACCTCGCGGTGATTCCTGGCGTGGCTTTCACGGCTGGAGGTCTCCGCTTGGGACGCGGTCGGGGATATTATGACCGACTGCTCTCACGCGCGCGCGTACCTTATTTAATTGGTCTATGCTGGCCGTTTCAGCTGCTGCCGGATTTACCTGCCGAACCTCACGACGTCAAAATGGATGAGGTTATCTGCTGATGCCGGCTCGCTCAGTGGAAGATGATATTCTCAATCACCTGTGCTCCCACGTGTTGGTTCAACTTCTGAACCAACACTTTACGATTCATCGATAACTCCTGACGAATCACCGAGGACTTCAAACGCACATAGAGCACACGGTTGCGGATTTCCAAGTTGCCCGTGTAGTTGGCGATTCCCTGCCCCATCACCTCCGGCCACGCTTGCACCAGACGGTATTCATTGTAGGGCGTCTCCAGCCCCTCTTCTCGCAGGAAACGGTGCACGACATTGTCTATCTTTTCTGCCTGTTGTTTTCTCATGACTGTACCTCCCCTCCTTTTACGTGGAACAACCGGTAGTCTCCGCCCATCCTTTTCAGGATTTGGTCCAGGTGATCGCGGTTGGTGTCGGTGATGAAAATCTGTCCGAAGTCCGCTTCTGAGACCAGTCTCACAATCTGTTCCACCCGCTCGGCGTCCAACTTGTCGAAGATGTCGTCCAGGAGCAGCAACGGTGTCGTCCGGCTGCCCGTGCGGCGCAGGAAGTCAAACTGTGCCAGCTTCAGGGCTATCAGGAACGTCTTGTTCTGCCCCTGGGAACCCTCCCTTTTGATGGGGAAACCACCGAGTGTCATTTCCAGATCGTCCTTGTGGGTGCCGTGCAGTGAATAGCCCACAGCCAAGTCCTTGTGCCGGTCCCGCTGGATGACCTCCAAGAGGGGACCGCGCTGAGCATGAGAGACATACGTCAGTTCCACCTGCTCCCGTCCCTGACTGATGCGACTGTAGAACTGCTGGAACAACGGCATAAATTCTGACACATACTGCGCCCGCGTCTCATAGATGAGCTGCCCGTGGCTCGCCATCTCTTCTTCCCACAGACTCAGCAGTTCGGCATCCGGCGCCGGGTCTTCCTGCTTGAGGAGCGCGTTGCGCTGAGCCAGTGCCTTGTTGTAGTTCATCAGCGCCTCCAAGTAGGGACGATTGGTCTGCGAGAGCACCACATCCATAAACCGGCGCCGTTCTTCACTGCCTCCGGCAATCAGCATCTGGTCCAGCGGTGAGACGACCACCAACGGGATCAGCCCGATGTGCTCTGCCATGCGCTGGTAGGCCTTCTGGTTGCGCTTCAGCACTTTCTTCTGGCCGCGTTTCATGCCCAATGAGATGTCTTCCGTCACGCCGTCTTCTCGTTCGTACTGACCTTGCAGCACTGCCAAGTCCTCCCCGTGACGGATGCAGAGGGAATCCTGACTGGTCGTCATACTCTTGCACAGCGAGAGGAAATGCACCGCATCCAGCACATTTGTCTTTCCTTCACCGTTCTGTCCGATGAAGCAGTTCATCTTGGGAGACAACTGAAGCTCCGCCTGAGTGATGTTTTTGTAGTTTAAGATGGATATTTGACGTAGAATCATGCACGATTGTCCTCAAAAACGGGTGCAAATGTACGTTTTCTCGCTTAAAAAACGAAATAATTGCGCAAAAAGTTGAACGTCCCAAAGAATTTAAGTAATTTTGCGGCGCTTTTTGGGCATATTCTGCCACCCGAGGGCATTTTTGAACGAACAATAACAATAAAAACAACAATAACAATGGCAAAAAAACAAAACCAGCCGGCTGTAGAAAACATCGAGGCCGTGACCGCTACTGAAGCGTTTATCGAGAAGTACCAAAAACACATCCTCTATGGCATCATCGCCATCGTCGTCATCGCTGCTGCATGGATTGGCTATGTCCAACTCATCCGCAATCCGAAGATCCAGAAGGCCAACGAGGCCATCGCTCTCTGTGAAAGCTATTTCAACAGCGACAACTATGAGAAGGCACTCAACGGTGACGGCCAGGGCTGCGTCGGTTTCCTCAAGGTTGCCGATGAGTTCGGAAGCACCAAAGCCGGTAACCTCGCTCACCTCTATGCAGGTATTTGCTACGCTCAGACCCAGAAGTTTGAGGAAGCAAAGGCAGAGTTGGAGAAGTTCTCCCTCCAGGACGACGTGATGGTGTCTCCCGCTGCACTTGGCATGCTTGGCAACGTTTATGCCAACCTCGGACAGAACGACAAGGCCATCAGCACCCTCATCAAGGCTGCCAAGATGGCCGACAACGCCAGCCTCTCTCCCATCTACCTCATCCAGGCAGGTGAACTCTACGAGGCTGCCGGTAAGCCCGAGAAAGCTCTGGAGCTGTACAAGGAAGTGAAGACCAAGTATGTCAACTCCATGGCCTTCCAGGATATTGACCGTTACATCGAGCGCGTAAAATAATAAAGGTATCTATGGCTACCGCCTTCCATAATCTCTCCTCCTACGATGCCTCCACCGTTCCCTCGGCAGAAGGCATGAAGATTGGCATCGTCGTCGCAGACTGGAACGACCGTTTCACCTACGCGATGGCAGAGGGCGCCATCAACACCCTCACCCGTCACGGTGCTCGGGAGGAAGACCTCATCATCAAGCACGTGCCTGGCAGCTTTGAGCTTGTCTATGGCGCCGCTTGGATGATGGAAAACGAGGAACTGGACGCCGTTATCGCCATCGGTTGCGTCATCCGCGGGGACACACCCCACTTTGACTACATCTGTCAGGGCACCACACAGGGACTGGCTGACCTTAATGCCCGAGCTGAAATCCCCGTCATCTATGGGCTCCTCACCTGTAACAACGCCGATCAGGCCGAAGCACGCTGCGGAGGAGTCCTTGGCAACAAGGGAGACGAGTGTGCCATCACCGCCATCAAGATGGTGGCCTACAGCCAAGACTGATAGAGAACAACGCTAATGTCCCCTCCCGACCTCCCCCAAGGGGGAGGGGTTTCGTTTCCTTTTGAAGCCCCTCCCCCTTGGGGGAGGTCGGGAGGGGGCTTTCAATGATATGGCAAAAGAAAAGCAAAAGACCATCAACATCAAGAACCGCAAGGCCGAGTTTGACTATTACCTGATGGAGAAATACACCGCAGGGCTCGTCCTCACTGGCACCGAAATCAAGAGCATCCGCCTTGGTAAGGCCAGTTTGGTGGATACTTATTGCGCCATCGTTGGCGGTGAAGTTTGGGTCAAGAACATGAATATCGCCCAGTACTTCTACGGCACCTACAACAACCACGCCGCCCGCCGTGACCGCAAACTCCTCCTCAATCGCCGTGAGATCCATCGCCTCCAGCAGAGCACCAAGAGCCCCGGCTTCACCATCGTCCCCACACTCCTTTTCATCGACGAGAACGGCCGTGCCAAACTGGACATCTATCTCGCTCGCGGTAAACACTCCTTCGACAAGCGCGAGACGCTCAAGGAAAAGGAAGACCGCCGCGCTATTGACCGTCAATTCAAGCACAACTTTTAGTGCCTGCAAGTTCTCCTTGCAGGCTTTCTTCGTCCAATGAACACGACGCCCCACACCTCCTCATCCCCCCTCGCAACAGCTCTCGCCACTGCCAAACGTCCTCTCATCCTTGACGGCGCCATGGGAACCATGGTCCAGTCCTACGGCTATCGCGAGGCTGTCAGCGACCTCCTCTGTCTCTCCCATCCAGAGGTTATCCTGGATATTCATCGCCGTTACCTGGCTGCCGGTGCAGACATTATAGAGACCAACACCTTCAACGCCCAGCGCATCTCCCTGACCGACTACCACTGCGAGCACCTCGTCCGTGACATCAATCTCGCCGCCGCCCGCCTCGCCCGTCAGGCCGTTTCCTCTTTTGTTACCGTTCCCTCTGGCTCTCCCGAGGGTTTCTCCTCCTCTCCCCGCTTCGTCGTCGGCTCCATCGGTCCCACCAACAAGGCCCTCTCCATGAGCCCCGACGTCAGCGACCCAGCCCTTCGCAGCCTCACCTTCGACGACCTCGCTGCCGCCTACACAGAACAGATGACTGCTCTCATCGAAGGCGGCGTGGATGCATTCCTCATAGAGACCATCTTTGACACCCTCAATGCCAAAGCCGCGATTTACGCTTCCGAGGAAGCCATGCAAGCCACCGGCCGTCGCATCCCCATTATGCTTTCCGTCACCATCAGTGATGCTGCCGGCCGCACGCTCAGTGGCCAGACTCTTGACGCATTCCTCGTCTCTGTCTCCCACGCCAACCTCCTCAGCGTCGGTCTCAACTGCTCCTTCGGTGCAGAAGATATGCTTCCCCACCTCCGCCGCCTCCGCGCCGCCATCTCCCCCGTCACCTCCCCCAACAGCACCCCAGTCACCTCTCCCGTCAGCACCCCCGGAGTGTTCGGCGGTTCGGCCGCCGAATCCCGCCCCTTCATCTCCGCCTATCCCAACGCCGGCCTCCCCAACCAGCTCGGTCAGTATGAGGAAACGCCCGCTTTGATGGCAGAACACATCCGTCCTTTCCTCACCGAAGGACTCGTCAACATTATTGGCGGCTGCTGCGGCACCACTGATGAACACATCCGTGCCATCAAACAAACAGTCGAGGCCCTCTCTCCGTCAGCAAACAATGATTCCAATGTCCCTTCTTCAAGTGTGAAGCCGAGCGCTCCATTGTCCATTTTACATTTTCCATTATCCATTACCCTTTCCCTCTCCGGCCTCGAACCCCTCTTCCTCACGCCCGAAGTAGGTTTCATTAACGTCGGTGAGCGCTGTAACGTGGCCGGCTCCCGCAAGTTCCTCCGACTTATCAAGGAGAAGGCCTATGATGAAGCCCTCTCCATCGCCCGTCAGCAAGTGGAAGACGGCGCAATGGTTCTGGACATCAATCTGGACGACGGTCTTTTGGACACCCGCACCGAGATGTGCCACTTCCTCAACCTCCTTGCTGCCGAGCCGGATATCTGCCGCGTGCCATTTATGATTGATTCCTCCAACTGGGAAGTCATCCGTGCCGCCCTCCGCTGCATTCAGGGCAAGGCAATCGTGAACAGCATCTCCTTGAAAGAAGGTGAAGAGCCTTTCCTCTCCCACGCCCGCGAGATTCGCCGCCTCGGTGCCGCCGTCATTGTGATGGCTTTCGACGAGGAAGGTCAGGCCACCACCTACGAGCGACGCATCGCCATCTGCCAGCGCGCCTACCGTCTCTTGACCGAACAGGCTGGCTTCCCGCCCGCAGACATCATATTTGACCCCAATATACTCTCCATCGCCACAGGTATGCCTGAGCACGACCGCTACGCCCTTGACTTCATCCGTGCCACCGCATGGATCAAGGAGAACCTGCCCGGTGCTCACGTCAGTGGCGGTGTCTCCAACCTCAGCTTCTCCTTCCGCGGTAATAACTACATTCGCGAGGCGATGCACGCCGTCTTCCTCTTCCACGCCCGTCAGGCAGGAATGGATATGGCCATCGTCAATCCCGCAACCCGCGTCACCTACGCCGACCTGCCCGCAGACCAGCTCTCCATCATTGAAGACGCCATCCTCGCCCGCAGAGAAGATGCAGCAGAACGGTTGACGGAGTTAGCAGAAGACATTTCAACGGCGGAGACTCCCGCTCCTTCCGTTTCTTCCGATTCTTCCGTTTCTTCCGATTCTTCCGTTCCTTCTGTGTCCACCCGCCTCATCACCGCCCTGCGCCGAGGCATCACAGACACCTTGGAAACAGACCTTGCCGAGGCACTCACTCAGTATCCCCGTGCAGTGGATATCATCGAAGGTCCCTTGATGGAAGGTATGAACCTCGTCGGTCAGCTCTTCGGTGAGGGAAAGATGTTCCTTCCCCAAGTCGTGAAAACTGCACGCACCATGAAACGTGCCGTGGAAATTCTTCAGCCCCACATTGAAGCTCAGAAGGCCGCCCAGGACTCCGGAAACTCCGGAATATCCGGAAAATCCGGAAAGACCGGCCACTCCATCAAATCTCCCCGTGTCCTCGTGGCCACCGTAAAAGGCGACGTCCACGACATCGGAAAAAACATCGTCTCTGTCGTGATGGCCTGTAACGGTTATGAAATTATCGATCTTGGCGTGATGGTTCCTGCCGAAGTCATCGTTCAGAAAGCCTTGGAAGTGAAACCCGACATTATCGGTCTCTCCGGTCTCATCACTCCTTCCTTGGAAGAGATGGTGAACACCGTTCGCCTCCTCAAGGAAGCGGGCATTCACGTTCCCGTCCTCATTGGTGGTGCCACCACGTCCCGCCTTCACACGGCATTGAAAATCGCCCCCGTCTATGGCGGTCCCGTCATCCATGTGAAAGACGCCTCGCAGAACGCGCCCGTGGCTGCACAGTTCCTCAATCCCGAAACTGCCACCTCTGCCCAAGCCCAGCTGCAAGAGGAACAGGCTGCCCTCCGTGACGAGGCAGCTTCTTCCACGCCACTCGTCTCCTTTGAGGAAGCCCGCCGCCAAAAGCCCCACATCCAACACTAAACTTTAAACTAAACCTATGGTTCAGATTCCAGAAAAAGACATTATTGCTGCAGCGGGAAAAGGGATGGATGCATTCCTGGACTTGTTCTACCAACGGCTGCTGGACAGCGTGGGCGGAACACTGGATGCACAGACAATGCCCCTGCTCACCGGTGAACAAATCACCCTCTTAGCCTACCACATGCTTCGGGAAGAAGTGATGGATGGAGGCTTCATCCAGTTGATTCACAACGGACTCGGGCCCTTCATCTTCCTCAATCCCTTCGCCAAAGCCATGCGCCTCTGGGGCGAAAGGCAAGATACCGAAGTACTGCACGAGTTCTCCCGTCTCATCTACAGCGGTCGCAAGCTTTACGAGCAACACGCCGAGGCACTCACTCGTCCCTGCACCGACGAGGAGTTCATGGCACTTTACGAACAATACCCCGCATTTGATGACTTGGACGATGCCTTCGTCGAGTCCGAGGAAGACATCACTGCTGCCATTGCCCACTACGTGGACGACCACCTCCCGCTCTTCGCCGAAGTGGTGAAGTAGCGAGAAGTGGTCGTCTTCTCTGCTTATTTTACACTGTCCTTTATTCAGGCAGGCCGTCCAAGGGCGACCAGCCTCCGAAGATGATGTTCAGTTCGGGTGCCAGTGCCGGTCCTGAACCACCTCCGCCGGGAATAAGTCCTGCGTTGTTGTCGATTTCAGTAATCACCGAGTTCTGCATCAACATACTCTGTTGTTGCAACTTCACGACCAGCATTGCCGGTTTCTGATAATCCTTTTTCATTGTATCTTTTTCTTTTATTGTTATAACCTTGTTGATGATTGTTTGATAAGGACTTTACGTCCTTTCATACTTTTTGTCGCTTTTTATTGCAGATTTCGGCTGCAAAGTTACATTTTTCCTTTCAAGAAGCCAAAAAAATCTTCAAATAATTTATAATGTGACGTATTTATGAACTAAAATAGCATTATTTTATGACCACTTTGCGGCCTTTGCCGAGGTAAAGTCCGCGCTTCATCGGTTCACCATCAATTTTGCGACCGTCAATGGAGTACCATAAAGCCCCCTCCGTCTCTCCCAAGGGGGAGTGAATCGTCCCCCCTTGGGGGGATAAGAGGGAGGCTACTCCTGTCGTTCCCCCTTCTTCGCCGAAGTTCACTTGGAACTCCTTGATGCCATTCACGGGATCTCCCACTGTGATGCCGTCGGCCAGTTGGAAGTAGGCACGGCAAGAGCCGATAGTCATTGCGGCGTTGGGATAGTACAGTTTATTACCACTGCCGATGTAGAGGATGCTGCGGTCTTCTCCGTTGATGCTGAGGGGTGAGTGAAGGCCGACGAAGGAGAGGCAGTCTGTCGAGAGTGACGAAGAGACGGCTCTGATGGTGACGCCATTGAACACAGGATTACTGATGGTTCCGCTGGCGTTTTCCCACTTCACGATAAACGGATAGCCGGCAAGAATACCATTGATTGTGCCGTCGGTGAAGTCTATTGTCAGTTTGCCATCTATGAGGGATGCATCTGCCAACGTCTTCACGATGGCTCCCTCTAATGGAGTGCCTGTTAAGTCAGCCAAATCAAATGGCAGGCAGAGCGTGTTCCACTGGCCGTCCTTGTAAAGCGTGCGGTCTGCAAGAGTGACATTCGTCAGGTTTTTGTCATGCTTGATCAGCGTTGCACGGTTGTCGGCATTGTCCGCAAGGGTGATATCCGACGCGCCGGTAGTGGTGAAGAGACTCGTCAGGGACCAATCGCTGGCAGAGATATCTTTGAAGCCAGCCACTTGAACCGCATAGGAGGTGTTGGGCTCCAGTCCAACGATTGTCGTGCTCTCCCCTGTCGTTTCGTTAGTAGTCCAATCGTCGTCCTGAGTGATGCTAATGTCGTCGATAGCCGTGAAGTACTTATCTTTATCGTACACGCGGAAAGCAATATAACCTTCTGCCCCTTTGAGGCTACTCAAGTCAATAGATACTTCACACCACTGGTAATTATCATTATACTCAGGTGCAACAAACCAGGAAAATGACTTGATATCACTTGTGGTGGTGGTAGAAACCCGCACCTCAAAGTATTCCTTGTAGTTTCCAGACTGCATCATCCAGAACTTCAAGGTACCGTCCAAGGATACCTTGGGCGAGATGAGCCAGTTATCTACCTTGTTATTAAGATCATAGGATTCATTGAACGTTTTGGCCATGGCCACACACGAACCGCTATGCGGTTTCAGCCCTTGATCTTCTTGAACCAAGTTATGAACCTGCCAGTAGGTGGATGCATCGCCTTCACCTTCTCGCTTGAACGTCCATCGATCCATTCCGTTTTCAAAATCCTCAAAGAACGTCGTTTTCCGGAGGCGGAGATAGAATTTGTCGGCGTCTTGGCCTTTCCAAGAGATCTTTGCCTTCGTGGCCAATACATCAGAGACAGCCAATTGCGTGGGGACTGCAGGAGGAGCATACGACGTGAACTTGAAGTCATCCAAATACATGATTTCGCTCTGTGATTTAACTCGGATGGCGATGTACTTGGTACCGGCAGGGAAAGAACCGTTGTAAGTATTCCATTCCGGATAGACACATAAGTACATTTCGCCCCAATTAAAGGCAGATAGGTCTCTGGTTGTCTTGGAGTATCCCACATAAAAACCGGCACTATAATCAACACCACCAGATCTAGTGAATTGGAACGATACTGCCAGTTCACCATTACTGCTGTCCAAACATGGAGAAACGAGGTATTGATCTACGTATAAAGACTGATATATCTGGAAGCCGTTGTCTCCATTGTTTTTTGCATACGGACTAATTGCAGTGTTATCAGCGTGGTCTCCTATCAGACGCCAGCCGCCCATGCCGTTCTCGAAGCCGTCAGTATAGGGCAGGCTGATAGGAACATTATCGGTTACGACCCTGAATGATGTAAAACTACTATAGTTACCATCAGCATATAAGGCTCTCACCCGGAAATCATAATCAGTGTTTGCCTGCAGGCCGCTCAGGTTGACAGAAGTGGCGCTTTGCTCAGTCAATGTACTCCACGATGTATCACCAAGCTTTCTATATTGGTAGGCATAGCCTGTGGCAGAGGCTGTCGGTGTCCACGACACCATCACACTTTTGTCAGTCACATTATTTATGGCAAGATCGGTGGGACTTGCATAAGAAGAAGATACATCAAAACAGAAATCATCTACCAAGGCGCTGACGACATGATCTGCAGTAGGAGAATCAAATTTTATGGCCACATACCTGGTCCCGATAGGGAGTGTTACCTCACTTCGATTCCACAGATTGTAAGCTGTAGAAACATTACTCACCCAAGTGAAGTTGGCCGGGTCGGTGGTTGTTGTGGAGTAGCCTACCTTAAGTGTTGGTTCATCCGTCCCCCAAGCTCTGTGGTAGAATGAAACTTTCATACTTGTTCTTCCTCCAAAGCGGGGAGAAATCAGATACTGATTGGGGTCACCTGTGTTGTGATGATAGATGTCGAATCTGAAACTGTTTTCTCCTTCATGTTTGTATCGCGTCTGTATTTCTGTAGTTGAAGCAGTATTCACCACGCGCCAGCGTTCCAAACCGTTCTCAAAGCCCATCTCATAAGGCAATCCCAACCCTGTTATAAATGTTGTGGGCAAGTAAATACTTTCCTCGTCTTGATAAATGGTTTTCACACGGAAAGAATAGTCCGTGTTAGGCAACAGGTCTTTAAGTGTGGCGGAAGTGGCTGTTGTCTGGATTTCAGCAGTCCAGGCCGCATCGCTTGATTTCTTGTATTGGTAGGCATAACCTAAGATGGCTTTATCCGCATCCGGGGCCCCCCACGTCAGTATGGCACTTTCGTCGGTCAGGTCAGTCAAGCTGATGCTGGCAGGGGACGGAGCAGTACAGGCAGTGAAACGGAAATTATCCACGCCCCAACGCCCGTTATTAGGGTCACTTTTTATGGCAATATATTTGGTGCCTTTAGGAAAGGTCCTTTCATATTTATGCCACGTATAAAGAGTGCTGAACGATATCTCTGCGTCCCAACTGAAAGCAGAGAGGTCTTTGGTTGTAGATGAATAACCTACTTGGAAAACTACAGGAATAAGTCCGGGATCTGTGTTTTGGTAGTAGAATGACATGGTTATGGCAGACCGGTCATCTAATTCTGGTGTTAGCAGGAAAACGTCATCAAATTGGGCATAACTAAAGCCAAAACAGTAGATGCTGCCATCGCAAGTATAAGCTGGCGCTAATTCCCATATATATGGTAAGTTAGAACAACGTCCATAGGAGATTGTCCAGCCTTCAACTTGATAGTTATCGTTCTCAAAGCCGTAGGAGTAAGGCAACCTTTTTCCTGTAGGAATCACATAATAAGTACGGCCGTCGCCACCTTTAACAGGATAGTCCCACGACCCGTCGATGCAGGTGGTACTCACGGGTTTGCCGTCGGCACCGCTGATGATATTGTCGTCAGTGGCTGTAGCAGTGATATCCTTATTATAATAAACATCGGAGGCGACGTTGGCCGTTGGGGTCTTGGGCGCGTTCTTGCAGGCGATGGGATGGTACTTGCCGCTGCCCGAAGGCGTGAACGAACCTGCGAACACACTATTGCTGATGTTCAGCGTGGCGTCTTCACACCAACCCACCAGGCCGCCGGCAAAGGCGTTGAAACCACTGATGGTGCCGTCATAGCCACAGTTCTGGATGGTGAGTGTGCTGGACGCTCCGTGACCCACGAGACCGCCTGCATAACCTGTTCCCACCACATTGGCGGAAACAACGCAGTCACTGATGGTGGTGGTGCCGTTGCAGAAACCGATGAGGCCGGAAGCGTGGTTATTGCCGCCAGTGACGGTGCCGGCGACTTTGAGATTCTTGATGGTAGCCCCATCTACATAACGGAACGGTGCTGCGCCCGGCTCCGTGCTGTTTATATTGACCGTGAGGGTATTGCCACCGCCATCGAACGTTCCCTGGAAAGGACGGTCGCTGGTGCCCACCACCCATGAAGCACTCACGTCGGCGGTCAGCGCCACCGTCTTGTTGCTAAAGGAATTAGCCTCATCTTTCACCAAGGTGGCAAAGAGTTTCCAGTCATCTTCATTACTGATGACGTATGGATTACTGGCGGTTCCGCTGCCCGTCAGGTCCCTGATGGAAAGTGAATAATCACCACCCAAACCAATATCAGAATCATAAGTGTTATCATAGGCCATCACACTCACGGTATAGTTGCCGGTACCCACGGGAACCGTCACACTGAAACCGTGATTGCCAGTGATGCCTTTTGCCTTGTTCACATCCTCTCTCAATACGTCAGTCGTCAGGTTCACGATTTTGTACACAGTATGATTCTCTCTTGCCACAGTCACACTGATATGTATGGATTCCGTAGGATCGTCCGGGTCGTAGGCCCAACCCTGCACCTTGAAGCCTCTGGGAAGGGGTTCGAAGACATCCAAGTGTCCCTGAGGTTCGCTACGGGTGATGGTCAGGGTGTTGTCTCCGCCCACCTGTTTCTCTCCGTCGGCCAGGTTGCTGGCAAAGACCCTGATGGTATAGGTGCCGGCCGGGATATTGGAAATGAAATACTCATTGTCGAATCCGTGCTCACCCGTGAGGTGATATGTATCGTTCACATCAGCGCGCAGAATGTTGGTAGTGAAGTGATAGTTTTGATAGACTTGATTGTCAGCGTTTCTCATCTCCACACGGACGGGAAGCTCTGCGTCGGGCTCATCGGGGTTGAAGGCCCATCCTTTCACCTTGAAGCCTCTGGGTTGTGCTTCATATAGATCCAAACAGGACTGCGTAGGAGAGTTCCTGTAGGTGGATGCGGTGGTGAGGTGCATGTAGATTTTCTGCGAGGTGAGGTTGGAACAGCCGGCGTTCAGGTCGAAGCCGGTGGAGCCTCCCTCCTTCCCCACCGCACCGCTCTGGGTGGCATTGAAGTAGATGCCGTTGACGGTGCGGCCGTCGGTGTAGAACCGGTCAGTGGTGCAGTAGAGGTGAATGGGCTCTGTGCTGGCGCCGGTGCCGCTGTTCAGGTCACCCATTTGTCTTACGAAGTGGTCGCTGCCCACGTATTGGACAATTTGATAGGTGCGGCTGTCATAATACAACAGGCTCTCGGTGTTGGCGGTACTGCGGTTCTGGATGTAGAAGTCGGTGATATAACCATGGTTCAGGCCGTCGGGGCTGATCGTGGTCTTGTAGAGCAGGTAGATGGCTTCACCGTCGCCCCAGTTGACGCCTTTGTTCAGGTCGTAGTCGATGGCCTTCCATCCATCTACAGCGTACCGGTTCAGATAAGTGTCCAAGTCATCACTTGTGGCAGCCCCCACCAGCTTGACTTCGGAGATGTAGCAGTCCTTCACCGGCACCGTAGCAGTGGTGAGGTGCATATAAATCTCTTGCGAGGTAAGGTCGGAACAGCCGGCGTTCAGGTCGTAGCCCGTCTTGGTGTTGCCCTCACAGCCCACGCCGCCGCTCTTGGTGTCGTTGAAGGTGATACCGGTGATGACACGGTTGTCGGCGAAGGTCTCCTTGGTATAGTAAAGGTGTATAGGATCTGTGCTGGCACCGGTGTGGCTGTTCAGATCACCGTATTGCCCCTTGAAGTGGTCGTCGCTATCATCAGAGACAGGCACCAGGTTGTAGGTGCGGCCCATGTAGTTCAGGGTCTCTTTGGTGTTGGCGGCACTGCGGTTCTGGATGTAGAAGTCGGTGATGTACTCGTGGTTGTAGCCGTCGTTGCTTTCGGCCGTCTTGTAGAGCAGCAGGATAGCATCGCCACTGCCCCACGCAATGCCGTGGTTCAGGTCCCAGTTGGTGGCTTTCCAACCTTGGGACGTGTACCTGGCTACCAGATTATTATAATCTGCTTGCGCATACGCGCCGACGAGCATCACATCTGTGATGTATTCCGTGGCAGAGGCTGTCCAGCAGAACAGGGTCATTAAACTTGCCAGCACCAGTCTGGCTTTTCCTTTCTTAGTCATGTCGTTGTGTTAGAATGTTGATTAGTATTTGTTATTAGTTTTTCACTTTTCATTTTTCATTCCTTATGACTACTTTGCGGCCATTATGGATGTAGAGGCCCGGCTGCATCGGCTGACTGCTCAACCGGCGACCGTCAATGGAGTACCATAAAGCCCCCTCCGTCTCACCCAAGGGGGAGTGAATCGTCCCCCCTTGGGGGGATAAGAGGGAGGCTACGCCAGTCGCTTCGCTTTCTCCGTCAAAGTTCAGGACGAAGCACTTCACTTCCGTGTTACTGTCTAAGTCAAAGTATGCACGGAAAGCATTGATGGTCATATCGGCAGCAGGCCAGTAGAGTTTGTCTTCTGCACCCAAGTAGAGTTTCGAATAATCATTGGCCGTGAGGTTGACAGGGCTGTAGGTTCCCACGAACTTACCGCCGCTGAACGGGACTACCGTGGAGGCGCTGTTGTTGAAGGTGACGCTTTTGAATGTGGGACTTTCGATGGGTGTGAGTTCGCAGAGATATCTCTTTGGCGCCACGTCGTTGCCTTCCATTTGCCATTCACTGAGCAAACGTTCCAGCAGATCTTCACTGGTCATATTGGAAGCGTTTTCTCCTTCCTTCTGAAGGACAGCAGTGTCATGAGTCACTGTATTATAATAGCAACCGGTGAGACTGCCGCGTCTGTTACCACTCACAAAGACATAAGTACTCCCATTTTCTTTTGTCATCGTGAGTGCTGTGGGTGCAAACAGACAGTACTTTAATGTGGCCGTAGCACCACTCTGCGTCCAGCCCACCATACCACCGCCCTCGTCAGCAGTAGCGTCGTAGGTCACTGTACCAGTGAAGAGAGAGTTGTAGATGTAAACTACACAACTTGCATTGACGCGGGCCACGAAGGCACCGCCATCAACCCATGTATTCGTGGCAGTTGATGAAATATCCACCTCACTCCAGCAGTTCCGAATAGTACTGGATCCGCTGACGAACGAGGCGAAGGTGGCGGGGCGGACTCCGCTGGTGGTGATGCTGCCCGTGACCTTCAGGTTTTGGATGACGGCATTTGAGATTATGTAGAAGAGTGCAGTGCCCTCGCCACTACCCGAAAGGTTAACGGTGATGGTGTGACCGTTGCCGTCGAACTTACCATCAAAGTGGTTCCCTTCCGTGCCTACCATTTTCGAGACATTGATGTCGGCACCCAGCTTCACCAACTTGCGTTCAAAGGTCTCACCATTGTTTACTGCATCCGCGAACGCATCCCAATCTGCTGTCGTCTTGATGATGAGGTCTGCATTTTTCCACTTCATGATGTATGGTTTGCCGGCCTCGATGGAGGTGGCATCCTTGAAGTTCAGCGTCAGTGTGCCGTCTGTGAGATGCGATGCGGAGCCGTCCAACTCCTTGATTTCAACACCCTCCCAAAGAGAAGAGGTTAATTGTTCCGAGTTCAATGAGAACGGCACACAGAGTGTGTTCCAACTGTCGTTACGGTAAATCGTGCGACCGTTGATGGCGGTGATGCATGGAGAATCTGTTCCAGCTGCTTCATTGATGGCTGCTGTATTGTCGGCATCGTTGCGAAGTATAATGCCTTTGGAAACTAAGGTCGTATTGCCTTCTGTCAAGACTACTAACTTCTCATCAATACTGATCGTGCCGCAAGTGGATTGAACATGCCCAGTACCGATGGCTTCAGAAAATTCGCCGCCCGTGGCTATAACAGTGCCGTCGGTGATGGTAATGTTGCCGCAAGTGCTCATGGATCCGCTACCGATGGCGGCACCTCTTTCACCGCCGTTGGCTGTGACAGTACCGCCATTGACAGTAATGTCACCACAAGATCCATTCAGGTATCCTGTGCCGATGCCAGCAGCACCTTCTGCGCCGGCCGTGGCTGTGACGGTACCGCCATTAATGGTGATGTTGCCGCAAGAGCATTGATCGAATCCGGTGCCGATGCCTGCACCGTCTGCGCCGCCCGTGACTGTGACCGTACCTCCATTGATGGTGATGTCACCGCAAGATGCTCTAAGGTATCCGCTGCCGATGCCTGCAGCTTCTATGCCGCCTGTGGCGATGACGGTACCCTCATTGATGACAATGTGTCCGCAGGGTTGTTTTTGTGCACTACCTATGGCAGCCGCTTTAGTACCACCGTTAACTGTCAGTGTACCAGTACCTTTGATGACGAGGGTCTTACCTTCTGGAACAAAGATGGCTGGAGAGAAGCTGCCGCCATTTACTTCATTGTCGCCTTGGAGGATGATGGTGGCATCGCCTAAGCAGGTGAGTCCTGGCCACTTGTGGTCGGCGTCGTTCCTGATGGAGGTGATGTGGACGTTATTGAGTGTCACCGTGGCACCGTCGGCTATACTGGCGTGTGTAAAATAGCCACCCGTTCCAGTGGTGGTGTGACCATCTGTCATCGTAAACTCACCGGTATTCTCATTCAGCTCACTTACGTTGATACTCGTCCAGTGTGCCGTAAACGTCTTGTCACCAGTAGAGCCATGAGGTATCGTGACGCTCTTGGTGGGTTCGCTCTGTCCCTCCCAGGTCCATCCATCGAAGTCACTGGCAAAGAGTTCAGGTTCCACCAGGGAGATTTCATCGCTTTCGATGGTGTAGGTCGTGGGATTGGTGTTTGTCACACCATGCTTTCCGTCCTCTGCGTCTGTGTAGGTAATGGTGTAGGTAATCGGTTTCCACTGTGCATAGAGCGTTGCATTGCCCAAGTTGATGATTGTATTGCCGTCAGGGAATCCGTAACCGCTTCCGTCTGCCGCTGTATTCCATCCCGTAAAAGTGTAGCCCTTGCGGGAGAAAGCGTTAGCCGTCAGTGCCTGCAGTACGTTTGACGTGAAAGTCTGGCTTTCCATATTACCCGTGGCATCCGTGGCATTTGGGTCAAAGCAGACCGTGTAACTGCCGCTGGTTTCGGACGGGATATAGACAAACGGGCTCTGTGGAATACCGGTGGTCGTCACGCCGCCGATGGTGATGACACCACAAGAACCTTTTTCGCCACAGCCAATGTTATATACGCTTTCATCACCCCTGGTGGAGGTGAGGCGTGTAACGCCGGAAGTAATGGTGATATTACCGCAGGAGGCATAGCCACCGCTGCCGATTCCGATGGAAGTTTCATAAAAGCCCGTGACGGTGACGGTGCCTCCAGAAATGGTAATGTCGCCACAACCGCCATAATGTGAGCCTCCGATGGCTGCAGAATAATAGCCGCCCTCGGCGATAATCGTACCACCCTCAATATTGATGTTACCGCAACCTCTGCCAGAACCATAGTTAGCTCCGATACCTGCCGCGCTGTTGACCATGCCGTAGTCATTGGAGTTTTTGCCGCTGACATTCAGCGTGCCATTGCCTCGGATGGTAAGTGTCTTGCCGATAGGAACGTAGATACCAGCATAACCTCTGTTGCCCGCTTCAATAATATTGGTGGTACCGTCGGCCAGAATAATGGTGGCATCGCCCTCGCAGGTGATACCAGACCAATAATTATCGATTGAGATGTTGTTGAGGGTCAGATTGCTGAGCGTCACCGTGGCACCGTCTGCGATGGTAATGTGGGCGTCTGTGCCGCCCGTTCCTGAGATGGTCTGATTATCCTGCACACAGTAATATCCGATTCCTGCATGAAGCGTTACCTGTTTCACTGGAGTCCAGTGGGCAGTGAATATCTTGTTACCGGTGGAGCCGTGAGGTATAGAGGCGTTCTTGGTGGGTTCTGCCTGTCCCTCCCAAGTCCATCCAGTGAAGGAGTAACCGAATCGTTCGGGTGCTGCCAGCGAGAAGGCAGCGTCCTCGGGAGTATAGGTCGTGTAGTTGTGGTTGGTCACGTTATCGGTCTCGTGTACAGCGTTCTCGTAGGTAATGGTAAATACGACGGGTGTCCATTGTGCGTAGAGTGTCTGCGGCAGGTTGCATACTTCTTGACCGTCCGCATAGCTTACACCATTTCCATTGGACTGGGTGTTCCACCCAGAGAACTCATAGCCTTGACGAGTGAACGAACAAGGGTTCAAGGCTTCCGGTGAGTTGGCAGTAATGGCTTGGTCTCTCATCGTGCCCGTGCCTCCGTTGGCGTTGAAATGGACATAATAGGGATCGGGGATCCATTGTGCATAGAGCGTAACAGAGCCCAGGTTGGTGACGCTCTGTCCGTCACCATAGTCGTGTCCGCTACCATCGGACTTGGTGTTCCAGCCGACAAAGGCATAGCCGTCACGGGTGAATGTGAGGGTATTCAGAGCCGCTGGAGTATTGGACTTCAACTTCTGATTAGCCATGGATCCCGTACCGCCATTGGCGTTGAAGGAGACGGTATAGGAGGTGGACGTGGGAGCGTATGTGTAGGGATGCTGGCTGATATTGCCAGTGACGGTGCCGCCTATGGTGATGGTTCCGCAAGCACCCCCGTTATTACTTATTCCGATGGTATTTTGCGTCTCATCAGTGGCAATGGCCTTGACGTATGTTAAGCCACCCGAAATAGTGATGGTGCCACAAGTGGAACTCACTCCACTGCCGATGCCTACACATCCGTTATAACCTTCGGCAGTGACAGAGCCGCCCGTGATGGAGATGTTGCCACACCTGCTGTTAGTGGCACTGCCGATGCCGATGCTTCTGACACTCTCACTGGTGATGTTGCCGCCCTTGATGGTGATGTTGCCACAACTACTGTTCCTTCCAGCTCCGATGCCAGGAGCATCCCCTACTAAATTGCAATACTCACCTATGATTTCTTCATAATACGGCACGATGGCGGCAGCATAGATGGTGCCGTCTTCAATGACAATATTTCCGCAGTTTTTATCCTCGCAGCTACCTATACCTGGCACATGACTGGAACCTCTGACATCCAATGAGCCGGAGCCACGGATGGTCACCGTCTTTCCCTCTGGCACATAGATGCCGGGACATTCGTAGGAACCATAAATCGTATTGGTCGTTCCATGGGCCAGCACAATGGTGGCATTGCCTAAACATTCCAGACCAAAACCGCTGGTGGTGAAATTCACACCGCCAAGTGTCACCGTGGCGCCGTCTTCTATAAGGATGGCTGTATGCAGGCCGTCTTTGCCTTTGATGAGACAACCGTCGCCCACTTTATACTGTCGGTAATTATCATTCTCCGGAGTCAGCTCCAGTACCGAGCCGTTATAATGCGGCACCGCACTGCGACCAACGGAAATCCTATAAGTATTCAGGTTGGTGATTCCCTCTTTATCTTGATCTCCAACAGATACTTCCACGTTGTATTCTCCTTCGCCAATTTCGGAATAGTAATCATAACCGTGATCGCCCGGAATGTTATAGGCAGCATTCACATCGGGTCTTGGTACTGCCTTAATGACACTGGTAGGATAAGTGACTTGTGAAGTGGGTACGTTGTTTACCACTTTACGGACGGTAAGGTGTAAAGTAACTTGTTTGGAAGGGTTATTGGGGTCAAATGCCCATCCCTTCACATGGTAGCCACACATCAGGCCATCCACTACTTCAATTTTCGCCACGTGGATATTGCCTGCCCACGCTGTGGCTGCAGTCATCACTGCGAGCAGCACCATCGCTGTCCGTCTCAGAATACTTTTGCTGTTTGTTGTCATGTCATTTATGCGTTTTTAGGTCGCTGCGCTCAAAATTATAAGAAAATTATATCTGAAATCTTTAAAGAATACTTTAACATAAAAGCTTCACTTTTTCGATCTTGCCCGTAAGAGAATCACGTTCATACCACTCTGAAAAGAGACTTTCACCTCCGAAATTGATAATCATACCAAAGCGGGTGTGAGTAAGGTTCATATAGTTGAAGAGCTGCTTGCGATGTTCCTTGTCCACAAACTTAACGGCAGTCAGCTCCACAATAATATTGTCGTCAATGACTAAATCCATACGATAGGTCTGGTCAAGTTGAACATCATCCCAGTAAGTCGGCAGAAACTTTTGGCGCTCCACCTTGTATCCCTTTTGCTCCAAGAGATACTTGAGGGCAGCCTCGTACGCCGACTCCAGCAAACCATTATGGTAATGGCGGTGTACAAGCATTGCTTCTCCTGTGATATCACTGAAGAACTGATATTTCTTATTATGTTCCTCAATCAGATTCATTATATCGTGTTCTAATAATTTCCAAATATAATTTTTTAAAAATTTTGAGCCCGAAGGGCGACCTTATTATATTTCGCGCACGTCACGCGCGCAAAAACGCCACAAAGGTACACTTTTTCTTTCATTCTCGTGTAACATCTCGCGGAAAAACCACCAACCATTCAAGAAAAAAGTCATCAAAGCACAAAAAAAGAAGAAAATGATACAAAATGAGAACTCTGTTACACCCCAAAAAGGGTAAAATGCCCCAGAAGACCGCGAAGCCATCTCCCCGCTGGCAGACCCCATCAAAGATTGCTTGTGATTGTGCAAAGATTGACGATCAGATTGACGAAGATTGACGTCAAAAACACATCCATTACCCAGTTTGTATTCGGACGTCAATCACCGTTAATCTATCCGTCAATCACCCAAGACTATGGTAACCAAACGTTTTATCGGTTGGTATGAAGAGGCACGCGTTCCATTGACAACCACATTACCAGCCTTATTGCCCTGCGAACTCTGCGTTTAGAACAAAGACAAGTTGCTTGCTGTGATTTGTCGAAAATTTGTGACCAATATTATCTTTTTACAAAATAAAATCCCATTTTTCTTGCAAATTACATTCCTTTCCCTTAACTTTGCCCCCGCAAAGAGGGAAAAACACCCCTCCACGCCCCCTTTCTGATACTTGGGCACATCCCCATCTATCACGTATCTTACTGTATTCTACTTTATTTTAAATTCTACAATAACTTTTTTAAATCTCAAATCAAATGAAACAAAGTTTACTAAAAAGAACATTGCTCCTGCTATGCGCCCTCGTAGTGGGAACTGGAATGTCATGGGCAGGTGATGAGACTGTTTTATGGTCAGAAGATTTTTCTTCGTTCGCCAAAGATGCAGTTCCTACAGGTGGCACCTATCAATATGCATGTACTGATGGAGGTGGTACTACCAAGATTTATACTGAGAATACAGCCGGTGGAACATCACCAGAACTTCTTGTTGCAAAAAGTAACGGTACATTCACCGCAACTATTAGTGATTTAAAAGAGTGTACTGGAGTGTGTACTCTTAAGTTCATCACTAATCAAACAAACTTAAAACCTTCTGTAAAATCCAATACATCTACGGGACAGGGAACTGCAGACGCCAAAGAAGTTAAAGGCAGTACTCAGAGCAAAAAGACATCGACTTATACGATCACTCTTGCTGATAATGCCACAGATATTATTATTACATTTACACAAACATCTTCTTCTAATGCCCGCCTTGATGACATTGTCTTAACTTACACTGCCGAATCATCCATTGCCACTCCCACATTCTCTGTAGCCGAAGGTGCTTATACCTCTACTCAGAATGTAGAGATTTCTTGCACTTCTGAGGGCGTTGCCATCTTTTATACCACAGACGGCACGACCCCATCCGAAGCCAGCCAGCTCTACAGCACTCCCATCGTCGTCAGTGAGACTACGACCATCAAGGCTATTGCCATCAATGGTGAAGACAAGAGTAATGTGGCAACTGCCACCTATAGTATCTATCCCGTGCTTCACGCTGGTACCGAGGCCGACCCCTATACGGTCGCTGATGCTCGCAACGCAATCGATGCTAATACGGGTTTGACAGACGTCTATGTGGCTGGTATTGTCTGTGAGGGTGGTTCTGAACTCTCCAGCGGTTCCATGAACTATTGGATTTCTGATGATGGCACAGATACTGACAAGTTTGAAGTGTACAAAGGTAAGGGTATTGACGGAGCAGACTTCACTGCTACTTCTGATGTGAAGGTAGGCGATGAAGTCGTTGTCAAGGGTACTATTAAGAAATTTGGAACGACCTACGAGTTTAACAGCGGCAATCAGCTGATCAGCATTGAACATTCCACAGCACCAGCCATTATCGCCTCGACAACTACGCTGTCAGGTTTCTCCTATGGTCTTGGTAACGGCCCGAGTGCCACACAGTCCTTCACCCTTTCTGGTGAAAATCTCACTAATGACATTACACTCGATGTTGAAGGTGACTATGAGGTATCGCTCACAGCTGATGCAGGTTTCGGTAGCGCTATCGCTTTCCCCAAAGATGCTGTTACTAACCAAACGGTATATGTTCGTCTGAAAGCGGGTTTGGCAGTAAGCAGTTACAATGGCATCATCAAGTTGGAGTCTGTTGGCGCAATCTCTAAAACGATTAGCCTTGAAGGAAATGTAACAGCACCTTATAATTCTTGGGATCTGAGCAAAGACCAGACAGCAACGGCCACCGAGGAAGCGATGACTTGGACTAGTGCTTATGCTTCGATGGGTGTTGCCAAGGGTTCTGCCACAACTAAAACCAACAACTACTATCCTGGAACAGAAGGTAAGACTTATACGAGCACACGCTTTTACACCAATAGTGTCTTGACTATCACCCCTGCTGCAGGCTATTATATCACTAATGTGGTATTCACCGCAACGAGTGCCAGCTATGCAAATGCTCTAAGTAATAGCAGCTGGACAAACGCCACAACATCAGTTGATGGATCCACCGTCACTGTTACCCCTGCCAATGGTGCAGCTGCCTTCTCTGCCACCATAGGTGGCACCTGCGGCTTCACAGAAGTGAAGGTTTATTATACGACCAGCATTAACGCCACTGTGGGTGCCGCCGGCTACGCCACCTTGTATTACTCTGGCTGCAACCTGCTAGTTCCTGCAGGCATGGAGGCTTATACCTACACTGTTACAGACAAGCTGGAAGAGAGCTGGGTGTATGAAGTTGGTGATGTGATTCCCGCTGGAACGGCTGTGGTGCTGAAAGCTCCTGCCGGTGTATATAGCTTCGACATCACCAATGCTGAAGGTGACGTGGATCCCAACAACATGTTGAAGGGCACTGATGCTGCTGAGACAACCACTGGCGGCACATACTTCTACGCTCTGACGCTGAATGGAGAGAGTGATCCCGCCAGCGTGGGCTTCTACTGGATGGCTGCTAATGGTGCTGCTTTCGAGAATGGTGCTCACAAGGCTTATCTGGCGCTGCCCAAGACGTTCGCTGACTATGCAGGTGCTACGGTGAAGAGCTTCTACCTGCTCAACGAGGACACGACCACTGGCATGGAGGAAGTTTCTGCTTCCAAGATTCAGGTTTCAAGTGCTCCGCTCTTCAACCTCGCTGGCCAGCGGGTGAACAAGGCCCAGAAGGGAATCTTCATTGTTAACGGCAAGAAAGTTGTCCGTTAACAATGAATGTAAAATGTTTAATGTAAAATATCTAAAGACTACGATAATGAAAAAGACATATATCCAACCGGAACTGCTGATTGTGCGCACCGCGCACCAACTTCCCCTCTGCGTATCAGGTAATGACATGTTAGGTGACGGGAACCAGCTCATCAAGGAGAATCCTGTCGTGATGCCCGGCCAGTACGACTTCAACTCCTTTGAAGGCATCTTTGGCTTCATCACCGGACAATGATAGTATGTAAATTCAGTGACACTTAGTGTCGCTATCCATTAATCCAAGAGGGGCGGCTAAGAGGACCGTCCCTCTTTCCATTTCCCCATATTAAGATCATTTGTATTTAGTTATAGTAGCATGCCCAACGGAATAGAAAAGTTCAATGGTGAAATAATTATCTATCAGTCCGAGGATGGTAACGTGAAATTGGATGTCAGACTGGCGGAGAAGACGGTCTGGCTGACTCAGGAACAGATAGCCTTATTATTTTGTAAAGGCAGGTCAACAATAACGGAACATATTTCCAATATCTTCAAAGAGGGGGAATTGGAGAAGGAAAAGGTTTGTCGGTTTTTCCGACATACCAGTCAACATGGTGCGATAAAAGGTAAAATACAAAATCAGGATAAGACACTCTATAACCTTGATGTCATCATTTCCGTTGGCTATCGCGTGAAGTCAATCGTTGGTACTCGATTCCGTCAGTGGGCCACGGAGCGGCTGGCAGAGTATATCATCAAAGGATTCACGATGGATGATGAACGGCTGAAGAATCTTGGAGGTGGTAATTACTGGAAGGAGCTTTTGGATCGCATCCGAGATATTCGTTCTTCGGAAAAGGTGATGTATCGGCAGGTGCTAGACTTGTATGCAACTAGTGTTGATTACGATCCCCGCACAGAGGCCTCTAAGCTGTTCTTTAAGATGGTTCAGAACAAACTCCACTATGCAGCTCATGGTCACACAGCAGCAGAGGTCATTTATGACCGCGCGGATGCAGAAAAGCCTTTTATGGGGCTGACTTCATTCAAGGGAGAACTTCCTTGCATTAATGACATCAAAATAGCCAAGAACTATTTGACTGCCGATGAGTTGAGAATATTGAACAACCTTGTTTCAGGATACTTCGACTTCGCCGAGACTCAAGCTTTACGCCATCGCCCCATGTATATGGAGGATTATGTACGTCAGTTGGACAACATCCTTTCTGCCACTGGTGAAGAGTTGCTCACTGGTGCAGGAACGGTTACCCATGAAGAGGCGATGGAAAAGGCTATAATAGAATATCGGAAATATCAAGTGAAGACATTGTCGCCCGTGGAACAAGCTTACTTAGAGTCCATCAAACTCATCGACAAGAAAACAAAAGGTAAGGACAAGCCAAACACTACTCCGTGATGGGTGTGACCCCCATGGGGACGAGGATGGCGGCGTGTGCGGCGCGCTGGGCCAGCTCTGCCTGTTCGCGGGAAACACCTTTGGGACGGGTCTTCAGACCCACGGGGCTGATGCCCGTGAGCGCCTCCAGCCAAGTGCAGGCGGCGGTGTAACGGCCGATGGTATAGTTGAGGTGAAAGCCGTCCCGCGTCAGTTCGCGGTTGACGGGTTTCTCCTCGATGGTCGGATTGACGAGTGAAGAGGTACGCGCATTCTGGATGGCCGTTCCCGAGGGGACATAGAAGGAGAGGTCGCCACGGTGAAAGGCCATCGCTTCCTCCACCGCCGTGGTGATGTGGGCGTACATCAGGAACTGGTTGCGGTCATAGTTGGCAAAGCCCCGATGGTCGGAGTCCTGCGCATAGGCCCACGTCTGATGGAAGCCCAACCGCACGGAATCCGCCAGTGCCAGCGCCCTCACATACCCTATCAGCAGGCTCAGCCCCGGCTCATAGCTCGCCTCGCGTCCCGCCTCCTGACTCACCTGCTGGAACGTTATCACGTCCCACGGTTCGTCGGTGATGATGTCGCGTAGCGTGCGCTTTCCCAGGTTCTTCCGTTCGCCAGTCACTACCTTGCGGTATTCGGTGTCCGCAGCCTTGGAGCGGGCGTCGTTCCAGTGCGCCGACAGGCTCCAGCCGCCACGATAGGCGTTGCCGATGATCAGCTCCACTCCCGCTTCACGTCCCAGATCCCAGAGGAACTGCTCCACAGCGTCCTCCGAGAACGAGTTTCCGATGGCCAGCACACGCAGCGTATCCACCGCCTGCGCCCCCACTCCACCTGCTGTCAGGCACAGCACAATAATCCAAAACAGTCTTTTCATATTATTAGTGAGCTAACAACCACATCTCAAATTCTTTGCGAGAGATGCCTAAAGTGCGAAGATTGCTCCTCACGACCATCTCTGGAACAGGATCCAAATGAGTTTGCAAGGTAGTTAATTCCAACCATGAGCCAAGAGGTCTTGCTCGAGAGTACCTTGCTCAATTGTATAGTCAAGGTAGTCTCGGAACACGATTTCAAAGGATTTCTTGGCAGACTCCTCACCATGGTCACAGCCCACAAGATCAAGTTCTGGGCAATAGGCAATCCACACATCACCATCCGGATGATTCCTATCCGGATAAAGAAAAACAGACAACTCTGCTTGTATTCCTCTGTTACTTGTAATAATATGACTCATGTTGCTTTGGGACTATTGATGCTAACTATTATGTCTTTTCCGCCGCAAAAGTAGATAGAAATCTACAAAGAACCAAATTTTTCCCCACTTTTCTGTGCCATTCAGTTGAAGAACGCCATTTTTGATGTATTTCTGATGCCTCACCCTCATCTTGAGGCGAGTCAGCTTGATTTCTTCCTTTTACACGAATAACCACAAATTACTCTGCCACCGCCATCCCCTTCTTATAATTTTTTGGATATAATTTTCTTATAATTTTGAGCCGAAGGCGACCCCTGTACGACAACTACAACTGTGCAACAACTGTAGCAGTTGCGCGTGAAAAGATGACACAAGCCTTGAAAATAAAAACTTTTTCTCAAAAATCCCCCGCATCCACCGATTGTCAATGTCCATTTATCGGTGGATGCGGGGGATTTTTGAGAAAAAATATTTTCTGAAGTTTTGAAAGTAATGCCGTCTGGCACAATGGGCGCACGAGACTGGCCGCTAAGGCGTTGTCCTCTGGCCGCAACTGCAGTTTCCTTTAAAGGACTTTGCGTTTTCCTTTAGTCGTGTAGGCGTTTGACACCAGTCCCTCGGCTTGTCCCACCTCTGTCGGACAAACCGAACCCTTGGCCTCTTATTCACCAGGGCTTGGCCTCATCCCGTCCAAGGCTTAAGGGTTGGAGCCAGAAGGCTTAACCTCTTCCCGTCCTGAGCTTAAGGCTCTCGCCCCAAGAGGGGCTTATTCTTTCACTCGCGCAGCTTGTCCAACTGGCTCTTGGCGAGTGTCCCAGAAAGCGACAATATGTATGACATCATCATCAATTCGATATACCATCTTGCTTAGACCATTGATGATAACGCTACGATAAGTACCGGGTCGGTCGCTGAATAGCGGATCAATGGGACCGAGGTTGGGACTTTGCCGCATTAACTTAGTGGTTTGGCGGACCTCCTGTAAAAAACGAGTTTTACGTTTGATTCCGAACTGTCTATGAATATAGTCTGCGATTGTATCTCGGGCCTCCTTGGCCTGTGTTTGCCAAATCACTTTCATATGGCCTCCGCGTATTCTATTCTTTCCTCTTTCTCACGGGCGAGTTCCTCGTCCAATTCATCCCAAACTTCTTCGTCAGGTATTCCTATACCTGCCGCAATCTCAGCCTCTGCCTCATCGAGCATTGCGTTGATTTCCTCCATGGTATAGCGTTTGAGAGGAAAGTCTTCTTGTTGACGACCATATTCCATGAGTTGTGCACCCAGCCAACACATATCGGAGGGAGACAAAGTACCATAAAGGTAGTCACGCAGATTTGTTAATGTAGCTGTACTCATAATGCTCATTTTATTGTTTTCCGCTGCAAAGGTACACATTATTCTTCTAATGTGGTGCATATTTTGGAAAAATTAACGAAAAAAACTCCTGCCACCACAAAAGAGCGGTGACAGGAGCCAAAGAGAAATATTGAATTGGAAGGTTATTCGCCAGCGGCGCCAGCCCACTCGTCCCAGAAGGAACCCCAGTTGTATTTGACGAGGATGTCGGCTTCGTTGATAGTTTGATTTTTATCAATCGGTAAAGACTCAGAAATCATCTTCTGAGGCTGAACGTGGACAACCATCATTTCCGGAATATTATATGCTTTTTTCATTATCGTAGTCTTTAGAAATTTTTCATTAAACATTTTTACATTCATTGTTAACGGATAACTTTCTTTCCGTTCTGGATGAAGATTCCCTTTTGAGCTTTGTTCACACGCTGGCCAGCGAGGTTGAACATCACTGAGTTCTCGATGGTCTTGACAGTCTCAATAGCAGTTGGTGTGCCATCGTTGAAGTTAAAGTCAAGGAAGCCCTTAATTGCTGCTGGTTCATCAAGATAGGCTTTTCCTTCAGGAACCCTTTCACCATCAACAACAAGATAGAAAGCCACAATACCATTCTTCTTTCCTAGAGCAAAAATGGTGCTGCCATTTCCAAAAACTGTGCCGTCGGATGCAAGGAGTTGATTGCCATTAATGGATGCAGGCGAATCCGTCGGAGTGAATTCGTATGTGTTGGCACTTGCCTTAACGATAACGGGTGTGTTGGCTGGAGCACTCGTAACTTCTGAAAGAGTTATGGAGTTTTCTCCAACAGTTGTAGCAATGAATGCTTCTACATCAGTGAACTCTAATGCTTCAGGTGTCACATAAGTGGTGTAGCCGGCAGCTGAAACGGCTGAACCAGGAGCAAGAAGAACAGCAACAGATGACATGAAGGATTTTGATGTCCATGAGAATGTTACAGAAATTGCTTTTCCTTCCCATGAATCCTTATCATTGCCTTTTACTGTACCTACAGATGCTGTAGGTGCGCTCCAAGTATCTCCTTTAACGAAAGAAATGCCCTTGATTATATAACCAACAGGTGCCTCTATTGTGAGTGTAACACCAGAATACGTTCTGATTTGACCAGTGTTCAAATAATAATTACTACCACTTTTGACATCATAAGTAACTGTAATACCTTGTTTCGAACCAGAATAATTGAGGTCGTTTGAAGCTTGACCAGATGTATGAACTTCTGTATTAAAGAATGTATTATTAAGATTAATTTTAATTACAGGATCCGTATCCTCAACAGTCAATTCATATTCTGCAATTCTTTCAACATAAGTATCATTACCCGCATAAGAAGCCTTGATAGTTGTAGTGCCTTCAGCTACGAGGGTTACAACTCCAGAACTATTAATTGTGGCCACACCTGGAACCGTAGAACTCCAAGTAACTGTAGCTCCATCAATGACATCGTTTCCATCCTTCACTGTTGCCGAAAGAGAGCCAGCGGCTGTTGAGGAATAAATGTCAGTGTTCGTTAAACTTGCATCTGAAATGGTTACGGTAGGTGTCCTTTTGTTGACTGTCACAGTGACATCATCTGTTGCTGAATTATAGGTTTCATTGGCTTCTGCGGTTACCGTTACTTTATATGTGCCTGCAGCAGTAGCGTTCAATACGCCTATTTTGGAATCGGCAGAATTGTCTATCGTTAATCCGCTCTTATCACTTGCGAATGATATGGCACCTGTGCTATTGGTTGTCAACGTAATAGACTTGCCTGTTTCCCCAATGGTCATTTCCACAGCTGTTGGAGAAAGTGAGAAAGACGGGGTTGTCTTTGAAAGATCCACATAAGTGAATGTAATATCTGTCTCTGAACTATTCATTCCATCTTTGATGGCAATGGCACGAACTCGTGTAGTTGCCGCAGGGATGTCAATAGTTGCGGTATTAGTAGCTGTCGCTTCAGCGTCTGCGGGGGCTGAGCCATCTGTAGTATATTTCAACGTTGTCCCCGTGGCACCTGTAATTGTTAACTCAAATGCTGCATTAAAGGTTTCTTCGATAACACTAAAGGAGGGAGCACTTGGAGGGGTAACTTTTTTGTAAAGACTTAGTGCTCCACCTGTGCCTGATGCATAACAAGCAAAACCATTGGTGCCATTATTACGAAGCCACTTATTGTTAGAATCAGATGATGCAGCGGCTCTTGCTTTATTTTCAAATTCATAAGTATTACTTCCCGTAACAGTCCATTTTGAATTGTCAGTTACAGAAGCCTCCAATTTCCCTTGGTTCTTTGATCCCGTACTTGCAGCATATTTAGTGACTGCTGCATTATAGATGGTCCAATAGGTGCTATTTGCAGCGATGTGCCATACAATAGCATCATTGTTTGTTGCGCTAGTTCTAGTGATAATGTTATTAACAGGTGTTACTTCTTCATAACTAAATCGATTTGAAGAGATGACATTCTTCATAGCTTTTCCATTATAATAAATAATGTAGTCACCTTCAGTGATGTCTCCGCTATACAACTTGTAATAGTAGTTGTCTGCCCACGCCGTACCACCAACGGCGCACAGGAATAGTGCGAGCAAAGTAGCCCGCAACGAGAATTGTTTTAGTAAACTTTGTTTCATTTTTAATTGAGAATTTAAAAAAGTTGTAGAATTAATTAGAATTGAGTAAGATGCGTGATAAATGAGGGCGTGTTTAGGTATCAGAAAAGGGGCGTAGAGGGGTGTTTTTCCCTCTTTGCGGGGGCAAAGTTAGGGTAAAGGAATGTAATTTGCAAGAAAAATGCGAAAATAATTTTCAAAGGGGACAGAAAGGGGCAAAAAGGAAGAGGAAAAGGGGTCTTTTTAACGAAGTTGGGAAAAAAAAGAAAAAAATTCAAGAAAATGGTGGAGGAACCAAAAACTTTTTGTATCTTTGCACCGCAAATCTAAAGAATATATATTCATTTCAAACCAATAAATCCTCTTTATGAACGACATCAAAGTACTGAACCACGCAGCAGATAACATCCGTATCCTGGCTGCGTCAATGGTCGAGAAGGCCAAGAGTGGTCACCCGGGCGGCGCTATGGGTGGCGCAGATTTCATCAACGTGCTCTACAGCGAGTACCTCACCTACGATCCCGCAGACCCAACATGGGTGGGGCGTGACCGCTTCTTCCTGGACCCAGGTCACATGGCTCCCATGCTCTACAGCCAGCTGGCTCTCATCAACAAGTTCTCCCTCGACGAGCTGCAGCAGCTCCGCCAGTGGGGCTCTCCCACCCCGGGACACCCCGAAGCTGACCCCAAGCGCGGCATCGAGAACACCTCCGGCCCCCTGGGACAGGGACACACTTTCGGCATCGGCGCTGCCATCGCTGCCAAGTTCCTGGCTGCACACACCGGCAACCCCACCTTCGGCAAGGAGACCATCTACATCTATATCTCCGACGGCGGCGTGCAGGAAGAGATCTCACAGGGCGCTGCTCGCATCGCCGGCACACTGGGTCTGGACAACGTCGTGATGTTCTATGACAGCAACGACATCCAGCTCTCCACAGAGACCCGCGAGGTGATGAACGAGAACACCGCTGCCAAGTACCGCGCACTGGGCTGGGAAGTATTCGAGATCAACGGCAACGACGCTGCACAGATCCGCAAAGCCATCGAGGCCGCCAAGGCTGTGCAGGGCAAGCCCGCACTCATCATCGGTAAGTGTATCATGGGTAAGGGCGCCCTCAAGGAGGACGGCTCCAGCTATGAGCGCAACTGCAAGACACACGGTGCTCCCCTCGGCGGCGACGCCTACAAGAAGACCATCGCCAACCTCGGAGGCGACCCGGAGAATCCCTTCGTCATCTTCGACGATGTGAAGGACCTCTACGCCAGTCGTGCCGAGGAACTGAAGAAGATCACTGCCGAGCGTAAGGCCGAAGAGGCTGCCTGGGCTGCTAAGAACCCCGAGAAGGCTGCTGCACAGGCAGAATGGTTCAGCGGCAAGGCTCCGAAGGTGGATTGGACAAAGGTGGCACAGAAGAGCGGCGACGCTACCCGCAACGCCAGTGCTGCCGTCCTCAGCGTGCTGGCAGAGCAGGTGCCCAACATGATCTGCGCCAGTGCCGACCTGAGCAACTCCGACAAGACCGACGGCTTCCTCAAAAAGACACACGCCCTGCAGGCTGGCGACTTCAGCGGCGCCTTCTTCCAGGCTGGCGTGGCCGAGCTGACAATGGCTTGCTGCTGCATCGGTATGGCACTGCACGGTGGCGTGATTCCCGCCTGCGGCACGTTCTTCGTGTTCAGCGACTACATGAAACCCGCCGTGCGAATGGCTGCCCTCATGGAGCTGCCCGTGAAGTTCGTGTGGACACACGATGCCTTCCGCGTGGGTGAGGACGGTCCCACCCATGAGCCCGTGGAGCAGGAAGCACAGATCCGCCTCATGGAGAAGCTGAAGAACCACCACGGCAAGAACTCCACCCTCGTCCTGCGTCCCGCCGACGCACAGGAGACCACAGAGGCATGGCGCTTAGCTATGGAGAACACCGACTCTCCCACCGCCCTGATTTTCAGCCGTCAGAATATCGCAGACCTGCCCGCAGGCAACGACTACAAACAGGCCGAGAAAGGTGCCTACATCGTGGCTGGCAGCGACGAGAATCCTGATGTCATCCTGCTCGCCAGCGGCTCCGAGGTCAGCACACTCGTGGCCGGCACAGAGCTCCTGCGCAAGGACGGCGTGAAGGTGCGCATCGTCAGCGTGCCCTCCGAAGGTCTCTTCCGCAGCCAGCCCAAGGACTACCAGCAGGCCATCCTTCCCGCCGGCGTGAAGAAGTTCGGTCTCACTGCCGGTCTGCCCGTGAACCTCGAAGGGCTCGTGGGTGCCGACGGTACTGTCTGGGGTCTCCAGAGCTTCGGCTTCTCCGCTCCCTACAAGGTGCTGGACGAGAAGCTGGGCTTCACAGCCGAGAATGTGTATAAGCAAGTTTGCAACTTGTTGAAATGAAAAATTAACAATTAAAAATGAAAAATTGATACTTGTCTTAGATGAAAGATAATCTTATCGCTATTAAGTCTCATGCTTTCGCACGGCGAATGGTAAAGGCATATCAAGATATCTTAAAAAAGAAGGAATATAATATGTCAAGCCAAGCACTGAGAAGTGGTACGGCGGTTGGAGCTTTGGTCAGAGAAGCTGAGTTTGCACAAAGCAAAGCAGATTTCATCAATAAGATGTCTATAGCCTTAAAAGAGGCTAATGAAACTGATTATTGGTTAGATTTGTTACACTATGGCAACTATTTAGAAGATGATTTCTTCGAGTCCTTGGACATAGATAACAAAGAACTCATATCTATTTTGGCAGCCATCGTGAAGAAGTCTAAAGAGAATCAATAGTATCAATTTTTCACTTTTAATTTTTCATTTTTAATTAATTTCTATGGATATCAAAGTAGTAGGGTTAGCCAGCGATCACGCTGGCTACCCGCTTAAAGAATTCATCAAGAAGTATCTCGTGGAGCGGGGCATCGTCTATCGCGACTTTGGCACGACGAGCGAGGCTTCCTGTGACTACTCCGACTTCGGTCACGCCCTGGGCGAGGCCATCGAGACGGGCACCGTCTATCCGGGCATCGCTGTCTGCGGCTCTGGAGAGGGCATCAGCATGACGCTGAACAAGCATCAGGGTGTGCGGGCTGGACTGGTGTGGAGACCTGAAATCGCCCACCTCATCCGCCAGCACAACGATGCCAACGTGATCGTCTTCCCCGGACGCTTCATTGACGAGGCTACCACCATCGCCTGCTTAGACGAGTTCTTCACCACCCCCTTCGAGGGCGGACGTCATCAAGCGAGGGTCGATAAGATTCCCTTGAAGTAACAGATTACTGCACAGGCGTGGCCACCACCGTGTCACTGGCAGCCAGGGAGTCACGCCGTGCACGCTCCTCGCGATTGCGGGCAGCCTCCCGGGCGGCGAAAGCCTTGTCCAAGAAATCACCATTATCATGCTTGGTGATGTAAGCATCGTAGGCCGCAGAGGTTCCTCTGCGGTCTGCTTCTTTCCAGTCCAGCGTATCTATCTTCTGCAGCGCCAACTTCTTATAAGGTGAGCCCGGATGCGCATCCACAAAGGCCTGCAGCTCCTGGGCGCTCATCTTGCCACTGGATTTCAGCCACGTCTCGTTTTCCTGTTCCAACTCGCGCAGGCGCGCGCGTACCTCTTCTATATGTGCGCTCCCAGGGAAACGGGCGATGAAATCCTCAAAGTTGAGCGGGTTGTTGCAGTGCTCCAACAGTTCAAAGGCGTGTTCCTCGGCCTCTTCCTGATTCTGATTCTCCCAGTACAGGAACCCGCCGATGGCCACTACCAGGATGCCCAAACAGAGCAACCACCAGGGGACACTGCTCCGAGGCTTCTGGACGACAGGAGGATTACCATCGGAAGGCGGGGTGTCGGACGTCTGGCTGTCCGCATTATCTAAAAGAGGCCTGGGGTCTGCGACAATCGGCGGACAGGGCGCAGATGTCTGGGATTCCTCCTTCTCGGAATCCGACGACACGACCTGGAACCGCGTCTGACACTCGGGACACTGCGTGGCATCCATGAACACTAAGGTGCCGCACACCGGACAACGTTTCACATTGCCGGCGATCTGCACGCCACAATGAGGACAGTTGGAAGCACGAGAAGAAACTTCGTTCTTACATTCAGGACACGTAATGAGACTCATATTTGTAGGACTTTGGGGTGATTGTTTCTAATTCCGACCACAAAAGTAGTGTATTTTCCCCATTTCACCTACCTTTTCGGCACTTTTTTTACAGAAAAACGAAAAAAACACGCAAAATCGTTGGCAGATTCACAAAAAACCACTACCTTTGCACCGCAAAAACGAAAAAAGGGGCATTAGCTCATCTGGCTAGAGCGTTTGACTGGCAGTCAAGAGGTGGCGAGTTCGAGTCTCGCATGCTCCACAGAAAGAAAGGCAGGATTCCATCAGGAATCCTGCTTCTTTCTTCTTTCCAGCAGCACCACATTTTCCACGTGCTGCGTATGGGGGAACATATCGACGGGCTGGATGCGCGTCACCTGATAATCCACATCCAAGAGCTGGAGGTCACGCGCCTGCGTGGCAGGATTGCAGCTGACATAGACGATGCGCTGGGGAGCTGCAGACAAGATGACTTTGATGACATCAGCGTGCATACCAGCACGAGGGGGATCGGTGATGATGATGTCAGGGCGACCATGATGACGGATGAAATCTTCTGTGAGAATATCCTTCATGTCACCTGCGAAGAACTGCGTATTGGTGATGCCGTTGAGGGCGCTGTTCACCTTGGCATCCTCGATGGCCTCGGGAACATATTCTATTCCTATGACCTGACGAGCTTGACGTGCCACAAAGTTGGCAATGGTGCCAGTGCCCGTATAGAGGTCATAAACAAGAGGCTTGGTGCATTGTGAATTGTGAATTGTGCATTGTGAATTCTCAAAAGCAAACTCCCTCGCCACCTTGTATAGCTCGTAGGCTTGCTCCGTGTTGGTCTGATAGAAGCTCTTGGCCCCCACCTTGAAGCGCAAGCCCTCCATTTCCAGGAAGATATGGTCCTCGCCACGGAACACGTGCACTGGCAGGTCTCCAAAGGTGTCGTTGAACTTCTGGTTGTTCACATAGAGTAGTGAGGTGATTTCCGGGAACTGATCGTCGATGTGCGTCAGCAGCGCCTCGGCCTGCTGCTGTTCCTCCTCAGAAGGAATGCAGAACTGAATCAACAGCATCAACTCACCCGTGTTGGAGAGGCGAATCATCATGCCGCGCAGCAGTCCCGTGTGCTCGCGTGCATCAAAGAAGGTGAGGTCGTGCTGATAAGCGTAGTCCCGGATAGCCAGTCGCAGACGGTCATTGATGGGATCCATCAGGTGGCACTCCTCAATGGGCAGGATCTTGTCAAAGGTGCCATTGGCGTGATAGCCAACGCTTTCCTGACGCTCGAACTGCTCGCCGGAAGCGATCTGTTCCTTGGTCAGCCAACGACGATTGCAGAAGCCGAACTCCAGTTTGTTGCGGTATTCCTGTGTCTTCTGCGACCCCAAAATGGGCGTGCAGGCGGGCAGTTCCACCTTACCGATGCGGGTGAGAGCATCCATCACCTGTTTCTGCTTGGCGGCCAACTGCAACTCGTAGGGCAGCATCTGCCATTTGCAGCCTCCGCAGACGCCAAAGTGCTGACAGAAAGGGGCCACACGATCTGCGCTGGGCTTCACCATCCGAACCACCTCGGCCTCGGCATAGCTGTGCTTCTTCCGCGTCAGCTGCAAATCTACCACATCGCCAGGGATGACGAAGGGCACAAATACCACCAAGTCGTTGATGCGCACCAAGGACTTGCCCTCGGCTGCCACATCTGTGATTTCCACAGCCTCCAACAGCGGCAGTTGTTTACGTTTTCTGCTCATATCTTTCTAATTTTGGCGCAAAGGTAATGCAAACTATTCACCTGACCAAAACTTTCACCGTTTTTCTACACAGAACGACACTTTATTGTGCAAATACAACAGCAGATTTGACACTTTTGGGGTTCACAAGTACGGAAAGAAGAGAAAAAAGAAAGAGAAGCGCGATTTTTTGCACAGAAAATTTGCAAGTGTGCAGAAAACGCCGTAACTTTGCACACGCAAAACAAAAATGTGCAAGAAATAAGATATGGATTGTCCAAGTTTTAACGAATGGATTGAACAGAGCATCAAGGAACATTGGGATCTGGATGCGCTGACAGATTATGGTACCCACACGTATAAATACAAAGATGTAGCTCGCATCATCGAGAAGGTGCATATTCTGCTGGAAGCCTCCGGCGTGCAGAAAGGTGACAAAGTGGCCATCTGCGGCCGCAACTCCGTCCGCTGGGGAATCGCGTTCCTGGCCACCCTGACACGCGGCGCGGTGGCGGTGCCCATCCTCCACGAGTTCCATCCCGAGCAGATCCACGACCTGGTGAACCACTCCGGCGCCAAACTCCTCTTCGTGGGAGACCAGGTGTGGCCCAAGCTGGATCCCGACAAGATGCCTGCACTGGAAGGTATCTTCTCCAATTCCAACGATGAATACTCCCTCCTGGTGGGACGCACAGATAAAGTAAGGTACGCGCGCGAGAACCTCAACCGTCTCTTCGGAGAGCGCTTCCCCATGAACTTCCGCGCACACCACATTCATTATCACCGTGATAGCCCCGACGAGCTGGCCGTGCTCAACTACACCAGCGGCACCACCTCCAACTCCAAGGGCGTGATGCTCCCCTACCGTGCACTGTGGAGCAATGCACAGTTCGCCCAGGAAGTGCTGGGCCACGAACTCAAAGCCGGAGACAACATCGTCTCTATGCTGCCGATGGCACACGAGTATGGGATGGCATTCGAGTTCATCTATGAATTCCTGCACGGCATGCACGTCTATTTCCTGACCAAGACACCTTCACCAGCTGTGCTGCTGAACACCTTCGCCGAGATCCGTCCACGCATCATCATCGCTGTGCCACTCATCATCGAGAAAATCGTGCGCAAGGCTATCTTCCCGAAAATCAAGGCTCCATCTATCCGTCTGGCGCTGATGACCCCTGTGCTGAGAGATCATATCAAGATGCAGATACGCCGCCGCATGCAGAAGGCCTTCGGCGACAACTTCTATGAGATTATCGTCGGCGGAGCTGCCATGAATCAGGATATCGAGATCTTCCTGAAAGGTATCGGCTTCAACTACACCGTGGGCTATGGTGCCACAGAATGTGCACCGATCCTCTGCTATCAGGACTGGAAGACCTTCAAGGCTGGTTCCTGCGGAAAAGCAGCCCCGCGCATGGAAATCCGCATCGACAGCCGCGACCCGCAGAACGTCCCAGGCGAAATCCTGGCTCGAGGCATGAATGTGATGCTGGGCTACTACAAGAACGAAGAAGCCACGGCAGCCACCCTTGACAAGGACGGCTGGTACCACACGGGTGACCTGGGTGTGATGGATGCAGAGGGCAATGTCTTCATCAAGGGACGTTCCAAGAATATGCTCCTGGGAGCCAACGGACAGAACATCTATCCCGAGGAAATCGAGGACAAGCTCTCTTCCCTACCCTACGTCACCGAGTGCGTGGTCATCCAAAAGGGCGAGCATCTCTACGGACTGGTCTATACCGATCCCGACGAGCTGAAGAAGGCACGTCTGAATCCCTCTGCGCTCTCGTCCATTATGGAGGAGAACCGTCAGCAACTCAATCAGATAGTCCCCGCCTACGCTCGCGTTCACGCCATCGTTCAGATGCCCGATGAGTTTGAGAAGACGCCAAAAAAGAGCATCAAGCGTTACAAATACCTCAATTATCCGGTATAACTCTAAACTCTAAACTCCAACCCCTCAACAAGCCGTCGCGTGGCATGTTCCAAGCGTGTGTGCTGGGTGGCAAGGTTCACGCGGAGGAAGCCGGGTTGGCCATAGAGTTCACCTGCATTGATCCACAACTGCTGATGGCTGAGTATCTGCTCGGCCAGGACTTGGCTGCTGAGATTCAGGGAGCTGACGTCCAACCAAGCCAAATAGGTTCCCTCCAAATGGGCGATGGGAAGGTGGGGAAAAGCCGCTTTCAGAGTCTGGCGGAACTGGCGATAGCCCTCATAAATGTAGGCCACCAACTGCTGCAGCCACTCCTCCCCTTCCGGCGTATAAGCCGCCTGCAAAGCCAAGAAGCTGAAGACGTTGACATCACAGACCTCATTGTCATTGATGGCGCGGTCTATGCGCTGGCGGAAGGATTCATCGGGACAGACGATATAGGAAATCTGCAGGCCGGCAGTGTTAAAGGCTTTGTTGGGTGCATTGGTGACAACCCATTGACAACCAACCTGCTGAGCAATGGGAGCAAAGGGAAGGAAACGCCGCCCCAGTTCAGGATTCACAAACTCACAATGTATCTCATCGGACAGCACGATGACCCCATACTGCTGACAGAGTGCAGCCATGCGCGTCAGCTCTTCCGCTGTCCACACCCGACCCGAAGGATTATGCGGGGTGCAGAGCAGGAACAGACGTGGACGTTCCGCTGAAAGCGTCAGCTCCAGCGCCTGGAAATCAACACTGTAACATTCCTCCGCTGGTGACCATGTGAGGGGAAAACCCACGAGACGGCACCGGTTGTTGCGGATGGAAGAGAAGAAACAGTTGTAGGCAGGCGTGAACGTCAGCACCCCGTCGCCAGGCTGGCACAGCCCCTTGATGATGGCAGAGACGGCAGGCACCACGCCACTGGTATATTGAATCCACTCCCGACGGATGTCCCATCCGTGACGATGGAGGTTCCACCAGACGATGCGCTCATAAAAGGTCTCTGGCACCAGCGAGTACCCGAAGACACCGTGTTCCACCCGCTTTCGCAGGGCTTCAACGATACAGGGCGCTGTCTCAAAATCCATATCGGCTACCCACAAGGGCAGCACGCCCTCGGCAGCCTCGTCCCACTTGGCGCAGTCACTGCCGCGACGGTTCACCAGTTTGTCAAAGTCGTACCTCATCCCCTAACGATTATTTCGCAGTTCGCGGGCTGCTTGATGTGCTCGTCAATGGTGATGCGTCCGATGGAGTCGGCCACGATGCGTCCACTGATGGGGTTCTTCACCTCGGTGATGCTGCCGCGAATGTCGGCCTGCAGGATGCTGTCCTCAAAAGCACGGTCGCTGGCGGGGTCAAAGGTGCAGTCCTCCAGTGTGAGGCCTTCCACATAGCACAACGGCTGCTCTCCTCCGATGTGACAACGCACCAGCCGCAGGTTCTTGCTGTGCCAACCCAGGTATTCACCATCCAAGAAGGAATCATAGATGGTCACGTTCTCCGTCTCCCAGAAGGCATCCTTGGTGACGATGTGAGCATTACGGATCACTGCGTTCTTTACATACTGGAAGACATACTTGGAGTCGCTGTCCAGCCCGTCCACATCCACATTCTCACAGAACATAAAAGGATAGGTGCCCTCGCGCAGGCGCACGTTCCTTATTTTAAGGTCGCGCACGCGCCAGAAAGTCTCGTCGGCATCGTTCAGCTGCACGTTTTCCAGGGTGAGGCCCCTCATTTCACGGAAGAACTTGGGGGCGTCAATAACGCAGTCACGCATCACCATATCATTGCTGTACCAGATGGCAGAGCGCGAGCCCACTTCGAAGAAACAATTGGTAATCAGCGAACCATCCACGTGCCACCAGGGGTATTTCCCGATGAAGCGGCAGTGGTCCGCCTCTATACGCTGGCAACATTTGATGCCGCTCTCGCCCTCTGTGATGGTTACGTTCTCCAGTCGCGTGTCGTGAATGGCGAACAAGGGGCGCTCGCCTCCAAATGTCTGGTCTTTAATCAGTTCCATTGTAAGTGATTATATATTGTATCAATTATCAATTATGAATTGTGAATTATGAATTGTGAATTATGAATTGTGAATTAAATCCTCCTCCACTTTCCCCACTTCAGTCGAGCCAGGAATATGACGCCACGGAAAGTGAGTTCGATGGCCATGCCAATCCAGACGCCGTGAAGTCCATAGTGAGGAGCCAGCAGCGCAGCCAACGTCACACGCACGGCCCACATGGAGAAGAGATTCATCATGGCAGGTTTGCGGGTGTCTCCAGCTCCCACGAAACAGCTCATGGCCACGATGGAAGCGGCAAAGCCAGGTTCCGCCCACGCCTCGATGCGCAGACACTCCGTTCCCAACTGTCGCACCGCCTCGTCTGGTGTCAGCGAGGCCATCATCAGCGGAGCCGCCACATACATCACGGCACCCATCAGCGTCATCACAACAATACCCAACAGCGTCGTCATCCAGGCGAAGCGTTCCGTCAACCTGTGACGTTGGGCACCTATACTCTGACCCACTAAGGTCGTGGCAGCCTCTCCGATACCATAGCCAGGCATATAGCAGAGGCTCTCTGCGGTGATACCCAGCGTGTTGGCAGCAATGGCCACAGCGCCCAGAGGGGCCACGATAATGGTGGTCACGATCTGTGCAACATTCATCAGCACGCGCTGTAACAGGATGGGACTGGCAATGTCCGAAGCCTTCTTCAGGATGGCACGTTGCGGACGGAAAGAGCCTTGCTCGCCCAACAGACGCAGTTCCGGAGAACACGTCACGGCATACCACAGCAAATAGACCGAGATGACTGCAGTGGCCAACACAGTTCCCACGGCAGCCCCCACGACGCCCCACCCTACGATGAAGATAAAGAAGAAGTTGAACACCACGTCCAGCACGCACATCACCACATTGGCCAACGAGGGCACCTTGATGTTGCCGGCACAGCGCAGCATGGCAGCAGCCAGGAATTGCACCATCGTGAAGGGAGCGCCCAAAACAATAATGAGGAAATAGAAAGTGGAATTGCGCGCGATGTCTTCTCCTCCTCCCAACCAATAGGGCAAGGGGAACGCCACCGCTGCACCGATCAACATCGTCACCACCACCAGTACTGCCGCTGCCGTCATGCTCTGGCGGAAAACACTACGAGCGCCCGGCAAGTCATTAGCTCCCACGAGGTGCGCCACCTGCACAGAGAAACCCGTGCTGATGCACGAGATGACACTCCAGAAGAGCCACAAAGACGTGGCCACCAGTCCGATGGAAGCCGTGGCCAGGGCTCCTAAGGAGCCCACCATGGCGTCATCGATGTAGAACATCAGGATGCTGGAAATCTGCGAGAGAATGGCGGGCACAGACAACGCAGCCGTCAGCCGCAGCTGTTCGGCTGTGGATAGCTTGCCACCTTCTCGGATGCGCAGGAGAAGTTCGTCTTTTGTGCTGGCCATTCTGTTTCGGAGGATGGTTGGATGTGTAATTCAGTCTCTTTGCTTTTTCGGGGGCAAAGGTACAAAGATATATCGGTAAAGCAAAGGATTTAAGACAAAATAACGCTGAAAATCGGTAATAGTTTTGAAAAATGCGATGAATGGCACAATTATTCGTGCTTTTTCTTGCATCTTCAGAAAAATTATACTACCTTTGCGCACTCTAATTAGAATATTCACACCAATTATTACATTTATTATCCGATTAACTAATGAGTCAGAAAAGAGTTTACACCTTCGGTAACGGTAAGGCCGAAGGTAATGCGCAGATGCGCGAACAGCTGGGTGGCAAAGGTGCCAACCTGGCCGAGATGAACCTCATTGGCGTTCCCGTTCCTCCGGGCTTCACCATCACCACCGACGTCTGCAACGAGTATTACGAGGTCGGTCAGGAGAAGATTATGGAGCTGCTGAACGACGATGTAATGGCAGCCGTCAAGCACATTGAGACCCTGATGAACTCCAAGTTCGGCGACGCCCAGAACCCGCTGCTCGTCAGCGTTCGTTCCGGTGCCCGCGCTTCCATGCCCGGTATGATGGATACCATCCTCAACCTGGGTCTGAACGACGAGGTGGCAGAGGGCATGGTCAAGAAGACCGGCAACCCCCACTTCGTCTATGACAGCTATCGCCGCTTCGTGCAGATGTACGGCGACGTCGTCCTGGAGCTGAAGCCCGCCAACAAGACCGACATTGATCCGTTCGAGGAAATCATCGAGCAGGTGAAGGCCATCCGTGGCGTGAAGCTGGACAAGGACCTCAGCGTCGAAGAACTCAAGGATCTCGTGGTTCGCTTCAAGAAAGCCATCAAGGAGCGCACCGGCAAGGACTTCCCCAACGATCCCATCGAGCAGCTCTGGGGCGCCATCTGCGCTGTGTTCCGCAGCTGGATGAACGAGCGCGCCATCCTCTATCGCAAGATGGAAGGCATACCCGACGAGTGGGGAACCGCTGTCAGCGTCATGGCAATGGTCTTCGGTAACATGGGCGACACCAGCGCAACAGGTGTCTGCTTCAGCCGCGACGCTGCCAATGGCGAGAACCTCTTCAACGGCGAGTACCTGGTGAATGCACAGGGTGAAGACGTTGTGGCAGGTATCCGCACTCCCCAGCAGATCACTAAGATAGGTTCACAGCGCTGGGCCGAGCGTGCTGGTATCAGCGAGGGCGAGCGTGCCGTGAAATATCCTTCCATGGAAGAGGCTATGCCCGAGATCTACAAGCAGCTGGATGAAATCCAGACCAAGCTCGAGGAGCACTATCGTGATATGCAGGATATGGAGTTCACCGTCCAGGAAGGCAAGCTCTGGTTCCTCCAGACCCGTAACGGCAAGCGCACCGGCGCTGCCATGGTGAAGATCGCCATCGACCTGCTCCATGAGGGTAAGATCGACGAGCAGACAGCCATCCTTCGCTGCGAACCCCAGAAGCTGGACGAGCTGCTGCACCCCGTCTTCGACAAGAAGGCCCTCTCCACCGCCAAGGTGATTGCACAGGGCCTGCCCGCCAGCCCCGGTGCCGGCTGTGGACAGATTGTGTTCCACGCCGACGATGCACAGGCATGGCACGCTGATGGCCACAAGGTGGTGCTTGTCCGCATCGAGACCAGCCCCGAAGACCTTGCAGGTATGAGCGCTGCTGAAGGTATCCTCACCGCTCGCGGCGGTATGACCTCCCACGCTGCCGTGGTTGCACGTGGTATGGGTAAGTGCTGCGTCTCCGGCGTCGGCAGTCTCAATGTTGACTACAAGGCTAAGACCGTGGAAATCGACGGTGTGGTCTATAAGGAAGGCGACTATATCTCCATCAATGGTACCACCGGTCAGGTGTATGCAGGTGAGGTTCCCACGAAGGCTGCTGAACTCAGCGGTGACTTCAAGGAACTCATGGACCTCTGCGACAAATATACCAAGCTGCAGGTGCGCACCAACGCCGACACTCCGCACGACGCAGAGGTGGCTCGCGCATTCGGTGCCAAGGGTATCGGTCTTACACGTACGGAGCACATGTTCTTCGACGACCAGAAGATCATTGCTATGCGTCAGATGATTCTCGCCGACACCGCAGAAGGTCGCGAGAAGGCTCTGGCTAAGCTCCTCCCCTATCAGAAGGCTGACTTCAAGGGTATCCTCAAGGCTATGAACGGACTGCCCGTGAACATCCGTCTGCTCGATCCTCCCTTGCATGAGTTCGTGCCCCACGATCTCGCTGGTCAGGAGACCATGGCCAAGGAGATGGGCGTTGACCTCGCCACCATCCAGCGCCGTGTAGCTTCTCTCGCCGAGAACAACCCGATGCTCGGCCACCGCGGTTGCCGTCTGGGTATCACCTTCCCCGAAATCACCGCTATGCAGACCCGCGCTATCCTGAGCGCTGCTTGCGAACTGAAGCAGGAAGGTTTCGATCCGAAGCCCGAAATCATGGTGCCCCTGATTGGTATCCTCTACGAGCTGAAGCAGCAGAAGGCTATCATCCAGAAGGTTGCAAAGGAAGTCTTTGCAGAGTATGGCATCGAGGTTGAGTTCGAGATTGGTACCATGATTGAGATTCCTCGTGCAGCCCTCACCGCCGACCGCATTGCTACCGAGGCTGAATACTTCTCCTTCGGCACGAACGACTTGACTCAGATGACCTTCGGTTACAGCCGCGACGATATCGCCAGCTTCCTGCCCGCATACCTCGAGAAGAAGATCCTGAAGGTTGACCCGTTCCAGGTGCTCGACCAGAATGGTGTCGGCAAACTCGTGAAGTATGCTGTCGAGAAGGGCCGCGAGGTGCGTCCCACCCTCCGTTGCGGTATCTGCGGCGAGCACGGTGGCGAACCCAGTTCCGTCAAGTTCTGCGCCAAGATTGGCCTCAACTACGCCAGCTGCTCACCCTTCCGTGTACCCATCGCCCGCCTCGCCGCCGCACAGGCTGCCGTCGAGGAATAGACGAAAGATGTTGAAAATTAGTGAAATACGAGGCAAGTGCTTGGCAAACAGGTACTTGCCTCGCTTCTTTTCTGCACGTTCTGCACATTCAAAAAGCAGTCCATGACGCATTTATTTTACAAATGCTTTACACTAAATCGGCAACTGTTTTACACTAAAAAAATGGCATCGCAAAACCGAGAACAAAAAGAAGTCAAATAATTCACTAATTCAAATTCAACATGGTAAATTTAAAAGCAACTGTAAGAGTTAAAACAAAGAGTGGTCTTTATCCTGTTTACATCCGCTTTACGAAAAGCAATCAGGTTTCATACGTCAAGACCTCCTGGGTAGTTAATGAAAATGGATTGAGTGACAAAAAGGAAATCACAGATCCTTTCGTTATTCAACAGACATGTATCTTGATTGATAGTTATTACAAACAACTCAATCAGATAGACAGTACAAATTGGACAACTTCTGAGATTGTCAAGTATTTAACCGAGTTCAACAATGACCTCTCTTTCTCTGATTATGCAAGAAAGCATATTGATAAGTTGATAAGCAGAGGGCAAGAACGTACATCTCGTAACTATAAGTGGGCATTGAACCACATGGAGAGATTTGCAGAAACAGACAATATCATGTTCTCTCGTCTGACATCTGCTTTTCTTAACCGATGGATTGAGTCTCTTTCTACAACCAATCGTTGTAAAGAGCAATATCCTGTTTGTATTCGTGAAGTTTACAAGGCAGCAATGAAGGATTATAACGATGAAGAAAAAGGTATCGTTAGACTTAGGAACCCTTGGGGTAATGTTACGATACCTAGAAGTGACATACCAGTGAAGCGAGCTATTTCGGCAAGCATGTTGCGCAAATTCTTCAGCGTCGTTCCAGATAGAAGCAGATTCACAAATCCACTTATGGAGGTTGGTCAGGATGTAGCTTTAATCTCGTTCTGTATGTGTGGTCTGAATGCGGTTGACATATTTAATGCGAAGAAAGATCAATATGTGAATGGTATTTTCCATTACGAACGCCAGAAAACTAGGATGAGCCGTTCAGACAGAGGTTACTTTGAAGTTCGTGTGCCAGAATTTTTGAAACCCACGTTTGAAAAGTATCTCTCCAAGAAACCAGGTTCTCCTTGGTTGTTTAATTTCCATGACCGTTTGTCTACCTCTGACTCCTTCTGCGCCAATGTGAATATTGGCATTAAGCAGATATGGGAAAAGGTTAACCCTGACTTCAAAGCTTCTCTGTATGCCTTCCGCCATAGCTGGGCCACAATAGCACAGAATGAATGCGGTGCAACTATGAATGAAGTTGACTTTGGTCTCAACCATTCAATAAACAAAATGGCAAAGGTTTATGTACAGGTCGATTATACACCGGCATGGATTCTAAACGAAAAGGTAATTGAGTTTGTTTTCTTTACAGATAAAGAATCGAAGTATGTGGAGAAAGAAGATAAGACTTTCGAGAGAATATCCAAATATAATAATGTCCGTGCAGAGGCTTTTGTGATGGGCAAAAAGGTTTGTGCTCTTGAAGATACTGGTTTTACCAATGTTGACCAGA
>JAFZSP010000035.1 GCA_017619335.1 Bacteroidaceae bacterium
ATGACGCAGACCGAGGCTATCATTGTCAAAAGGACTTTCCTCTTGTGAGCTTTCTTAGCCTGACTGGCTGCAATTCGTTCTAACCGATGATAGTCATACATTCCTTCGGCTTGTGCGATGGCTTCTGTCTGGGTGTAGTTCTGATATTGAACGAGGGCCTTGCTATACAGTTCACTATACTTGTAGATGGAATCTGCATCCTGCTTTTGTCGGAAGGTGGCAATTAATCCTTGATAACCATCCACCTTCATTATGTCGAAAGACAAGAGTTTGCGGAACTGCTGTTCTGCGGAGTCATTCTGATGAACGCCTAAATAATAGCGACCTTTCTGATAATAGTATTTCTCGTATGTGCGTTTTATATTCCCACGCTCGTCAAACAGCCCGGATTCATTCTCCAAGATAATCATCATAGAGTGTGCACGGTCATATTGTTTGTTGTCCAAAGCGATACTGATGGCGGTGGGATAAACTTGCGCGGCCTCCTGCTTTCTACCACTTTCAAGATAAAGATCCCGTACATGATTGATGTTCCGAAAGACGGCATTGGTGTCGCCAAGTGCGAGGTAGGCACTGTTTCTGAGCAATAGCCCCCGTATATAATTTAAGGTGTCACCTGCGAGCAAGGCATAATGACAGAAATTCTCTCTTACGACCAACTCTTTTTCCGGCATGAACTGACGGAAATAGACATCCGCCATCTGTCCATAGACGCGGAAAAGGGTGGCGAAGTCACAGTCTGGGCTGAGGGTGTCGGCACAGGCAACGGCATCCTCCCAGGAGAGGAGGGCGAGGGGTGCCTCGTGCAGGTCACGGTAGGCGCAGCCCAGCAGGTAGTGGGATCGCAGGCGCTGGTTAGGGGTGCCGTGACGGTCATAGTAACGGGCGACGACGCGCAGCACGGAGTCTGTCTGGAAATCCACGTAGGCCCGGTTCTGAGCCTGTGCTTTCAATAGTTCATAGTCCATCTCCTCCCGCCGGCTCCATGCGGTCTTCTGTGAGTCGGCCTCCGCCAGCAGACGATAGGCCGCCACGGACTCGCCCGCCGTGAGCAGCGAGTCCGCCTCGTGCATCAGAGCTTGGTACCGCTTGCCGCCCCCGCAGGCAGCGAGGAGCAGCAATCCCAGTGTGATCAGAAAAGGAACCAGTTTATTCATAGGAATCGTTGTTTTCGGCGGCAAAAGTACAAACAATTCCTGAAAGGGCATAGAAAAAGGGAGAAAAAGTGAGAATTCACAATGCAAAATTCATAATTCATCATTCTTCATGTGTGAAGCGACTAATGGTCGAGCGCAAATTCACAATGCATAATGCACAGAAGTGTCGGAAGTGATGCCCCGCGCGCTTAAGCGTTCAGCCGTTATGGCTTAAGCCTTCTTCGTATTAGGCTTAAGGGTTTGACTCCTATGTTCCTATTGCATTCGTCTGAACCCTTCCCATCGAACGTTCCATTTCCCGTCCTTGGGGAAACCTGGGTTCAGGGGTTCCGGGCAGCCGTCCCAACCGGCACACATCATGGCAATTGCTGTGAGCAGGGCACCATTGCCCGGCAGATAGATGCGAAGGCGGTCTGCGGTCTGGAAGTTGTGCCCATTCTTCAACCACGTGTTCTTCTGGGTGTCGAGGAGCAGGATGTGGAGAGCCATCTCCGGATCACCCAGACGGGCCGCACACATCGCCATCATGCCGTAATCCCATCCCCAGGTGGTCGCCCAGTTCCAGTGGCGCATCACCCAGTCCAGCGTGGTATGCATCTGCTCCTTGTCATATAATAAGGTGTATGGCGTCTGGACACTTGGCAGCAGGCCACATGCTCCGAGAACGGCAGGATGGTCGGTGAGGCTCTTTTCCGGGAACGACGCGGTGGATGCTGATGAGACGAGAAGACCTGCCGTGTAGATGCCGTCGGCCGTTGGCAGGGGAGTGAGGTTTCGGGTGATCTTGTCCCATTCCTGATGACGTTCCAGTCCCTGGCGCTCGCGCCAACGGTTGGCAACGGCGAGTCCGTACTGCCAATAGGCGAGTTCGAAGGGATGGATAAAGCTGAAATCCTTGGACATAGATTCCTGCATGGCGGTGGCCCCTTGCAGGAAATAATGTCCGGTCTTGGCATCATAACTTACGAAGTCGGCCATGAACTCGGCGGTGGCTTCCACTTGCCTGCCATATTTCTTTAAGGTCTCGTCCGATGGATGGGCGCGATAACATTCTTCGGCCAGATAGATGTAGTGCGGTTGCTGCCAGATGAGGAACGAGCCGGTATTGCTGGGGGCTTCACCAGCCCAGAGATCTGTCATCTTCATCCAACGAACGCCCCTAAAACCCTGTCGTTCGGCAATCTGGCGGGCAACGGGATAGGCGACGTCATTGTACCACTTGAGCATCTGCTCCACGACCTTCGGCCTGTTCCACAGGGCGAAATCGACGAGGTGCCACCAGGCCATCTCCAAGTGGGGCCGTCCAAACCAGGAGTTGTAGGTGAGGCCTGTCTCCTGCGGCGGCATTTGATTGGTGCAGTTGATCTGTGTGAGGTATTGGGAGAGCACAACCCGACGTTCCAGTTCCTTGGCCCTCGGATCGGTACACTGTGAGAAGTCCGCGATGGCTCCTTCCTGCCACCAGCTGTGCCAGTGACGCTGTGTCACCTTGTGGTATTGATCATAGGAGAATCTTTCCGTTATTTCTGGAATTTCCGTTTCTTCCGTTTTCTCCGGATTAGCCGGAAGATACTCTGCTGTGAAAGCCAATACATCGTTGGTGGTAGTTAACAGGAAATGATGCCGGTCACACTCCTGCAGGGTTGCCTGTCCTTCCCAGAGCAGGCGGACATAATAGCGGGTGCTGTCGAGCGTTCGTTCGATGAGGGCGGAATGGTTGTTCTGGGAGAGGATGACAGACTGGTGCGCGTCGGGCTTTGTCCAGTCGTTGGCGTCGTCGGAGTGACGGCCGGTGGGATAGGAAAAACGGATGCTGACGGCAGCGCGCCGGTCTGTGAGCAGGCGGCTTCGGATGCGGGCGTAAAGTGCATCCCGGGAGGGGTGAACACCTGTCGTCACTTCCACGCTTTCTCCATCGGCAGTAAAGGAGGATTCTATCTCGCCGTCGAAGAGATGAAGCTCCTGGTGGGGAGCGGCGAGGGCGTGGAGCGGTATCGGCTGGCCGGAGGCGTCCTTGAGCTCCAGACCAATGGTGCCGAGATTCAAACGGTGGGGATTGACGCGGAAATACGTTGTTGCCTCCCGATGCCGTCCGTCCTCAGCCTTCTTATATTCCACCGCATAGACTTCTGGGTGTCCGTGGCCGAGGTCAACGGTTTTCTCCGACTCCTGGGGCGTCAAGCCGTTGGCGTTCGGGAAACGGTGCCATCCCCAGTCGGACATTGCTGTCAGCGGCACTCCGGTTTCATATTCAGCAGGGTAGCTTTGCAGCCCCGTCACATCCACCGTGGTGGCGAAATGGCCGTTGCCGACGGAGAGGGAAGCCAAGGGGTCGGCCTCGGTGATGACTGGGTTGTTACGATTCACGACGGCCTTCCTGTCGATGGGAACCGTGGTGTTCTCTGTGTCATAACCCAGTTTCTCCATTTCCAACGAAGCCCAGATGAAGGGTCCCACGCCTTTGGCATCGTTGTCACGAACGGGCTCACTGATGTAGTATTCAAAGGACCCATCACGACGTCGGTTCTCCTTGACGCTGCCCTTGGGATTCACCCGCTTCATGGCTGCTTCCACCTCGGGCGTGGCCGCCGGACCCAATCCTGCGACACTGCAACAGTTGGTCAGCGAGAGGGTGCCGTCTTCATTCACGCGGATGAAATGCCGGACGATGCCCTGATAGGCCCTAATGCCAGCGTCACGGTATTCAGCTCCGAGATAGCCTCGGTTGTAGGCTTTCAGCAGGACATAGGCAAACATCGCTGAAGCGGTGGATTCCAGGTAGTTGCCTTCACGATGAGGCGCATCCATCACCTGATGCCACAGACCTGTCTGCGGGTCCTGCCACTGGACGACGGCATCGAGGTCTTTCTGTAGAAGTTCGATGACCTCCTGCCGACGGGGATAGTCCTGGGGCAGGGCGTCGAGAATCTCGATGAGCGCCATCGAGTACCACCCTTGTGCGCGGCCCCAGCAATGCTGCGAGAGGCCGGTCTCCTTGTCGGCCCAGAAAGCGTTACGGGTCTCATCGTAGGCGTGACGGTTCAGACCGGTCGAGGGGTCGAGGGTGCGCTGGTAGGTGATCTTGAGCTGGTTGACGGCATCGTCGTAGATGGCGGATAGGGCTTTGTCCTGAGTGATGGGGGCAGTGAGGCATCGGAAGGGGAGTCCCATGAAGATGCCGTCGAGCCACACCTGATAGGCATAGATGGCCTTGTGCCAGAACACGTTGTCGGCAATGGTGCGCGGCTGGTTCTGCAGCTGTCTCATCAAGGTCCGGATGGCCATGAGGTTCTTCTTCTCGGGGAAGAGTTTGTACATGCGTGTGACGAAGTGGCCAGTTCGGATGTTGTCGAGGTTGTAGTCCAGCAGGTTGTAACCCTGGATTTCACCTTGTGTATTGATCATCGTGTCGGTATATTCCAGGCAGTACTTCCGGATTTCCTCGCCACCATATATTAAATAGGTGTCCAGCATCGACTCCAGCTCGATTCCCATCACATAGCTCCATTTGGGCTTCTGTGAGAAGTCCAACAGATAACTCTTAGGCGCACGCTGCATCTCGGAATAGGTAAACCACTCCGAATAATGCTTGTAAGGGGGCTTCAAGAGGGCGAGGCTCCCATTGATATAGAGGTTGTCAAAGTTCACATCACGGGTCTTGCCGCTGATGAAGTTGCCTTCACGCACACCGTTGAAACGGCAGTTCTTCAAGTAGATATCAGAGACGTAGGTGTCCTCGTCCAGACCGATAATCTGTACTCCGTAGCGGGACTTCTCGCTGATCACGTTTTCCATATAGATGTTGCGGACAGTGGGGTAGTAGCCCCGGCAGCAGATCTCATTGTGCTCATAGTCGAGGTTGATTTTCAGCACTGCTTCCTTACAGACGCCCACCCGGATGTTCCTCATATTGATATTCTCGATGACGCCGCCCCGGCAGGAGTTGGTCTTGATGCGGAGCACGCGTTCCAGTTCGGGCGAATCCATCACGCAGTCATGGGCATAGACATTCTGGCAGCCGCCGGAAATCTCGGAACCTACCACGACCCCGCCGTGTCCGTTCTTCATCACACAGTTGCGGATGATAATATTCCGGGAAGGCATGTTGCGCTCACGTCCGTCACGGTTGCGTCCGCTCTTGATGGCGATGCAGTCGTCGCCCGTGTTGAAGAAGCAATTCTCGATGAGCACGCGGTCGCAACACTCCGGGTCGCAGCCGTCGCCGTTGGGGCCGTCGTTGATTATCTTGACGCGGCGCACTGTGATGTCTGTGGAGTGCAAGGGATGAATAACCCAAAAGGGTGAACGCAGCAGGGTGACATCTTCTATGAGGATGCCCTCGCAATGGTTGAAGTTGATGAGTTGGGGACGCAGACCATCCTGGATGCCAAAGACGCGCTCCGGCGAACGATCTCCCTGTGCGTTATACATCGGAATGCCGTCTTCGCCGTTCTTCAGCAGACGGGCACGACCGCCCTTGTTCTGGGCAATGCCGCCCTCCTTGGCACCAAAACGGGCACTGCCGCACCAGGGCCACCACGTCTCTCGGCTACCGCCACCGTCAATGGTGCCCTTGCCTGTGACGGCAATATCCTTGGCTCGGAAGGCGTAGATACAGGGTGAGAGGTTGAAGCACTCCAGACCTTCCCACGAAGTCTCCACGATGGGGTACAGGTCAGGCTCAAAGGCAAATTCCAACGTCGCTCCTTCTTCGACCACGAGGTTCACGCCGTCCTTCAGTTGGATGGCTCCCGTGAGGAACTTCTGTCCTGAGGGCACAACCACATGGCCGCCACCCTTCTTGGAGCATTGGTCAATGGCCTTCTGAATAGCTTTCTGGTTACGGGCTGCCGGCGCATTGGCCTTGGCGCCGTAGCGGGTAATCAGAAATGCTTTGTCCTGAAAATGAGGTGTGCGGATGCTCTGTTCGATCTGCCAGTATTCGGCATCGTTCCAGCCTTGGGCAACTGCCATCGCGGGAAACAGCAGCCACAGCATCATAATTATTTGTGAGCACCTACTTACCATATTACATTATTCGGTGGGGAAGAGCGTGGCGGCTTCGATGTGCCCGCTTCGGATGCGCCATTCCTTGGGATAAAGGTTGTTGGCGCGGGAACCGAGGTTGTTCATCAGACCGAGACGCTGTCCAAGGAAGCAGACTTGAACGTGTCCGCGAGGGGTTTCGGACGGCAGAACGAGGCTTTCTCGCTGGAGATAGCGGACCGCATCGGGCAGGGAAAGCTCCACTTGGGGAACTCCAGGCTCATCCAAGAGGTTCGTTGGAAGCGTGCTAAAAGTCTCGATGGAATGGGCATTCTTTGTAGCTTTTGATGAGTTTTTGATGAGTTTTTGATGAGTTGTGGAAAAACTGCCGATGGAAAGGGCGTTTTTGGAGTTTTTGATGAGTTTTTGATGAGTTTTTGATGAGTCGTCCTTTTGGAGGAGGGCCAGGAAGAAGCCTTCTCCACGGACGAGACCGGGAAGGAAGTGATAACAGGGGACGGGAGAAGTCGTTGTTCTCAGGTCTCCACGAATGTTCCAGGTAGGGTCTGTCGGAACAGGCAGGACGGTGGCTCCCAACTCGTGGGCTATCCATTCCACATTCTGCTCGTCTTCCTCGGGGTTGAAGGTGCAAGTACTATAAATAAGGTACCCGCCCGGACGCAGTGCCGGCCAGATGTCCTGAACGATGGAGCGTTGCAGGGCTGCACATTCTGCCACGAAGGCGGGAGACCACTGCCGGACGGCCTCGGGTTCCTTACGGAACATACCTTCTCCAGAGCAGGGAACATCTGTGAGGATGAGGTCGAAGGCCGTGCCTTTCTGCTTGATGAAATTGGCTATTTCTGCCGCTTTCGCCTGTGTGACGAGTATGTTCGGATGCCCCCATTTGGCCAGGTTCTCTGCCAAGACTTGAGCACGGTTGCGAATGGGTTCGTTAGCCACCAACAGACAGCCATCGGGCAGAAGGCTGCGCAGCAAGGTGCTCTTGCCTCCAGGAGCGGCACAGAGATCAAGGGCATTTTCCACTTGAAACTTGCAACCTGCGCTCGGCTCGAAGAGACGCTCTATACTTGGAGAATCCTGAAACAGCAACTGCCTCAGCACGTGGGCCAAAAACATGGAGCTGGCTTCCTGAACGTAGTAGGCTCCTGCATGAAGGAGTGGGTCGGCAGTGAAAGCGGGTCGTTCCTTCAGGTAAATGCCTTCCGGACACCAGGGGACGCGCCCATCAGCTCCAGTGGGTTCTGCAGAAGGCGGCAGACGGTTGGGATTCAGGCGAATGCTGACCGTTGGCGGGGCTTCAAGACCGCGCACTAACACCTCCACATCTTCCTGTTTCCAGTGTCGAAGGAGATAATCTTTATACTCTTTTGGTAAATTCATGGCGCAAAATTAGTAAATTCTCACGAGAAATCGCTATCTTTGCCGCCGAAAATATCAAAATAACGATGAAACAGTACTTAAATCTCCTCCAAACCATCCTTGATGAGGGTGTCGTGAAGACAGATCGCACGGGCACTGGCACAAAAAGCATCTTCGGACACCAGATGCGTTTCCACCTGTCCGACGGCTTCCCGTTGCTGACCACCAAGAAGCTGCACCTGCGCAGCATCATTCATGAGTTGCTCTGGTTCCTCAGTGGTGACACCAATATCAAATACCTGCATGACAATCGCGTGACCATCTGGGACGAATGGGCCGACGAGAACGGCGATTTGGGACCCGTCTATGGTCACCAGTGGCGTTCTTGGCCCGATTATCAGGGTGGCACCATTGACCAGATAGCCAACGTCATAGATCTTATCAAACATCACCCGGATTCCCGCCGCATGATTGTCTCGGCCTGGAACGTGGCCGAGGTGGAGAAGATGGCGTTGCCGCCTTGCCACACGCTGTTCCAGTTCTATGTGGCAGACGGCTGCCTGAGCCTGCAGCTCTACCAGCGCAGTGCAGACACCTTTCTTGGTGTGCCGTTCAACATAGCAAGTTATGCACTGCTTCTGCAGATGATGGCGCAGGTGACAGGATTGGAGGCAGGCGACTTCATTCACACGACAGGCGACACACACTTGTATCTCAACCACTTGGAACAGGCACAGTTGCAGCTGACCCGCGAACCTCGGCCGCTGCCGCGAATGGTGCTGAATCCGGATGTGAAGGACCTCTTCAACTTCCGTTACGAAGACTTCGAATTGCAGGGCTATGACCCGCATCCACATATTAAAGCGGAGGTGAGTGTATGATTTCCATGATTGCTGCAGTGGCCCTCAATGGCGCCATCGGATATAAGAATCAACTGCTGTACTGGTTGCCCAACGACCTGAAACGTTTCAAGGCACTGACCACAGGAAACACCATTATTATGGGCCGGCGTACGTTTGAGTCGCTGCCAAAGGGGGCTCTGCCCAATCGCAGAAACATCGTTTTGACAAAAAACGCCCATTTCATCGCACCTGGAGCGGAGATTTTCCCTACGTTGGAAGAGGCTCTCGCAGCCTGCCAAGAGGCAAAAAGTGAACAAAAAGTGAACTCCGAAGGGCCAAAAAGTGAACAAAAAGTGAATTCCGAAGAGGTATTTATCATCGGAGGAGCCAGCGTCTATCGTGCTGCGATGCCTTTTGCCGACCGCTTGTGTCTGACCATTGTCAATGACCGCCCGGAAAAAGCCGATGCCTTCTTCCCCGAATTTGACCCTAACGACTGGAGCGTCACGTTGGACGAACCGCATCCCGCCGATGAGCGTCACGCCTACACCTACCGCTTCGTGAATTACGAAAGAATTTCGTTAAACGACAGACCGTTAAACAAAAGGAAACAATGATAGTTTGTATCGCAGAGAAACCCTCTGTGGCCAGGGACATCGCCAACGTCTTGGGTGCCACTCGTGACTGTGGAGGTTATATAGAAGGAAACGGTTATCAGGTTACATGGACCTTTGGTCACCTTTGTGAATTGAAGGAACCCCACGAGTACTCCCCGATGTGGCGACAATGGTCTTTGTCCTCACTGCCGATGATTCCACCCCGTTTCGGCATCAAGTTGAAAGATGACAAAGGTGTGGAGAAGCAATTCGCTGTCATAGAGAAGCTGATGCAGGCCGCCGACGAGATCATCAACTGTGGTGATGCCGGACAGGAGGGTGAACTCATCCAGCGGTGGGTGATGCAGAAGGCCCAGGCCCACTGTCCTGTCAAGCGCCTGTGGATCAACTCCCTCACGCCGGAAGCCATCCGCGAAGGGTTCCAGACCCTCAAAGACCAGAGCGAGTACCAGAGCCTCTACGAAGCCGGCCTCAGCAGAGCCATCGGAGACTGGACTTTGGGAATGAATGCCACTCGGCTTTATACCCTCAAGTACGGTGCCAACAGACAGGTGCTCTCCATCGGTCGTGTGCAGACGCCGACACTGGCGCTCATCGTGAACCGTCAGCATGAAATCGACAACTTCAAGCCCGAAACCTATTGGGTGCTCACCACCCTCTACCGCGACACCACTTTCACCGCGGTGATGGAAGAAGGCGACCGAGGCTTCAAGACCCAGGAAGACGGCGAGAAGGCGCTGGCCGCCATTCGCGAATTGCCCTTCACCGTCCTCAGCGTGGAGAAGAAAGCGGGTCGTGAAGCGCCACCCCGACTCTTCGACCTGACCTCCCTGCAAGTGGAGTGCAACAAGAAGTTCGGTTATTCTGCCGAACAGACCTTGGGCCTCATACAGAGTCTTTATGAAAAGAAAGTGGCCACTTATCCGCGTGTGGATACAACCTTCCTGCCTGATGATGTCTATCCGAAATGCCCTCAGATTCTGGCTAATATGACACCTTATGCAGGCTTCATCCAGCCCCTCACGGAAGGTGGCAAGTCCCTGCAGAAGAGTTCAAAGGTATTTGACAACAGCAAGGTTACCGACCACCACGCTATTATTCCCACTCCCGTGCCCGTGACTTCTGCTTTTCTCACCGATATGGAAAAGCGTGTCTATGACCTCATTGCGCGTCGCTTCATCGGTGTCTTCTATCCCGACTGCCGTTTTGAACAGACTACCGTGTTGGGTGAGGTTCGCAGTGAAGGCCTTCACGCTGGCACGTTCGATGACTTTGTGCCTTTCCGTGCTACAGGCAAACGCATCACAGATCCCGCATGGCATGTGCTCTGGGAAAAGAAGAAAAAGGCTGAAACTCCGGATAATCCGGATAATCCGGAAAACACGGAGAATCCAGAATCTTCTGAAGAGCGCACGCTCCCCGCTTTCAAGAAAGGCGAAACCGGTCCCCACACGCCCAATCTGGCGGAGAAACAGACCACACCTCCCAAGCCTTACACCGAGGCCACGTTGCTGCGGGCGATGGAGACGGCAGGTAAGTTGGTGGACGATGACGAACTGCGTGACGCCTTGAAAGAGAACGGTATAGGGCGTCCTTCCACGCGCGCCGCCATTATCGAGACACTGTTTAAGCGCAACTACATCCGTCGAGTGCGCAAGAGTCTGGCTCCCACACCAACAGGCGTTGAACTCATCAGCCTCATCCGTGAAGAGCTCCTCAAGAGTGCCGAACTCACAGGTATCTGGGAGAAGAAACTGCGACAGATAGAGCGTCACGAGTATGATGCAGCCACCTTCATCGGCGAGCTCAAACAGATGGTGACAGACATCGTGAATGCCGTTCTTCAGGACAACAGCAACCGCCGCGTACCAGTTTCCGGCCCACCTGCACAATAAATAATAAGGTACGCGCGTTATATAAAGGTGAAACGGTTTTCATCTATACTCCTTTTCATCCCCCTTTTGCTGCTGCTGGCCTGTAACGCCGAAAGCAATCTGCGAAAGGGTGACCAATACTTTGCCCTCGGCGAGTATTATGATGCTGCTGCCGAGTACAAAGCCGCCTACTCCAAGACGGCCACCAAGGATCGTGACAAACGTGGAGAGCGGGCCCTCAAAATGGCAGAGTGCTACCGGCGCATGAACTATACGGCCAAAGCCATTGGTGCCTACCAGAATGGCATCCGTTACACCGAGAAAGCACTGTCTGACCGCCAAAAAGCAGAAGCGCTGAAGGAAGAAGCGAAGATTGCGAAAGAGAAAGAAAAGGAAAAAGGCAAGGAAACGAAAGAGAAGATTTCTGCCAAGTCTGGCAAGAAACAGGTGGAAGACGAGGCCCGCGCTGCACGCAAACGGAGTCGTGCTGCCCAGCAGGACAGCCTGCAAGCGGTGGCGAAAGCCAAGAAAGAAGCCGCGGAAGCCGAGAAGGCAGCCATCAAAGCCGAGAAAAAGGCACTGAAAGAGGCCGAGAAAGCAGAGAAAGCAGCCCAAAAGGAAGCAGAGAAAATCGAGAAAGCCGCCAAAAAACAAGCCATCAAAGAAGCGAAGGCTGCCCAGGCAGCACGAGACACGGTCGAGCACAAGAATTTCTTCCGCAAGTTGCTGGACCTGAATCCTTTTAAGGAAAAGGTGGATTTGGAAGCTATCTCGGACCAGATAGACCTGAGTGGCATCAAGGAGAAAATCGATGCCATCAAGGAGGAGATGGCAGAGGCTGCCAAGCAGAAACGGGAGAAACAAGGACCCGTGGACCCCGACTCGCTGGCTGAGGTCACCATTCTGGATGCTACCTTGAAACTCGCTCGCCTGCAGCACAAGAACGGCGACTACAAGAATGCCATCAAGAACTATGAGGCTTTCATGGAAGGCTCCCGCACCAATACCGCCTTCTCCCCACAGCAGGACACGCTGGCACTGAACGGCCTGATCGGTGCCCGCCAAGCCCCCATTATGAAACAGAAGCCCACGCTCTACACCGTTAGGAAGGAACCGTTGCTGAACTCCCGCCGTGCCGACTTCTCACCCGCCCTGTTGGGCGACGATTCGGAGTTGCTTTACTGGACCAGTACTCGTCCACAAGCCACTGGTGATGACCTCAGCGGCATCACGGGCACCAAGTATGCCGACATTTTCTTTTCCAAGAAGGACGACAAGGGCAAGTGGTCGGCTCCGGAAAAGGTGGAGGGTGAGCTGAACACAGAACAGGAGGAAGGCGTCTGCTGCTTCACGCCTGATGGGAAGACCATGTATCTCACCCGCTGTACTTCTGATTCAGACTATCCCCGTTACGCCCAGATCTACACTTCCCAGCGCAGCGACGCCTCCTGGAGCAAACCGCAGGAGCTGAAAATCTCCAAGGACACACTCTCCTGTTTCGCCCATCCAGCCGTCTCACCCGACGGACGTTGGCTGTACTTCGTCAGTGACATGCCTGGAGGTCACGGCGGTAAGGACATCTGGCGCATCAGTATCGAAGGCAAAACCCTGGGCGGAGCAGAGAACCTCGGTGCTCCCATCAATACTCCCGGTGACGAACTCTTCCCGACCTTCCGTCCCAACGGTGACTTGTATTTCTCCAGCGACGGCCATCCCGGAATGGGCGGTCTGGACCTCTTCGTGGCCCAACAAGACACCGTTTCACACAAATGGACCGTCAAGAATCTGGGCTGTCCCATGAATTCTGCGGGCGACGACTTCGGCATGACTTTCGAGGGCGTGTTTAACCGCGGCTTCTTCTCCTCCAATCGTGGCGACGCCCGTGGCTGGGACCATCTGCTGAGCTTCGAGTGTCCCGAGGTGCTGCAGACCGTTCGCGGATGGGTCTATGAGAAAGACGGTTATGAGCTGCCTGCCGGACTGGTTCACATGATTGGCAATGACGGTACCAACCAGAAAATCAGCGTGCGAGGTGACGGCTCCTTCACCGTTGTCGTTCAGCCGCTGGTTGAATATATCTTCCTCGGCACCTGCAAGGGTTACCTGAACCACGTGGAGCAGTTGAAAGTGGATACCAGCAGCGTCAGTCAGGAATATGTCCTCCAATTCCCACTGGCCAGTATCACGGCACCTGTGTTGGTGCGCAATGTCTTCTATGAGTTTGACAGCGCAGCGCTCACTGAGAGTAGCACGGCAGCCCTGGATAGTCTGGTGACACTGCTGGAAGAGAATCCCAACGTGACCATCGAGCTCAGTTCTCACTGCGACTATCGCGGCAACGATGCCTACAATGAGCGCCTCTCCCAGCGACGTGCCGAGAGCGTGGTCAACTACCTGATAGAGCACGGCATTCCTGCCGACCGCCTGACACCGAAAGGTTACGGCGAGAGCCGGCCCAAGATTGTCAAACGCCGTATAGCCGAACAGCACGCCTTCCTTCACGAGGGCGACACCCTCACCGAGGCTTTCATCCGCGCTTTAGACACTGAGGAGAAACAGGAAATCTGCAATGCGCTGAACCGTCGCACAGAGTTCCGAGTACTGCGAACCACCTACGGACTTTTTGACAAACCCGTGGCAAAACCCGAACCTGCAGCCGCTGTGAAGGAACCAGAATCGGCTGCAGATACCCTTCCAGAGGAAGAAAACATGCCATAATCACCTTTTTTCTGCAAAAAGTTTGCATTTTATGGTGCGTTTTTCAGCAGAAAAGCGTACCTTTGCGGCCGTTAAACCATCCTTTATCCATAAATGGACGATTATCATCAACGTAACACTGAGTAAGGGACGGAGGTTCGCAGCGCAAGGCCGGGCCTCTCAGTGCCCGCCAATCTTTCTAAGTCAAACGCTAAACGTTCAAGCTAACCGCTCAACGTTAAACGAAACAAAAGAAGACTATGCGAACCTTTTGGAACACAAAGAAGGGTCTGCGCACCCTGGAAGAATGGGTACCCAACTGCTGGGTACAAGTGACCTGCCCCACGCAGGACGATGCTGATTTCCTGCAGAAGGAATTGGGAATCCCTGATTATTTTCTCGATGACATTGCCGATACTGAAGAGCGTGCCCGTTATGACTACGATGACGGCTGGATTCTCATCATCCTCCGCATTCCATACGTCAAGGAGGTCAAGTCACGCACGCCCTACACGACCATCCCCTTAGGTATCATTCTGAAGGACGACATCTGCATCACGGTGTGCAACTTTGAGACCAACCTGATGATAGACTTCGTGACCTACCAGCAGAAACGAGGCGTGGGCTTCACAGACAGTGTCGATCTGACCTTCCGCCTCTTCCTCTGCACGGCTGTCTGGTTCCTGAAACGCCTGAAACAGATTAACGCCCGCATTGAGGCCGCCAAGCTGCACCTGGACCGCAAGGTGGTCAACACCGACCTTATCGCCCTCTCACGTCTGCAGGACAGCCTCACCTACTTCGCCACTTCCATCCGAGGCAACGAGACCCTCCTCTCCAAGCTGAAGTTCAAACTCCCTGTCGATGAGCTGGATGCAGATCTCATCGAGGACGTGGGTATCGAGATGAACCAGGCCCGGGAAACCACTGGTATTTACTCCAACATTCTGGAATCTACGATGGACACCTACGCGAACATTATTAATAATAATATGTCCACCGTGATGAAGACACTGACCCTCGTTTCCATGTTCCTCATGGTACCGACTTTGGTCGCCAGCTTCTTTGGCATGAACCTGATTAACGGAATGGAGACCGAACCGCTTGGTTTCCCCATTGCTGTGGCGATTTCTGTGTTGCTCACACTGGCGTTTTGGTGGTATTCCAGGCGGAAAGCGTGGATATAAAGGGTTTTTATATCATTTTTTTCCGCTTTTGTTAGGTCAAACGAAATTTTTTGTGTTAATTTGCGCGCCTTTTGGCGTAAATAACCCTTATCAGCTACTTAAACTGTAAGCAAAATGACTGAATCCAACGAACTGCAGCCCAAGCCCGAGACCGAGCTTCAGGCCGCGGAAGTACAAGCAGCGCCTGCGCCCGAGACTCCCGAGACGCAGGCCGAAGAGAACATCCCCGAATCCGCTCCCGCCGAGGAACCCGCACCCGTCGAGGAGGTTGCATCCCCTGAGGAGCCCGCACCCGCCGAGGAGGCACCGGTAGTGCTCGACGGTTCACCCGCCGAGGAAGCCCCCGTCGAGGAAGCCACCTCCTCCGAAGAGGAACCCGCCCGTCCTGTCTTTGAGACCAAAGAGGCCGTGGTGGATCGCCTCCGTGAAATCGAGGCCGAGGGCAATGGCGGTGAGAAGAACGAGCTGGACCTGCTTAAGCAAGTCTTCTACAAACTCCACAAAGCCGCACAGATGGCTGCCCGCAACGCTTTCATCGAGAGCGGCGGAGCACCCGAGGACTGGCGCGCAGAAATCGACGGTGCCGAGGAGAATTTCAAGGCCATCATGAACAATATCCGCCAGCGCCGTGCAGAAATCGCCGAGGCGCTGGAACGCCAGAAGGCCGAGAACCTGGAGAAGAAACAGGCCATCATCGAGCGCATCAAGGAACTGGCCACCTCACCTGAGGACGTCAGCCAGCACTTTGACGAGTTCAAGCAGCTCCAGGCACAGTGGAAAGAGCTCGGAGCCGTGCCCGCAGAGCGCGCCACAGAAATATGGAAGAACTATCAGCACCACGTAGAGCAGTTCTACGACCTGCTGAAACTGAATATCGAAGCCCGTGAATACGACTTCAAGAAAAACCTCAGCGCCAAGGAACGTCTCATCGAACTGGCAGAGAAGTTGGCCGACGAGGAAGACATCATCGCCGCCTTCAACAAGCTCCAGAGCCTGCATGCAGAGTATAAGGAGATAGGCCCCGTGGCCAAGGATCTTCGTGACCAGATTTGGGAACGCTTCAAGGCTGCCAGCACGATCATCAACAAGCGTCATCAGGAACACTTCGAGGGCATCAAGGCCCAGGAAGAAGAGAGTCTGCAGAAGAAGACCGAGATGTGTGAGCGCGTGGAAGGAATTAACCCCGAGGAACTTACCTCCTTCGCCCAGTGGGACGAGAAGACCAAGGAGGTCATTGCCATGCAGGCCGAGTGGAAGACCCTGGGCTTCTCCGGACACAAGCAGAACAATATCATCTTTGACCGCTTCCGTGCCGCCTGTGACCGCTTCTTCTCTGCCAAGGCAGAGTACTTCCACTCCATCAAGGACGAGCAGAGCGAAAACCTGGAGGCCAAACGTCGTCTCGTGGAGGAGGCCGAGGCCTTGCAGGACAGCACCGAATGGCGCAGCACCAGTGACAAGCTCATTGAGCTCCAGAAACAGTGGAAGACCATCGGCGCCGTGCCCCGTAAGTACAGCGAACAGCTCTGGAAACGCTTCACCGCCGCCTGTGACCACTTCTTCGAAGCCAAGAACGAGGCCACTGCTGGTCAGCGTGCCGAAGAGAAAGAGAACCTCGAGGCCAAGCGCAGCATCATCCAGCAGTTGCAGGCACTGGCTGCCGACACCGCTTCTGCTTCCCTTGAACGTGTCAAGGAACTGCAGGCTCAGTGGAACGAAACAGGACACGTGCCTTTCCGCGAGAAGGACCGTCTTTACAAGCAGTACCGCGCTGTGGCCGACGAGCTCTACAAGCACTTCGGCGCCAGCCAGACCCGCCGCCGTTTAGAGGGGTTCCAGCGCAGCGTGCGCCAGGCAGTGGCAAAGGGAGAAAGCACCCTCAGCCGGGAGCGCGAACGCCTCCTCCGCCTCTTCGAGACCCGCAAGGCAGAGATTCAGACCTACGAGAACAATCTCAACTTCCTCAATGCCAAGTCAAAGAGCGGCAATAGCCTCGTGGCAGAGATGAACCGCAAGGTGGAGAAACTGCGTGAAGAACTCGACCTCCTTGCCAGCAAGATCCGAGCCATCGAGACCGAGATGCGTGCTCCCACCGGCGAGGATGCTCCCGAGGAAGCGTAAAGAATATGACTTGCCCGCATCCCGAAAAAGGGGTGCGGGCGATTTGTCTTTTCGCTTATCTTTGCACCATCAAACACAAGTATAATCATTTATCAAACAATAAACAACAATGAAGAAACTTCTTACTTCCATCCTGTTTGTCACCATTGCGTTCTCAAATGGTGCACTTGCTCAAAACAATCTGGTGGCGACACTGGAGCACAATGACACTTTGTCTGTGTTCTATGGGGTTGATGCTCTGAAATCAGCACACGATGCATCCGCCGACGGAGATGTCATCACCCTCAGCAGCGGAACGTTCAATGCCAGCAACATTACAAAAGCCATTACATTACGCGGAGCAGGGATGGAGTTGGACACCATCAATCATATAGAGCCAACCATCATCAGTGGAAATTTCCAGATATCAGCCAATCACGACACTTATAAGGTCACATTGGAAGGGTTGTATCATGACGGAAGCATCAACTTGAATGGCTTGTTCATCAGTCATGATTCTTACAAATTATATACCCTTCGTGATGCTATTTTCATGAAGTGCAGGTTAGGATCAATCGTTTGTAATTATACTACAGGATATTACGTGTCAGATTACGCCTATGCTTATATGGAGAACGTCCAGTTTGTGAACTGTAAGATTACAAAGTCTGCACCGCTTTCCGGTACCGCATCGTTCACCAACTGCTATGTGACGAATCTCTACAATCATCATTCTTCATTCGCTGTTGAGGTCGATAATTGCGTCCTGGTTTATACTGGTGGTATAAAGCCCAGCCAGTCACCCAATTCCACATTCCGAAACAGCTATATATATCTGGACCCCAACAATGTGGATACAACCAAGGATATGTATCCATCATCTGTCACCTTATATAACAACGTTGCTAATGATGGTTTCATTTACCAGAATGCAACCAACGACACCAACAAGTCTGCAGGGTTAGAAGAAGTCTTCAAGACCTTCACGGGAACCTACACAGACGCAGAATCCTTCCAACTGACCGAAGCAGCTAAGACCACGTATCTGGGCAACGACGACACACAAATCGGGATGTATGGCGGCACACTGTCCTACGATCCAGCCCCTTCAAATCCGCGAATCTCAAAGTTCATCGTCACAGCAAAGCCTGCCGAAGGAAAACTGGAAGTTCAACTGGAAGCAAAATAACTGATTATGCAAAAGCTTATTCTCTGGTTGGTTTGTTTCCTTTCCTGCATTGCTGCCAGGGGACAAACTTCCTTCACTTATCGTTATTGGATAGACAATGATGTGGAGGGAATTCAAGAAGGCAATTATGAGGAGTCTCTTTCGTTGGAGATTCCCGTCAATGGTCTTTCCGGCTGGCTTCATCAGCTTCATTTTCAGGTGAAAGACAGTCGGAACGTCTGGAGCCCCGTGGAAACGCGCTCTTTCGCAGTCTTGTCAGATGAGGCCACTCGTTTTAATAATGGAGGACAATACCGCTACTGGTTTGACTCTGACGTGAATCATCTCCAAACCGGAACGTTCACCAACAATGCCGTGCCCATCGACATCCCAGTGGGCGAACTCTCCGGATGGTATCATCACCTGCACCTCCAGGTGGCGGACAACCGAGGGCAGTGGAGTGCTGTCATCACACGTCCCATTGCTGTGAATCCTGATTACACCAATCGTTTCAATGAAATCACTACCTACCGTTATTGGATTGACGACCAGGAACTTCAGACAACAACAGGTACGGCCAATGGCGGCGTGATGGCATTAGATATTCCCGTGGGCGAGTTGTCGGCCACCGAGCACACCCTCTACCTGCAAGTGCAAGACAAGCTGGGACGCTGGAGCTACCCTGCGGCAGGCACCTTCACCCTCACGACAAGTGCGCTCACCATCATGGCCACCGGCAACGGCGCCGTCAAGTATGCGACAGACGAGTTCCGTGACGATGTGAAAGACTATGAAATCGTTGTCGGCAATCTGGTGGCACTCTCGATGACGCCCGATGAAGGGTATGGCGTGACTCGCGTTATCGTCAACGGAACAGAGGATGTCACAGATCAAGTTGTTGATAACCAACTGAATCTCTATGCCACTGAAACGATGTCCGTGGAAGTAACATTTGACTTGACAGACTTTACCAAGTTGGGCGATGTCAACAACGACACCCGCGTGTCGGTGGCAGACTTGTCCCTTTCTGTTGATTACCTCGTAGGAGGGCATCCGTCACCGTTCGTGCTCCGTCAGGCCGATGCCAACAACGATGGAGATGTGAATGTGGCCGATGTTGTTAGGATTGCAGACCTGATTATTGGTGCTGTGGAACGTGGCAGTCACGCCCCGGCCCGCCATCGGGATGCGGAAGAGAGCGGGGGCAATGTGCTGACAGGACAGATTCAGGAATCGCTCCTGAGTTTTGACTTGACCAACTCCGCAGAATACGTAGCGTTCCAGTTGTCCCTGACATTACCCGAAGGAGCCGAACGCAAGGACACACGACTCCTCCGTGGAGATAATCATGTGGTGGCCAGTGGAATAGCAGATGACGGAGAGCTGAAAATGGTGGTCTATTCTGGTGACAACAGTGCCTTGCAAGGGCAGACTGGACAACTGCTGCAGATCCAGATGGACAAGCCCATAGAGGGGGACGTGCTCGTGAACGACATCGTCTTTGTGACCCGACAGGGACAAATCCACAAATTCGCTCCCATCCGAGTCAGCAGCACCACAGGCATTGCTGCGACGTCCGAGGCTGGAGCGCGTCAACAGGCATTTGACCTCAACGGACGTCCTGTGTTGGCCAAACCCAAGCGAGGAATATATATTATTGGTGGAAAGAAAATCATATTCAAATGAAACGCATATTCATCATTATAAGTATATTGGCTCTGGCGACAGTGCAGGTGTGGGCGGACGGCCTCACCGCTGCAGCCGTTCATTTCGGGCATGAAGACAGCGCGGAAATCACCCTTGTACTGCAAAATGAAAACGTGCAATGGAACGCCTACCAGTTTGTGCTCACACTGCCCGAAGGCATCGAATGGGCCACGGACAATGAGGGGAAATTCCTCTGTCAACTGTCTGCACGTCACGACGACAGCTATGTCATGACTGTCCATCAACAGGAAGGAGGACGCTATGCTGCCGTGTGTTATTCATCCACTGGCAACCCACTGGCAGGAACAGAGGGGACGCTGCTCTCCCTGACCATCCAGGCCAGTGAAGCGCTGCGGGGACAGCAGCTGACGGCAGAAGTGAGTGAGATTCTGTTCTCCACCTCCTCCGGAGAGGAGACGGCACTGGACAACCTGTCCATCGACATTCATGTGACGGCACCCTTGGTGGTGACAGCGAACAGTTACGAACGAGATTACGGAGACCCCAATCCGCCCTTTGACTACACTGTCACCGGTCCGGAAATGAGGGGGACACCCATGATTTACTGTGAAGCCACATCCACGTCATCCGTTGGCACCTATCCTATCGTCGTCAGCAGAGGAAGTGTGGAAAACTACAACGACCACTACGTCAATGGAACGCTGACCATCAACAAGGTACCACTGATAATTACCGTCCACTCCACCACCAAGAAGCAGGGCGATCCCTTGCCGGAATTCACCGTCACCTACAGCGGTTTCAAGAACGGAGAGACGGAGGCCGTTTTAACGACCCCGCCGACAATCACCTGCGGGGCAACGGCTGCCAGTCCCAATGGCACCTACCCCATTACTATCAGTGGAGCAGAGGCTGAGAACTATGACATCACATACGTCAATGGCACTTTGACAGTGATGGATGCCGATGCAGTGGTGGTCACTGCCAACAGCTACGTTCGCGAGTATGGCGATCCCAATCCCACATTCGAATACACTGTGGCGGGAGCCGACTTGGACGGCACACCTGCCATCACCTGTGAAGCTACTGTCTCTTCTCCCGTGGGTATCTATCCCATTGTTATCACCAAAGGCAGTGTTGCCAACTTCAACGACAGCTATGTCAATGGAACGCTGACGATTACCAAGGCACCATTGACCATCACAGTCCAGAATGACACGCTCATACTGGGAGACCAGATGCCCGAATTCACCGTCACATACGAAGGTTTCAAGAACGGCGAGACAGAAGCTGTCCTGACAACACCCGTCACTGTCACCTGTGAAGCCACTGCCGACAGCCCCGTGGGAACCTATCCCATCACACTCAGTGGAGCAGAGGCGCAGAACTATGACATCACCTACGTCCATGGAACACTGATAGTGGAAGATGTGCAGTCCGGAACCATTCTCTATAACAACATGACATTCCTCATCACCGATGCCCGGACGTATGAGTTGCAGCTGATACAGGCAGGAGACATCGTTCACGCAGAGATTCCCGCCACCATCCCCTACATCAGTCACGACTGGATAGTGACAGCGGTGGCCGACAACGTTTTCTCCAACCATCAGGAGCTGGTGACAGCGAGTGTGCCTGCCTCGGTGACGACGTTTGGGAAGAATGTCTTCAATGGATGCACACATCTGGCTGCCATCACTTGGGAAGCGCCCCTGAAGATGACGGCAGAGATGGCAGGGGACATCAATAACCCCAACCTGCTGTTCTATGCCTCGGACATGGCAAAGGTGATGGATGGAGTGACCAATGTGATAGATCTGAACACCAGGCGGGCAGCACGCATCGTGCTCTCCGACGCCAACGACAATACCGACACCAACGACTTCTACTGCCCCACGGCCTTCACTGCCGACGAGATTTCCTACACACATCGTTACTCGCAGCAAACACTGGACGGAACATGCCGAGGTTGGGACGCGCTGGCACTACCCTTCAACGTGACAAGTATCACCCATGCCACCAAGGGCACCATCCAACCTTTTGGCTCACTGGAGATTGGGCATGAACTCGACAACGGAAACAAACCCTTCTGGCTCTATGAGTTTACCACCCGAGGACGATTCTCCGAGGCTGCTTCCATACGTGCTAACGTACCTTATATCATCTCCATGCCCAACGAACCCTCACTTTGGGAGAATTACAATCTGAAAGGAGACGTCACCTTCTCTGCCACCAACGCCACAGTGACAGAATCTGCAGCTGCCACAGGAGTGACCAGCGGCAACCACAGCTTCATGCCCTGCTACCGGAGTGAGGCTGCCACGGAATACTACCTGCTGAACGTGGGAAAAGAATTTGAAGGCCACGTGGAAGGCAGTGTCTTTGCACTGAATCCAGCACGTGCCGCTCATCCCTTCGAGGCCTATTTTGACTTGGGTTCCGACAATGGAGTGAAATCCTGCTTCCAGGTATTTGACGGAACGGATGGAGTACAGCTCCCCTCTATCTCCCCTCAGGGGGGGAGGACTCCCTTACCTAACAGGGGAGAGGCTCTTTATGACCTGAGTGGCAGACGAGTCACCAGTAAATCCTCCTCTTTCACCAAAATCCCATCGGGATTCTATATCCAACAGAGCAAAAAAGTACTAATTAAGTAGGACTGCATAACCAACGACCCCACTTTTTTCAAGAAAGGTCAGTTCTGGGTACGTTTTTTAGGCATTTTTCAGCATTTTCGTCACATTGTCACACTTTTTGGGCTTCCGTCACAGCTTCTGTCACAGCTGTAATATGTTTATTATCAATAAGAAATAGATAAATTTAGCCCTATTGTGACGATGTGACAGCAATTTTGCACTATTCGCGCCCGCGCGCGTACGCGCGTATATGAATCCGGCCAAGTGTGATGCTTTGACCCGCCAAGTTCAGTCGTCTTCCCCTTCGAGTTCGGTCATTTGGCCCTTCGAGTTCAGTCGTCTGGCCGACAATGCGTTGTCCTTTGGCCAACTTGGCGTTCTCCTTTGGCCGTGGAGGCACTTTCCTTTGGCCGTCTGCACACTTGCGTCCAGTGTCTCACGCTCCATAAACCATTTGAATACCTCAAAAATACACCTTGTGTATTTCTTCGTGTCACTTTTCATGTGAAAAATTTGGGAGATAAAGAAAATAAACCTATCTTTGCCCCGTCAAACCGATTAAAACCATTACGATGAAAGGAAAATACCTGAATCCGAAGGCCGACCTGACCTTCAAAAAGATATTCGGCGAACACCCTGATTTGGTGATGAGCCTCCTTAATGCCTTGCTACCCCTTGAAGGAGGAAAGCAGATAGAGAGCGTGGAATACCTCACGCCCGAACTGGTTCCAGAGACTCCTCTAAAGAAGAACAGCATCGTCGATGTGCGTTGCCACGAAACGGGCGGTCGCCACTTCATCGTGGAGATGCAGATGAACTGGAATGACGAGTTCAAGCAGCGCGTCATCCTCAACGCCTCCAAAGCCGTGGTCAAGCAATTGGACAAGAACGAGGACTACCGCCTCTTGCAACCAGTCTATTCGCTGAACCTCATCAACGACACGGGTTTCGACTCCGCTTTGGATGACTTCTACCATGATTATGCCATCGTGAACGTGGCACACTCAGATCGTATCATCGAGGGGCTCCGCTTCGTTTTCGTGGAACTGCCCAAGTTCTTTACCAGCAAGCAGCAGGGCCTGCGTATGCCACCGCCTATCGCCTTGAAGAAGATGGCAGTGCTGTGGCTGCGGTTCCTCACCGAGATCGACAAGGACACAGAAGAAGCGCCTACCGAATTGCTGGAGAATCCTGATACCCGCAAAGCTCTCAAGATCCTGGAAAAGTCCGCCTACACCGAAGGGCAACTCTTGGCCTATGAAGAATTCTGGGATGCTGTTATTAACGAGCGAGTGGCTATTGAGGGAGGTTTCAAGAAAGGTATCCAACAAGGCATCCAACAAGGCATCCAACAAGGCATCCAACAAGGCATCCAACAAGGCATCCAACAAGGCATCCAACAAGGCATCCAGCAAGAGAAGCTGGAAAATGCCCGCAAGATGAAGGACCTGGGTATGGCATGCGAGGTCATCGCTCAAGTCACCGGCCTCACCCAAGAACAGTTAGAGCAACTGTAGTCAAACCAAACAAAATCATTTATCCAATAAACTATAAACGATATGAAGAAGATTCTAACTCTTATTCTGTTTGCCTCGATGATGATGGCAACGAATGGTGCTTTTGCACAAAACACATTAGTCGCAGCCCTTGAACACGAAGGCTCTTTTACTTATTTCTATGGAATCAATGCCTTAGTCCAAGCGCATGAGGCTGCAGCACATGGAGATGTCATTACCCTTTCAGAGGGCACGTTTAATCCCTTGACCATCACCAAGGCTGTTTCCATCTATGGCGCAGGTATGGAGTTCAGCAATGTGAGTGCCGTAACAAGTTTCTCTGGCGATCTCACTATTAACATTACCGAGGAAGTGAACACTCCACTCATTATGCAAGGTATCTACACAAATCATACTATAACAGTGACTACAGCTCCAAAGAATTCTTCAATCTCTAAAAGTAGGATTGGAGAGATTGACATTAATGACGAAATGACTTTTGTACATTGTAGAATCTTGCAATCATCAGGGAATGGACTAAAGTGTATGTATAATTGTTTTTTAAGATGTGTACAGTCTGTAAATACATATAATTTTATGTGTAATAATTGTGTAATCGATTTGTATGACTCTCCCACTCAGATACAAAATAGTTCTTTTTATAATTGTATTATATCTGCTCGTGCCAGCGCAACAAGCTTGCCGAATTCTAATATAGTTTTTAACTCTTTAGGTATTGGCAACAATGTGTTCTATAGTGTATCAGGGAATAATAATGCCACAGGTAATTCTGAAGATATTTTCAAAACTTATATTAATACTTATACTGACGAAGAGACATTTGAGCTGACAGATGAAGCCAAGACGACCTATAAGGGAACTGATGGCACAGAAGTTGGTCTCTATGGTGGATCCTTTCCTTACGATCCAACGCCCTCCCTTCCATTGATTACCTCATATCAAGTAGCCAATAAGGCTGTCAATGGTAAGGTGAGTGTGAACATCAAAATTAATGGTGCCACAGAATAACCTTGTCAGTTATGCGGAAGTTATTTGGTCTTCTATTTATGTTGGCTGTCTGCGTTGCTCGTGGACAGACGACTTACTCCTATCGCTACTGGTTTGATTCCAATAGTGCAGCGGCAAGGGAAGGATCGATTGTCGGTAATCAATTATCATTAGAATTACCAGTTGACACTCTCACAGATTGGTATCATCTTCTTCATTTCCAAATAAAGGATAGTGATGGCAAATGGAGTGTGCCTTATACCAAGCCTTTTGCTTTTGTCTCTTCAGCTGAAGGTAATCAAGGTTTTACAGGACAGACCTATCGGTATTGGTTTGATATAGACAGAACGACGGTCAAAGAAGGAATCATCACAGGCAATGTTTTTCCATTAGAAATCCCTATTGATACTTTGTCAGATTGGTATCATCTCTTGCATTTCCAGATAAAGGACGCTGATGGTCGGTGGAGCGTTCCCTATACCAAACCATTTGCGATAGTCTCTTCTGCAGAAGGTAATCAAGACCTCACAGGACAGACCTACCGCTATTGGTTTGATATAGACAGCATTGCAGTCAGAGAAGGGATTATCACTGGCAATGTTTTTCCTTTGGATATTTCTGTGGATAGCTTGTCTGGCTGGTATCACCTTCTACATTTTCAAATCCAAGATGCTGACGGTCGATGGAGCGTAACCTATACAAAGCCCTTTGCTATCGTTTCTTCTGATGATAATCAAGACTTAGCAGGACAACTTTATCGGTATTGGTTTGACAGCGATGAATCAACATCAGTTGAAGGGCCTTTGATTGGAAATATCATGAGTTTGGATATTCCTATAACATCTTTAGATGATGGAGAACACACTCTATTATTCCAAGTACAGGGTCAAGGAAGATTGTGGAGTCCTGTGGTCACAAGCAATTTCTTGGTTTTTACCCATGGCTTGACCATCTTGTCCGGTGATGGCGGTTCTGTCATTTACAATGAAGAAGTCATTCGCGAAGATTTCAAAAACTACTCTATTTCCGAAGGAGTGGAAGTGGAATTAACACTGACTCCTGATGAAGGATATGCTATAAAGAGTGTGGTAGTGGATGAAACAAATGATGTTACTGACCAAGTCGTTGATGGTAAGCTGATTATGACGATGAATGCTTCAATGGCTGTCGTTGTCAGTTATATACTCACTGACTATATGAAGTTGGGTGATGTCAATAATGACGGTCGCATCTCTGTGGCCGACCTCTCCCTGACTGTCTCTCATCTGATTGGCGAACAGCCTCAACCCTTTCCTCCCCAACAAGCAGATGCCAACAATGATGGAGAAATCAATGCGGGCGACTTGGCACGCATTGTGGATTTGATTACTGGAGCAGTGGAACGAGGAACGCACGAGGTAAAAGGTCTCCTCCGGGCAAGTGATGAATCCAAGCCTGATGTTCTCTCTGGCATGATGACAGATAACGGTGTTCAAATAGACCTCCAGAACCAAGCAGCCTATACGACCTTCCAGATGGCACTGATGTTGCCGGAAGGAGCAGAAGTCTCAGATGTCCGACTTTCTGCACAACGGATAGACAATCACATCTTAGCAAAAGGCCGACTGGAAGACGGACGGCTGATGGTGGTGGTGTATTCTACAGACAACAGCCCGCTGCTGGGTAACGAGGGTCTTCTGTTGGATATTCAGACTTCAGCCCCTGTTACAGGAGAAGTCTATGTGGATGATATCGTCTTCGTTACCGAACAAGGTCAAGTCCGCAAGATGTCTCCATTCTGTATCAGTAATGCGACAAGCGTGAATGGAACCAAGGCAACCACCACCTTCAGTGCAAGCCACGACCTTGGAGGTCGCCGCATTACCGGCAAGCCTCATCGTGGAATCTATATTATTGACGGAAAGAAAATTATATTCAAATGAAACGCATAACCCTCCTTATATGCCTCTGGGTTTCACTAATCCAGGGGATTTCCGCCGATAACCTGACGGTGGCTCCTGTGCTCTTTACTGAATCAGACACGACTGCACTTTCCATAGGACTGGAGAACACCAATACTCAATGGATGTCCTACCAGTTTATCCTTACCCTGCCAGCTGGCGTGGAAGTGGCAAAAGACGGAAATGGACATTTCATAGGTCATCTTTCTTCCCGACAGGACGAGAGCTATGGCCTGACAGTCTTTCAGCAAGACGATGTACATTACTCCATTGTGTGTTTCTCTGCTGAAGGTACACCATTGAGCGGCTCAACCGGTGAACTGCTCACGCTCCAGTTGGTGGCCAATGACTCTTTGCAAGGGAAAACACGCTCCGCCAGTTTGAGTGAAGTCTATTTCTCAGAGAAGACGGGTGAGGAAACGGCCTTGGACAATGTCTCTTTTGACATCACTGTGACTGCGCCTGTGGTGGTGACAGCCAACAGCTATACCATCGAGTATGGTGATGACCTCCCTTCCTTCGGTTTTACCTCAGAAGGTGCTACATTGGAAGGAGCCCCCTCTATCACTTGTGAAGCAACTGCCACCTCTCCAGTAGGTACTTATCCTATTGTGATTACCAAGGGTTCAGTGACTAATTACAGAGACAGCTACATTAACGGTATGCTAACCATCACCAAGGCTCCGCTGACAATAACCGCAGACAACAAGACGAAACTTCAAGGTGAGGCACTGCCAACCCTGACAGTTTCTTACAGTGGTTTCAAGAATGGAGAGACGGAAGCGGTGCTGACCACTCAACCGACTGTTACGACGACTGCCACCGCTACCAGCAATCCTGGTGATTATCCGATTACGGTAGCTGGCGCAGAAGCACAGAACTATGAAATCACATACGTGAATGGCACCTTGACCGTCCTTCTTCCGGATGAGGTGGTGGTGACCGCCAACAGCTACAGTCGTGAGTATGGCGACCCGAATCCGACCTTTGAGTACTCTTCAGTGGGTGCGGAATTGGAGGGAACGCCTGCCATTACTTGTGAAGCGACAGCGACTTCTCCCGTTGGAACGTATCCCATTGTTATCACCAAAGGCAGTGTGACCAACTTTAATGATAGTTATGTCAATGGTACATTGACTATTACCAAAGCACCTCTGACCATTAGTGCCACTTCCACTTACAAGAAAAAAGGCGACCAAAATCCAGAATTCATGGTTTCCTATTCTGGCTTCAAGAATGGAGAGACAGAGGATGTGTTGACCACAAAACCCTCTATTACCTGTGAGGCTACGACTGACAGCCCAGTAGGAGAATATCCAATTATTGTTGATGGCGCAGAGGCTGTGAATTATGATATTACCTATGTGAATGGTACTTTGACTATTTTGGAGGTGGAAGCGCCAATCATTACCATAAACAATAATAATGTACTAACAATAACCAGTAACACTACAGGCGCAATCATCTATTACACACTCGACGGTAGCAAACCTACAGTAGAAAGCACAATTTATTCAGAGCCAGTAACGTTGATGCAGAATTGTACTGTAAGAGCGATAGCGTATAATGAAGAACTCGGAGCTTCTGAAGAAAGTAAGCTGGAAGTTGGCGGACTGACAAAGATTCTGGTGCTGCCAACACCTGTTATCAGCCATGAGGAGAACGTAGTTACAATTACCGTTCCCTCATTGAGTGAACCTGTAACAGACCTGACTAACGCAGTAGAAGTAAGTCCCTCCTCATGGGGTGGAACTGCACCTACAATCGATATTAGCGGTGAATGGACTTGCAGCTTATTGGACAATGACAATAATGTTACAGAAACGTACATTGTGACGTTGAAAGAGGGCGGCAAGGCAGAGTTCCCATCATCATATTTAGAAGAAAGTTCCTGGTCCTACAGTAATGGTAGTCTTAGAATTAGGCATGACATTCTTTATACACAAAATGGTTCGTATAATTATCAAGAGTACCAACTAGAGACAGCCACTCCTGATAATCCGTTAGAATTTACGGGTAAAAGGAGATCCATTGTTGGGAACTGGATTACAGAGAATGTAAACGAACGCAATGTCATCTTCACTTACAACGGCACCGCCTTCCCCGTATTGAGTGTCAAGACAGATGACAACCGAGAGTCTGTAGTGGCTATTGCAGACGAAGGGAATGATGAAAGAACAGGTTCATTGCTCCAGCAAACAATCACAGGACTGGAGAATGGCTATTACACCATAGAATTATTTGCAAAGAGCGTTTACTCATCAGCACAGTCAATGGCCACAGATGTTACCTATCTATATGCCAATGGAATGCAACTATTCATTCCTCTTGAAGCTGATAAGGAAATACATGAGCATAATATTTACCTGATTGGTGTGGACGTGACCGACGGAACAATCCATCTTGGTCTTGGTAAGGAACGTACAGGAGCCAATTGGCATGCCTTGCAAATCAAGTCGTTGAAACGACACACACTTACCACCTCTCAGCCCATTGAGGGAACAGCCATCTACTATACCACTGATGATTCCACTCCTACCACAGCCAGCACAAGTTATACAAATCCTTTCGCTCTACCTGAAAAATGCACGATAAAGGCCATTGCTGTTGCTGAGGGTTATGCTGTGTCTGGAATTGCTTCATTTTTTGTTGAGTGGTTATCAGACCCTGAACCTTACGCTGTCCTCAGTGACAATAATACTGTTCTGACATTTTATTATGATGCTCAGAAATCTGTTCGAGGTGGTATGAGTGTTGGGCCGTTTAATCATAATGATGAACGGGGATGGCATAACGAAAGAGAATCCATCATGACTGTTGTATTTGATGAATCATTCGCTAACTGCCTGATGCTGACCAGTACAGCAGATTGGTTTGCTGGATTCAAGAATCTCAATACCATTGTAGGTATCAGTAATTTGAAGACAGACAACGTAACGAGTATGTATGGTATGTTTGTCAATTGTTCTAATTTGTTGACTCTGGATTTGAGCAGTATCAACACTTCGAACGTGACAGATATGAGTTATCTGTTTGCCGGCTGTACTGGGCTTACAAGCCTTGATGTGAGCAGATTCTCCACCGACAATGTGGAGAGTATGGCAATGATGTTCTATTGCTGTTATGATCTGACAGACATCAACTTGAGTAGTTTCAGAACTAACAAAGTAACCAACATGAGCAGTATGTTTTCTGGTTGCTTTAATCTAGCAAACATTGATGTGAGTGGGTTCATAACAGACAATGTGACAGACATGAATGGAATGTTCTTGAGTTGTTCCAGTTTGACGAACTTAGATGTGAGCGGTTTCAAGACCGATAATGTAACAAATATGACATTGTTATTCAATAATTGCCCTGCTCTGACAACCCTTGATATAAGCAACTTTAAGACAGACAAAGTGACAAACATGAGCTATATGTTCGGAAAATGTACAAACCTTACAACCATTTATGTAGGTGACGAATGGACTACATCCAATGTAGCTGAAGGAGATGGCCTGTTCACGGATTGTACAAACCTCGTTGGTGGTGCAGGAACCGTTTTCGATCCTGACCACGTAGATGTTTCTTATGCTCACATTGATGGTGGCCCGTCCAATCCAGGTTACTTCACTGATATTCATCCTCAGACAGACTACACTTTTGTGGTGGATGGAATGACGTTTACAATTCCTGATCCAGAGGTTCCTGTAACTTCGCTTATTGCATGCGTGGATAAGACTGTTGTGACCATTCCCTCCTCTGTCTCATACCTCAATCAACAATGGACGGTGACAGAAATTGCTGACAGCGCTTTCTACAACCATTCGGAACTGGTGACGGTCTCTGTGCCAACCTCGGTGACGACGGTGGGCGAGAATGTCTTTGCAAGGTGCCCGCACCTGGCAGCGATTACTTGGGAGGCTCCGTTGAAGATGACTTCCGCAATGATGGGGAATGTCAACAATCCCAACCTGTTGCTGTATGTGACAGAGACGCCCAACGCATTGGATGGTGTGACTAATGTCATCGATTTGAATACGAAGCGGGCGGCACGCATCGTACTCTCCGACGCCAGCTCGCGGAACGATTTCTACTGCCCCACAGCGTTCACCGCAGACGAGATTTCATACACACATCGTTACTCTCAGCAGACCGAGGACGGGACGTGTCGCGGTTGGGAGGCAATAGCACTGCCCTTCAATGTAAGCCGCATCAACCACCATGTCAAGGGAGCGATTACACCCTTTGGTGCCTTGGAGCGCGGACATGAACTGGATAACGGCACGCGTCCCTTCTGGCTCTATGAGTTCACCACAGCAGGCCTTTTCTCGGAGGCCGCTTCCATTCGTGCGAACGTACCTTATATCATCTCCATGCCTAACGAGTCCAGTCTCAGCGAGTACTACGTTCTGAAAGGTGATGTCACCTTCTCTGCCACCAATGCCACAGTGGTAGAGACGGCTGCCGCCACAGGTGTGACATCGGGAGACCATCGCTTCCTGCCGAACTACCGGAGCGAGTCATCCACCGAGCTATACCTGTTGAATGTGGGACAGGAGTTTGAAGGCCACGTGGAGGGCAGTGTCTTTGCACTGAATCCCGCTCGCGCCGCTCATCCTTTCGAGGCCTGCTTTGACCTGGGTCCCGACACTGGCGTGAAATCCTGCTTCCGGGTCTTTGACGGAACAAATGGAGTACAGCTCCCCTCTATCTCCCCTCAGGGGGGGAGGACTCCCTTACCTAACAGGGGAGAGGCTCTTTATGACCTGAGTGGCAGACGAGTCACCAGTAAATCCTCCTCTTTCAACCAAATTCCATCTGGAGTATATATCCAACAAGGCAAAAAAGTACTAATTAGGTAAACGGTATGCATTTTTTCTTCAAAAACTTGCGGACTTTACGAAATATAATGTATCTTTGCGCCGTCTAACCGCCTGAAAAGGCAAATAATCGTACTTCATACCTTATAAATAAAAAGAAAGTTCAAGAAATATGTCAGTGAAACTATCCTCATGCAGGTGGCAGGCTACGTTGATGGCAGCCCTGCTGTTCTTGCTTTGCATTCCCGCCTCGGCACAGCTGAAGGTAGATGATTTTGCGGAACGTAACCTCGACGCCAGTGCCAATGCGCCTGAAACCCGCAGACTGGACAACAATGGTGACGTCTGTGCCCTCATCAAGGTCTTTGCACCGCCCGTGGATATCGAAAAATTCTACTTTGACGGAGGTGCCAAAGGCATCCGCCACAAGGAGGTGCGCGGCAGTGAAATATGGGTGTATGTGCCCGCATCATTGCAGAAAGTCGTCATCAGCCACCCTCGGTTTGAACGCATAGAATATGAGTTTCCCGAGGCCCTGAAGAAAGGGTCCACCTACCAGCTGCTGCTGAATGTGGGTGGAGGACGATTCGTGACCATCAACAGCGAGGGCGCTGCTGGTGCACGTCTCACACTGAATGGGGAATATCTGGGCGATGCACCGGTTTACAACCACTATCTCCCATACGGCACCTACCAACTCTCTGCCACCAAAGACCGCTTTGAAGGATCACTGAACCTGCAAGTGACGGAGGGAGAAGGCACACAGTTTGCCAGCGTCAAGATGATCGACCAGACCTCCCATTATGGAGATGTCACCATCACCGTCTCAGATCCCAATGCACAAATCTGGTTCCAGAACAGACGAGAAGGGGCTGGCACATGGAAAACAATGCTCATGGAGGGTGAATATGAGGTCGTTACCAAAAAGCCCGACTGCGACGATGCCATTACCAAGTTCAAGGTGATGGCTCAGCAGCAGAACAATGTGACGGCGGCTCCCCCCGTCCCACACACGGGTTCCGTGCTGCTTTACACACGACCCCGCAATGTCACTGCCACCTACGACAACAACCAGCCCATCGACTTGACAGAGACGCGAGTGCTGCCTGTGGGAGGACACCAATTCACATTCTCACGTAATGGTTATGTCTCACAGACCAAGGAAATCAATGTGAAATGGAAAGAACTGACAAAGGACACCATCGAGCTGGAACCCATCAACTACCTGAAGAGCAAGTGGGCATTCTACTTCGGTGCTGGTTACACACTGAGTTCGCTGGGCGGTCTGACGGCCTACGCCGGCGGCGTGGTGAACAATATTGACCTGCAACTGTCCTACACCCTGGGCCTCGCCAGCACCAAGGATGTGTTTATGTATTCTAAAGGTACTGAAGGATATGAACTCATCAGCGGCAACACCTACAAAATGAACGCCATGGCCGCACGCGTGGGTTACCAGATCCGACTGATTCCGCGATTGGGTATCACTCCGCAGGTGGGTTATATGCAACAGATGCTCACCAGCACAGTGAGCCGAGGCACTGGTAAATATGCCGATGGGGCGAAAGCCAGCTGCCTCACTTTAGGAGCCAAGATCCTGGCAGTGCCCGCACACCGCGTTTATCTCTTCGTGGCACCTGAATATGCGCTGGAGATGAGCAAGGACGACACCTTTGACATGGTGGCCAAGGCTGCCGACTTTACACCTGGAGGATTCTCGGTCAGTGTGGGATTATTGATAAACATCGGAAAATAAGTTCCAGGATTCAGGTTTCAAGATTCAAGTTTCAGGTTTCAAGATTTAAGATTTAATGAGATATGAATAACCATAGCTTTTCACTCAGCACTGTTATCTTTTCACTGTTCCTGCTGACACTGACAGCTTGTGACGGAGACAATCTCAAGCCGGAGTTGGCCAGTTCCGACCTCCTGTCAACGGGTTCATCCATTGATGTCAGTGGTACTGGGTCCACAGATAACACCATTTCTGTGGAGGCAAACTGCACATGGACGGTGACCTCAGACGTCAGTTGGATACACATCACCAGCCCTTCTGCCGGGCAGGGAAGCGGCAGCCAAGACGTGAAGTTTGATGTGGATGCCAGCTCGTTGCCCACCAGCCAGAAAGGACGACTGACCATTAAGACTTCCGATGGCGTCAGCCGAACCATCACCATCAACCAGCGTGCAGGAGATATCCGTCTGCTGACCAATCAGGAATCGCTCTACTACACCTACAACGGCAATGCACAAACGCTGGATGTCACCTGTAATACGGAGTGGAGTGCTTCCAGCTCCGTGAGCTGGTTGACGATTGACGGTGAGCGGGAAGTAACAGCCGAAGGGAACAAGAGTCTGACCATCGCAGTCCAGACCAACAACGATCCAGACGGACGAAATGGCGTGATAACACTGAAAGACGTGGATAACTCCAAGATAATCACAGTCACTGTGAACCAAGGCGGTAAGACTCCTATTCTTACGGTCACTTCACCCAACAACGTATCTGCACTGGGCGGAACCAGCTCTTTCAGCGTGAGTTCCAACTTTACTTGGACCGCCAGCATCGTGGAGCGCAATCCTGCCGGCCTCACTCCTTGGGCCCGTTTCCAGAACGGCCAGGACATCTTCAACGGTCAGGCCAGTAACGATGCACAGCAGATGGAAATCACCGTGGATGCCAACACCACAGAGGATGTTCGCACCATCAAGATCAAGGTGGAAACCACCTCTGAGCTGGGTAATAATAAAACCGAGGAACGCACCATCACGCAGGAAGCTGGCACACGTCCCACACTGACAGTGCCCGAGAAAGTGGAAGTGACACACAACAGTGCCACCTTCTCCTTCACAGCCACGTCCACAACATTCGACATCACCGACTGCGGCATTACTTACAGCACCGTTGAGGGAAATGCCAAAACCGGTACACGCATCCAAGCCAATGCTGCTGGTGGAGACGTGACAATAACGATGTCGAACCTTGAGAAGAGTACGACATATTATTTCTGTGCCTACGCCACCAATGCTGTGGGAACAACTACCAGCGATGTCATTTCCTTCACTACGGGTTCCACACCTGGACGTGAGGGTAATGAGACTCCCGACGAGCCGTGATCTACTCTTCTCCCCGTCATATTATCCCGTAATATTGAAATCCCGAAACAATGAAAAGAACGACCTCCTGCGTGCTGGTTCTCCTGTGTGCCTTGCTGCTCGGTTCCACGCATGTTTCTGCCCAGAACCTGAAGCAGAACCAGCGCACAGCACAAACCATCCGGACTCAGCCAGATAAATATTACTATGGTGAAGGCTCAGGCGAAAGTGAACCCCAGGCTCGTCAGATAGCCATGCAGGACTTGCAGTCCAAGATTTCCTCCAACGTGATAGGCAGTTTTGACCTCCACATGGACAATCTGGTGCACGGTGAGAATGCCACATCGGAGTCTGTCATGCAAGGTGTCATCAGCACCTATACGGCCGGCCACATCAACAACACCAAGGAGTTGATTCTGGAACGTTCACCACAGATAAGGGTGATGCGTTACATCACCAAGAGTTCGATGGACAGCGTCTTCAACCTCCGCCGGGAGCGTGTTCTCGCATATATCAGAGATGCTATGGTGGCAGAAAGCAAACAGAATATTGATATTGCTTTGCGGTATTACAGTTGGGCACTCGCACTGTTGCAGAGTGTGCAGGACCCGAGTTCCCTGAAGTATGCCGTGAATGGTATCGCCGAAGGCGAGAAAGTCCTTGTGAACTGGCTGCCAGAGAAGATGCGAGAAATCGTGCGAGGACTCAAAGCTTCTGTGGCAGAAATCGACGGGCAGGAAGTGAAGATGAAAATCACCTACAAAGACGGTCCCCTTTCCAATATTGATTTCTATTACTTCGACGGGAAACGCCGAATATCAATGGGAGCCAAAGAAGGCAACTGCGAGATATACTTGGAGCCGGGCCAGGATGTCGCCAATCTGGAAATAGAATATGAATATGCCTACAAGGAAGAGATGCGTGACGACCCGGAACTGGATTTGGTCTCACAAATCTACAGACCTCCAACTGTCCGGGAAGCCAAGAACTATGTCCATACAGGAAACAAGAAAGAAATGAAAGCTGCAATGGCGCAGCTCCAGGCTACGGCACAGGCACAAGCCACGCCACACGATAACTTCCTCAAACGCAATCAGGCCAAGGACTATCTGGGCATCATCATGAAGATTGCGGACGCCATCAAACAGAAAAAGTATGACAGTGCCCGTGAATTCTTCACGCCAGAGGGTTATGAGATGTACGAACGTCTTCTTGCCTACGGGCATGCCAAGATCCTGACTATTCCCGAGCTGCATTGCTTCCCCTATAGGGACAAGATTATCTGCCGAAGCATTCCCATGCGTTTCAGTTTTGACAGTACTAAACGAGAATTCGTGGAAGATGTCAACTTCACCTTTAACAGTGAAGATTTGATTGAAAGCGTGGCTTTCGGGCTGGACAAAGCCACCAGAGAGGATATATACACAGACAAGCACCTCATGGCATGGGGAGACACCACCTGCACGATGCTTGCCACCTTCTTGGAAAACTATAAGACGGCGTGGGCCCTTCACCGGCTGGATTACATCCAGGGAATCTTTGCCGATGACGCACGCATCATCACTGGAAGCATGCTGAAACAAGCTACCCTCAAGAATCGTCGGAACGACCTTTCCATAGGTGTGGCACAGTTGTCCAGTCATCCATTGGTGAAATACACCGAACAGAACAAGAAGCAGTACATGAAGAGCTTGGAAGAGTGCTTCCGCAAGAACAAGGTCATCAATATCCGTTTCAGCGACTGTCTTGTAGATAAGATGTACGATGCACGCTTCGGAATCAATATCCGTCAGGACTACTATTCCAACACCTACAGTGACACCGGTTACCTCTTCCTCATGATAGATGTCACCGATCCTTTGAGTCCTATGATTCAGTACCGCACTTGGCAACCGGAACGAGACCCCACCATCAACAACAAGCCTGGAATGGACAAGAACAGCCCAGAAGGCCGGTTTTGGGGTGTCGTCACAGGCAATTCCTTTGATTAACAGCCATGTATTTTTGCATTATTATTCCAATAAAGCTTGCCCGTGTCCTCATTCGTGACACGGGCAAGCTGTTTGGTATCAGACACAAAATCCAATCCTTTGATGCGGACGAGGCACCTCAATGGGCTTAATGTCAGCAGGCGTGAGTGTCAACAGCTGTTGGCTGTCAGCGGGACGTTCGTTGACGCAGCGCTGGGCGTGCTGAATATAGATGCGCTCCAGTTGGTTGGCGATGAAGCGGGCATTGCCCCAAGACTGTGGGTCCCGAACCTGGTAGGCAGCCATCAGAACGTCTCTGAATTTCTGCCAGGCTGCATCTGTGAAGCGGTATTGGTATTCGTTGATGCGTCGGCGGGTAATCTCCAACAGCTCGTCAATGGTGAAGTCATTGAATTCGAAGCGGTTTGGAAAACGGGAGTGGAGTCCGGGATTGGTGTCCAACAATCGCATCATCGGTTCCTTGTAACCACAGAGCACCACGGCAATGTCCCGTTGTGTTTCATCGGCCAACACTTCCATCAACATTTGGATGACCAGCCTACCGGGGTCGTGATCGTGCTTGCCGTTCAGCAAATAGGCCTCGTCAATCATCAACACGCCGCCCCTGGCTTTCTCCAGTACCTGGTGGACACTGCGTTCCTCGTCGCCCCACAGGGTGCCAATGAAGGTTCCGCGATCCGCCACCACTACATGTCCTTTTGACAGTGCGCCGGCCTGATGCAGCAGGGAACCGAAGATCTTGCAGACGGTGGTCTTGCCTGTGCCGGGACGTCCGAAGAAGATGCTGTGCAGAGAGACCTCGTGCTGCTTGGCATCTGGAAACGCATCACGCATCATCTTGTTGTAGCGGGTGAGAGCCAGCAGTTCGTCAATGCGTGTTTTGATGTCTTGACAACCCACCAGTTTGTCCAGTTCTGCTTTGGGATGGGCCAATGGAGGCAGAATCTTCACCTTCACGCTGAGACTGGTATTTTGTTCAATGATGTCAGAGGGTGTTTCAGTAGTGAAGACATCCTTTTCCATCTCCTCTGAATCCTCTTCATCTTCGGAGTCCTCTTCATCTTCAGAGTCCTCTTCATCTTCTGAGTCCTCTTCATCTTCAGAGTCTTCATCATATCCTATGTCCTCAGAATCGTCTGCATCATCATCTTCATCATTATTAAACATATCTTTCACGAAGTCGTCCAACATCTTTTCTATCTCTTTTTCTTCTTCCTTGGAAAGTGCCGACACGGACTGAGTCTTGTGTTCATCATAAATAGGTATTCCTCCTTCATTAATCATAATCAAAACAATTTAAGTTATTAAAAAACAATAGTATATCATGCCCTTCTCAACAAAAGGGCGCAAGAGTAAACAGGCACTTGCATGAGCAGATGCCTGCAGGTTCATAGAGATATCATTGCTGATTTCCCTATCACAAAAAACACACAACAAAGGTACAATATGTCAAAGAACGCACATTCTTCACCTTGTCCTACAAGGATCCACTGTTACTATTGCAAAGCTTCGACTTCGCAATAGAACAGCCCTGCAAGGGACCAGATGAATCATGTTTCTTTTCATGTACCTTTATTTGATTTTTTGTGATAGTGGAATTAAATCCGGCGGCAAAAGTACAGGTTTTCCCCCATCCAACCAAATTTTTTATTGAAAAAATAACTAATAATAGAAGGAAAAGCTCCATTTTGGGCAAACAGAACACAAAAAGACAACGCATCCCATACACTCCAAGTGCATGAGATGCGTTATCACTCTTTTCAATTATTCGGCAGTCCAGCCGGCAATCTTGGCCATAGCGGGAGCTATCTCGATATTGTCGATGCGCCCCTGGAATACTTCTGTGCCAGGACCTACAGCATAGATGGGAACGTACCCGTTGGAGTGGCCTCCGCTGGCCCAACTGATGTAAGCCACTTCGTTGATGATGTGTTTGGCTGTCTCGCCCAAGTCGTTGATGCGATCACGAACCTTGTCGTTCTCGGCAATGGCTTTCTCAATGGCGTTCCAGCGTCCCTGAAGACGTTCTTGCTGCTTGTCACTGAGAGAGATACCGGCTCCGAAGCCCATCTCTTCCTTCAGCACTTTCTCCACCGCTGCCCAGTTGAACTTCTTGGGGTTCTTCTTGTAAAGCTCATTCAGCATCCATTTGAGCTCATCGATGCTCTTGTGCTGGAAGCGAAGCAGGTCTGTGTGAATCTCGTAAGGACCTTTGCCCATGACAAGGCCGCCGGTCTCGTGGTCGGCAGTGATAACAATGATGGTTTCGTCGGGATGTTGCTGGTAGAACTCGTAAGCGACCTTGATGGCTTTGTCGAAGTCCAGTACCTCGTTGATGGCATTGCCAATGTCGTTGCGGTGGCAGGCGTAGTCAATCATACCGCCCTCTAACTCGAAGAAGAACCCATTCTTCTGCTTCGACATCAGGTAGTTAATACCAGCACGGCAGATTTGTTCCAGTGTGAGGTCGTTTTTGTCCTGATCAAGGGCGTAGGGCAGGTGGTCACTGCCGAGTTTGTCATTCTGATAGTCGCTCTGCAGGAGAATGAGTTTGTCGGCCTTGCGACCCTTCTTCTCATATTCCTTGTACCCGCCTGTGAGAATGGTGTAACCGGCAGCCTTGGCCTGTTCGCGCAGTGAGGGTTCGCCTTCCTTGGTGTTAGGACGGTGGAAGTCGGAGCCAGCGAAGAAGTCATAGCCGCTCTTGCAGAGGTCCTGTCCTATCTCGTAATACATGTTGCGGTCGGGTTGGTGGCCGTAGAAGCTGGCAGGGGTAGCATGCGTGATGGCTACGGTGGTGGCTACACCCACGGCAGCACCTGCCTTCTGTGCCCAGGCTGCGATGCTGGTGCAGGGAGTCTGCAGGTCTTCCAGCACGCCGATGGCGCCGTTCTTGGTTTTGTGGCCTGTGGCGAGTGCTGTGCCGCCGGCAGCAGAGTCCGTCACGCCGTTGGTGGCAGAATAGGTGTTAACCATTCCCACAACGGGAAGGCTGGCCATCAGAATGGGTTCGATTCCTATCTTACCCTTGATGGCGGCCAGATAGGTCTCGGTAACGTTGATTTGGTTGACGCCCATACCGTCACCGATGAAGTAGAAGACGTACTTCACTTCTGCAGAGGCAGTGAGGGCAAGGAGTACTGCCACGAGGCAGCTGAGATACTTTTTCATAGTTGAGAGTTTAGAATTTTGAGTTTAAAGTATTATGAATTAATGTTGTTTCCTTTTTGTAATAGTTTTAGTAGTTATATTAGTTTTACTAGTTCTCTACTACCGCTCTGATGATCATCACGTCCTCCAGAGGTCGGTCATCCTTGTCGGTGGGAACGGCTTGGATGGCTTTGACCACCTTCATTCCTTCAATGACGTTACCGAAGACCGTGTAGGTGCCGTCCAAGTGGGGTGAGCCCCCGTGCTGGAGGTAGTCGTCCCACATCTCGCGGTTCATTTCTATCCCTTTCTCTTGCAGGGCTGCACGCTGTTTCCCGAGTGAGTTCTCTCCCCAAGAACGGCCATAGACGATGTAGAACTGTGAGCCGCTGCTGCGCATCTCTGGGTTCACATCGTCCCCTTCACGGGCTGCTGCCAACGCTCCACGAACGTGGTAGAGCCAGGGCAGATTGAACTCTGCCTCAATGGTGTAGCCAGTGTCCCCTTCACCCAGGGGCTTCTCTCGCGGGGGAGAGAGCAACGTGCCGTCGGCCTGCCGTCTGACACGACTGTCGGGATCACCGCCATGAATCATGAAATCCTTGATAACACGATGGAACAGCGTACTGTCATAATAGCCTTCCTTGCAGAGTTTCAGGAAGTTGTCACGATGCAGAGGCGTCTCGTCACTCAGTTCCACGCGGATGACTCCAGCTGTGGTTTCCAGTCGAACGATATGAGCTTTCTTCTTGGCTCCTAAAGAACTGCAGAAAAACAAGAACAGAATGAGCAGGAGATGGCGCATGAGAGTTTAGAGTTTAGGGGTTAGAGTTTTACCTTGAATACTTGGAAGTTCTTGGCCGGTACGTTTGCAGAGAGTGAGAGTGTGCCCTTGTTGGCGGAGAGAGCCGTGGCGCTGTTCTTGGGGCTGATAACTTCGGGCTTGCCCGGTTCGTTCTCTGCATCGTATGCCGAACAGTCCAGTGTGATTACTTCAGCTGTGGTAGGAAAGGTCTTGAGTTTCAGACCCGTGATATCAATGCGGACGGTGCTGGCCTTGCCGAGTGTGTTGATGACCTTCACGATGATCTCGTTCTTTTCCTTGTCCATCACGGCACTGGCAAAGACACCATCCTGCCCCTTCTCCACAGGGTTCACAGAGGGCGTTCCGCCATTGAGACTGACAGTAGTGGGCAGAACGTTGGTACCACGGTTGAGCATGTAAAGTTGCTGGACATAATACGAAGCAGTGCGAGCGGTGGACATATTATCATACCAGATGAGGTCGGGACGCCACTGCCATCCTTCCACGTGGGAGAAGAGCGGTGCGTAGGTGGCCATGTGAACGAGGTCTGCATTGCGCTCGATACCAGTCATAAAGGCTGCTTCATAAATGCTGGCGCCAGCGTGGTTATACTTCTTGCCGCGATCATGACAGGCCCATTCGCCAGCGAAGACGCGCGGACCGTCCTTGGTATAGAACGTGCGGTCGTCATAGCGGTTCATCCAGTTCTTGTACCACTGAATATCACGATAGTAGTGCTCATCAACCAGGTCGCACTTCAACTCGCGCATGGCGGGCCAGCCATGCTTGAAGTAGTCATCTTCTGCATTGGGGCCGCTGGTGCCGATGAGTTTGATTTCGGGATGTACCTTGCGCACTTCGGGGGCAATAATTGCCAGACGCTCGAAATAGGGCTTCTCCCACTGTTCGTTACCGATGGCCAGGAACTTGAGATTGAAAGGTGCAGGGTGCCCCATCTCGGCACGCAGCTTGGCCCACTGGTTGGTGGCGGGATCGCCGTTGGCAAAGTCGATGAGGTCTATGCAATCGTCTATGAACTGCTGCAGGCCTTCCTTCGTGGCAGGAGCATGGGCATCATTTCCGTTTTGGAACTGACAGGCCATTCCCACATTCAGGACGGGCAGCGGCTCGGCACCAATCTCCTCTGAGAGTTGGAAGTACTCGAAGAAACCAAGACCATAGCTCTGGAAGTAATCAGGAAAGTAACGTTGAGTGAAGGTGTAGTGCCAGCGGTTCTCGTTGAGCGGACGGTTTTCCACAGGACCCACACTGTTTTTCCACTGGTAGCGTGTTTCCAGATCCGTGCCTTCTACGATGCAGCCGCCGGGAAAGCGGAAAACGCCCGGATGTAGGTCTTCCAAAGTCTGTGCCACATCCAGACGCAGACCATTCTCATGACCTTTATAAGTCTTGACAGGGAAGAGGCTTACGTGCTCCAAGTCGGTCGTAGTCTTGCTGTCGCCCCAGACACGGAGATGAGCTTTGGCAAAGGTGCGCTTCGGCTTAATGATGGCCGTGTATTTCTTCCACTCCTTGCCGCTGATGTCCAGACCCACGTTGCCCAGTTTCTGGTCTTCGTCCATCGTGGCATTATCCACAAGGTCTATCCACAGCTTGGCTTGACCGCCGTCCGGGACACGTGCCCAGACCGAGAAGCGGTACTCCTCTCCGGCCTTCACTCCGATTCCGAAGAAGCCGTGGTTCTCTATCATCGTGTGCTTATCACGGTGTCCCGATGGTGCCAGTCGCACATAATGAGGATTACGGTTGAAGGGGCCGTCGTCCTTCAGTATCACCTTGCCTGAAATGTCCCAGCCAGTGAAAGGATTTGGGAATTCGAAGCTGCGGTTTTTCAGCAGTTCTGCATACAGGCCGCCGTCGGCAGCGTAATTGATGTCCTCGAAGAAGATGCCATACATAGTTGGCTGAATTACAGCACCTGGCTTCTTGGCGTTCACGGTGATGATGTTTTCTTGTGCCGAAACGGACAAGGAGGTGAGCGCGAGTGCAGCGCCGAGGAGAATGTGTTTGAGTGTCATAGAGGTTATGGAATTAATGGGTTATAGAGCTACTGAGGTTTATTCATCATAGTCATCAAAGACTTCGTTGAGAAAGTGGTTGAAGGGCGACATAATTCGGAACATTTCTTCCACGAAATCCAGGGAGCCCGGTAGGAGAAGGAAGTCGTCGGTCAATGGATGCCAGACGGTGTAAAGACGTGGCCGAAGATACTCTGGGAAAGGAAAATCCTTGGGGCAGCCCTTGGGTAACGTTTTTACGGGTTCCTCTCCGACAGTAGGATAAAGGGTGCGGAACGGTTCGTTCTCCACAATGTCCCTGAAACGATCAATATCCACGACAATGGCCTCACGAATGTGTTTTAGCATCGGGGCTGGCGGACACCAAGAGCCTCCTGCAACCATCGTGTTACCTGGCTCTATGTGAAGGTAATAACCGCCACGATAACTCTTACGGCCATGAGAACTGATGAATGCACCGAAATGGCGTTTGTAGGGACTCTTGTCGTTGGAGAAGCGTATATCGCGCGCGAACCTATATATACATGACGCCGGTGTCTGGTAAGTCACGGAGGCATCGAAGGAGGCAATGCGCAGGATGAGCTGCTGGACGTAGCTCTCAAAGGTCTTGCGCGCCGCCTTGTATTCCGGCTGGTGTGCGTGGAACCATTCGCGGTCATTGTGCTCGGCAATCTGCCGTAAAAAATGGTAAATATGTTGCATCAGAATGCAGGAAAATGAATTTGCGAGGGCAAAGATACAAAAAAGTTCAGACTTGAAACCTGAAACTTGAAACTTTTTTGTACTTTTGCACCGCAAAACTCATAAAAACATGCACAAGCCTATGAATATAGCCATTTTTGTGTCCGGCAGCGGCACCAACTGTGAGAATATCATCCGGTATTTCCGTGCCAGCGAGCACGTCTGTACATCCCTTGTTGTCAGCAATCGTTCCGATGCTTTTGCTTTGGAGCGGGCCAAGCGATTAGGTGTTCCGTCGGCTGTGGTGCCAAAGGCACAACTTAATGATCCCGCCGTCATCCTGCCGCTCCTGCAGGAGCACCAGATAGACTTCATCGTCCTGGCCGGTTTCCTGCCTATGGTGCCGAACTTCCTCATCGATGCATTCCCCCGCCGCATCGTCAACATCCATCCCGCTCTCCTTCCCAAGCACGGCGGAAAAGGTATGTGGGGACACCATGTTCATGAAGCCGTGAAAGCCGCTGGCGACACGGAAACAGGCATCACTATCCACTACGTCACTCCCGTCTGTGATGGAGGTGAAATCATTGCTCAGTTCCGCACTTCCCTCACCCCGGAAGATACCCCGGACACCATTGCCGAGAAAGTGCATCTGCTGGAAATGGCCCATTTCCCACAGGTGCTGGAAGAGTTGTTCGCCGGAATGTGTGCGAGCGACGTTACAAACGCTTGATATAGATGTCGCGATAATAGACTTTGCTGCCGTGGGCCTGCAGCTCTATCTGTTCTACAGGGAAGATGGGGCGCTGCCGGTCCCAATAGTTCTCTAAAGGAACGTTGTCCACCACCAACACTCCGTTCAAACGGACGGTTACACGTTCGCCCACCATCTTGATATAGAAAGAATTCCATTCTCCCAACGGATTGTCTGCCACACAAAGGGGAATGGACTTGTGCTGTTGGTTGTTGTAGAGCCCGCCGGACCCCACCTGTGCTCCCACATTCACCCGAGCAATGTCCCAAATCTGCACCTGCGGAGTGCCACGCAGATAAATACCGGCATCGGGCTCCTTGCCGTTCGGATCCAGGCGCCAATCCACAAGCATTTCAAAATCCCCGAACTCCTCCACCGTACAGATGTTGTCATAACCTGTTCCGACATAAGCCAAAAGACCGTTCTCCACCTTCCAGTCGTCCCGCATTCGCTGGTCAGCCTCCACTTGTGCGGCTTCCAGTTCCTGCCGTGTCATCTTCTCCCGACGCACGATGGGGTTCTCCACAAGGCCTTTCCAGCCCGTGAGGTCACGGCCGTTGAAATGGCTAACGTAACCCTCCACTGGTTCTTTACCTATCTGGGCGATGATGGCTTTTCGTTGGCTTCCGTCCACGAAGGGCAGGCACCGCCCCAGGAGGTGACGCGTCAACTGACCGTCAAACTCTGGGTGTGACAGCCCGATGGCAGCCACCCCGCGTGCTGCGGTCTTCTGCAGGGCAGGGTCGTCCAGCAGGGTGCCCAGGGTCATCATGGCCGTGAAGGTGCCCGTCTCTGCCATCTGTGACAGAATCTGCTGTTTTTGTTTCACCGTGGCAGCCTCGTCCATCTGATGGCGCAGGGCTATCAACCTGTTCTCCGGTGTCTCGGCAGGCTGAGCTGCCAATGGATGCCCGGCCACAACCAGGGCCGAGCAAAATAACAATGCTAACAGTTTTTTCATAATAGGGTTATAGGATGATTGATGAAAAAGCATTATTTGTTTTGAAAAATGTTATTGCAGGTAGTTTGCCAGCGGCGAGTTGGCACGGCGTAGGCCAATGGCGATGCCGAGAGCATTCAGACGAGCTCCAGCGAGAGAGGTGTGGGTGTGGTCGTTGTTGTAATAACGTTTCGCAGCCTCCTGCCCAATGCCGTCAAGGGCATCAGCAGTGATGTTGTGTAGGTCCACGAAAGTACATCCTGTTTCATCTGCCACTTCCCGGTACCACTTGCCGTAGGAGTCGTTGCGACGTTCAATCTTGCCATCTGTCCACTCGTTGCGAGGGGTGAGGCTGACCAAGATGGGCGTGGCTCCCTTCTGGCGACAATCGTCTATCATTTTCTTCAAATACCAGCCAAAGGAATAGACCACCTCGTTGTATGCTTCGTCATTGAGAACTACGCGGCTAACGCAGCTGGTATCTGCCGTTCCCGGTATCTCTCCGCGGTGTTTTCCACGATGCAGTTCCCCGATGTCGTTGTGCCCGAACTGGATGAGTACAAAGTCCCCTGGCTGCAAGTCGTTATAGACTTTCTCCCAGCGCCCTTCACGCAGATAGGTGCGACAGCTGCGACCCGCCTGTGCGCAGTTTATCCAGGTGATTTTCTGTGGGTCAAAGATGCGGCCAGCCTGTGAACCCCAGCCCCACATGCCAGTGCTGTCTCTGTCGGTATTTTTGACGGTAGAGTCTCCCGTGATGAATACAACAGGTTTGCCTTTCTCACGCTTTATGCCAGTGGTGGGCAGTTCTGTGTTCACCATCATGGCTTGCAGGGGTTGCAGCTCTGGATGTTTGCTCTGCATGATGCCTTCTGCGGCACTGCGTGCATTCAGCTCTGCGCCGAATTTGCTGGTGTGAATGTTGTCTAAATAGAAATGATAGTTCACCTTCCAGGAGCTCATCTGGTCATATTTGCTGGCAGAGATCTCGTTGAGATCGATGAAGGGAACGTCCAACTCTTCGGCAATCTGGCGTGCCCAGCCGCCGAAGGTGTCAGCCACGCGGACAGCCTGCCACAGCCCCCCTTCGGAGGGGGCCTGTTTTCTCGGCGTCAGGCTCATCAGTATCGGATGAGCACCCAGTGCCCTCGTTTCTCTGACGAACTTGCGCATATACTCTCCGTAGCTCCAAACGGTCTCTGTCTTTCCCTTGTTGGGCCCCTCTTTCAGTGTTACCACGATGGAGTCTGAGGGTGAGATTCCTCGTATGGTGGCCCTGCAGCGCCCACTGTCGAAGGGGCCGTTGTCGTTGTGCCCCAGCTCAATAACCACATAGTCTCCGGGCTGAATTCCCTTTTTTACGTCGGGCCACAGCTGGTTGTAGAACGTGCGGGAGCTGGTGCCGCCCAGTGCCTGGTTCTCCACCGTAATCTTATTGACATCAAAGTACTTGTGCTCATAGAAGCCCCATCCCCACTGTCCGTTGTCGCCGTTGCCCTTGGTGCCCGTTCGCATTGTGGAGTTGCCCACGAGGAAGAGCACAGGATTCTTGCCTCGGCGACTGCTGCCGGCAACGGGTCGTGCCGTCTTCACTTTCTCGAGTGAATCCAGCGTCAAATCCACCACTTTGTTCACGTCTTCCATACCTTGAAACGACGTCTGTTGTGCGTTGCAAATGAGGCTGACGGCACATATCAGACCAAGCAAAAAGATAGTCCTTTTCATCACGTTTTTGATATATTTTGGTGCAAAGATACTCTTTTTTCTTCGATTTCTTCCTCTTTTTCCCATATTTTCTTTTATTTTTAAGGTAGATTCAATTATTTTCCGTACCTTTGCGGCCCGAAATCAAAATGTTACAAACAATTTCTATTTGATATGGCATTGAAAATCGTAGTGCTGGCCAAGCAAGTGCCAGACACCCGCAACGTGGGCAAGGATGCTATGACCGCAGAAGGCACGGTGAATCGCGCCGCTTTGCCCGCCATCTTCAACCCCGAAGACCTGAATGCGCTGGAACAGGCGCTTCGTCTGAAAGAACAGAACCCCGGCTCCACGGTGGGTATTCTCACCATGGGTCCTCCGCGTGCCGGAGAGATCATCCGTCAGGGTCTCTATCGTGGCGCTGATACAGGATGGCTCCTCACGGACCGTCTTTTTGCTGGCGCCGACACCCTCGCTACAAGCTATGCTCTGGCCACGGCCATCAAGAAGATTGGTGATGTCGATATCGTGATTGGTGGTCGTCAGGCTATCGATGGTGATACTGCCCAGGTGGGCCCACAGGTGGCACAGAAGCTGGGTCTGAACCAAGTGACATACGCCGAGGAAATCAGCGTGAAGGATGGTGTAGCCACTGTGAAGCGTCACATCGACGGTGGCGTGGAGACCGTGCAAGCTCCTCTGCCCGTGGTAATTACCGTGAACGGAAGTGCTGCTCCCTGCCGCCCCCAAAACGCTAAACTCGTGATGAAGTACAAGCGCGCCACCTGCCCGTTAGAAAGGCCTGCAGAAGGAACCGCTTACGATGCCCTTTATGCGGAACGTCCCTATCTGACGCTGAATCAGTGGAGCGTGGCCGACGTAGATGGCGACCCCTCCCAGTGCGGTCTTGCAGGTTCTCCCACAAAGGTCAAGGCAGTGAAGAACATCGTCTTCCAGGCTAAGGAGTCGAAAACTTTGACGGCTTCTGATGCAGATGTTGAAGGACTTGTTAAAGATTTGATTGAAGAAAAGATCATTTAGCCTCACCCCCAACCCCTCTCCGAGTGGAGAGGGGCGTATATACATTCAAGGGTTAGGTATATTACTATGTAAAAATTAATTAATTATGCAAGATAATCAATCCGTAAAAGTAACTACTCCCCTCTCCACTCGGAGAGGGGTTGGGGGTGAGGCTGTATTTGTTTATTGCGAGATAGAAGGAACCCTCGTACAGGAAGTATCTCAGGAGTTGTTGACCAAGGGTCGCAAGCTCGCCAATACATTGGGCGTGGAGCTTCACGCTGTCGTCGCAGGAACCGGTATCAAGGGCAAGGTGGAAGACCAGATTCTGCCCTACGGTGTAGATAAGCTCTTTGTCTTCGATGCACCGGACCTCTTCCCCTACACCAGTGCTCCCCACACAGACATCCTCGTGAACCTTTTCAAGGAGGAACAGCCTCAGATCTGCCTTATGGGCGCCACCGTCATTGGTCGCGACCTGGGTCCTCGTGTCTCCTCTTCCCTCACCAGTGGCCTCACTGCCGACTGCACGGAGCTGGAGATCGGTGAATATGAGGACAAGAAGAACAACAAGGTCTTCAAGAATCTGCTCTATCAGATTCGTCCCGCCTTTGGTGGTAACATCGTGGCAACCATCGTCAATCCCGAACACCGTCCCCAGATGGCAACCGTCCGCAGTGGCGTGATGCAGAAGGCCATTTATGAGCCCACAGGGGAGAACCCTGTGGCACGAAAGGAAGTTGTCTATCCCGAGGTTTCCAAGTATGTCTCTCCCGAGGCTTTCGTGGTGAAGGTTCTCGACCACCATGTGGAGGCTGCCAAGCACAACCTGAAGGGTGCTCCCATCGTGGTTGCCGGCGGTTACGGCATGGGCAGCAAGGAAGGTTTTGACATGCTCTTCGACCTGGCTAAGGTGCTTCATGGTGAAGTGGGTGGCTCGCGTGCTGCCGTCGATGCAGGTTTCTGCGACCACGACCGCCAAATTGGTCAGACGGGTGTCACCGTCCACCCCAAGGTGTATATCGCCTGCGGCATCAGCGGACAGATTCAGCACATCGCAGGTATGCAAGACAGCGGCATCATCATCAGCATCAACAGCGACCCCGATGCACCCATCAACCGCATTGCTGACTATGTCATCGTCGGCACCGTCGAAGAAGTCGTTCCGAAGTTGATTAAATACTATAAGCTGAATAGTAAGTAGCCTCACCCCCGGCCCCTCTCCGAATGGAGAGGGGAGTATATAGATTTGTATGTAGATGAGCCAGTGGTTTGAAACAAGTGCACCAGACAGATATGTACTGCTTAAAGATTTCGCGAAGAAGAATCGACGTGAGATGACAGAAAGCGAGCGTGTGCTTTGGGAAACTCTCAGAAAGCTGAACTGCGGTTACCACTTTAGAAGACAGCATTCAATAGGAGATTATATCGCTGATTTCATCTGTCTAACAAAGAAACTGGTCATAGAGGTTGACGGAGGTTATCACGATGAACCACTTCAGCAACAAGACGATCAGATTCGTACAGATTTCTTGGTGAGTAAAGGCTACACTGTTATTCGTTTTAAAAACGAGGAAATAATAAACGACCAGTCAAAGGTCATTGGAATAATTAAAGAACAATTGTTTAACAAATAATAATTAATAATGAACCCCCGGCCCCTTTCCATTGACAATGGTATATACTCCCCTCTCCAATCGGAGAGGGGTCGGGGGTGAGGCCGATTATGAACTATTATAGCGATCACCCCGAAATTGCGTTTCACCTGAATCATCCCCTGATGAAGCGCCTCGTAGAACTTAAGGAGAAGGGCTACGAAGACAAAGATAAGTTTGACTATGCTCCCGTTGACTTCGAGGATGCCATTGAGAACTACAAGCAGATTCTCGACATCACAGGCGATGTGGCAGCCAACATCATTGCCCAGAACGCGGAGAGCGTGGATCTGGAAGGTCCCCACTTGGAGAACGGACGCATGATTTATGCTTCCAAGACTTTCGAGAACATCGATGCCACGCGCAAGGCTGGCCTCTGGGGCGTCTCCATGCCCCGTCGCTACGGCGGTCTGAACCTCCCCAACGTTGTCTTTTCCATGCTTTCCGAGGTTATCTCCGCTGCTGATGCCGGTTTCCAGAACATCTGGAGCTTGCAGAGTTGCATCGACACCCTCTATGAGTTCGGTAGCGAGGAGCAGCGTCAGAAGTACATCCCCCGCATTTGCGCCGGTGAAACCATGTCCATGGACTTGACAGAGCCCGATGCCGGTTCTGACCTACAGCGCGTGATGCTGAAGGCCACCTACTCCGAAAAGGACGGCTGCTGGCTGCTCAACGGCGTGAAGCGTTTCATCACCAATGGCGACTCCGACATCCATCTGGTCCTGGCCCGTTCTGAGGAAGGGACAAAGGACGGACGTGGCCTCTCGATGTTCATCTATGACAAGCGTCAGGGCGGGGTCAACGTGCGCCACATCGAGCACAAGTTAGGTATTCACGGTTCTCCCACCTGCGAACTTACTTATAAGAACGCGCGCGCAGAACTCTGCGGCAGCACTCGCCTGGGACTCATCAAGTATGTGATGGCCCTCATGAACGGTGCCCGTCTGGGAATCGCCGCTCAGTCAGTGGGCGTGGAACAAGAAGCCTACAACGAGGGCCTTGCCTACGCTAAGGAACGTGCTCAGTTCGGACAGAAAATCATCGAGTTCCCCGCCGTCTATGATATGCTCAGCCGCATGAAAGCCAAGCTGGACGCCGGACGTGCACTGCTCTATCAGACAGCAGCCTACGTGGATATCTACAAGGCCCTGGAAGACATCGAGCGCGATCGCAAACTCACGCCCGAGGAGAAGCAGGAGCTGAAGAAGTACCAGCGCCTGGCTGATGCCTTCACGCCCCTGGCAAAAGGTATGAACTCCGAGTATGCCAACCAGAACGCCTACGATGCCATCTCGATTCACGGCGGCAGCGGCTTCATCATGGAGTACAAGAGCCAGCGTCTCTATCGTGACGCCCGCATCTTCTCCATCTACGAGGGAACCACCCAGTTGCAGGTCGTGGCAGCCATTCGCTACATCATCAACGGCACCATGCTTGCAAACATCAAGGAGATGGCTGCAAGTGAAGAGTTAAAAGTGAAAAGTGATAAATTGGCTGCGCTCCTTGCCCGCGTAGAGAAGATGGTGGAGGTGTACGAGCAAGCCCTGAACAATGTGAAGGTTCTGGAGAATCAGGATGCCATCGACTTCCTCTCCCGCCGCCTCTATGACATGACTTGCGAGATAGTGATGTCCCTGCTCATCATCCGCGATGCCGCCAAGGCTCCCGAACTCTTCGAGAAGAGCGCCAACGTTTATGTGCGTATGGCCGAAGAAGATGTCATCGGCAAGGCCGCCTATATCGCCGCTTTCCGTTCAGAAGACCTCGACAGCTTCCGTGCCGCAGAAAAGGCTACCGAACAGTAAACATCCACTCCCTCATAACAAGCTTGCCCGCGTCACAAAAATGGCGCGGGCAAGTTTTTGATAGTTTTTTTCAGCGAATGTTATTCAAAGGGGCTTTCCTCGAAGAGGGGCTTTTCCTTGACATCGAATTCATCTGTCTCACCACCGATGGGTGTCTCACCGCCGCTGAGGGCAATGATGGTCTCTGAATCCATGAGGTTAGCCTTCATTGAAGGCTCTGCATAGTACTTCTTCATTTTGTTACAATCTTTTTACCGTTAATAATATGAACGCCTTTGGTGGGGCGTTTTACTTGACGACCAGTAAGGTCGAATATTGCTTGATGATTCTCTGTTAAGCTGTTAATGTGCTGGATTCCAGTGAACTCGCCTTCCAATCCCTCGAATAGCTGCAGTGACGTCACTTCTTGTCCTTGCTGGAGCAGGATGTTGATGACCATCACAGCATCCGTGACGGTGACCTTGCCGTCACCGTTGAGGTCGGCAGCCTCTTTCTGGAAGTCATCAGCGGGCTGCTGGAGGATATAGTTCACGATATATACAGCATCTGTGATGGTGACTCGACCGTCGCCGTTGGCGTCACCCAGCAGGAAGTCAGTCTCAATCTCCCTGACGATGCGGAAGGTGGAGCCGTCGTCCGCAGGACTATTGTCATCGTTCCAGGTCTGCAGGGCACCGCTGCCGCCGCCAAACTGATTGATACACGTGTTGGGGTAACCATGCGGGCTCAGCACGAAGCCATCGCTATTGGGACGCACCTCCCAGCTGTAGTCACCCTCGCTCATCAGTACATTGACCTGATTGTCATCGCCGGAGCCATCCAAGGTCAACACTTGTTGTAGGCCCGTGGCGCGGTTATAAACCAGGATATTCATGGGATCGCCGCCGAAAGCCCACTGGAATTCGGGCTGGTCCAGCGTCTCCTCATCCACATCGCTGGTGGGATAATAGGGCTCACTCTCTTCTGTGTGGCAGTAGTAGCTGGAGCGAATGGTCATATTGTACCAGTGGGCGTCTGCCTGCGAGTGTGTGAATTCGAAGGGTCCTGTCCAGATGACCTGGAACGCTGCGTGCATGTCATCCTCCACCAGCGTGGGAAGCTCCTCCAGCGTCTCCAGATAGATGAACTCGCTGGCGCAGTAGGGGGCTGGCATGTGACGGCCCCGAGCAACTTTGTGCTCCTCGGTTCCGATGACGCGTCCATCGTAGATGAAGTCGTAGGTTACCGTCACCAGCTCCTCCTCGGGTACGCGCTCTTCCAGTTCGGGCTGCACGCCGTTGATGATGTCCTCATAAATCCGGTTGGCACGGGTCTCCAGCCACTCGGCGGCATCCAGGGCCTGCTGCTTGTAGTCTGTGTAGTCACTCCACACAGAGCGGTTGTTCTCGAAGGAGACGTGGGCAAAGTCATAATAGTCCTGGCAGTACTCCAGGAGCTCCTGCAGGTCTTCACGCATGAATTTCTCCCAAAGCTCCTGATACACGGCGCTCATCGGCTCATACCTGAAGCGCAGGTCACGGATGAACTGCACCACCTCCATATTGGGTCCGTCTGTCCAATAGTTGTAGTCGGCTTCGGCGCGGAAATAGCTCCTGTTACGCTCATAGCCAAAGCCCCAGTCCAAGTCCCAAACGGGTCCGAAGACATATTTGCTGGTGTCACTCTCGAAGGATTCGCGATAGCAGAAGGTACTCTTGGGGTGGTAGAGCTCGTAGTTGATAATCAGCTCGTTGACCATCAGGAAGCGCACCAGCTGCTCGATATCCACGTGACGGGAAATGTCACGCCCGTGGTACAAGGTGTTCATGAACTCGTTGAAATCCGTCTCCACGTCTTCCAAGGTGATGCTGGACGTTCCTTCCGAGAAGTCAGGCTCTTTGATGTTGATGGGAAGGTTGTAGGGGTCGGAGCGGAACTTCTGTCCGCTGGGTTCATCATAATAGGAATCCAGTTCCAAGAGGGCGGCGGCAGTCTCGTCTTCCAAATCCACGCTGTTGTTGGAGAAACCCACTTTCTCTGTCAGGTTGTAACTGCCGCGGTATTCTCCATTGAGATAGAGGTCCACCGGTATGATGTGGTTGGCGGCACTGGCTTCCATGAGGTTGGCCGCTTTCATGCCGATGGCATTGGACATCAGCGAGCCCGTCTGGTAGTTGGACAGCAGCACCCAGCTCTTGCCTTTCTTCATGCCCAGAGGCTTCACTTTCTCTGCGAATTTCAGGCGGTAGGGCTTCTTGGGCCAGCTCCAGCTGCTGTTGCCGCGGCCTTTGATCTGCACGGGGGTCTCTTCCATGGAGGGGAAGATGTCACGCCCGTCAATAGAGATGGTGGCATCCTTGAAGGTGCTTTTGCTGTAAATGTCTCCGCCGTCGGCGGTGTTGATGTAGATACAGGGCACTTCCGCACGGTCTGTCAACCAATCCACATGCACTCGGACCACGCGGCCATAGGGTTGCATGCTGTATGCTCCGGTCTCCTCGTCGGGCAGCCACATTGTGATGCCTGGACGGGTTACCACATAATAAATGTCTTTGTCAAAGCGCAGGCGGGAGACCTTGCTGTCCTGTAGCTGTCCGTTCACATAGACAAGTGTCTGGTCGTCTGGTACTTTGAAGGAAGGTGTCAGGCGTTTGCCGATGGCTGCCACCGTCAGAAAAACGGTGTCTTCCACCATCTCGCCCGGACAGTCTGAGAACAGCTGGTCGTTGAATTTATTGTTGAACTTGTAGGAGTCGAAAGTGGGGAAATCTGCGGGTGCTTCCTCACTCAGCCGCTCCACCTCGGCCTGATTGTAGGTGAAGGTGGCGCCTGTGCTGGTTTCGATCACGATTTTACGATTGGCTTGTTTCTGACTGGTGACCACCTCCAGGGGGAAAGCCTCGATGCGGCCGTCTGTCAGGTACACGTGCAGGGCAGCAGGGAAAGTGAAGTGGGTGACGGGCTGAGGATCCGGGTCGGGATCGGGACCTGGACCTGGGCCGGGTTCGTCACTCTTCAGTGTCAGGTAATAACGCTCGTTGACAGAGCGCGAACCGCCAGAATAAGTCCCCAACAGTCCCTGGCTGGCACGCAGGTTCCAGTACCAGGCGGGAGCCATCATGCTGTTGATATTCAGGGAACCATCATAGTCTTCCTCGATATTCCAGTACTGACTGCCGTCGTCGGGTTCGTCACTGGCTAACGTCATATTCTTGTAATAGGCATCCACGCGCTCGGAAGTATAGATGAGCCACTCGCCCGAGGCTTCGTTCTGGAACGTATAGCCGTTGTCAGTATAAGTCACCACCCAGTAGGCATCTTCGGTCTTGGACTGTCCGTCCTTTACATAGCAGATGTAAGGGGCCACGTTATGATAGGCACCCAATCCCACATAGCCTTCCACCTGCTGACAAGATATGGAATACACACCATCTGCCACCAGCGGACTGGCCAAAGCGGGTATCAGGAGGCAGCACCAGAGGTGGAGCAAAAGGAGTATGTGTTTAAACTTCATAGGCACAACGCGTTGATATGAGCGTGCAAAGGTACTGCTTTTTTCCTTATGTAACGAGAGAAATGGAGAAAAATAGAAGAAAAAAGGGCTTAAAGTGGTGAAAAAGGGAAAATGTGAGCAATTTGCCATGCAGAATCCCCCGGTTATGATTACCATCTTCGGCTTCTCCGCCGTGAGCAAAGACAGCTTATGACACCAAATCTACCCACCATTCACAGTTTCACAGTTCACAGTTCAAAAATCAAGCCCTCACCCCGCTCCACCTTCTAAATTTACTATAAATTCTATATGTTAAGTAGGTGAACACAATTAGTTTACTTAACTCTCGCAAGTAAAACCCCGAAGGGGTGAAAGACCACAGGCAGGGGTGTAACCCCTGCTAACGGACACTACACCACACAAACCCCGAAGGGGTGACAGAATGAAAAATTAGCGCTCTTTCACCCCCTCGGGGTTCTTCAAGTGTGAAGCGTCGCAGAGCGCCGAGCGCGTATCCCCGGCCCCACAGGCAGGGGCGATAACCTCTGTACCTTCGGGCGCACCGATGACGAGCGTACAGAAGTTCGACTCATGGTCAAGCAGGTCTTTTGGACGGAGAAGGATGTTGTCGCCAGCCTGTACATTTCGGATAGGGGTTATTCTTGGTTAATCAATTCATAATTAGTCACGCCGTTGTCACACATCAACTTCTTGATGCGCTCGATGTGTTTTTGTGGGACACCGCGGCAGACGTTGATGCGGACGTGGTGGTCTTTGCGGTTGGCCACATCTGCCAATAAGTCGTGGATACCATCCGTCTGCGATTCTGCCCATGAGCATATAGTGTAGTTCTTCCAACTGAAGCCGTCGTAAAGCCCTCTTCTGGACCAAATCGTTGTTTTGGCACCACTATCCTTCGGAGGTGTGCCGGTGAGCAGGATGGTCAGTTCTGGATTGATATTGCCCTTCACATCGGCAGAAATCTGTACGGGTGTGGTGACAAGGTTCACTGATTGGAATCCCTCCCCACGGTGTATTTCTACTTTTTTCAGGGCAGAAGCGGGCAAATCGGGTAGGTTGTTGATGTCGAGCTCCTTACCATTGAGAGTGACTTGACAATACTTTGTCAGGAAAATATAAGGTGATGCACATACGGAACGCTCTTCCATGAATGAGCCGTCATCTTTCTCCACCCAAGTGCCCTTGAGCCAAGTCACACGGATACCATTGCCTCTATTTGAGTCTGAGGGTGCAATCCATGGTTGGAGCATTTTCGGTGCTGTGGTCGTGGTATCCTTACCGCTGTTCTCGGTGAATACACGATAGGTGGCGAAGGCGGCACCTGAGAGAAGCACCACACCAACGAATACAGCTGCGACTTTATAAAAGATGCTGCCAGAAGCCTTTTCACGCTTCAAAACGGGTGAATGTTTGGGACGTAGAGACTCTGCCGTCATCATCAGCTCTTCGTAGTATTCCTGACACTCGGCGCACTGGCTGATATGCTTATCGCACTCGGCTTTGATCTGTGGATCGACATCCTTGTCAAAGAGGTCGGCCACTATTGTTTTGAATTCCTTGCAATCCATAGTTGTTCTTCATTTTTGTGGGTTTATACAGAATGAGGGGCGCGCATTCCTCGTTTTATCTTTTCCATCCCGTAGGTGAAACGGGACTTGGCTGTGGTGAGCGGTATGCCCAGGATGTCGGCTATTTCCTGGAAACTCTTGTCACCATAGAAGCGCAGTCGGATGACCTCGGCCTGTTCGTCCGGAATTTCTGCCAACAGACGACTGATGCGGCGGTATTCCTGTTCAAAGTCCTCCGCTTCGGGTTCGATGAGTCCGGGCTGGCTCTCTAAGGGAACGGTAGGCATGTGTCCTACCTCTCGCTGGCGGCTGATGCAGAGATTGGTCAGGGTGCGATAGAGGTAGGCCGACAGGTTACGAACCTCCGCATCACCTTCACTCAGTCGCTGGTGCAATCGTACAAACACGTCCTGAACGGCATCCTCTGCATCGTCCAGATTCCCCAGCCGGTAGCAGGCGTATTGTAGCATCCCGCGACATTCAGCAGCTATCTGCCGCTCCGTTTCATTGGCTTTATGGTGTATGTTCAGCAATTTCATTTTACAGTCTCGTTTACCTATATGACGCAAAAGTAGTGAAAAAGACTTAATCAAACGCCATTTTTTTCAAAAAAGAAGCATCAACCTCGGATTTTGTCTGGTTGATGCTTTATGTTCATAAAGGAATGTACGCTTCCTTATGTCGTTCTATGTCAGTCGGTCTAGTTCCCGAACAAAGCTCGCCTACCAGTAGCCTTTCCGCTCATTTGCGATTTCGTTCTACATTGAGTAATAATAAGTAAGTGAACACAATTAGTTTATACTATTCAGAATGTAACCCCGAAGGGGTGTTAAGACCACAGGCAGGGGTGGAGCGTAGCGAAGCCCCTGCTATCAGGGCACGCAGTACGAACCCCGAAGGGGTGACAGATCACC
>JAFZSP010000036.1 GCA_017619335.1 Bacteroidaceae bacterium
CGGTCAAGCATCTGCTCACGAGTCTCAGCCTGCCAGCCGAATTTGCGTATCAGTTCGCGGAACAATGACCAATCTACGGTTGGCACGTTCACGTAAACGCCTTGCATTGTCGCACTGTTTGTCATATTGTTACTATTAAATATACAATGATATAATATTTCTTGCGGAGGCTAATTCATAACCAATATGTCTTGGAAAGGGAATTCTTGCCCAAATCCGAGTGCAAAGATAGTGAAAAGGTTTGAAAGGAAACGAAAGGAACGGGGAAAAAGTGAGAGGAAAGGGGCAAAAAAGGAGAAAATCGGGCAAAAAAGGGGTAACTTGATGTCACGCCTTCCCGATTTTAGGGCCTTGGTTCAGTAAGACAGGTTATAGCTCCTCGGGCATGAGTTCCACGACTTGACCGCCGCGGGCGACGACGAGTGTGGTGTGGAAGAGGCGTGAACGCTCCACGAGGCGTTCCTGGGCCAGCAGAATACCGCGGTCTATGCGCTGCTGCATTTCAGCTACTTCTCTTTCATTCATGGTCTTCTGCGGTTTGATAGGTGATAAAATGGTCGTATTTCTCTTGATCTACGACGTTGATTCTCGTGTCCTTCCAGCCGTAGGCGATTTTCTCGCCGGGGCAGTTGGAGTTGTCATAGAGGGTCCAATAGTCCACGACGGGGATGTACAGCTGGAAGAGGTTCTGCAGGCCTGCCTCGTAGCGTCGCAGGATGACGTCTGTGGGGATGTTGTGTCCCCCCTGGCTAACGCGCTTGGCCACTCGTGCCACCGCCTGTTCAGGGGTGGAGAGGGAGAAGAAGAGGAGGGTGACGAAGTAGCCGCGCCGCTGTGCTTGCTGGATGAGCTTCACGTAGGAGCGGGTGGCCAGTGTGGTCTCGAAGGCGAAGGTCTCTCCCTCTTTCAGCAGATGGATGATGCGGTCAATCATCAGTCGTCCTGCCTGGATGGCCACTCCCTCGGGATTGAAGGGGGAGAGTCCCTTGGCGATCTCGTCGGCATTGACGAATTCGCGGCAGTTGAGCATCTCGGGCAGGACGGTGAAGGAGGCGGTGGTTTTGCCTGCTCCATTGCAGCCCGCGATGATGTAAAGTGTTCTTTTCTTCTGGTCCGACATGATGTTTTCTCTTTGGTTTCGGCTACAAAGGTAGGGAGAAATTTGGTTTCAAGTTTCAAGTTTCAGGTTTAAAGTGGGAGAGAGGGACGTTCTTTTAGTTTTTTTAACGTTTCTTGCCTTTCAGGAGGTCTGGACGCAAGCGTTGTGTGCGTTCCAGGCTCTGCTGAAGTTCCCACTCCTTGATGCGTGCCTCGTGTCCGGAGAGGAGCACGTCCGGCACGCGCCATCCTTTGTAGTCGGCGGGTCGTGTATAGACGGGCGCGGCGAGGAGATTGTCCTGGAAGGAATCTGAGAGGGCGCTCTGCTCGTCACCGATGGCTCCTGGGATGACGCGGACAATGGCGTCGGCCATCACGGCAGCAGGCAGCTCGCCGCCCGTGAGGACGTAGTCCCCGATGGATACTTCCTTGGTAATCAGGTGCTCACGGATGCGGTAGTCGATGCCTTTGTAGTGTCCGCAGAGGATGATGATGTTCTCACAGAGGGAGAGCTCATTGGCCATCGGCTGGGAGAACTGCTCACCATCGGGTGTGGTGAAGATGATCTGGTCATAATGACGTTCTGCGGTGAGGGCACTGATGCAGCGGTCGATGGGTTCGCACTGCATGACCATTCCTGCGAAGCCGCCAAAGGGGTAGTCATCGATGCGGCGGTCCTTGCGCACGGCGTAGTCGCGCAGGTTGTGCAGATGGATTTCCACCAGTCCGCGTTTCTGGGCGCGGCCGATGATGCTCTCCTGAAGGAAGCCCTCGATGAGCTGGGGGAGTACGGTGATGATGTCTATGCGCATGGTTACCACTGATTTGAGAGCATCTCCAACATCTCCTTGGAGGTGAGTTTGTAGTTCTGGTCGGCGCCTTCCAGGATGCTGTCTGAGAGGGCCCGTTTGGACTCGTGCAGCCGGAGGATTTTCTCCTCGATGGTGTGATGACTGACGAGGTGATAGACGGTGACGGCCTGTGTCTGTCCGATGCGGTAGGCGCGGTCGGTGGCCTGCTGTTCGATGGCGGGGTTCCACCAGGGATCAAGATGTATGACATAGTTGGCGGCCGTGAGGTTCAGGCCCACGCCACCGGCCTTGAGGCTGATGAGGAACACGGGCGTGGCGCCTCGCTGGAAGTTGGCCACGCGCTGTTCGCGCTGCTTGATGGGCACGGTGCCGTCCAAGTAGAGGAACGGGAGGTCGGCCTCCTTGAGGGCTCGTTGGATGATGCCGAGGAAGGAGGTGAACTGGCTGAACACGATGACGCTGTGGCCTCCATCGACGATGCTCTGCACGAGTTCCATGAAGGCGTTGACCTTGCTGGAACCGCCTGTCCACGTGGGGTCTGTGAGTTCGGCGCTGCAGGCTGTGCGGCGCAGGCGTGTGAGTTCGGCCAGGGCGTTGACGGTGAGCTGGTCGCCCTCTTCCTTGAACTTCTCCTCGGCCTGACGACGCATGACCTCGTAGAAGGCCATCTCGTCTGGTGTCAGTTCCACATCGATATTGATCTCTGTCTTCTCGGGCAGTTCCTTGACCACTGCCTGCTTGGTGCGTCGGAGCATGAACGGGGAGACGAGGACTTGCAGCTGCTGCTGGCGTTCTGTGTCTTGGAGGCTCTCGATGGGGAGGATGTATTTCTGGTTGAACTGCTCGTAGGTGCCGAGGAGTCCGGGGTTGATGAACTGGAAGAGGTTCCAGAGTTCTCCGAGGTGGTTCTGCACGGGTGTACCTGTGAGAATCAGACGGTTGATGGCTTGCAGCTTCATGCAGGCGGCGCTGGTCTTGGTGCCTCGGTTCTTGATGTTGTGGGCCTCGTCCAGACAGACGACGTTCCAGTCCTTGTTTCCGAGCTGGCTCTGCATGGGTACCATAAGTCCGTAGGTGGCTATCAGCACGTCGCCGGCTCCTGCTTCACACACGACTTTATCGCGGTCAAAGCACTCGCTGATGATATAGACGTTGAGCGAGGGTGCAAAGCGGTTGATTTCACTGCGCCAGTTGGGCACGACACTGGCAGGTGCCACGACGAGTGCTGCTCCGTTCTGTGCCTGTGACAGCAGGAAAGCGATGGTCTGTACGGTTTTACCCAGACCCATATCGTCTGCCAGACAGGCGCCAGCTCCCCAGGCGGAGAGACGGCAGAGCCACTTGTAACCTTCCACCTGATAGGTGCGGAGGGTGGCTTGCAGGGTGTCGGGCACTTGCGGGTCGATCTTGTCGGCGCGTTCGATGCGTTCTTTCAATTCCTGGAAGTCGCTGTCACAGTGGATGTTGATGTCGCCGTTGATGATGTCGGCCAGCAGTGTTGTCTGCAGCGTGGAGACCATGGGACGGTTGTTCTCGGTGGTGGTGATGCTCTCGAGGGCGTCTAACTGCCGGCGCAGTTTCTCGCTGAGCCAGAGGTAGTCGCCGTTCTGCAGTTGGATGTAGCCTCCGTGACTGCTGGTGAGGGCCTGCATCAGCTGCTGGGCTGTGAGGATGGAGTTGTCGTCCAGCTTCACATTACCCTCGATTTCAAACCAGCGACCACGCGGGGTCAGAGAGAGGTTCCACTCGCCCTGCTGGGCCTTGCGCATCCGCAGCTTCTCGCCCTCGGGCCATTCCACGGCGCTGATTTCGGAGTGCCCGCTGATGAAGCCTAAGAGATCGAGCACCTGGGGCGTGGCCAGATGGGTGTTGAGGGTCTCTGAGACTTCGATATCGTGTTCCTGACAGAAGGTGAGCATCGCGTGGAGATTGCGGCCCTCGGCCTCGAAGTCACGCTCAATGCGCACGCGGCCCGAGATTTCTGTCTGGTCAATGATGACGCGGTCTCCCTGTGCGGGAGTGACGGCCATCTGACCGCCCAGGAGCGGACGCACGAGGAAGTATCCGTCAAACATCGTCTGGGTGGAGGGGTCAGGGGTCAGTCTCAGGAGAATGGACGACTGCGGCTCCAGGCTCTGCAGCTCTGTGTCCTTGGGAATCAGGTCACTGTGAATCTCTGTGGTCTTGGCCAGCATGGGCAGCAGTCGCAGCAGTTTCTCTTCGGCCTCGGGCGGCAGGGAGTTGACCGAGAGGAGTTCCTGGAGGATGGTCCGCTCATGGTCACTCATGGGGAAGATGATGTAGTGCATGGAGTCCTCGCGCCGATAGACGTTGGTCTGGGAGAGCAGGTCCTGGAAGAAGACGTTGGACTGCACGCTGAAGCCTGCCTCGTTGCGCTCAATGATGACGTAGGGCTTCTGCTGCTCGATGTTCACTCGGCGGAAGGGCTGCTGCTCACCCGTGAAGACGCGGTCTGACCCCACTAAGTGGGGGAGGATGATGCCCACCGTGAGGCGGTTGGCCTGGTGGAAACGGACGTCGGCCACCACGGCCTGGTCTGTGCGGTCCATAAACGGCTCTGTACCACTGATGAAACGGTTCCAGGGGAGCGTCTTGCCGCTGCCCCAGCGGCCGTCCTTCAGGCGGTTCTGCTCACGCAGCTCCACGCTCTCGCCGTCGTTGGTGATGATGTACATCACGCGGTGCTCTTCCTCGTCGCCGCCAGTGTTCAGCTTCTGTGTCTCGGAGGCGATCAGTCGGTCCAGCATGAGTTCCCAGGGATCCTTGGCTTTGGCAAAGGAAGCCACGGGCTTGCTGCCGAAGGCGTTGGTCAGTGTTTTCTTCTCGAAACGGTTGAGGGTGATATACTTGATGGCCTCGTGACGCAGGAAGGCGGAGGCGGGCTTGAAGTTCTCCTCGGTGAGCTGCATACCCGTGAAGTTGGCGGCCAGGAGCATCGCCATCCGCTGCTGGAGAACGTACTCGCGGGCGGCCAGATCCATCGGGTTGATGATCTGTGTCAGCAGGTCCATATCCATGCGCTGAATGGGGTTGGAGAGTGTGTCGGCCAGCAGCACGGCAGCGCCGATGCGGTACATGTTGCTCTCCTTGGCGGCCTTCACGAAGGCGCGCAGGCGTTCGCGGATGTTGCTCTGCTTGCCCGTCCAAGTGGCAATCACCCAATAGAAGGCTGCCACGCCGTCTGTGAGGTAGGGCTCGGCATCCTTGCCCGATCGTCCGGCCTGTGCATTCAACGCTTCACCAAAGACCTTCAGTGCCAAGTCACTCTTGCCCTGTGACATCGCGTGGACACCCTTCATCAGCAGGTCGGTCTGATTCATGCGGATGCTGGTGGGTGGCGTGTAGATGCCTCGGCAGACGTAGTTGAAGTAGTTAATCTGGGAGTTCATCAAGCGCACATCAGGGTCGGTATTGTCCGGACGGCGTATTTCCAACTGACGGGGAATCATTTCCTCGGGGTCTGGGAAGTCGTCCTTGATCCATTTCCGCGTGAGGGCACCTATGAAGGCGGGGAAATCCACATCACGGATCATCGTGATGAGGCGCTCAAAACGGCGGTCGTGCACCAGTCCGAGGAGGTAGGGCGGCATATCGGCCGTCAGCACCATGGGAGGCGGCACCTTGCCCTTGAACAGCGTGCGAACGGTCTTCTGCAAGAGGTCGAAATTGGTATAGCGGTTCAGGGGCCACTGGTCAAATTCCTTCAGCCATTCAGGATGCTCCTCCATGCAGAAAAGCATCACCTCACCATAGAAGCGAGGTCGGATGTACTGCTTCTGGGGACCGAAGTGCGTGGCAGGTTCGTGCACCACGAAGTTCTCCTTGATGAGCTCCGTCGTCAGTATGGGCAGTTCACCCATCATGCAGGTGCCGTGAACGCTCAGCTGCAGCTTGTCATCTTCCTTCAGGTCCTGACCTATGTATGCGTAGAGACACGCCAACTTCTGAAAAGCTGGCTTCATGGTCATCAGATATTGCTTAATTATGCTCATTTTTGGGGCTATTTTCAGTTTTGCGGGGCAAAGATACTACTTTTATTTCATTCTTGCAAGCCCTTGCGGCTCATTTTTTGAAAATGATGGTTGCTTTTCATTTTTTATGCTTACCTTTGCACAAAATTTAGGACTTTTTGTTATGAACGAGCAAGAACGCATTGCCGTGTTGCGTGCAGAACTGCACCAACACAACTATAATTACTATGTGCTGAACCAGCCCACCATCTCGGACCAGGAATTCGACGCCCTGCTGCGGGAGTTGACAGAGCTGGAAGCGCGCCATCCTGAGCTGGCCGACCCCAATTCTCCGACGCAGAGAGTGGGGTCTGACCTGAGCAATGAATTTGAGACGGTGCTGCACGTGCGCCCCATGCTGTCTCTCTCCAACACCTACAATAAAGAAGAGGTACGCGCGTACTACGAGCGCGTGCGTGAGGGCCTGAGTGGCGAGCCTTTCGAGATCTGCTGTGAACTGAAGTTCGACGGCCTCAGCATCTCCCTGCACTATGAGGACGGGCAGCTCGTTCGTGCCGTGACCCGTGGCGACGGCGTTCAGGGGGACGATGTGACGGCCAACGTCCGCACCATCCGTTCCATCCCTCTTCAGCTGAACCCTGCCGGCGGTTGGCCGCGTGTCTTCGAGATTCGTGGCGAGATCCTGATGCCCTGGACCAGTTTCGAGGCTCTGAACCGCGAGCGCGAAGCCCGCGAGGAACCGCTGTTTGCCAATCCGCGCAACGCGGCCAGCGGCACCCTGAAGAGCAAGCAGACCGCCACGGTGGCAGAGCGCCACTTGGACGCCTACCTCTATTACCTCCTGGGCGACGAACTGCCTGCCGACGGGCACTACGAGAACCTGATGGCCGCCCGCAGCTGGGGTTTCAAGATCAGTGATGCCATGCACAAGGTGCAGACGCTGGAAGAGATCTATGCGTTCATCGACTATTGGGACCAGGAACGCCGGAACCTCCCTGTGGCTACAGACGGTATCGTCTTGAAAGTCAATAGCCAGCGCCAACAGCGCACCCTCGGAATGACAGCCAAGAGCCCCCGTTGGGCCATCGCCTACAAGTTCCAAGCAGAACAGCAGAGCACCATCCTGCGGGAAGTGACCTTCCAGGTGGGACGCACGGGGACGGTCACCCCGGTGGCCAATATGGATCCTGTGCAGCTCTCGGGCACCATCGTCCGCAGGGCCACGCTCCACAATGCCGACTTCATCGCCCAGCTGGACCTGCACCTGGGAGACCACGTCCTGGTGGAAAAGGGTGGGGAGATCATCCCGAAAATCGTGGCGGTGGACGAGGCGTTCCTGACGGGTGAGCGCGGCCCTCGCGTGGAGTTCATCCAGCGTTGTCCCGAATGTGGCACGCCGCTGGTGCGCAACGAGGAGGAGGCCGCCTGGTACTGTCCGAACGATGCCGGTTGTCCCCCGCAGATCAAAGGGCGCATCGAGCATTTCGTCAGTCGCCGCGCCATGAATATCGATTCACTGGGTCCCGAGACCATCGAGGACTTCTACAACCGCGGACTCATCCATAACGTTGCCGACCTGTATGATCTCACGGTGGATCAGCTCAGCGGACGCTCCGACAGCCGCATCCGCTCGGCCCGCAAGGCCATTCAGGCCATTGAGGACTCGCGGCAGGTGCCGTTTGAGCGGGTGCTCTTCGCGCTGGGTATCCGTTTCGTGGGAGAGAGCATTGCCAAGATCCTTGCCCGCAGCTTCCGCGATATTGATACGCTGTCGCGTGCCCGATTGGATGACTTCCTGCAAATCAACGGAATAGGACAGGCTATCGCAGAGAGTGTCATCAACTGGTTTGGAGATATGAACAACATCTTCCTCATCGAACGCCTGCGCTCCCACGGCCTGCAGCTGGCACTCTCCGAAAAACAACTTGCCAGCCAGTCCGATCGACTGGCCGGCAAGACCATTGTTATCAGCGGTGTCTTCCAGCGCCATTCACGCGACGAGTACAAGGCGCTCATCGAGCAGCACGGAGGAAAGAACACGGGCAGCATTTCGGCCAAGACATCCTTCGTGCTGGCGGGCAGTGGAATGGGACCCGCCAAGCTGGAGAAGGCTCAGAAGCTGGGAATCAGCATCGTGGATGAAGACAGCTTCCTGGAGATGATTGGGGAGTAGTCTGCGTGACCGTCCGGCGGTCAGACGGAGCCTGTGTTCACGATGGGCTGGGCGTTGTCCTCGCCGCAGAGCACCACGAGGAGGTTGGAGACCATCTGGGCTTTCTTGTCGTCGTCCAGACGGACGATATCCTGATCCTGTAGCTGGTCCAGTGCCATCTTCACCATGGAGACAGCGCCTTCCACAATCTTCTCGCGGGCGGCAATAATGGCTGTGGCCTGCTGGCGACGCAGCATGACGGCTGCAATCTCCGGGGCGTAGGCCAGGTAGTTGATGCGGGCTTCCACCACTTCGATGCCAGCCATTGCCAGCCGCTCGGTCAGCTTCTGTTCCAGCTGGTCGTTGATCTCCTCGCCGCCGCTGCGCAGGGTGATGTCGGAGGATTGAGACTCGGTGTCGTCATAGGCGTACTGCCCGGCCACCTGACGCAGGGCAGCGTCGCTCTGCACACGCACGAAGCGCTCGAAGGCGGCCATCATGGATTTCAGGTCGGTGCCCACCTGGGCATTGTTGGCGGCCATCGTCTGGGAGTCAATCTCGAAGAGGGCCTTGTAGGTGTCCTTCAGTTTCCACACCAGCACCAGACCGATCATCACGGGATTGCCTTCCTTGTCGTTGACCTTGATGGGTTCTGCATCCAGGTTGCGGGCACGCAGGGACAGTTTCTTGGTGACCGTGAAGGGGTTGATCCAGAAGTAGCCCGTGCGCGTGAACGTTCCTACATATTTTCCGAAGAACATCACCACGCGGGCCTCGCCGGGTTCCAGCATCATGAAACCTGCCCAGAGGAACAGGGAGACCAGAAGAATGGCGGCGCTGCACACGCCCCACTGCCAGACTTCCTGATCGATGGCCAGTACCAACAAAACGGTGGCACCAATCGTCAGTGCCAGATTCAGGAACAGCATACCGAAACCGTTCAGTGTGGTTCCTTTGTAAGCAAACTCTTTGTTTTCCATAATCTTTTCTATATTTCGGGTCGATTACTTTGCCCTTGATGGAAGAGAGGGTAGGGAAGTGACCCTCAATCGGAGAAAAACCTCACTTGAAGACAAAATAGACAGCGAGAACCAGACAGACGAAAGCCGCTAAGTGGTTCCACTGCAGGCTGTGTCCCTGGAACAGAAACCCTATGATGATGGTGAACACTGTCAGTGAGATGACCTCCTGAATGACTTTCAGCTGCACCAGCGAGAACGGACCGCCGTTGCCCTCGAAACCGATGCGGTTGGCCGGCACGGCAAAGCAGTACTCGATGAAGGCAATGCCCCAGGAGAACGCGATGACGGCAATGAGGGGCCAGTTGGTGCTGACGCCCGACGCCTGAAGGCGTAAGTGGCCGTACCAGGCAAAAGTCATGAAAATGTTGCTCGTGACGAGCAGAAGAATGGTCTGTAAAGAAGCCATAAAAAGATGAGTTTTATACAAATTTTGGGTGTATGGTCATTTTTCGGGCGCAAAGTTACTGCTTTTTCCAGAAAAGTGTGTATCTTTGCACCGAAAATGTTCACAAAGGGTGCGCGAAAACGCGAAAACCCCTCAAAAAGAGACCATGCAAGTCGTCTGGAACGAGAAACTCATCGTGGAGCAGCTGCGCGAGCCACAGACTCGCGAGCGCGCCTTCACGCAGTTAGTGGAGCACTTCAGAGAGCAGCTCTACTGGCAGATTCGTCGCATGGTGCTCTTGCACGACGATGCCGACGACGTCCTGCAGAACACCTTCATGAAAGCCTGGACGGGGCTCGATGGCTTCCGAGGCGACGCACAGCTCTCCACATGGCTCTTCCGCATCGCCAACAACGAGACGCTGAACTTCCTGGAACGCCGCCGACAGGCCATGAGCTTAGATGAGGACGGTGTGGCCAGTGTGGCTGCCACCCTCCAGGGAGACCCCTATTTTGACGGTGACGAGACTGAACAACAGCTACAGGAAGCCATTGCAGGACTGCCGGATAAGCAGCGACAAGTCTTCAACCTCAAGTACTTCCAGGAGATGAAGTACGAGGATATGAGCGAACTCCTGGGCACCAGCGTGGGCGCTCTGAAAGCGTCTTATCACCACGCAGTGAAAAAAATCTCAGACTTTTTCCAGTCCCACGATTAAACCTTTCACAATAACGTGGGTCAAAGTAACAGATTAAAAACATAAAAGGTTATGATAGAAGAAGATATCATTCGCAAGCACGACTCCGGACGCAACCCGTTCCGGACGCCTGAGGGCTACTTCGAGAACTTCACGGACCGTCTGATGCAGCGCATCGCTGAAGAAGAGAAGGCTCACGTGAAGGTGATTCCCATGAAGCCCCGGAAGAGACTCATGCGCTGGGCTGTCGCAGCTGCCATTGTTGGCATCTTTGCCGTTGCCGGTACCTATATCTATAAGCACCAGTCCCCGCTGGCACCTCAGACAGACTTCGCAGAATTCGCCTACAACGAAGACAACCTGGAGGACATCCTCGACTATGAAATGCTGGACAACAACCAGATTGCCTACTACCTGACAGAAGCTTACTAACCACAGAAAAGATTTGAAGAACATGAAAAGATTCACTCTCATCCCACTGATGTTGTTCATCTCTATCTGCTGCTGGGCACAGCCACAGCCTCAGAATGGCCAACCACGCTTCGACCCCGAAAAGTTCAAGCAGATGGTGGAGCAGTCACTCACCGCAGCGGCCGAGTTCACCCCCGAGGAGGCGAAAGCGTTCTTCCCCCTCTATAATGAGATGCGTGATCGCCAGCGGGAAAACGGCAGACAGATTCACGAACTGAAGAAAAACTGCTCCGGAGACTCCAAGGTTTGCGCAGCTACTATCCTCAAAATCAAACAGCTGCAAGTGGAAATGGCCAACATGGAGCAGGATTATTACAAACGCATGATAAAAGCCGTGCCGCCCGAGAAAGTCTTCAAGGTCATGAAGGCCGAAGACGATTTCCATCGCCGCATGGTACAGGGACAGCGCCGCGATGGCAATGGCAAAGGCATGCGCCGTGATGGCAATGGCCAGCGAAAAAACGGACGTCACTCAGAGTCTGCCAAGTAACCTGTTTCTCTTTTGTTCCTTGACCCTTCATCTTATTTCCCATGTCCTTGCTCACCACCAATATCGGTTCCCTCACGCTGAAGAATCCTGTCATGACAGCTTCCGGCACCTTTGGCTATGGTCTGGAATTTGCTGATTTTGTGGATCTTTCCCAGCTCGGAGGCATCATTGTCAAAGGCACCACACTGGAACCCCGTCAGGGAAATCCGTACCCCCGTATGGCGGAGACGGCCCAGGGGATGCTCAACTGCGTGGGCTTGCAGAACAAGGGCGTAGATTATTTCTGTGAGCACATCTATCCCCAGCTCCGTGACCTCGACACCGCCGTGCTCGTCAACGTCAGTGGCCACAGCCCCGAGACCTACGCCGAGTGTGCCCGCCGCATTGCCGAACTGCTTGGTATTCCAGCCATTGAACTCAACATCTCTTGCCCGAATGTGAAGCAGGGCGGAATGGCTTTCGGCGTGACCCCAGAGGGAGCTGCCAGTGTCGTCAGAGCCGTCAGAGCTGTCTATCCCAAGACACTCATCGTCAAGCTCTCGCCGAATGTCACCTCCATTGCCGAGATTGCCCGCGCAGTGGAAGCAGAAGGTGCCGACGCCGTCTCGCTCATTAACACCCTCATGGGAATGGCCATTGATGCAGAGCGTCGCCGCCCCGTGTTGAGTATTGGTACGGGTGGCCTTTCGGGTCCGGCTGTGAAACCCGTGGCGCTGCGTATGGTCTGGCAAGTTTTTGATGCTGTGAAGATTCCTATCGTGGGTTTGGGTGGCATCATGAACGCCACAGACGCCATCGAGTTCATTCTGGCTGGAGCCTCTGCCATTGAAATCGGTACCGCCAACTTCATCGACCCCGCTGTTACCATCAAGGTAATTGACGGCATCCGAGATTATCTGGAACGCCACCATTTCTCTTCTGTTCGCGAGCTTATAGGCCTTGCCCATCAGAGCGCCTGAATACTTCATTCTTCCATCAAACCATGCGCCTCACCCGCACAGAAAGTCGTGCAGTTCTCCTTGTTTTCGTTGCCCTTTTGGCATTGATGGGAGGCATCCTTCTGGATCGCTGGTTATTCCATCCACTGCCTGCACCGTTAGTGTTGGACGAGATCGTGATGGACTCTTTGAATGGCGCAAGGAGTGGGGGAGAAAGTGACAGCGAGAAGGCTGTTTCTCACAGAAGTGCTGATGCCGCTGCTTCTTATGCAGTCCCAATTCAGCGGCCCGAAACCTTCTCTTTTGACCCCAATACAGCCGACAGCACTACATTCCTGCGTCTTGGTTTGGCTCCTTGGCAGGTGCGTAATATATATAAGTATCGCGCGCGAGGAGGCCGTTATCATCGTCCCGAAGACTTCAAACGTGTTTATGGCATGACGCCAGAGCTTTGGGAACGCCTCGCTCCCGTTATTCGCATTGATCCCAAGTACCGTTACTTCACGGCAGAAGACCTCCGTCCAGACACTGCTGCCCACAGGAAAGCCGCAGTCCCTCGTGATACCATTCACCAGCCAGCCAAGTTCACTACCCTCACTCCTGTTGACTTGAACACCGCCGACACCACCCTCCTGAAGTGCATCCCAGGTATCGCTTCCTATCGGGCCAGGCAGATTGTCCGTTATCGTGAACGGCTTGGCGGTTTTGTTTCCTTGGAACAGCTCTCTGAAATAGAGGCGCTTACACAATATCCTGACGTTCTTCCGTCACTGCTTCCTTGGCTCCGTTTGGAGACTGGTGTCTATCGGAAGATGAATGTGAACAAACTCTCCCTGACCCAACTCGGGCGGCATCCCTATATGGGATTCGCGCGGGCTCGTGCCATAGATAATTATCGTCAACTTCACGGCAAAATACAATCTCTCAGGGACTTGTGTCTTCTCCCCGAGTTTCCGGAAGACGCCATTCAGCGTCTCATGCCTTACGTGGAATTCTGAAATACTGAAGAATCAGTCTTTCATCAGCTTTTCCAGGAAATCATCCAGTTCCTTGTCTAAACCTTGCAGAAGTTCTGTGTCCAAGATGATGGTGTCATCATCCACCAAGTAAAGGTCTTGCAGTGTCTCGCCGTCTTCACTCATGAGGACAAATGAGAAGGGGCGGAGGATGCTCATCTGATCCACCTCTTCCCGCAACTGATTGAGACACTGTTTGATGATGATGGCTGCACTCTCATACAAGTCTTCATCCGTTGGTTCCAACCATTGTTCAATGACGGCACGATCCAATTCTTCCATGTCGTCGTTGAACGTCATGAGTTCACCACTGTCGGGCTTTACCTGGAAATGAATGTCTGTGAGTACTGCATCGGCATCAGCTGGGAATTTGGCAGCTACTTTCCGAATGACGCGCTCGATTTGGCTCTTGGTTTGCGGTGTTGCTTTCATATCCCCTTCTTCTCCTAATAGATGCGTTGGATGAAGTGATTTACCTGATGGAAACTTTCCTGACGACCTTCCCCACTTTTAGGAAGTAACAGCCGCGTTGCAGATTCAGGTGCAGTGTCTTGTCTTCACTGTCAATCTTGATGGTGCCCACGCGAACTCCGGCAAGGTCATAAATTTCCAGCGTCTTGCCGGCAGCTCCTGTCACACGCACTTGTGAACCGGAGACGGTGAGCTGAACAGCGGGTGTCAGTTCTGCTTCTATCAAGTTGTCGTCCACTTCTTCCATCGCCCAAGAACAGACGGGGAAGACGGTGGCTAAAAGTGCCAATATGATGTAGATTTTCTTCATGCGATGTGCCATTTTTATTAAATATCCGCTGCAAATGTAGGTTTTTTCTGCGGTTCGTGCAAATTTTTTTGGCAAAAAAGACAATAAAACAGCATTTATGGTGTTAAAATAAGCCTTTCCGAGGCCAAAATAGTATTTTGGAAGACTGTTTGAGCCTCTTCTAACAGCACTTGTTCGTCTTCATAGCGTGAAGAGAAGTGTCCGATGACGAGTCGTTTCACGCCAGCGGCTTTTGCTGTCTTCGCTGCTTGCAGGGCGGTGCTGTGGGCGTAGGTCTCGGCGCGGTCTTTTTCGGTTTCGGCGTAGGTGGCTTCGTGGTACATCAGATCAATGCCCTTGCACCACTCGGCCAACTCCGGCACGGGCTGCGTGTCGGTGCAGTAAGCGTAGGAACGAACGGGGTCTGCAGGGGTGGTGAGACGCTCGTGTGGAATGTACTCTCCTGTCTGTGTGGTCCAGCCTTCGCCTGCTTTGATGCGATTGATGGCCCAAGTGGGAACCTCGTAGAAATCAATCATTTCCCGACGGATGTGTGCCTGTCCGGGCTTCTCTTTAATGAGGTATCCGCAGCAGGGCAGCCGGTGCTGCAGCGGCAGTGACCAGATTTCCATCGAGCGATCTTCGAAAATCTGCTGGTGAACAGTGGTGTCAACAGGGATGAAATGCAGCTCATAACTGAGGTCTGGGAAGAAATGTGCTTTCATGTACTCCACAAAGGTCTGCAGGCTGGAGGGACCATGAATGAAGAGGGGATTCTGGCGCCCCAACAGTCCCATCGTGGAGAGGAACCCCGGCAGGCCGAAGACGTGGTCGCCGTGGGCGTGGGTCAGCAGAATGTGGTGAATGTTCTGCCAGTTCAGACCCGTGAAACGCCACTGCAACTGGGCTCCTTCACCGCAGTCCAGTAGTAGGAGCTTGTCTCGCAGATTCACGACCTGACAGGATGGTAAATGCTTTCGAGTGGGCAGCGCTGAGCCACAACCAAGAATCTGTATTTCAAACTTCTGCATAATATTTCTTTATAGGCTTTCCTAGGCAATCCTAGGCTCTCCTAGAACTTCTATACTTTCCTAATCTTTAAATACTCTTCCAACCCTGCTCTGCGCAGCTTGCAGGCGGGACAATGTCCGCAACCGTCCCCAGGAATGCTGTTGTAGCAGGTCAGCGTCATTGTGCGAACGAGGTCAAACACCCCCAGCTTGTCGGCTTTCGCCCACGTCTGAGCCTTGTCTATCCACATCAGGGGAGTATGGATGACAAACTGCTCGTCCATTCCGAGGTTCAGCGTGACATTCAGCGACTTGATGAATGCATCACGGCAGTCGGGATAGCCGCTGTAGTCGGTCTGTGAGACGCCCGTCACCAGGTGGTTGATGCCTCTCTCTCGGGCAAAGACGGCTGCCACAGAGATGAAGAACAGGTTGCGGCCGGGCACGAACGTGTTGGGAGGCCCATCGGTAGGCTTCTCCTGGTCCATCTGGATGCTGCTGTCTGTCAGGGAGTTGTGGGAGAGCTGACTGATGAACGAGACATCCATTTGATGCCATTCCACGTCACCGCCGCCACAGTTCAAGCCGTTCTTGCGGGCTACGTCGCCAGCGATGACGGCTATCTCGCGGGCTTTCTCCACCTCTAAGACATGTTTCTGGCCGTAGGTGAAGGTCAGAGCCACCACTTTCTGGAAATGTTTCAGTGCCCAGAACAGGCAGGTGGTGGAGTCCTGACCGCCGCTGAAGACCACCAGCGCGGTCTCTTTATTCATTGGTTTCATGGGTTATACTCGTTTGAATGATTGACTTTGTTTGTAAGAATTTCTCTTTCTGGATTGGAACCATCAGATGAGGCTGTAATGTTCATTGTCATCATAGACGTCCATACCCTCTGTCCGTTTCAGCCACGCGACGACACGGATGGTCGCCGGAAGCATAATGACCTCATATAATGTCTTGATTACCACCTGGCTGACAATCATCAGAGCCAAGTTCTTCTCTGGAACGATTCCTCCCAAGGCTATAGGGAAGAATATCAGGGAGTCGCTGAGTTCTCCAGCGATGGTGGAAACGATGGCTCTGAGGGAGAAACGACGTCCTTTGTCATGGATTTTCATGCGGCTCATTACATAGGAATTCAACAATGAGCCAACCAGGAAAGCCGCAAAGGAAGCCAACGCCACACGTGGCGCCAGGCCGAAGAGGGCGTGGAAACCTTCTTCGTTGGTCCAGTAGGGGGCACCGGGGATCATATCGGCCAACCATGCGAGGAGCACGAAGGCGAAGTTCATCACGAAGCCCGTCCAGATGATGAGCTTGGCGCGGCGATAGCCCCACACCTCTGTGATGCAGTCGTTAACCACGTAGGAGATGGGAAACACCAGGACACCCGTCGTCAAGTTCAGAGGGCCGAATTGTATCTGCTTGGTAGCAAGAAGGTTTGCCAGAATCAGGCAAACGCAGAACGTGACACCTAATAACATAAAGGTCACGCTGACTGGTTCGTTTCTTTTCATTGTTCTTGTTTTGTTAAAGGGGGTTGAGCAAGTACCCCTGTTGTGGATTTGCGGTGCAAAAGTACTGCTTTTCTATGAGATAGCCAAATTTTTGTGCAAAAAGTTTGGTACTCTCAAAACTTATTCGTACTTTTGCCACGCTAATCCGAAACATTTACACTAACTCCTAAATCTACCTATTAAAATGGAAAGAATCAAAGGCCTCATTGACGCCCCCTTTACTCCGATGCACTCCGACGGTAGCATCAACCTGTCTATTATCCCCGAGTACGCCGCCCTGCTCCAGCGAAACGGACTTAAAGGCGTGTTTATCAACGGCTCCAGCGGTGAGGGCTATATGCTCACTGAAGAAGAGCGCAAAGCCATCGCCGAGGCGTGGATGGATGCAGTGAAAGGCTTTGAGGACTTCAAGGTCATCGTGCACGTGGGCAGCACCTGCGTGCGTTCCTCTCGGAATCTGGCTGAGCACGCCCAGGCAATCGGCGCTTTCGGAATAGGAGCGATGGCTCCTCCCTTCCCGAAAGTCGGGCGCATAGAAGAACTCGTAAAGTACTGTGAGGAAATCGCTTGCGGTGCGCCCCAGCTGCCTTTCTACTTCTATCACATCCCTGCCTTCAACGGCGCTTTCCTGTCCATGTATGACTTCTTGCAGGCCGTGGATGGTCGCATCCCCAACTTCGCAGGCATCAAATATACCTTCGAGAGCCTGTATGAGTACAACCGCTGCCGCCGTTACAAGGATGGCAAGTTCGACATGCTGCACGGTCAGGATGAGACCATCCTTCCCTGCCTGGCGATGGGTGGCGCACAGGGTGGAATCGGCGGCACCACGAACTACAACGGCCGTTGTCTCACAGGCATCCTCAAGGCTTGGGAAGAAGGCGACCTCGAGAAAGCACGTGCACTCCAGAACTACGCGCAGGACGTGATAGATGTCATCTGCCATTTCCGCGGAAACATCGTCGGTGGTAAGCGCATCATGAAGCTCATTGGTCTCGACTTGGGTCCCAACCGCACACCCTTCCAGAACGTCACTCCAGAAGAGGAAGTCCGTCTGAAAGCCGAACTCGAAGCCATCGACTTCTTCAACCATTGCAACAAGTAAGAAGACTCACCCTTCTATGAAAAAAATACTTTCCTTTTTCGTTCTTTCGTTATTCCTAACGAATCTTTTATTAGCACAAGATACTACTCTCCTCCCTACAAGGGAGGCGCAGGAGAGTGAGGCTTCCCATCGCTTCAACAACGCCACGTTCACGCCTGTGACGCCACTCGTGGTCAATGGCGGTCAGGGCGTGAGTGGCGCTTTTGTAGGTCTTGTCTCGAAAGATATTGTTGGTAACGGCCAGTGCGTGTTGGTGGCAGGTGGTTGCAACTTCCCTGATGTTCCCGCAGCTGACGGCGGCCAAAAGGTTTTCTATACAGATATTTACGCTCTTGGTAAAGGCTCTTGGCAGCACGTTGGTTCACTCCCTTGTGGCCTTGCCTACGGTGCCAGCGTCACCACTCCAGAGGGTGTTGTCTGTCTGGGTGGTACTGCCGACGGCAAGAAGAGCGAGGACTTTGCCGAACTGCTCACACTCGATGAGAGTTGGGCCGTTGTCAGTCGCTCACTGCCTCCCCTGCCTGTGGCCCTTGATAACTTCGCCGCCGCCTATGGCGATGGTTATATGTATGTGGCTGGCGGTCAGCATGATGGCACACCCAATCACAAGGCCTTCCGACTGAAATGGCCGTTGCCGGCTGTCTGGTTTGATGCCCAGACAGGTGCCGCCTGGGAAGAGCTGCCCGATATGCCAGGCCCTGCCCGTGTGCAGCCTGCTGCAGCCATTCAGAAGGCAGCTATTGGCAGCAACTTCTATCTCCTCGGCGGTTATGATCCCCGCTATGGTAAAGCCGTCTCCAACGGTATCTATTATGACCCCAGAAAGGGGGACTGGTTTGCAACATCTCTAATGCAAACTGCAAACCTGGCCCCTCTGTCGTCCCACGAGGGGGATACGGCACCTTTGAAAACAGCCACCAATACAACAGAAGCCCCCTCGGGGGCCGTAGGGGGGGCTTCTGTCGCTTTGGTCGGTGCCTCTGCCATCCCCTCTGGCGCCGCTCACATTCTTTGCTTCGGCGGTGTGAACAAACGCATCTTCGAGAGTGCTCTCCAGCGTGGCTCCCTTCTCTCGGACACCACACAGACAGCTGAGCGGCTGGCCAATATCCGCGAGGAAATGTACTATTACATGACACAGAAACCCGAGTGGTACCAATTCCGCCGCAGCATCCTTGTCTATCACACCGTCACCGACTCCTGGGCAGAAGTTTTTGACTCGCCCTACCTCGCTCGTGCCGGAGCCGCCGTAGTTCCCGTACCGTCCGGTACGGGTAGCTTAGCTGCCCTCGTCATCAATGGCGAGCTGAAGCCCGGTGTCCGCTCATCTGATGTCACCCGCGTGGATATATCCTACACCGCCCACTTCGGCTGGCTCAACTGGACCGTCCTCATCCTTTATCTCCTTGGAATGGTCTATTTGGGCTACTACTTCATGAAGCGCGCTTCCAACTCCAGCGACGACTTCTTCAAGGGTGGCGGTCGCATCCCTTGGTGGGCTGCAGGCATCAGCATCTTCGCTACGATGCTCTCTGCCATCACCTACATGAGCATCCCTGCCAAGGCCTACGCCACCGACTGGACCTACTATCCCATGCAGATCTGCATCCTCGTGGTCTCGTTCCCCGTCATCCGTTATTACCTCCCTTTCTTCCGACGCTTGAACGTCACCACAGCCTACGAGTACTTGGAGCGACGCTTCAATAGCGCTACCCGCCTGATGGCCAGTATCCTCTTCATCGTCTTCATGGTGGCGCGCACAGCCCTCGTGCTCTTCCTGCCGTCACTCGCGATGACCGCCGTCACGGGCATCAATATCTATATATGTATAGCGTTGATGGCCCTCATCACCATTCTCTACTGCACCATGGGTGGCGTGGAGGCTGTCGTCTGGGGCGACGTCATTCAGGGTATCATCCTTGTGGGCGGTGCCATTCTTGCAGCTGCCTACCTTATTATTAATACGGGCGAGAATGGTGCTTCGGACTTCTGGCAGATTGCCACCGACCACGACAAGTTCCGTCTCTTCCTCTTCAACTCAGAGAACCCCTTTGACTTCGTGAATGCCACGTGGTGGGTGGTCATCCTTGGCGGCCTGGCCAATAACCTCATCTCCTACACCAGCGACCAGACCGTTATCCAGCGTTACCTCACCACCTCCGACGAGAAGAGCGCTGCCCGCGGCATCTTGACCAACGGCCTGATGTCTGTCGTGGTGACTATCGCCTTCTTCACCATTGGTACAGGTCTCTACACCTTCTTCAAGACGCATCCCGCCGAACTTGACATCACAATGGCCAAGGGCGATGCCATCTTCCCCTTCTTCATGATGAGTCAGCTGCCCGCAGGCCTCGCCGGCCTCCTCATTGCTGCCGTCTTCGCTGCCACAATGTCCACCATCGCCTCCAATATCAACTCCATCTCCACCGCTTTCACGGTGGATCTCTGGGGGAAGGCCCACCAAGCAGCCCAGGCCCCCCTTTCGCCCCCCGAGGGGGGCACGACACATCTGTCCTCTGCCAACAATGGAACAGAAGCCCCCTCGGGGGCCGTAGGGGGGGCTACCTCCACCGTTAAGGTCGCCCGCATCGCCGGCATCTGTGCCGGTCTCCTCGGAATGGCGATAGCCTGGTTGATGGCCACCGTTGATATTCAGTCACTTTTGGATTACTTCAACACGATTCTGGGCCTCCTCAGTGGCGCCATTGGCGGTCTGTTCCTGATGGGCATCTTCTTCCCCCGTATCGGCTCTCGTGCAGCCCTCATTGGCTTCCTCTGTGGCACCGCCACCGTCTTCTACATGAACTTCTGCACACAGGCCAACTTCCTCCTCTTCGGATTCGTCTCCATGCTCGTTAGCGTCCTCGTTGCCCTCCTCCTCAGCCTGTTCATTCCACAAGACAAGGAGCAGCCCGGCCTCACCTGGAAGACATTGGGAAGTCCCCTCCCGACCTCCCCCAAGGGGGATGAGTAACTATCCTCTATTAAATCAATTTATTTATTAAAGTTTCGCAAGTATGCCAACACATTGTAATTCAAAGCCCCGTAGGGGCATGATAAGGGTAGCCAGCCAATTCATTGGCTGGTATGCAATGGCGAGGAAAACGCGTGCCTTTAGGTACGCGACAACAGATCCTTATCGCGTACCTACGGCACGCATTTCATTACGCAACCTCTTACCAGCCAATGAATTGGCTGGCTACCCTTATCAAATGCCTACGGCATAAAACCCTTCAAACCCTATCAAATGCCTACGGCATAAAACCCTTCAAACCCTATCAAATGCCTACGGCATTACATCCGAAATTTTAGTCAATTTATTTTTAGTGAATAACAATGGAAGACTTTTCATTTGCAGCAGTAACTTCAAATCACCGCCCCCTTGGGGGTGGACACACAGGTGGAACTGAGTGTTCCGACTTGTGGACTTGGGAGGGGGCTTTAGCTTCTCTCTACAAATCCGAACTTCTCGACCGCGTGGTGCCCTTCTGGCTCAACAAGTCCAAGGACACTGAATTCGGCGGTTACTTCACCTGCCTCGACCGCGACGGCAACGTCTTTGACACAGACAAATTCGTGTGGATGCAAGGCCGCGAGGTTTGGATGTTTTCCAAGCTTTACAACACCGTGGAACCCCGCCAGGAGTGGCTTGATGCAGCCATTCAGGGAGCTGAGTTCCTGAAGAAACACGGCCACGACGGTAACCTCAACTGGTACTTCGCCCTCGACCGTGAAGGCCACCCACTCGTGGAGCCCTACAACATCTTCTCCTACACCTTCGCTGTCATCGCCTTCGGACAATTGAGTATCGCATTGAAGTCTGCGGGTCAGAAGGAGAGGGCAGAGGAGTACGCCTCCATTGCCAAGCGCACCTTCGATATTGTCCTCTCCAAGGTGGATAATCCCAAGGGCCGCTGGTCCAAGGCTTCTCCCGGTGCCCGCGCCCTGAAGACCTTTGACCTCCCAATGATTCTCTGTAACGTCGCTTTGGAGATTGAGCCCCTCCTTGAACCCGCCTTCCTCCAGAAAGCCATTGACGACTGCCTGCACGAGGTGATGGACGTCTTCTACCGTCCCGAACTCGGCCTCATCGTGGAAGCCCTGGGCAAGGACGGCAATCTCGTCGATTGCTTTGACGGTCGCAAGCTCAACCCCGGTCACGCCATTGAGGCCATGTGGTTCGTCATGGACCTGGGCAAGCGTCTGAACCGTCCCGAGCTCATCAAACAGGCTGTGGAAATCTGCCTCCAGGAGGTCGAGTACGGCTGGGACAAGGAGTTCGGAGGCATCTTCTACTTCATGGATCGTCTGGGGAAACCCCGTCATGAGTTGGAGTTCGACCAGAAACTCTGGTGGGTACACCTTGAGACACTCATCTCCCTCATCAAGGGCTACCAGCTCACGGGCGACCAGCGCTGCCTCGAATGGTTCCAGCGCGTTCACGACTACACCTGGAGCCACTTCCGTGATACCGAATTTCCCGAGTGGTACGGCTACCTCAACCGTCAGGGTGAGGTTCTCTTGCCCCTCAAGGGCGGCAAGTGGAAAGGCTGCTTCCACGTTCCTCGCGGCCTGATGAACGTCTGGAAGATTCTCGAGGAGCTCGCAAACAGAGAGTAAATGTACACAAAAGGACTTCATGCGTTATGGAAACCTTCAACGATGTCATCTCCTCCGACCGTCTTGTGCTGGTTGATTTCTTTGCCACCTGGTGCGGCCCTTGCAAGGCCATGCACCCCGTATTGGAGAACCTTAAACAACAATTGGGCGACCGACTCCGCATCATCAAGGTAGATGTAGATCAGTATCAACAAACTGCCGTCCAATATAATGTGCAAGCCGTTCCCACTCTCGCCCTCTTCCGAAGTGGCCAGCTACTCTGGCGACAAAGCGGTGCCCTGCCCCTCGACCAGTTGCTGACGGTTGTTAACTCGTATTTTTAAGGCCTTTTTTTCACTATTTCGTCACAAAGTCACAGCTTTTGGGCTTTTGTCACAGCATTTTTCACACATTCTCGCGCCCGCGCGCGCGAGTAAGGTCGCAAAAGTCCCGTCGTCTGGCCGCAAAGGCAATGTCGTCTGGACGACTTTGCATTGTCGGCCAGACGCGGGACCACTTTCGGCCAGACGACTGATCATTTGCAAAGTCACTTCATCAAATCCAAGAACATCTACACCCTTGCAAATAACTCGCGAATAGTAGTTACTTTCAATCGATGTGCATCATTCTTTTGTATTACTTCATTAGCAATACCTTTTGTTAAGTAATAGATTATTAAAGTTTCGCAAGTAAAACCCCGAAGGGGTGGTAGACCACAGGCAGGGGTGTAACCCCTGCATCGAATGGCGACACCACACGAGCCCTGAAGGGGCGACAGAACGAAAATGGATGCTCTTTCACCCCTTCGCGTTGGCGCTCTCTTTCGAACTCGCTGAGAGTCTCTTCAACATCTGTATTTGTGCTATCTTCTGCTCCCGCGAGTAGGGATGCAATGACATTTGTTGTACCGCCCGCTGCGCAGCCATGCTGTTCTCGCGGTGAAAATCGTTGATATACAAGCCTTCCGCTGATAAACTGTTCTGCATAACCATCCAGTTTAAGCAGACTTCAGGCGTGAAACCTGCGGTAATAATACTACGTACTGATGCCCAAAAATCTGCGTTGTTCATTATTCTTTAGTTGTTATTTATACCATTTTGCTGCAAATATACATACAAATTCTTAAATACAATTCGTTTTTAAGAAAAATCACCCTTAGGTGATGCTTTTGAAAGGTTTTTTAACGGAAGAGGCAGGAATGAGCGGCTAAATGATCTGTCACAAACGGGTGTTAATGGGGATGATCAGTTTGATCGTGATGTTGCGCCCCATGTTGAAGACGCCGCGTCGGCCGGTGACGGTGTTCACATCGGCATACTTCAGGCGGCTCAAGTGATTCTGATAGGCGGTGTTCAGCACATTGTCGGCGGTGACATACAACTCTGCCACTTTCTTCCCCTGCCATTGCACATCCGTTCCTGCCGAGAGGTTCAGCAGCGTGTAGGCGGGTGTTGTCGTTTCCGTCTCGTCGGCGCTGAAGATGTGGGACTGTCGGAAGTACTGTTCAAGTCCGGCTGCCACATAAAGGTTGTTGAAAGAGAGATGTGTCGGGTGATGATAAGGTTCTGTATGACAATGGGTAATGGTGCTATGAGAGTGGTGAAGGATTTCCCACTTCAGTTCCGATGTCCAGCGGGGAGCCGGTGTGAAAGGAAGGTACTTGGTGTCTGCGGGCTCGTGGAGCAACTGTGCATCCACGTAGGAGAAGGTGTTGGCGAAGTGAATGGAGTGAATGGGATGGAAATCCACGCCAGCCTCCAAACCCAGCAGGCGGGCATCGCCCTGGGTGTAGGCATAGGTGAGGTATCCCTCTTCCACCACCTGCGGCAGTCGATGGGTAAAGATGTAGTTGTCTATGCGATTGGCAAAGAGCGCCACCTGTGCCGAGACGTAACGTGAGGTGAAATCCAGTCCCAAGTCACCTTGCAGACTGTACTCGGCTTTCAGGTCCTGCGCTCCCACTTCGTAGCGGATGGAACCCTCGTGAACACCATTGGATGCCAGTTCACTCATGTTAGGCGTCCGGAATCCACGAGCCAGATTCAGTCGCACGTTGAAATGTTCATTGATGTTGCAGACGGCTCCCAGACTGCCCGTCACGCCATTGAAGTCGCGGGTGAAGTCCGTGAAGCGCCGCTGTCCTTCCTCCATCAGTTCGTCTCCGTGCATGCTGCGATGGTCATAACGCACACCGCCATTCAGCGTCCAGCGCTGGCCAAAGGTCTTGGAGGCGGTGGCATAGAATCCGCAGTCGAACAGGCGATAGTCAGGAATCAGGTATTCCTCGCCTAAGTTGTCAGATCGTTGGAACATTCCGCCCAAGCCAGCTGAGAGCTTCCATCCGTTCAGCTCCTGGGTCATATAGCGGAGGTCGTAGGTAACGGTATGCAGTTTGAAATAGAGCTCATACTCGTCGGCACTTTCCTCAAACTCTTGTCGGCGGTTCTGCTGATAACTCACGACGGCTTTCAGAGAACCATGCGAGAGGTTCATATAATTGTCTGACACCACTTTGAAATGGTTGACCTGTTGGAACGGCAGGGCTTTGCCGTAGGTCTTGACATCCTCCGTGTTGCACAACAGCCCACCTGTTTCCGGGTCGCGCTCACCCTCAATGATGCCGGGTGTCAAATGGTAGAGGGTAGCCGTCAGCTTGGAACGGAACTTGGAACGATTGAAACCCAGCATGATGCGTCCTGCCCGCTCGCGAAACTGAGAACCGGGCACGTAGCCATCGTACTTGTTTGTATAGGCATGTGCCATCTTCTCGCTGTAGGCGGCATCCCAGAAGATGTCTTTCTTGTTCCCGGCCAATGAGAAATGGTAGCCGAACAGACCGTTGTTGGTCTGGTATTCCGAGCGGACGTTAGCGCGCAGTTCGTCTTCCACAGGTTCTGGCAGGGGATGCAGGATGACGACACCCGCCATGGCGTCCGAGCCATACATTAACGAGGCCGGGCCTTTCAGAATCTCCACGGATCCCACGCTGCTGCCATCCACCTCCACGCCGTGTTCGTCACCCCATTGCTGGCCTTCCTGCCGTACACCCTCACTCATCACCACCACACGATTGTAGCCCAATCCGCGGATGATGGGTTTGGAGATGCTACCGCCTGTGGTCAGTTGGCTGATGCCTGGCTGATGGCTGATGGCATCAATGATGTTCGTGGAAGCCGTGGACCTGAGTTCCTTGGCTGTCACAAGGCTCAACGGCGCTGTGGCATATTTCAACTTCGTACTGCCCACGACACCGGTCACGGTGACCTCGTTCAGTTTCAGATGACGATAGAATACATCGGTGGAGTCCTCGGCGTGACGATGGACTTCTATGCTATCCTGCGCTACCAATGAAGTGCAGAGACAAAGGATGGAAAGGAATGACATCATGTTTGTGTTTCAATTTGGCCGCAAAGGTACATCTTTTTCTTGAGATTTTGCCTATTTCACCAGTGAAACTTGTAATGGCGAACAGAAAAAGCGTCTTTTCTTCAAGGAAAGTACTCTTATCTGGCTTTGGGCGGAGACGGTTGCACCGTCTTTGACTGAGGTGATTTGGACCGCAGTTACACAATAAAGAGAAAGAAATGGCGTTATAATATCAGTGAATAGAACACTATTATATATAATAGGTGTAATTTTCCCGTGGCTGCTGATGGCTCAGGAGGCACGGGGTGCTGTCGTTCCTGCAGAGCAGGTGCGGCAGGATTCTGTGCAGGAGGCCAAACAGGATACGGCCAACTGGAACTGTAAACTGCATGGTCGCGTGACGGACGAGAAGGGGAAGGCGCTGCCCTTCGTGACAGTGAAGGTGCAGGGCCAGATAGCAGGAAGCATGACGAACCTGGACGGCAAGTATTCCTTTGGTTTCCAAACGGATGATACCGTCCGCGTCAGCTACAGCCTGATTGGTTATGACACCCGTGTGAAGGTCTTTACACAGCCCAAGGGAACGCTCACGTGGAATGTCCAGATGCACGAGAGCGGTACACAGATGGGCGAACTGGTGGTGAAAGAAGTGCGGCGACAGATGGGTTCCACCCAGGAACTGAACGCCGGCGACCTGAAACGCCTGCCTTCCACCAGCGGCAACGCTGTTGAGGAGTTGGTGGCCACACAGGCCGGTGTCTCCACCCACAATGAACTCTCCAGCCAATACAATGTGCGCGGCGGGTCGTTTGACGAGAACTGCGTGTATGTCAATGGAATGGAGGTCTATCGGCCCTTGCTCATCTCCAGCGGACAGCAGGAAGGACTTTCCGTGATCAATTCCGATATGGTGGAACGCATCCAGTTCTCGGCAGGCGGGTTCGAGGCCAAGTACGGTGATCGAATGTCCAGCGTGCTGGATATCACCTATCGGAAACCACAGCGTCACGAGGGTTCGGTGCAGGCCAGCCTCCTCGGCGCCAGCGTCTATGACGGACTGAGGGTGGGGCAGGTGTCACTCTCACAGGGTCTGCGCTACAAGACCAACGCCTACCTGCTGGGCTCGTTGGAAACCACAGGAGAGTACAACCCCTCCTTCCTGGATTATCAAGCCTATCTGTCTTGGCAGCCTTCGCGGCTGTGGACGCTGGATGCCATCGGGTACATCTCCACCAATAAATATGATTTCAAGCCCAAGGACAGGGAGACGAACTTCGGCACGATGGAAGACGTGAAGAGTTTCCGAGTGTACTTTGACGGCGAGGAACGGGATCTGTTCCGCACCATGTATGGCTCCCTCTCACTCTCCCGACAGATGGGGCAGAAGGGGCTGCTGACACTGGCCGCCTCGGCTTTCTCCACCAAGGAACGGGAAACCTACGACATTCAGGGGCAGTACTGGCTGGATGACACCAATACTTCCACACAACTGGGTGTGGGAACCTATATGCAGCACGCCCGCAACTCACTGACATCCAAAACTCAGACCCTGAGAGCCGCCTACGAGTGGAAACCCGGCGGACATCATGTGCAGACGGGTGTACTCTTCCGGCACGAAGCCATCGAGGAGAACACCCGCGAGTGGGAGTTCCGTGACTCGGCAGGTTATTCCATGCCCCACACGGGCGACCGCCTGGAACTCATCTATAACCTGAAAAGTGTGCAGGAGATTACCAGTAACCGTCTGGAAGTGTTCCTGCAGGACACGTGGCGCCGGAGCCTGAAGGCAGGCGTGCTCTCGGTGAACTACGGTGCCCGACTGAGCCACTGGAGCTGGAACAAGGAGACGCTGTTCTCGCCGCGTGTCAGCATAGGTTTCATCCCTGCTGCCAACGACAACTGGACGCTGCGACTGGCCACGGGAATGTACTATCAGGCACCGTTTTACAAGGAGCTGCGGGACACCGTGACCACCGACGGCGCCACCATCGTGCAGCTGAACCGCAACATCCTAAGTCAGCGCTCCTGGCAGGTGGTGGCCGGGGCAGAGTACAAGTTCCGCGTGGGCAACCGCCCCTTCAAGTTCACCACCGAAGCCTACTACAAGGCACAGAGCCGACTGAACCCCTACAACGTGGACAATGTGAAGATTGTCTATTACGGACGCAATGAGGGCTCGGGGTATGTGGCAGGTATAGACTTCAAGGTCTATGGAGAGTTTGTCCCTGGTACGGACTCGTGGGTGTCACTCTCGCTGATGAAAGCAGAGATGACACTTCATGGCAAGCACATTCCACAGCCCACCGACCAACGCTGGAACCTGAATATGTTCTTCTCGGACTATTTCCCGAACACCGACAAATGGAAGATGACCCTGAAGATGGCCCTCGCAGACGGTCTGCCCTTCGGTCCGCCACACTCGGGTCTGGAGAATAATGTATTCCGTGCCCCGGCCTATCGGCGAGTGGACTTGGGTATGAGTTACCGCCTGTTGGACAATGAAGACCGCCACGCACGACGCGGATTCGCGGCGAACCTGCGCAATGCGTGGCTGGGACTGGAATGTTTCAACCTGTTGGGTATCAGTAATGTGGCTTCTTACTTGTGGATTACGGACATTCATAACTTCCAGTATGCCGTGCCCAACTACCTGACGGGCCGTCAGATGAATGTACGCCTGACGGTGGAGTTCTGATCAGACATCATAGATGTCCATAAACAGACTTTCGTAAAAGTCATGCACCCGGAAGCGGAGCATGGAACGCTCATGGTGTCCCAAATGGCCGGAAATCTCATTCTGGAGTTCATCTATGCGTGCCGCCAACTTTCGGGCGTCCACCTCACTCACCCGCTCTCTCCAAGGACTGTACCACTGGTAATAGTCGGGATTGATGGGACAGAAATGGTCGGCTGCGTAGTCCCGCTGGAGGTCGTCATCCACAAAGAGAAGATGGTTTAAGGCCTTTCTCATCAAGTCCAGCGCCAGTAGCGGCCGACCGGCCTTATACAGGATGTTTCCCATCTGGATGGCGCGCCCTGCGATGAAGCCGGGATTCCCCGAACAGAGGAGCCGGCTCAGTTGTTGGTCATAAACCTGGCGAGCGAAGTCGGGATGGAGTGCAATGATTCCTTCCTTGGGCGTGCAGCGGCAAAGGTTGTTGACTTTTCTTCTTTTCATCTTTCTGCAACATTTATTTAAAGTAAGACAAAGAACGCAGCAGGCTCGCTCTGAGGGCATTACACCAAAGGGAATGTTGCAGACAAAAAGACGCAACAATCCCGCGTTGCCACTCGGCGTGGCCTGTCGGAATTGTTGCGAATGATGATTTCTGGTGGCAAAGGTAGATGAAAGTTCCTGAACAGCCAAATTTTTCTGCACTTTTTTACGAAAAAACTTTGTTCATTCAGGGAAAAGGGTTAACTTTGCACCCGAAAACAACAATTTTCTTCTTAAAACAACGATTTTAAACAACAAAAACGTTATGAAAATTTCCAAAATTGAACATCTGGGTATAGCCGTTCAGTCCATTGACGAAGTGCTGCCCTATTTCGAGAACGTCCTTGGTCTGAAGTGCTACAAGACCGAAGTCGTAGAAGACCAGAAAGTGAAGACCGCCTTCCTGAAGGTGGGTGAAGTGAAACTGGAACTGCTGGAGCCCACCTGCCCCGAGAGCACCATCCAGAAGTGGCTGGACAAGGGCAACAAGGGTATTCACCACATGGCATTCTGCATCGAGGACGGCGTGGCCAATGCACTGGCAGAAGTCAGCGAGAAGGGCATCCGCCTGATTGACGAGGCTCCCCGCAAGGGCGCCGACGGCCTGCAGATCGCTTTCTTGCATCCGAAGAGCACTGTTGGTATTCTCACAGAATTGTGCGAAGATCCCAATAAGTAATTTGATTTAGTATAGTTGTTAAGCCCCTGTCCGCATGTGAATGTAGGCAGGGGCGTTTTTTGTGTATAATGCTTTGAAAGAGAGTGGCTCAGACGAGTTTGTTGTCTGTCGTGGGAAAGATGACTTTCGGCTGGAAGGTCTGTGCCTCCTCTGGCGTCATCTGGGCGTAGGCCATGATGATGACCACATCGCCCACCTGCACCTTCCGGGCGGCCGCACCGTTCAGACAGATGCATCCGCTGTCACGAGGCCCCTTAATAATATAGGTGTCGAAGCGTTCACCATTCATATTATTGACAATATAGACCCGCTCTCCGGCAAAGAGACCGGCCGCTTCCATCAGCGCCTCGTCAATGGTGATACTCCCCATATAGTGCAGGTTCGCCTCGGTGACGGTGGCGCAGTGTATCTTGGATTTCAGGACTTCAATGGTCATAACTTTAAACCTTAAGCTATAAACTTTAAACTAATACCTTATATGATCAATGAGTCTGATGGGCTTGGCACCGCAATAGACTGTGATACAGCCCACCACGTGGGGCGCATCGGTCCACTGCTGGACATCGGCCAGGGTATCGCCGTCCACGATGGAGTAATACTCCACCTCCAGCTGTGGGTGGGCGTTGACCAGATCAATGACAAACTGCCGGGTCTCTGCCACCGTGTGGTCACGGGCGAAGTCCAGGCTCCACTGCATCGAGCGGTAGATGTGTGCTGCGGCGCGGCGCTCGGCGTCGGTGAGCAGGCTGTTGCGGCTGGAGAGTGCCAGGCCGCTTTCCTCACGCACCACAGGACAGGGTACGATCTCCAACTGAAATCCCAAGTCCTGCACCATGCGGCGGATGACGGCAATCTGCTGGTAGTCCTTCTCACCGAAGTAGGCGCGTGTGGGCTCCACGAAGGAGAACAGCTTGGACACTACCTGGCAGACGCCATTGAAATGTCCGGGACGGAAAGCCCCTTCCATGACGGTGTCTGTGGGAGGATAGGAGAACTGGCGGGTATCTGGTTCCGGATAGACTTCTGCCACACTGGGCGCGAAAGCGATTTGTGCACCACAGGCCTCCAGCAGGCGGCAGTCGGCATCCAGCGTGCGAGGATAACGTTCCAGGTCACGTTTGTCGTTGAATTGTGTGGGATTCAGGAAGACGCTCACCACGGTGACGTCATTCTCTTTCACAGACCTTCGCACGAGGGAGGCGTGCCCCTCGTGGAGAGCACCCATCGTGGGTACCAGACCTATTGTCTTGCCTGCCTGACGGGCGGCATCGAGCTGTGTACGAAGCTCAGAAATGGTTTTTACAATATTCATTATGTCTTTTTAGGCGTATGGGGGACAGTTCACCCCAAAAATCGCCGCAAAATAACACAATATTTGCCAAACAAAGAAGGAAAAGTGCAAATAAATTACAAAAAAAGGCCTTTTCAAGCATTTTATTAACCCCGCAGTTGCTTTTTTACCGATTTTTTTATATATCTTTGCACTGAATTTCACGAAAACAGCACCAGATGAGGATAAAAAGAGTATTGTTCATCACGCAAGAGATCTTTCCTTACATTGAGGAGGGTCCCTACAAGTTGCTGGGCCGGAAAGTGCCGCAATACTTTCTGGAACGGGGGCGGGAAATCCGCACCTTCATGCCCAAATGGGGCAGCGTCAACGAGCGCCGCAGTCAACTGCACGAGGTCATTCGACTCTCGGGAATGAACCTCATCATCGATGAGACCGACCATCTGCTTATCCTGAAGGTGGCCAGTATCCCGTCTGCACGTATGCAGGTCTATTTCATCGATAATGATGACTATTTTATGCGGCGTCTGGAGGCCGGTGGAGAGGACGGCGTGGAATATACCGACAACGGCGAGCGTGCCATCTTCTATGCCCGCGGTGTGCTGGAGACCGTCAAGAAACTGCGTTGGGTGCCGGATGTCATTCACTGTCAGGGATGGATCAGCACCATCGCGCCCATGTACATCAAGACTGCCATGAAGGAAGAGCCCTGTTTCCGTGATGCACGCATTATCTTCACACCTGGCGGTGACGACCTGAAATTGGCAATGTCCCAGCAATTTATGGCCGACCTGCACTTCAAGGGAGTCACAGCCAAGGACTGGGCACAGCTCCCCGAGCAGGTGATGCTCACCGACCTTTACAAGCTCGCACTCCGTTACTCAGACGGTGCCTACTTCACACCACAATATGCCAGCCCTGAACTGACAGAATATGCCCGTCAGCTGGGGCTGCCCATCCTGCAAGGACCCGTGGACGTCAAGGGCGCCGGAGAGCAAATCACCAACTTCTTTGACGGCGTGTTCATGGCCGGCAGAACTCAGATTTAATATGTAACACATTACACCACAGCGTATAACATCAGAGATAAATGAAAAACAATATTGCCTACGTAGTCACCTTCTGTGTGCTCACTGCAGGGCTCCTCGTCGGTTGTGAAGACGAGACTCTCACATTTGGCATTCCTTCCACATCTGACTTGGTCACCACTTCCTCCGAGGTCTTCGAATTCACCACTCAGTCCGTGAAGATGGACTCCGTGGTGGCCAACAGCACGCGCTCCTACATCGGTGAAATTGCAGACCCAGAGACAAATACCGACATCAAGGCCGAGTTCCTCACACAGTTCTATACTTTTGAGAACTACACGTTGCCCGCGGAACAGAATATGATTAAGAACGAGGCCGGAGAGGTGGAGGCAGACAGCGTGGAGGTGCGCCTGTACTTCACGGACGTCGTCGGCTCCCTTAACAACCCCATGAAGATTCAGGTTTTTGAGTTGGATACCGCCAACGTGATAGCAGAGAACAAGACCTACTATTCTGACCTGGATATCGCCCAGTACGTGCGTCCCGGCAGCGAGCCACTGACCACGAAGGTCTTCACGCCTCTGGACTATGAGCTGTCTGATGCAGTACTCACCAGCACCACACATTATCACAACGTACACATCCGTCTGCCGCGCGAATTAGGAACACGCATCCTCCGGAAAGCCCTCCGTCAGCCACAGTACTTCGTCAACTCATGGCAGTTCATCCATCACGTCTGCCCAGGTTTCTACTTCAAACTCGTCAGCGGCAGGGGAACGATGCTGGCCGTGGATGTGGCTTCCTTCAACATCTACTTCCGTTACCGTGACACCAAGCAGGACACCACGCTTGTGGGTCTCTCCCGCTTCTCGGCCACGGCAGAGGTCATTCAGAGCACACGCATTGAGAATCAGGGTATTGACCAGCTGCTGGAAAACCCCGACGTGCCCTATACCTACTTGAAATCTCCCGCCGGTATCGCCACGTTACTGACGCTCCCCATTGACGAGATCTATGCCCGTCACCAGAACGACAGCATCTCCCGCGCCCGTATAGTTCTCACACGCCTCAACAGTGAGACACAGGATCAGAACGCCCTTGATATGCCCGCCAACCTCCTCCTGCTCCCAGTGGCACAGCGTCACTCCTTCTTCGCTACGCGCAATGTGGCTGATAAGGAGACCAGTTACACTACTGCCTTTGACCAGAGTTACAATACCTATACCTTCTCCAACGTGGCCCGCCTCATCGCCTATCTCCACCGTCAGAAGGTTCGTGGAATGGCCGATCAGGGATTGACAAGCGAACAGTGGAACGTCCGCTATCCCGACTGGAACCGTGTCCTCGTGCTTCCCGTCAGCATCACCACCAGCACCGACAATACCACCGGTGCCAGCACCCAAGTGGCTGTGAATCATGATTTCTCACTCTCCTCTGCCCGCCTCGTTGGCGGCACCAAGCCCATTCAGATTCAAGTCATCTTCAGCAGCTATCAGTAACAGACTGCATTCATAAAAATGCTTGCCCGCGTCACAGAAGTGATGCGGGCAAGCGGTTTATTGGGGGATGAAAGAAGGGCGTGATTACTTAGCCGGCTTCTTCGTGGGAGCCGGCTTCTTGGCGGGAGCGGCCTTCTTGGGGGCGGCTTCTGCTTTCTTGGTGGGAGCCTTTTTTACGGCCTCCTTCTTGGGAGCAGCCTCCTTCTTAGGAGCGGCGGCAGCCTTCTTGGCTGGAGCCTTCTTGGCGGGCTTCTCTTCCTCGGGTTGGAGCTTGGAGAGACGAGCCTGTAGGCGGGCAATCTCAGCGTCCTTCACATTGATCTCATCGGCTTGGTTGCGGATGGTGGTGAGAAGAGCGTTGAGCTCATCGTTCTCAATGTCAAGGGGATAGAGGGCATTGACGCGGTTGATGAAGTCGCCAAGGATGTTCATGTAGTTGGTGAAAGCATCATAGGGGCTGTCGTAGATTCCGCGATAGAGTCCCACGCTGGCGGGCTTGGTGGTCATGAAGCGGAAGTTGTTGCTGGCCTGGATGCGGTCCCAGTCCTGAGTGATGCGGCGGTCCTTGCAGATGAGGACGCGGTCTGCCACGCTGTAGAGCTTGTGGAAAGCTTCGCGCTGCATGACATTACCCAGCCAGCAGCTGGTGTCGCGCTCTTCGTCGTTCCAGGACATTGGATAAGCGACGTCTAAGGGTGCCACGCTCTTGCTCTTGGAGATGACTTCGGAAGGTGTGGCGAAGACGATGCCGCGATCCTTGGCCACGGCGGGCAGTGCCTTGATGAACTCCAGAATGTTGCTGCTCAGGGGCTGATAGATACCCAGTGCGCAGAGTTCCATGAAGATGTTGATGACCTGCTCTTCCTCGGGGAGCTGGGCGATCCAGTCCATGTAATTGTCGGCGAAGAGAGGGTACTCACTCCATGAAGAGTCGTTGAAGCGCAGGGAGATATCGTCGCTGAGCTTGTAGTCACGCAGGAGGAGTTTGAGTCGCTGGTCGTGGGCGCAGTGATAGACGAAGTGTGGGCTCTTCCATCCGAGGATATGTTTTGCTCCCTCGGCGATCATGCCTTTGTAGCCCATGGAGGCCACGAGGCCACCTATATCGTCACTGTAAATGAGCGAACTATTGCGCAGAACGGTGGGCTTCTTGCCGAAGAGCTCCTTCATCTTCTTGGCCTGACGGCCGACTTCATCGCGGAAGACGTCTTCGTTGGCCAGTGAGGAGAGGCCGTGGCTGTAGGGTTCTGCCAGAAACTCCACGCAGCCGGTCTCGTTCAGCTCCTGCAGGAGCTCGATGACCTCGGGAGCATACTGTTCCAGGAGTTCCAGTGCGCAGCCGCTGATGGAGAATGCCACCTTGAAGGCTTTGCCATAGGTCTGTGCCATCTCCAAGAATGTGCGGAGGGCGGGCAGATAGGAACGCTCGGCGGTCTCTGTGATGCCGCGTTCGTTCTCATAATCATCAAAATAGTAGTGATCCTTTCCAATCTCGAAGAAGCGGTAGCGCTTCAGATGGATGTTTTGGTGGATCTCGAAATATAAGCAAATTGTTTTCATAACTATTTATTTTTTTATTTGTAACGTTCCAGGCATTGGTCATAGAGTTTGCGTATGCGCTCTCCGACTTTCTCCCATGTGATGCCATCGACTTCCTTCTTTCCTTCCACCTGGAGGTACTCGTGTAGGGAGTCGTTGGTGCAGAGGCTGTACATGGCGTCGGCCATGGCATCAATATCCCAGTAGTCTGTCTTGATGCACTTGTCCAGGATTTCTGCACATCCACTCTGTTTGGAGATGATGCTGGGGACTCCGCTCTGCATGGCTTCCAGCGGGCTGATGCCGAAGGGCTCAGATACCGAAGGCATTACATAAACGTCGGAGTCACGGAATATCTCAAAGACCTGTTTTCCCTTCATGAAGCCGGGGAAATGGCAGCGGTCTGCGATGCCGTAGGCAGCGGCCATGTCAATCATGGCATTCATCATGTCACCGGAACCGGCGAAACAGAAGCGGACGTTGCTGGTGCGTTCGAGCACGCGCTTGGCGGCCTCGATGAAGTACTCGGGACCCTTCTGCATGGTGATTCGCCCGAGGAAGGTGACGACTTTCTCCTTGCGGTCTTTGTAGGGCAGGCGCTGATCCACAATCTCCTGGAGTTCAGGTGCCAGTGGATAGACGGCATTGTGCATGGCGAAGCACTTGGCGGGATCCTGACCGTAGTGGTTGATGACGGTCTGGCGGGTCAACTCGGAGACGCACATGATGCAGTCGGCGTTGTCCATACCGTTGCGCTCGATGCCATAGACGGTGGGGTTCACATTGCCGCGTGAGCGGTCAAAGTCGGTGGCGTGCACGTGGATAACCAGTGGGCGTCCGCTGACCTGTTTGGCGTGAATACCAGCAGGGTAGGTGAGCCAGTCGTGTGCATGGATGATGTCAAACTGTTCTGTGCGGGCCACGACTCCGGCGATAATCGAGTAGTTATTGATTTCCTCGGTCAGGTTGCCGGGATAGCCTCCGGCGAACTCCATGCAGCCCAAGTCGTTGACGTGCATGTAGTTGAAGTCGGCATAGATGTGCTCGCGATAGCGGTAGTAGTCATCGGGAGACATGATGTTGCCAATACGTTGCTGGACGTAGTCGTAGTTGACATCACGCCAGGCGATGGGCACAGAGTTCATTCCGATAATTTTGCAGGCACTCTGGTCCTCGTCGCCGAAGGGACGGGGCAGACACAGCAGCGTCTCAATGTCACCTTGGGCTTTCAGACCATGAGAAATACCATAATTGGCGGTGGCGAGTCCACCGAACACATGAGGAGGATACTCCCATCCGAACATTAATACTTTCATAGTTTCTTGATTTTAGGGAGTTATTCCAAAATAAACTTGTCCAATAACTTGACCACACGCATGATCTCTGCCACATTCATGGCGAAGCTCATGGCACCTCGGCCGTGGAACGGCGGGTTGCCGTCAAAGACCTCTGGGATGGTTCCGATGCAGTGGTAGAAGAGTTCTTCCTCGTAGCCCACGAGCTGACGCTCCACGAAGCTGACGCGGGAGTACCCGAAGACCTTCAGGCAGGCTTCCATGTAGAAACCGGCCAGCCAGGGCCAAGCCGTGCCCTGATGGTAGGCGTAGTCACGCTGCACCTGTGGGCCGACGTACATGGGATTGTACCCGCCGCTCTTCGGCGAGAGGGTGCGCAGGCCCTTGGGGGTGAGCAGTTCCTTGGTGCACATATCCAGGACACCTTTCTTCTGTTTGGCGTCTAATGGGGAGAAGTCCAGGGCGCAGGCGAAGATCATATTGGGGCGGACGCTCCAGTCAATCATCGTGCCATCCACGTAGTCCAGCAGGTAGCCGTAATCATTGAGGAAGGTATCCACGAAACTCTTCTTGGTCTTCTCTGCCATCTTCTCCAGCGGTTCTGCCTCGGCAGCATCGTTCATGGTGCGGCAGACCTGTGCGCTGAACATCAAAGCATTGTACCAGAGTGCGTTGAACTCCACGATATAACCGGAGCGGGGCACGATGGGACGTCCGTTCTGGCTGCTGTTCATCCAGGTGATGGCCTTGTCCCGGCCGTTGCAATAGACGAGGCCGTTTTCATGCACATAGAAGTTGCCGTGCTTGCCGCTCTGCAGGAATTCCATGATGTCCCGCAGGAGCTGCCCGTACTTCTTGATGCCCTTCTCCATGCCTATGAACTTGCAGTACTGCTGGATGCACCAGACGGCCCACAGGAGCACGTCGGGGTGTTCCATTTCATAGATGCGCACGCTCAGTGGCTGTCCGGCAATGAACTGTCGGATGCCCTTCTCGGCGGTGGCCATCACTTGCTCGAAGTGGTCTTGCTCGTCGTTGGTCAGCGTCAGGCCGGGCAGAGAGATGAACATGTCACGGGCGCGGCACTTGAACCAGGGGTAACCGGCCAGCAGGTAGGTCTCGCCCTCGCGGTAGTTCAGGAACTGGTGGGCGCTGTTGACCAGGCAGTGGTAGAAGTTGTCACGTGGGGTGCGAATGTTGACCTCGAAGTCGGCCAGGTCTTTCAGTCGGGCAGGATTGCTCTCCTTGGTGCCGGCGGCGAAGACGATGCTCTCGCCCTTCTTGATGTCGAATTCGAAGTAACCGGGGACGTACAGGTCCTCATTGGAGGCGTAGCCGCGCTCTGTCTCCTTCGGATAGTCCACGCCTCGGTACCAGTCTGGTTTGAAGACCCACTCGGCCTTCTTGCTCAGTTGCATGTAGAGTTCGGGATAACCCGGGTACATGCAGGTCTTGATACCATTCTTCACTTCCTGATAGTCACGGCTGGCACGCGGGTTCTCGTGGGTGAACTCACGTACGCTGCGGAATGCCAGCCAGGGCTGCAGGCGCAGCGTGGTCTTGCTGTGGGCTTCCACGAGGGTGTAGCGGATGAGCACGCGGTCCTCGAAGTGCTGGAACATCAGCTCGCGCTTGAGGATGACACCGCCCACCCGGTAGAGGGTCGTGGGAACCTGTTGGCAGTTGTACTCGCGGATGTACTTGTGACCGCGGGGACTGTAGTTGTCGCCCTGATACTTGTGGAGGCCCAGGTTGAATTCGGCGCCGTGCTGGATGACCGTGCAGTCGAGTGAGCTCAGGAGAACGTGGTTCTCATCGTCCAACTCGGGAACGGGCACCACGAGCAGACCGTGGTACTTGCGCGTGTTGCAGTCCAGAATGGTGGAACACGAGTAAGCGCCGGAACGGTTCGAGCGCAGCACTTCCTTCTTCAGAGCTTCCTCCAAGTTTGTCATCAGAGTCTTGTCAAACTGTAAATAGCTCATAAGGTAGTTTATGTTTATTGATGAGTGATTGTTGAGAAATAGTTGATAAAAAAGGGGGGCAAAAAGGCCGTTTTAGGCCTATTTTGTCTCCAAAAGTAGGAAATAATCGTCACTTATGAAAATATTTTCAAAGAAAAGTGCTCAAGAAATTGCAGATTCAGTGAAAAATGCCTAATTTTGTGCCGTAAAACATATAATTCAAGGACGAATCATGACCAAGAAGAAGATAAAAGTCAACGAAGTGCTGCCAGATCTCTCATTCATGCTGGACTTGTTGACAGAGGCGGAACAAGACCTGCTGATAAGCCACATGAGCGTGCAGGTTTACCGCAAAAATGAGGTGCTCTATGAGGAGGGAGACATCCCCACCTACATGCATTGTCTCATTGCCGGCAAGGTGAAGGTGTCCAAGGAAGGCATCGGTGGTCGCACGCAGATTATCCGGATGGTGCGCCCCGTGGAGTTCTTTGGTTACAGGGCCGGCTTCTCCGGGCAACTCTATGTCAACTCGGCCTCCGCCTTTGAACAGTCTGTGGTGGTGAAGATACCGGTGAACACGATGGTTCGTCTGCTCAAGGGCAATGCACAGTTGGGTTGGTTCTTCATAGAGCGTCTGGCGCGCAACCTGGGCTATGCAGACGAGCGCATGGTCAGCCTCACACAGAAGCATATCCGCGGGCGACTGGCAGAGTCACTGCTCTTCCTCAAGCAGAACTACGGTCTGGAGGAAGACGGTTCCACGCTGAGTATCTACCTCAGCCGCGAAGATCTGGCCAGCCATTCCAATATGACCACCAGTAATGCCATTCGCACACTCTCGGCCTTTGCCCAGGAGCGGATTATTGCCATTGACGGCCGCAAGATAAAGATTATTGACGAGCGACGCTTGGAAGCCATCAGTGGCGGAGGCAAGTGATGGCTCTTAAAAAGCTGTCACTGTAACACATGACAGCAGTCTCTCAGGAAGGAATAATGAAATCGATGTGCTCCGGCAGCAAGCTGATGCGCAGGGGAGCCGTGTAGTCTGGAAGCACCATTCCGTCACAGCTGACGGTGGCGTTCTTGATGTCCATGAAGCGGACAGAAGACGGTGCGCGGTAGGCCCGCACATTCTTGTGATTGAGGAACTTACCTGTGAAAAGCATCCACAGCCCTTCCAAGAGTTGAGACATCTCAGGATGACTGACCACCGTGATGTCCAACGTCCCGTTATAGGGCACCGCATTGGGCGTCTGGCCGTAACCGCGGGCATTCCCCACGCAGACGGTCATCAGTTTCTTCTCGATAACTTCCTCGTTGATTTTCAGCTTCATGCGCGTTTCCAACCGCTGGAACAGCAGCAGAAACATGCTGGCAAAATAGGAGAGGGCAGAGAGCCCGAAGATGCGGCGCGTCTTGTACTTCAGCTTCATGATGTTGGCCACCAGCCCCACGTTGACACAGTTCAGGAAATAACGCTCCTGTCCTGCCTCAGTGCGGATGCTGCCCACGTCCACCTTGCGCAGACGCCTTTGCACCAGCCAGTTAATCGTCTGCTCATCATTGTCCTCGGTGAAACCCCAGAAGGAGGCAAAGTCATTTCCGCGACCATTTGGAATCACGCCCACAGCCACCCGCTGTCTCGTCTCGTCGCCCAAGGACAGCAGGCCGTTCAGAGCACGGTTCAGGGCCGAGTCACCACCCATGATGATCAGCGTCTCGTAGCCGTTCTGGCACAGCATGCGCGTCAGACGTTCCACACTCTCCGGGCCTTCGCTCTGCACAAAGTCATACGCGATCTTCTGTGCATCCAGCATCGCCTGGATGTGTTCCCAGCGCTTCTGTGAGCGGCCGGCTCCTTGTTTCGGGCAGTAGATGATGCCCCAGCGGGAGGATTCCATTTTTCTTTTTTCTATTTTTCTATTTTCCCTAATATTTCTTTGACCACCTCTTCCCGCGGCCTTGTGGCATCAATCCACTGAATGTGGACGCCGCGCCGTTCCATTCCGCGGAAATAAGTCATCTGGCGCTTGGCAAACTGATGGATGGCAATCTCCAACTGCCGCACCATTTCATCGTAGGAGAGCTGGCCCAGCAGGTGAAGCGTCAGGTAACGGTACTCCAGACCGTAACTGATGAGTGACTCGGGGCTGATGCCGTTGTCCAGGAGGCGCTGCACCTCGTCCAGCATTCCTTCCTGCTCCAGACGGTGGTGCAGGCGGGCTGTGATGCGCTGGCGACGCAGTTCACGGGGGACAGAGAGACCGAAAGTGAGGAACGTTGCGGGGAAAGATTTATCAGGATTCTCAGCAGAATGACTGAGTCCGTGAGACCTGTAGTATTCCTCTATTTCTATGGCTCGGATGGCGCGTCGGGCAGTATCCACGTCGGTGGTGTTGTGCAGCCGCTTGTAAGAGGCGAGGATTTGCGTCAGCTCTTCCAGACTCTTGCCTTCCAGCTCATCGCGCAATGGCTGGTTCACAGGCACTTCTGCGAGCTGATAACCTCGCAGGACGCTCTCTATGTACAGCCCCGTGCCGCCACAGAGGATGGGTATCCTCGCGCGCGTACCTATATTATAACACGCGCGCATGAAATCGCGCTGGAACTCGAAGACGGAATACTTGGTGCCCGGCTCGGCGATGTCTATCAGGTGACAGGGAATGTGACGGGTACTGCCGTCTGCCGCAGTGACATCATACTCGCTCAGGTCCTTTCCCGTCCCAATATCCATGCCGCGGAACACCTGACGGGAGTCGGCACTGATAATCTCGCCACCCAGTTGGGCAGCAAGCCCCACGGCCACGGCTGTCTTGCCGCAGGCCGTGGGGCCGAGTATGGTAATGAGCTTGTTAACCGTGCTTATTTCAGTTCAGCGAGGTACTTGATGGTGCGGACCATCTGGGAAGTGTAGCTGTTCTCGTTGTCATACCAGCTGACGACCTGAACCTGATAGGTGTCATCGTCGATCTTGCTGACCATGGTCTGAGTGGCGTCGAAGAGTGAGCCGTACTTCATACCGATGATGTCGCTGGAGACAATCTGATCCTCGGTGTAACCGTAGCTCTCGGTAACGGCAGCCTTCATGGCAGCGTTGATACCTTCCTTGGTCACATCCTTACCCTTCACGACGGCCACGAGGATGGTGGTGGAGCCGGTGGGCGTGGGAACGCGCTGAGCGGAGCCGATGAGCTTGCCGTTCAGTTCGGGAATCACCAGACCGATGGCCTTGGCAGCACCCGTGCTGTTGGGCACGATGTTGCAGGCACCGGCGCGGCTGCGACGGAGGTCACCCTTGCGCTGAGGACCGTCCAGGATCATCTGGTCGCCAGTGTAGGCGTGGATGGTGCTCATGATACCGCTGACGATGGGAGCATACTTGTTCAGAGCAGCAGCCATGGGAGCCAGACAGTTGGTGGTGCAGCTGGCAGCGCTGATCACGGTGTCGGCGGGAGTCAGGGTCTTGTGGTTCACATTGTACACGATGGTGGGCAGGTCATTGCCGGCGGGAGCGGAGATCACGACCTTCTTGGCACCGGCAGCGATGTGGGCGCTGGCCTTCTCCTTGGAGGTGTAGAAACCGGTGCACTCCAGCACGACGTCAACACCCAGCTCGCCCCAAGGCAGCTCAGCAGCGTTGGGCTTGGCATAGATGGTGATTTCCTTGCCGTCCACGATGATGCTGTTCTCGGTGGCGTCCACAGTGTGCTTGCCTTCACCGAACTTGCCGGCGAAACCGCCCTGAGCGGTGTCATACTTCAGAAGGTGAGCCAGCATCTTCGGGCTGGTGAGGTCGTTGATAGCTACTACTTCGTAACCTTCTGCCTCAAACATCTGGCGGAAAGCGAGGCGACCGATGCGGCCGAAACCATTAATTGCAACTTTTGTCATTTCTTTTTGATGTTGTTTTTAGGGGTTAAAAAATGAAGTTTATTAAATCTGTAAAGATGATATCCGTTTTACCCGCAATTGCAGTATTCTGCACTCTTGCAAGCGGCCAAAAGGAGGCCGCAAAAGAGCAAAATGAGGGTTTTTATAGTCGTTTTTGACATTTTCTTCTTGAATTACGCCGCAAAATTACAAAAAAAGATTTATATTTGTGCCATCAAACACCAAAAATTATACAAAATTATGGCAAAAAGTAGCTTTATTCAAGAGTTTAAGGACTTCGCAATGCGCGGAAACGTGGTTGACATGGCTGTCGGTGTCATCATTGGCGGTGCTTTCGGCAAAATTGTCACCTCTGTAGTCAACGACATCATCATGCCCCCCATCGCCATGCTGATGGGCAACGTGAACTTCGCCGACCTGGCAGTCACCCTCAAGGCCGCCCAGCCCGAAGTGGTTAACGAAGCAGGCGAAGTGGTGCAAGCTGCCACCGAGGCCATCACACTGAAGTATGGTTCCTTCATCCAGACCTGCATTGACTTCCTCATCGTGGCATTCTGCATCTTCCTCCTCATCAAGGGCATGAACAAGCTCAAGAAGGAAAAGGAAGAAGCTCCCGCTGAACCCGCACCAGAACCGGAACCCACCAAGGAAGAAGTGCTCCTGACCGAGATCCGCGACCTGCTCGCCAAGAAGTAATCCCAGGCTCACAGAACAATGAAGGTACGTTCGCTCTACGCGCGCGTACCTTATTTTTTTATTCTTTTTATTCTGCACAAGTGGGGATAATGTCTTCTGGCCGTAATGAACTTTGGCTCAATCCACCTCCGACTCTGGCTCTTCGAGTTTACCCCTTTGGCCTCTCGAACCTACCCCTTTATACGACTTGGCACTTGCGGCCATACGACTTCCCACTTTCGTCCATACGACTTGGCACTTTCCTTTATTCGCGGGACCTCGAAGTGCCAGACGCTGTGCAAATACCGCAGTACCCTTTTCCTTGTCCAACCCTTGCTGGATAATCCGAGCCCTTGGCCTCATCTTCACCTGCGCTAAAGGGTTCTCGCCCCAGACTTTAACCTCATCCCCTCCAGCGCTTAAGGTCTCAGCCCCAGAGGGGCGTAATAGGGTTAGCCAGCCAATTCATTGGCTGGTATGAAGGGGCGGGGAAATACGCGTGCCTTTAGGTACGCGACAACTAAAAATATTTTTTTTTTCAGAAAACACTACACTCTACACTGATTACCCATTTTAGTGTAGAGTGTAGTGTTTCTCAAACAAAATTTTTTTTTCATGAAAACTGAATCTCGCGTTTCAGATAACCGTTCCTGGGGTTCCAGATAACCGTTGCTGGCCTCCAGATGCGGGCATCTAACCGCGGAAATGCCCGTATCAAACGCTCCAGACACCATTATCTCGGACTCCAAAAACCATTATTTCACTTTTTTGTCCTCTAAACCTCACATTTTTTAATCTTTTTTGCGCTGTCTCGCAAAAAAGTGCTATCTTTGTGCCGTCAAAGTCACGAAGCGGGGCGATAGCCCTCCACTGAAGACGGCGACACGACATACTGAAAAGACAAAATTCTATGGATTATGACATATCTCAACCACTTCCATCAAGAAGCATCGGAACGCAAGATGCGGAAAATCGCCGTATTAAATGCATCTCCGATGAACTCCGCAGACGCTGTGGAATACATGAAGCACAACCTGGAACAAGCCAAAAATCTCTGAGACTCGCTGATCCTGAAGCACAAGTTGCAGAAGAATACGCAAAAGTAAACGGGCTCTGGGTTCCAATGGATAGAATCGCGGAATTGGGAATGTTGTCTGGGATTTACTCCCTCGCAATGTACTCCGTGACAAGGATGGCGATGTTTTTGTTGTTGATGCAGAAATAAAGCTGATTTAGCACATGAAATAGTGATGAAGTGAGACGTCTTTTACTTCCTTTTCACCTTTTTTCTCGCGTCTTTATTGCTTCCTTTCACTCTTTTCAGACAAAAAACGCCCCGTTTCCAGTCCTCCGGAATAAAAAATCCTGAAAGAACGCACCACCTTTCAAACCTTTTCTGTATCTTTGTCCCCCGAAAGGGCATGAAGCCGCCTTTTGTGGTCCAGCGGGACTGCTTCATCGTAGAGTGATGGAAACAGACCTCTTCAGTGGAAGACGGATGAAGCCCGATCAAAATCTTACCGAATATAAACGTTTGCCGTTTATTCTCATAACGTCTTGGAAACCTGCCAGTAGATAAGACATTACTCAGAAAGAACAAAACGAGCGAACGTCCATGCAATAGCGTGGGCGTTTTGCTTCATTTCTGAGTATAAGGTTTCCCTGGCAGGTACCGCAAGACGTTGGATGAAGCCAATTCGTCCACGTCTTTGTATGCGTACTTGACAGGGATTCCTAAGTTATTCTGAGTTCATGGCAACGATTTGAACTAAACAACTAAATAATTGTGTGCCATGACAGAGCAGGACATTCCTGTGTCTTCCCATTTCTTCACGAACCGCAATGGGAACACGCTCATGAAGGAGTTTGAGGGGATCCTGACGAACAATCCCCAGATTACGAACCTTGATGCCGTTGTGGGTTTCCTCCGTGCTTCAGGTTACTTCACTTTGCGCCCTTTCCTTGATAATATCAATAAGGTACGCATCCTGATTGGCATCGATGTGGATAAGTACATTGCCAAGGCGCATCAGAAAGGCGAACTGTTCTTTGGTGCAGAGGATGAGGTGAAAGAAGAGTGTCTGAGATTACTGAAAGAGGACATTGAACAATCGCACTACACCAAGCAGGTGGAAGATGGAATGCTCCAGATGGTGCAGGACTTGCTGGATGGCAAGTTGGAACTGCGCGCTCATCCCTCAAAGAAGATTCACGCCAAGCTCTACATCCTCTATCCCGACAACTTTAACCAGCACACTTTTGGCGCAGCCATCACGGGCAGCAGTAACCTGAGTGGCAATGGACTGGGCCTGGGAGAAGACAAGCAATATGAGTTCAATGTAAAGTTGACCCAATACGACGATGTGGCCTTTGCCAAGTATGAGTTTGAGCAACTCTGGGAAGAGGCCAAGAATGTCCCCATCAATGCAGAAGACTATCAGGCCACGCTCGACAAGACTTATTTGAAAGGCGATGTCACCCCCTACGAGCTTTACATCAAGATGCTGATGGAGTACTTCTCCGACCGCGTGTTGTCTATCGATCAAGACGACCCCTTCGATATGCCAGATGGTTATGACAAGTTCGAGTACCAGATGGATGCCGTGATCGAGGGTTATCAGAAACTGATTCGCTATGACGGATTCTTTCTGGCAGATGTGGTGGGTCTCGGCAAGACCGTCATTGCCACAATGATAGCCAAGAAGTTCCTGATTGAGAACGGACGCGATGAAACCAAGATACTTGTGGTTTACCCTCCGGCTGTGGAACAGAACTGGATAACGACCTTCAAGGACTTCAGCATTGATAAATATGCGTGTTTCGTCTCCAATGGCAGTCTCAGCAAAGTCCTTGATGATGAGAATTACAAGTACTGGAACGCCGATGAATACGACCTTGTTCTTGTGGATGAGGCCCACAAATTCCGCAACCACACCACTGGCGCTTTCCAGCAGTTGCAGGAGATCTGTAAGATGCCTCGCGTAGAAACCGGCAATATTCCTGGCTACAAGAAGAAGGTGATGCTGATTTCTGCCACTCCGATGAACAACACCCCATTGGATATATACTATCAGATACTGATGTTCCAAGACCCGCGTCATTGTACCATTGATGGTGTTCCCAACCTCACCTCTTTCTTTTCTCCGCTTGTTCAGGAATTCCGGAAGTTCCGCAAACAAGAGAACTTCGACATCAAACAGTTCAAGAAGCTGGCAGAAAGAGTGCGTGACAGGGTTATCAAGCCTCTGACTGTTCGCCGTACCCGAACTGATATTGAAAACATTCCTCGTTATAACAAGGATGTGAATGGTTTCCCAAAGGTGGCAGAACCCATCAAGAAGGAATACGAGTTGAATGACCATCTGGCCAACCTCTTCAAGGAGGCCATGAACATTCTGGACAAGCAACTGGTCTATGCCCGCTATCAGGCAATCGCCTATCTGAAACCGGAAGCCTCGAACGGACTCTATGATAATGCAGAGCTTATCAGCCGCAGTTTGGCAGGAATCCGCAAGAATGGTCTTGTAAAGCGACTGGAAAGCAGTTTCTATGCCTTCAAGATATCTGTCGATAATTTCCGGCAGGCAAACGAGAACATGATTAAGATGTGGGAGAATGACAGGATTTTCATTGCTCCTGATATGGACATCAACAAACTCTATGAGTTGGGCTATACAGATGACGAGATAGAAGAGAAACTGAACGAAAAGGCAGAGGATAATCCCAAGAATGCTACGTTTAAGCGAGAAGATTTTGACCCGGAATACATTGACTTGCTTCGACATGATCAGAAGTTGTTGGACGATATGTGGCTGGAATGGGAATGCATCGATGATGACGACGACTCTAAGTTTGCCAAGTTTGCAGACCTTCTGAAGCATGAACTCTTCAAGAAGGACCGCAATCCGGAAGGTAAGATTGTGGTATTCTCTGAGTCGGTAGATACCATCGAATATCTGTCCAAACGCATAGGCCGTTCTGATGTAATGGTGATTTCAGCACAGAATAGGAGCACTCTGTTCAAGACCATTCGTGAAAACTTTGATGCCAACTGGAAACAGAAAAAGAACGACTTCAACATCATTCTGACATCAGATGTGTTGGCAGAAGGTGTCAACTTGCACCGCTCGAACATTATCATCAACTATGACACACCATGGAATGCTACCCGTCTGATGCAGCGCATAGGTCGTGTGAACCGTATCGGTTCTAAGTCCGACACCATCTATAACTATGTGTTCTATCCTTCAGAACAAGGCAACAAGGAAATCAAACTGAATCAGATAGCCCTGAGTAAGATACAGACTTTCCACACCACCTTTGGCGAAGACAACCAGATATATTCTACCGAAGAAATTATCGACAGAGATTTGGACAAGCTTTTCAAGGAAGGCATCAAACGGGAGCAGGAAGACCGCAATCTGGAATTGCCTTTCTTCGAGGAACTCCGCAGCCTCTATCAGCAGAATCGAAGGGAGTACAAGCGCATTGAACGTTTGTCACTCCGTAGTCGTACAGGTCGTGAGCCTCGCGAAGTAGATGGAGTCACATTGTCAGGCGACACATTGGTATTCCTAAAGACCAACTTCCGCAAGATTTTCTATCTGGTGAATGATGAAGAGACACGCGAGTTGTCTGTGCTGGATGCGTTCAAATACTTCAAGGCTACACCAGACGAGAAGCCTGTACCAAGAATAGCCCAGCATCACAATCATGTAGAGAAAGCATTGGACAAGTTTAAGGCTACCAAAGAAGAGGAACTGCACGAAGAGGAATCCAACCAGAGCCAGCGCAGCAACCTTGGTGCTCAGGTCACTACGGCTGTAAGCCTGCTTAACAGTATGTTACCGCACATTGATGATGGCGATACCCGACTGAAGATTATCCAGTTGAAGGAATTGGCAGAGCGAGGCACCATTACCTATATCGCAAAACGTCTGCAACGCATTCAGAAAGACTTGCAGCGCAAGGGAGGCAGCAAGGCCAAGATGACCTTTGAGGATGCCCTGAAGCAGGTGCTGGAAATGGCAAACCATTATAACGCCTACTATCGAGACACTCAACACGCCGAGGAGGAATCGGCTGCTGTTATCATCCTCTCAGAATCTTTCAGTAAATCGTAAATAGTTAATTGTTAAATCGTAAATATCTATATGGATTACAGACCCGTCATAGAATCAAGATATAATCGCAGGAACTGGCAGCTGCTCTTGCACGACATCTTCAGTAGCAAAGTCAAGTTCTGGAACACGCCTTCTGCTATTTCCACCAATAGCCCCTTTGCTCGTCAGGCTATGTGGCTCGGAACCATCACGTTAAGTGATGAACATACCATTGCTATCTATGAAGTAGAACTGGCTGAGAATGTGGATATCGAACGCAATCGCCGCGGAATCCGAGATATGTTGATTACCACATGGCGCAACAACGGCAATGCGGGTGCCTTTATGTTCTGCTACAGACGAGACGAGAGTGTGCTGCGTTTCTCATACGTCAGCGAATCGTGGAAGTTTGCAGATGATGGTACCTATCAGAAGGAATCTACAGACGCCAAACGGTTTACCTACCTATTAGGTGAAGGGCATCGCAGTCGCACAGCCATTCAGCAGTTTGAGAAGCTGAAAGCGAGCGCCCTTTCATTGAAGGATCTGACCAAGGCTTTCTCTGTGGAAGCAGTCAGTGATATGTTCTTCGCTGGTTACAAGAAGCAATATGAGGATATCATCTTCTACGTCACAGGCAAGCGGATGGTGAAGGTGGCCAACAAGTGGGAAGAACTGCAGGAAGGAAAGCCCAATGCTTTCATTATGCAGCAGTTCGCGCACTTTACCAATCCTGAAAAAGCCATTCGTGACTATGTGAAGAAACTGATGGGCCGTTTGGTCTTCCTTCAGTTCTTGCAGAAGAAAGGCTGGATGGGTGTACCAGTCAACAAAGAATGGGGTGACGGTGATGCAGAGTTTGTACTTCATCTATTTGAAAACTATACAGACAAGGACCATTTTATAGATAATGTATTAGAGCCCCTTTTTGATGACTTGAACTCCGAACGTACCAATGATCTTGCGTCGCCAGCTGTTGGCAGAAACATTCGTGTACCTTATCTAAATGGAGGTTTGTTCGAGCGTGAGGAAACAGACGAAACCCAATTCCCTTTGCCTGGCAAATACATGCAGAGCCTTCTCGACTTCTTTGCATCTTACAACTTTACTATCGATGAGAACGACCCAGATGATGCAGAAGTAGGTGTTGACCCAGAAATGTTGGGCCGTATCTTCGAGAACTTATTGGAGGACAACAAAGACAAAGGAGCTTTCTATACGCCAAAGGAAATCGTTAGCTATATGTGTCGCGAGTCCTTGATTGCCTATCTCCAGACAGGTATTGAAGACGAAGCAACTAAGGAAGCCATCCGTCAGTTTGTGACTACACATGATGTCAATGTTCTTGGTACTAACGACAGATTCTGTCAGCAGGTAGATGAAGCTTTGAAGAACGTCAAAATCTGCGACCCAGCTATTGGTTCTGGCGCATTCCCAATGGGCCTACTGAAAGAACTCTTCCTTTGTCGTACAGTTATTGAAGGCATTGAACAAAGCAAAGCTGCAGAAATTAAGAAGCATATTATCCAGCAGAATATCTATGGCGTAGATATTGAGCGTGGTGCAGTTGACATAGCTCGCCTCCGTTTCTGGCTCTCCCTGATTGTTGATGAAGAAACTCCCCAGGCTCTGCCAAACCTCGACTTCAAGATTATGCAAGGCAACTCACTTTTAGAGCAGTACAAAGGCGCAGACTTATCAACAATGACAGAGAAGCAAGGGCTTGACAATCTAACATTCTTTGATAGTATGATTGATGTGTACCGTAAGGAACTTCGCGATATGCTCGCACAATACTACGAATGCATCGATCACAAGAAGAAACACGTTCTCCGTTTGAAGATTATTGAAAACGTAAAACAACAACTTCGAGAGCAAAGCATCAATGTGGACTTTGGAGACCTCGACCTCTCAGGAAATAATCAGTTCTTTCTTTGGCATACCTGGTTTTATGATGTATTCTCGCAAGGAGGTTTTGACATAGTAATTGGGAATCCGCCATATATTCGCGTTCAAAACTTAGAGCATGACCTTATCGATTTGTACAAAAAAGTATTCTCTACAGCATGGAAACGTGTTGATATATCGACATTGTTTATTGAAAAAATGATGTGTCAAATTTCCACCAAGGGAGTTTTGTGTTATATAACTTCTAATCAATTTGTATCTGCAGAATATGGACGTTTATTGAGAAAATATATGCTAAATAATAGACTTCTCAATAAGATTGTTGATTTTGCAGGCCTACCAGTCTTTGAGAGCGCAATCACTTATGTAAGTATCTTTTTTCTTTCTCATATAGAAACAGAATCATTTGATTATTACAAAGTTCCTAAATTACCATTTGCAAATCCAGAGTTATTTAACAAATGCTCATATGATGATTTTACAGAAGAACCTTGGTCTTTTGTATTTAGTGAGGATAAGTATTTGTTGAAAAAGATACAATCGTTCTCTCCTCTTTCTGATATCGCATTCGCCAAAGGAGGTATCATTACAGGAAATGATGACAGCTTTATATTTAAACCAGAAAACTTTCCTGCAGAAAAAGAAGTCTCTCTTGACCTAATAAGAACAGATGATATACAACGTTATTATCTTGGACATCCTCAACTAAAGATCTTTTATCCATGCAATTATGACTGTAATGGTGAGACTGAAATTATTCCCATAGATTCTATTAAACAATTATATCCACAAGCATATAATCATATTCAAAAAAATGAATTGGTTTTAAAAGCTCGAAAGGATTCTAGAAATGTAATGGGAGATAAAAAGCATTGGTATCAGCCAGTGAGATTTGGTACTCTAAGATTGTTTAAAGGAAAGAAAATATTAGGTCCAGGAATCGTGAACCATAATAAATTCGTTCTTGATGATGAAGGTTATGCATTTTCTTTCGGGAATATGTATGCAATAGCAACAAATAATCCAAATGTAGATTTGAAAGTTCTACTTGGAATACTTAATTCAAAATTAGTAGAATACTATCTTCACAAGGTTGCCCCAGTTAAACAAGGTGGATACTTCTCCTATGGTGCTACTGTGCTAGAAAAAATACCATTGTGCTACCCTATGGGAGATATAGCAAAGAAAATATTAGTTTTAGTAGAAAGAGTCATTTCTGAAAAACAAAAGGATTGTTCTTTTGAAACTACAGCCTTAGAATCCGAAATTGATTGCTTCGTCTATCAACTCTATGGCTTGACCTATGATGAAGTCCTCATCGTTGACCCTGAGACTCCAATAACAAGAGAAGAATATGAAAAAACAAAATTGCATGCTTAAATTCGTATCTAAGTACAAATGGCTAATTCTTTTAGGAGCAGCCATCTTTCCCTTTGCTCTTAGTGGTATTGTTGCTCTACCAATTTGGCCTTATTGGAATGTTGCAGGAGATGCTAATATCTGGATAACTTTCTGGGGCGCTTATGCAGGAGCTATAGGAACGGTCTTTATGGCAATTATTGCTATGGAGACATTGAAGAATAATGCTGAGCAATTGGAATTGCTTAAACTACAAAACCGTCCTCATTTGTTTTGCTCTATTTTCATGTTACACCAGAGAAATCATGATTTGAATTGTAGTGAAGAATTTTATATTCTTCGAGTTGAAAATCATGGGACTCAAATAGCTAAACATATCAAAGTTAAGATTGACATCTCAGACCTCATTCTTTTGTCTAACCCCTCATTCAAGAATAATTTGGACTGTATAGAATCTGCTGAATTCTCATTGCCGGCAAGGGGAGAAAAGAATTATGTAATATGGAAGGCTATTCCTAACATACCACAAAAAGAATCTAAGCAAGAACGTATAAATGACTTGGAGAATCAATGTAAGGAAATAGATCAACTGAAAAATTGCACAATGATTATTACACTAAGTTGCGAAGGCTATGAAGATGAACATGAGATAATATCTCTTAATAGTGTCGGCTATCTACCAACCACAACTGTTCAAGTCCTAGACTATATAAATCATAACATAAAAGAACTTATAGCCCAGATTGGCAATAATAAAAACGACAAAACTTGAAAAGCTGTAAGAATATGTCACGACTCAGCGATTAATACAAACAATGGAAACATTGCGGAAAGAAGGGATTTGACACTATGAAACTTAGAACATTTCTTGACTATTACAAACCGCTTGATTCCGAAAAGAAAATCGACAAGTTGTTTGCACTTTGTTTCGACAGTAAACGTCAATCAATATGTACAACTGCTTTTTCAAAAATATTGGACGTTACAAATGAAGACATAAAACCATATTTATTAGAGAAAAAAGCAGAATTGGATAACCATATTGTGCAACTAAAGAAAGAGAAAAAGAAACGTGAGAAACTGAAAAGAAAAGCAGAAAAAAGAAGTAGGCATTCGTCATCAGTTTTTAATAAAGATGGAATAGTTTATAAGCGAATACACATCATTAGTACTGCTATGTAAATCCTCTTTGACCACGGAATGTTTTTTCTTGAATCTGACATCGACCGCCTCGTTTATCAGTTATATGGTTTAACAGAGGAAGAAATCAAAATCATTGAACAATCATAATAACAAGCAATATGACGAAACTTGAAAAGCTATACAGCATTATTGAGAACTCTCGCGATTTAGGAGTTCGACTCAACAAAGATGTCCTCCAACAAGTGGAGGAACTGGAGGAGGAAATCATCAAGAAAGAGATTCTTCCTGCTCTTAGTAGTGATATTGCCCCAAGGCTGAACCCAATTCAGCGCGACTTGGTGCTGGTGGTGGAGTATCATCCTGGCGAACCTATTAGCGTAGCCCTGAGCCGTAAGACGAAGATTAGCGAGATGACTGGTGCTAAAGTGCTTACACCTCGTAGCAGCACGCCAGTAAAGAGCGAGGAAGAGCCAGAGGAAGTGAAACCTCATGAGCCTACAAAGCATATTGAGAACGTGACAAAGGGCATGAAAGTGACGTTCCCTGATGGTACCGTCATCTGGCATCGCCAAGCAATCGACACCTTCATCGATGCTCTCAGAAAAATCGGCTTGGAACGTATCCCTGCTTTAGATATTAAGCACGGCGGTTACAACCTCGTCACCAAAGACAAACGTCCCACCGTTCCCGGCCGCATCTGGCAGCATGAGTGCGATGGTTGGTACATCTACTCGAACATCAGCAATGGAACAAAAGCCGAAGACCTCAAGCGTATCTCCGACCACTATCATCTAGGGCTGAAGATAGAAGAAGGCAAGCCTGAATAGAAATATATTTATGGAGCGTGATATGAAGATTGTCAAAGTCGGCGATTGGGTGAAAATCGTCAAAGAGAGTAAGGCCATAGGGTTGCTTGGAGCCACATTGAAAGTGATTCTGGTAGATGAAAACTCTGTAGAAGTCGCTGTCGCAGATAATAAGATACGATTCAAATATGATGAAGTTATGCCGATAACATTTAAGGAGAGATGGGGTATAGACAAGTTGCCTACGCTCTATCATGGAACCGACCTCAGATTCGTTACTCTCCCAGAGGAGGTTAGAAAAGGATATAGTGATGTTTGTCACATGTTTATAAAAGGCTTGACCTGCTTATATCAGCCGTTTCTTCATCTACAAGGCAAAGACCGGATTGAACTATTAAGTGAAGAGCAAAAGAAACAGAACCCAAAACTGGCAGATAATATACGAGAAGCAATGAATAATCTTATTATGATGAACATCAGCGAGGAATGGGAATATGGAGACTTTTATTTGACATCAAACAAAGATTCTGCTTGTGAATATGCGCACAAGGCTTTTGCAGGAGGAGAGTTGGGATTTACTACTTACTTTCTAATCAAAGGAGCGGAGCTACTTGGAGTGGATTTCTCAAATGACGAAAAACTCAAAGAATATATTTCTGCCATTAAAACTCTGGCTGAAGGAGAACCAATGCCAGCCATTTTTAGCTTCGATGATTTGTCACCAGAATACCTTCAGCCTGCTTTTGGAGGTAGTCTGCAAAGCTATATTCAAAACGGAAGAATCGGAGTGAATGAATTCCGTTATAAACAACCAATAACACTTAATCCCAGCAAAGCTGAATTGTTAGATAAAGATCTTTCAAAGGCTTTGCAGAAAATTGAAGAAAACGATCAATAAAACTATGGAACTACTTCTTATCATTGGAATCATCGGCCTCATCTTTAGTGGAAAGATCTTCAAGATGTAGGTTCGGAAACCTTTAAGCAGGTGTTTCTTCTGCAACAGAAAGTGCCTCCTCCTCGTAGAGAGGGTAATACTGATGGCCTGTCACCTTAATGATGTCTGCGCCCAGGGCTACTGAGATTTTGCAGAGGGTGGCCAGCGTGAGGTTGTGTGTGCCAGAGAGCCAGCGGCTGACTTCTGTTTCTGTCTTTCCCATCATACGTGCAAAGTCCTTCTGTGTCAGTCCCTTCTTTTCGAGAATATCATAAATGCGGTTGGCGATGGCCACAGAAAGTTCCATCTGCATCTTCATCTCGGGAGAGATAGTGGCTCGGATCTCATCCATGATTCTATTTGTCTTCATAAGGTCCTCCTTTCTTTAGTCATCAATGGTGAAAGTGAGTTCTCCCAACAATTGGGTACCAGTCACCACGATTACCTTTGAATGTTCTCTTTGCTTGATTTGAATGTCGATTTTCTGCAATGTCTTTACACATTTATGCAGCTGTTCATCTTCTTGATACGTTGATGTAGTTTTGAGTCCGCCGTTGCCCAAGATTAGTATTTTTGATTGAATATTGAGAAGATAAAGGCGGAGTGAGGTGGTTTCCAGATGTGAAGGTAATGCCATAACACGGTCTCGCATGGTTCCTTCATAACGGAAATGGCGGTCTGCTGCGCCATCACGTTTAATGATGTCCAATCGATAGACCAACTGACGAATGTCGTTAGGATATAAGTCTTTATAGGTGAGTAAGAATTTCTCAAATTCTGAATAATCTTCCCCATCAAAATGAGGAGAATAAAGACTGACCTTTTCACCGTCTTCAAGGAGCTCTAAGAATAGGTTTCGTTCCATGTATTTTGATTTTTTGCTGCAAAAATAAGCATAAATGTTTATTCTCGCAAGCTTTTTCACCTAAAATTTACTTTTATGTGTATTTTTTGCTGCTTTTCAGCTAAAACTACGATTCAAGGGACTGTTTCTTGACAACAATGAAAGACCTCAATGCAGAGATACGTGCCGCAAGGGAAGAAAGACGTAAAGACAAGAGTCCGTATGATATATGCAGTGATTGATTGATACGGGAGAATAGCATGAACAGTCAAGTAGTGTAGAGTGTAGTGTTTCTTGAAGAAAAAAAGTTTTTTTGATGAGAAATGGTGACGGCAAAGTCAAATTCATCAGAGAAAAAATGCAGAGGCGCGTAATAATTTTGACGGGATTGCCCTTCAGAAGAGGAGGATTCCGATGAGGGCGCAGGCCAGGAGGACGTGGATGGGATTCATCTTATAGACGCGGCAGGCGATGATGGTGCCGATGAAGATGGCCACGCTGATGTAGAACTGCCAGGGGGATTCCGTGGGCGTGGAGAAGTTGTCGGGCGTCATCAGCAGGAGGCAGGCGGCGGCCAATAGTCCCACTACGGCAGGACGCAGACCCAGGAAGACGTGCTCCACAATGGGGTGGTGCTTATATTGCATCAGGAACTTGGAAATAAGCAGCATGAGGATGAAGGAGGGCAACGTGACGGCGAAGGTGGCTGTCAGGCTGCCGAGGACGCCCATCCAGGGGGCACCGCCGCCATTGACCATGGCGGTGTAACCCACGTAGGTGGCGGAATTGATGCCGATGGGGCCGGGCGTCATCTGTGAGACGGCGACGATATCTGTGAACTCGCCCATCGTCATCCAGTGGTGGGCGGTGACGACCTCGCCCTGTATCATGGACAGCATGGCGTAGCCGCCGCCGAAGCCAAAGAGGCCTATGAGGAAGAAAGTGAAAAAAAGCGCGAACATTTTTTAATTGATAATGTATAATTGATAATGTATAATTGAGATAAGAATAATTGATAATGTATAATTGAGATAAGAATAATTGATAATGTATAATTGATAATGTATAATTGAGATAAGTATAATTGATAATGTATAATTGATAATGTATAATTGAGATAAGTATAATTGATAATGTATAATCGAGATAAGTATAATTGGAGGCTATTGATTATCTTTTGAGGTTTTTATGATGGCGGTTAACAGGCGACTAAGTTCGTCACAATCTGTCATCATAGACTCGAACATTTGTTGGGTAATATAGTCTGTTCTGAACAAGAGTTTCAGCCAATAAGTGGTTTCGCTGGCTTCTTTCAGGGCTATGCCAAGCTTGCTGATAAAATCGGCTTTACTCTGCGCCTGCAAACCCTCATGGATATTTGCACCAATACTAGTTCCTGATTTATATAGTTGCATGGACATCATACACTCTTTCTTCTCCTTTCTGAGAAACCTGTAACAATTCACCGTTCTGACACCAAAGTCAAGACTCTTTTCTGCTAAAACATTATCATCTTTCATGCGACACAAAACGCCGGACCGGCGTGCTAATTATACATTATACATTATCAATTATCAATTAATGAACTTGCCGTAGAGGAACCCTACGAGTCCGGCGGCGACGATGATGAAGATGGGGGAGACGCCGAGGGCCCAGATGAGGAAGGCGGAGAGGACGGGTATCCAAACGTTGGTCCAGGTGATGCGGGCGGTCTGCGCCATGCGGAAGGTGGGCACTGCGATGAGTGCCACCACGCAGGGGCGGATACCCCGGAAGGCGCGTGCCACCCAGGGGTTGTCCTGGAACTGATGGAAGAAGAGTGCGATGGCGAGGATAATGAGGAAGGAGGGCAGTATGCAGCCAAGGGCTGCGGCGATGGCGCCGGGCGTCTTGCGAATCTTGTAGCCGATGAAGATGGAGATGTTCACGGCGAAGACGCCCGGGCAGCTCTGTGCCACAGCCATGAGGTCCAGCAGTTCCTCGCGGGCTATCCACTGCCGGCGATCCACCACCTCGGCCTCTATCAGCGGTATCATGGCGTAGCCGCCGCCGATGGTGAAGAGGCCAATGTGGAAGAAGGTCTGGAATAATTTACTATTTGACAATTTACAATTTACGATTTACGATTGGACATTGTGTTCCTCGCACCAGCGGCGTGCATTCACGAATGCTTCTATCCAGGGTGTGACCTCATCCATGCGGTGGGCGGCGGGATAGTAGGCGCACTGCCAGGGGAAGATGGCTCGCTCCAGGTGGGGCATCATCGCCAAGTGACGGCCGTCGGCCGAACAGAGACCTGCGACGTTGTAGTCTGAGCCGTTGGGGTTGGCGGGATAGCCTTCATAGGAGTACTTGGCTACCACGTTGTAGGCGCTCTCGGGCTGCGGAAGGTGGAACTTGCCTTCTCCGTGGGCCACCCAGATACCAAGTTTGCAGCCGGAGAGGGAGCCGAAGAGCACGCTGCGGTTCTCCGGGATGGTGAGGCCGAGATAGGCTGACTCGAACTTGTGGCTGTTGTTGTGGAGCATCTTCTCCTCGCCCGTGAGGCCGAGCAGATTCAGTTCCACCATGAGCTGGCAGCCGTTGCAGATGCCAAGGGAGAGGGTGTCTGGTCGGGCGTAGAAGCGGTCGAGTGCGGCCTTGGCCTTGGGGTTGTAGAGGAAGGCGCCGGCCCATCCCTTGGCGCTGCCGAGGACGTCGGAGTTGGAGAATCCGCCGCAGAAGACGATCATCTGAATGTCGTCTAAGGTCTCGCGGCCTGTGATGAGGTCGGTCATCATGACGTCTTTCACGTCAAAGCCGGCCAGGTAGAGGCAGTAGGCCATTTCACGCTCGCCGTTGGTGCCTTTCTCGCGGATAATGGCAGCGCGGGGGACGGTGGGCTTGGCGGCTGAACCGCCAAGCACTCCCGACGCGGAGGGAGCAGAGGAGGGCACTCCCGGTGCGGAGGGAGCAGAGGAGGGCACTCCCGGGGCGGGAGAGGCGGAGACGGGAGAGGCGGGAGTGGGGCGGTCGGGGGTGATGCCGTACTGGCTGAGGCGGCCAGAGAAGTGACGTGGGAGCAGAATGTCTATGGGTTGGTGCTTGTAGTTCTGGAAACGGGCGTCGGCACAGCCATTCATGCTCTGACGGCGATCCAGGAGGTAGGACGGGCGGTACCAGACGTCACGCAGGGCGTCGATATCCAGTGTCTCCTGGAAGTCGCCGCGACGGATGCGGAGGCTGCGCTCGCGCGCGGGCGTACCTATATAGATATATCCCACGCCGGCCTCGTCCATCAGCTTCTTGAAAGCTTCCTCGTGCTTGTCGGCCACCTGAACCACCACGCCCGGGTTCTCGGCAAAGAGAATCTTCACGATGTCGTCGGTGGCGAAGTTGACGAGGTTGATTTTCAGACCGCCTTGTGTGCGGGCGAAACACATCTCCAAAAGCGTGGTAATCAGGCCGCCGGCACTGATGTCGTGCCCCGCCAGCAGCAGTCCCTGCTTCACGCAGTCCTGCACGGCGTTGAAGGCGTCACGGAAGTACTCGGGGTTGGTGCAGGTGGGCACGTCGGAACCGATGCGGCCGTGAACCTGTGCGTAGGCGCTGCCGCCCAGGCGCAACTCGTCAAAGGAGAAGTCGATGTGATAGAGCGCGCTCTTGGGCTCGTCTGCCAGCACGGGGCTGACGACTTTCCGGATGTCACTGACTTCACCGCCAGAGGAGACAATCACGGTGCCCGGGGCGATCACCTTGGAGCCATCGGGGTATTTCTGGGTCATTGAGAGGCTGTCCTTGCCCGTGGGAACGTTGATTTCCAAGGCACAGCAGAACTCGGAGAGGGCTTCCACAGCACGGTAGAGACGTGCGTCCTCGCCCTTCTGTGAGCGGCAGGGCCACATCCAGTTGGCGCTGAGGCTGACGCTGTCCAGCCCTTCTGTGAGCGGTGCCCAGACGATATTCGTAAGGCTCTCAGCCACAGAAAGAACGCTGCCTGCGGCAGGGTCGGCAAGACCTGCCTGCGGGGCGTGTCCCAGGGCTGTGGCGATGCCTGCGCGACCGCGATAGTCCAGTGCCACCACACCGCAGTCCGACAGCGGCAACTGCAGCTCGCCCTGACACTGCTGGCGTGCAATCTTGCCTGTGACGGAGCGGTCCACCTTGTTGGTCAGCCAGTCCTTGCAGGCCACCGCTTCAAGCTGCAACACAGCTTGAAGGGAGGTGGAAAGTGAATTCATTCCCGTCGTTACGTCCTCGTAACGACGCTCCACCGTCTCATCCACCATCACCGTCTTGGGCGAGTGGCCGAACATCTGGGAAACGTCCAGGTCAAAGGGACGGACGCCGTCGGCCTGCTCAAAGGCGAAGTGGGCGTCACCTGTGGTCTCACCGACCACATACAGCGGGGCGCGCTCGCGCTCGGCAATGGCACGCACGTGGTCCAGATGCTCTTCCTGAATCAGCAGTCCCATGCGTTCCTGGCTCTCGTTGGCGATGATTTCCTTGCTGGAGAGCGTAGGGTCTCCGATGGGCAGACGGCTCATATCGATGAGGCCGCCGCACTCCTCCACCAGCTCGGAGAGGCAGTTGACGTGACCGGCCGAGCCGTGATCGTGAATGGAGACGACGGGATTCACATCCTCCTCACAGAGGGAACGGATGAGGTTGTAGGCGCGTTTCTGCATCTCGGGGTTGGCGCGCTGCACGGCGTTGAGTTCAATGCCGCTGCTGTAACGGCCAGTATCTACGCTGGACACAGAGCCGCCGCCCAGGCCGATGCGATAGTTGTCACCGCCCACGACCACAATCTTATTGCCCTTCTGGGGCGTGCCTTTCAGGCAGTCGCGCTTGGTGCCGTAGCCCACGCCGCCGGCCAGCATGATGACTTTGTCATAACCATACTGTTCGCCGTTCTCGGCATGTTCAAAGGTGAGGACGCTGCCGCAGATGAGCGGCTGACCGAACTTGTTGCCGAAGTCCGAGGCGCCGTTGGAGGCCTTGATGAGAATCTGCTCGGGTGTCTGGTAGAGCCACTGGCGCACGGGCAGGATCCGCTCCCACTCACGCGTTTCATCGGTGCGGGAGTAGCTGGTCATATATACTGCCGTGCCGGCAATAGGCCAGGAGCCTGTGCCGCCGCCCATGCGGTCGCGGATCTCACCGCCGGTGCCTGTGCTGGCGCCGTTGAAGGGTTCCACGGTGGTGGGGAAATTGTGGGTCTCGGCCTTGATGCTGATGACGCTTTCTATCTCCTTGACAGTGAAGAAGTCACTGGTGGCGTGGTTCTGCGGTGCGAACTGCTCCACCACGGGTCCCTCGGCAAAAGCCACATTGTCCTTGTAGGCAGAGATGATGTGGTGGGGGTTCTCCTGGGTGGTGCGCTTGATCATCTGGAAGAGGCTGCTGGGCATTTCCTGTCCGTCTATGATGAAGGTGCCTCCGAAAATCTTGTGGCGGCAGTGTTCGCTGTTGATCTGTGCGAACCCGAAGACCTCGCTGTCTGTCAGCGGACGTCCCAGCTGCTGTTCCACCTGATGCAGGTACTGGATTTCTTCGGGAGAGAGGGCCAGACCCTCCTGCTCGTTGTAGGCTTCCAGGTCTTCAATCACCTGAATGGGAGCCGGTTGTATCTTGACGGTGAAGACGTCCTGGTCCAGGCGCTTGTAGCTGCGCTGGAGGAGCGGGTCATAACAGTCTTCGCGGACGCTGCCCTCGGGGGTGAGCGCCGTGTCGGGCACAGGGAAGTACTCCTCAATGCGCTTGATGCCCTGCAGCGCCATATTCTGGGTGATTTCCACCGCGTTGGTGCTCCACGGAGTAATCATCTCGCGGCGGGGACCTATGAAGTTGCCTTCGAGGGTCTGTGCTTCCAGCAGCTGTGCACCGCCGAAGAGCCAGTCAAGTTTGTCAATCTCTTCCCCTGTGAGCTCGTGGTCGGCCTGCACGGCGAGAATGCTCTTCTGAGGGGCTTGAAAGAAGAAAATAGCCATAATCTTATAGAGGTGTTGATGAATTGCGCTGCAAAGGTACGGAAAAAAGCCCTCAAAAGCGAAAAGACGCGAAGGTTTTTTCACTGAACCTTCGCGTCTTGGTTAACTTTGTACTTTCTGACGGCTTAAAGAGCCTTTTTCCGAGCCTTGTTGAGCGGGAAATTGATACCCATGGAGAATTGAGTACCCTTGTTCAGGGGAATGAATTCCTTGCTGACTTTTCCCATCGTGCGGTCCATGGACAGGAAGAGGTTGAAGCCGGTGGGGTGCAGGTTCAGCATCCAACCGAAGCAAGGTCCGAAGGTGCCTATTCCGCCGTTGACGCTCATGTCAAACCAGTCGCAGGGGGCATAGTTGGCACTCAAACGTTCCTCGTTCCAGCTGTAGTCACCCTGGAAGCGGCTACTGGACAGCAGGCCGAAGCGCACTTGTTTGTACATGGGAAGTGCATATTCCACACCCACGTTCAGCGTGGTACCTATTCCGTAGGTATTGCTGCCCTGGTCACCTTTGTCCTCCAGACGGTAAAGATCGGTGAGCTCGTCGGACAGTTGGTCGGTCTGGTCGGAGAGTTTGGTGCCGTCGCCGTCTTTTACACGGATATTTTGGAAGCCGTTGAAAGCGAAGGGAGTACCGTGGTTGACCAGGAGGTGGCTCTCGCTCCAATTGATGAAGCCAAGGTCCAGCAGGGCGAGGCTGGCTTTCAGTCCATCCACCCATTCGCTGAGGTCATATTCTGCTCCGAGATCCACAGCCAAACCGAAGCCACTGATACCCTTGAAATCATCGGTATTGATATCATCCACGGTGGTGTAGGTGAGCTTGTTGCCGTTGGCGTCGGTCTGGTTGTATTCCTTCTGCTTCTCCGTGATTTTCAGGCCGCTGATATTGGCTTCCACGCGGGCATTGGCTGTAGCTGTCCACTGCTGGTTGTCCAGCAGGCTCAGGTGGAGGTTTTCCAATTCAGCCTTGGCGCGTCCGACGCCGAAGAGGAACTTCAGCTTTCCACCCACGCGCAGTGCCTCGGTAATCTGGCGGCTGTGGCCGAGTGCCAGTTCCACGAAGCTGTGTGCGAAGATGTCGGCAGAACCGATATCATAACTGCGATCTTCCAGGTTCTTGGTGATGGCGAAGAGATCATAGGGCACGTGGAAACCTGCCAGGGAGCGGGAGCTGATGGTGATGGTGTTGTAGCCTCCGAAAGCCTGGAAGCCAGCGCCGAGCAGCTGCAGGTTGATGTCGGTGCGGTACTCATTGTTGTCTTTCAGTCCAGCGAGTGCCTCGGCCACTGTGACACGGGGATGCAGGAAGGTTACGGTCTTGCCGTCACGGTTGAAGAAGACATCTCCGAGTGCGAAATTGGAGCTGACGTCGATATTGATGTTACCCAGTGCGGGCATTGCCACATAGTCTTGCTGGGGTGCAAAGGCAGGGTTGTTCATGTGGCGGTTGAGGGCACCTTCCAGGAAGTAGCTGCTGTTGGAGTTCTGTGCGCTGGCCGTGCCAGAGAGGATGAGGGCAACTGCGGCCAGGGTCGTTCTTATGATTATTTTCATTGTTGCGTAATCTTTTGAGGATGAATAATCTGTTCCGGGTCGCATTATTTGTCTTTCTCGTCCTTACTGATGTAGGAAACTCCTGTGACGCTGACTTTAATGTCTTTCAGCTGTACGCGTGACGTGGTCTTGAGTGCATCGGCGTTGGAGGAAGGCTCGTTGAGGACTGCCTCGTATTTGATGCCGTCCAGTTGCTGGCTGCCGGGCTGTAGGAACTCCGAGAGCTGGTGGCCGTTGGTGCCCTGCAGGAGGATGGCGAACTTGTCTTGGGCAGAAGCGTTGGCACCGGCGCGGATTTTCACACCACCGCTGCCGAAGCTGCTTTCACCGCTGTTCTTATAGAGCACCTGGAGATTGTTGATGATGTTGCCGTTCTTGTCCAAAGGCTTGACAATGAGGTTCAGGGCCAGGGGCACATCGGAAACGGCTGCGGCCTCTAACTGAACGTTCTCCACACTGAGGTCTTTCACATCGTCACCCAGGTTGAAGTCTTCCTCGGTGTCACGATAGACAATCTGGAAGTCATTGCCGAAGGTGAGGGCGGAATAGACGCGGTACTGGAGGCTGACGTCGTAGGAGCGGTTGATGCGGACGTCCTCACAGGCTGGCATATCGATGATAATGCTGCTGTTGCTGCCGGTGCCCTGCACCTTGATGTAGTCGGGAATCTTGCGGATGAGGCTGCCCACATCCTTGCCGGCCTGCTTTTCCTGGACGTAGTTGCTGCCCGTGTAGGCGGCGGGGAACTCCAGCACTTCGGGATTCATGGCCAGCATCAGGGCCTTGTGCTTGCCCAGGGTGCCGTCGTAGGTGATATCTGCAGAGACGCCTGTGGCGGTCTGGACGTTCTTGCGGAAGGGTACCAGGGTGATATTGGTGTTGAACGTAGTGGCCAGTTCTGTAAAGATGTCCAGATAGAGCTGCGGGTTGGCCAGGTCCAGCACGACGTCGTCGCCTTCCAGGAAGTCGGGCAGGTTGTCCAGTTTGATGTCGTCAATGTGGTCCAGGGAGTGCTGCACGTGACCGGAGAAGGTCTCCACCGTGATGTTCTTGTCAAAGCGGCAGGTACCGGCGAAGTTCAGCGTGTGGGGCAGCAGGAGGTCGATGGCCTGGGAGTAGTCACCCAGTGCCAACTTGGCCAGTGCGGCCACCTTATCGGCGTAGCTCCATTCGTTGATGATGACCATGAACTTGTCATACAGCACTTCATAATTGATGTCCTCGGCATTGTTGCTCAGGCCGGCAGTGCCGGTGAGTTGGAACTGTCCGGAGAGTTCGGCCGTGTGGGCGGCACCGTCAAACTGGATGCCACTGCCGTTGCCCACCTGTGCTGCTTTGAGGATGATGGTGAAAGTCAGGGGCTCGCTGGAAATGGCATAACCCTCGGTGTCTTCACCGTCAATGATGGTGATGAGGCCTTGCTCTGTGGCTTTCGTGCGCAGGGCTTCGGTGCCCAGCTTCTCCTGTCCCAGATAGGTGCAGCTGGTGATTTCCAGACCTGTGGGCAGGTGCAGGGCGAGGTCGTCAAAGTGCAGCTTGCGGATGACTTCGCTGTTCTGGCCGGAGACCGTGAGGCGCAGGGTGGCCTGTGTCTCGGTGAAGCTGATGCGCTTGATATCCACAACGTCTGCGGAGATACCTGTGGCGCGGGCGTTCTTCAACTCTGCTTTGGCCAGGTCCGAGATGTCATACTGGTAGTCACGGGTCACAGGCGCTTTCTGCGGACTCTGGGCTTTCACGCCTCCGAGCACGCCTCGGAGATCCAGAGTAGCATTGATGGTCTGGTCGGAGGGCTTGTTGATGACGATGTCTTGAATCTTGATGGGGTCGGGACTGGCTTCACCGTCCTTGTCCAGGAAGTAGAGTTCCTGTCCATCCACGGTGAGGGTGGTGATGGGGCCGTCCTTGGTCAGGTCGAAGATATTCTTCAGGACGATGTCTCCCGTGGAGCTGGAGGGCAGCGTCAGCGTGCCGGAACTGCCCACCTGAATCGTCGTATTCAGGTCACTCAGGTTGTAGCTGTCATCGACACAAGCTGTGAGGGACAGTGCACCTGTCAGAAGGGTGAGAAATATTTTCTCCAATGACTGTTTGCTCATATTATATATAATAAGGTATAAGGTGAGTAGTGCTGTCAGAATTCCAATCCGTCAATCTGGATTTCCTTCGGGGCTTCCTCGGGACGCTGAGGTGTGGGACCTTGCTGTTCAAAGATGAACTTCATGGCTTCGGTGAGTCCGTTGGTGAACTTGTCGAAGTCCTCGGGATAGATGAAAATCTTGTGCTTCTCAAAGTTGAACTGAGGCATTTCGCGGTCTCCAGTGACGATTTTCTTGCTCTCTGTGAGGGAGAGATACATATCTCCGCGACTGCTCTGTTTCACGTCAACGTAGTAGATGCGCTTACCTGCTTTAATGGAACGGGAGAAGAGAATATCCTTCTCGCGATTGTTGGGGTTGTTACTTGTCTCTTTCATTGTTTTTGGTTAATAAATCATCAATTCAAGGGTCAAAAGTAGGAATAATTACCCAAACTACCCAAAAAAAAGTGAAAAACTTGCTCTAAAGAGGGCAGATTTGGACGAAAATCACTACTTTTGCACGCAAATTAGAAAAATAAACAGCTTCAACGAACAAAAAAGTATGATAAATAGAGAACTCATCCGGTTAAAAGTGGTACAACTCACCTACGCCTATTATGAGAACGGCTCCAGCAACCTGGATATCGCGGAGAAAGAACTTTTCTACAGCCTCTCCAAAGCCTATGACCTTTATATGTATATGCTGGAACTGATGGTGGAAGTCAACCGGATTGCCGAGCGCACCGTGGAAACGGCCAAGAGTCGTGAGGCCCGACTGCGTGAAGGACTATCGCCCAGCACCCGTTTTATTGACAACCGTTTCATTCAGCAGCTGCAGCTCAACCACCAGCTGAAGGACTTCCGGGAGAACCAGAAGAAGACGTGGTCCGACGAGGAAGACTTCGTCCGGCGCATGTATAAGCGTGTGGTAGAATCCGAAGCCTACAAGGATTGGATGGCCCGCACAGACGAGCCCAGCTATGATGACGAGCGCCAGCTCTGGCGGGATATTTACCGCACGGTGTTTGTAGATTGTGAAGACCTGGATCAGCTGTTGGAGGAGAAGAGCCTCTACTGGAACGACGACCGTTTCATCATTGATGGCTTCGTTCTGAAGACGATCAAGCGCTTTGAGTTGCGCAACGGTGCCAACCAGCCGCTGTTACCCGAGTACCGCGACGATGAAGACCGCGAGTTTGCCAAGCGTCTCTTCCGTGCCACGCTCTTGGGCGCAGAGCATTATAAGAGTCTCATCTCTCAGTTCCTGCGGAATTGGGAACTGGAACGAGTGGCTTTCATGGACCTGGTGGTCCTGCAGACGGCACTGGCCGAGATTTTCACCTTCCCTCAGATTCCTGTCTCGGTGTCCATCAACGAGTATGTGGAAATCGCCAAGATGTATGGAACACCCCGCAGCGGGGCCTACGTCAATGGTATGCTGGACTCCATCTGCCGCCGACAGATTGAGGAGGGCAGGCTCCGCAAGCAAATGACTGTCACGAAGGGTGACGCAGAAGAGGCAGACCCCGAAGAAGAACTTTAAACTTTAAACATTAAACTTTTAACTCTTAAAATACAATGCAACAACTCCTTATTCTCCTCCAGGCCGCCCAAGGTGACGGAGGTATGGGCATGATTCTCATGCTTGTGGCCATGTTTGCCATCATGTATTTCTTCATGATTCGTCCTCAGCAGAAGAAGCAGAAGGAAATCCAGAAGTTCCGCAACAGCATTGAACGCGGACAGGAAGTCATCACCGCCGGCGGCGTCTATGGTGTCGTCCGTGAGATTGATGATGTGAAGAACGCACTGCTCATCGAAGTGGCCAATGGCGTCCGTATCCGTGTGGATAGGAATTCTGTCTTCGCCGCTGGCACCAGCACCGAGAACTACGCCAAGTAACCTCGTCCCTTCCTATGGACCAAGAGCGGTTCCGGCTCCTCAGAGAACGCATCCAAGACTTCCTGAACAGCAAACGCAGCAGGGAGATTCTGGTGTTCCTATTCTTCCTGATTGTCTCGGGAGGATTCTGGCTCATGCAGACGCTCAACGAGAGTTATGAAACCGAATACCGCTTGCCGCTGCAACTGAACAACGTCCCCCAGGGAATCGTTATCACCACAGACCTGCCGCAGTACCTCTCTGCAGACATCACGGATCGCGGCAACACACTGATTACCTACTTCCTGCGGCGCAAGAAGAAACCTATTGTCATTGATTTCCAAGAATATGACAAGGGTGAGTCGTTCGGACACGTCGTGGTCAGTCACTCCGAGATTCAGAAACAGATAGCTGATTTCCTGGAGCCCTCCACAAGAATCATCAGTATCCGCCCAGACACCTTGGAGTATTATTTCACCCGAGGCGTTCACAAGCGGGTGCCTGTGGAGATTCGTGGAGTCGTGGAAGCCAACCCCTTATACTTCCTCTCGGAGGTGCGCTGTGTGCCTGATTCTGTTGATGTGTGGGCAGAGCAGCGTTATCTGGACTCTCTGACGATGATGCCCACAGTCAGCGTCAATTGGAAAGACCTGAAAGAGACCACCGAAGAGAAGGTGGCTCTCCAGCGGCGCAGAGGCATGAAGGTGGAGCCTTCCAGCATCTCTCTCACGGCCGTTGTGGATATCTATGTGGAGAATCAAGTGCAGGTGCCAGTTATAGGAACCAACTTCCCTGCTGGTTATTCCCTGCGCACGTTCCCGCCAGTGGCCACGCTCTCTTTCCGTATTGGTTCTCAGCGATTTAAGGAGGTGACTTCGGAGGACTTCGTCCTCTCTGCCACCTACGAGGAACTGCTGCAGCTCCCAGATTCCATCCTGCATCTCCAACTGCGCTCTGTTCCAGAGGGCGTCTCTCAGGTGAAAATCACACCTCCAGATGTGCAGTTCATGATTGAAATGACCGACGCAGAAGAATGACAATAGGCATCACAGGTGGCATCGGAAGCGGCAAGTCCTTCGTAGCGAGGCTCTTGCAGCAACATTTCGGAATCCCGGTATATGATTGTGACCGTGAGGCCCGACGGCTCATGAATACTTCTGCAGAACTGCGGGAAGCCCTCATCGCCCTCATCGGTAGCGAGGCTTATAGCCCAGACGGCCTGCTGAATCGTCCTGCTGTGGCCCATTATCTTTTTGAAAGTCAGGAACACGCTGCAGCAGTAAATGCTGTCGTGCATCCGGCTGTGAGAAAGGACTTTCTGTTATGGTCCAGTCAGCAACCTTCGCCCGTCAAAGCGCTGGAGAGCGCCATTCTGTTGGAGTCTGGCTTCGGAGACCTTGCAGACCACATCTTGCTGGTCACCGCTCCAGAGGAACTGCGCTTGCAGCGAGCCATGAAACGGGACAGCGCCTCCGCCGAGCAGGTGAGAAGCCGAATGGCACAACAGACTTCGGAGGAAGCACGGTTGGCCGCAGCCGACAGCGTCATTATCAATGACGGACGCCCTTTGCTCCCGCAACTCACAGCAGTGCTAAAAACACTAAACACTAAACATTAAACATTAAACTCCCATCATAATATGCTTGAAACAATTTTAGTCATCGCCGGTAAGCCCGGCCTTTACAAACTCATCTCCCGTGGCTCCAAGAGCCTCGTAGTGGAAACCCTGGACGAGCGTCATCATCGTATGCCCGCTTTTGCCACAGACCGCGTGATCTCCCTGGCCGACATCGCTATGTACACCACCGAGGAGGAAGTGCCTCTGGCCGACGTCCTCACGAGTGTCCAGAAGAAAGAAAACGGCGAGAAAGTTTCTTTGGATTACAAAAAAGCTTCCCGTGACCAGCTCTTCGCCTATTTTGCAGAGATCCTGCCCGATTTTGACCGCGATCGTGTCTTCCCCTCAGACGTGAAGAAGCTGTTGCAGTGGTATGACATTCTCATCACCAACGGACTCACCGACTTCTCCAAGCTCCGTCCCACAGAAGGGGACAACATCGACGACCGCAAAGACGCCGAGTGAGAAGAATCCATTCTTTTGTCGTCCTCTCCTTGTTAATGGTTCTGTTCTATTCTTGCACTGGCAAGAGTGGAACAGGGCAGGGGAGTGCTGCTGTTCACAAGCCGCAGTCACGTGGGCTGGCGTATGAAGTGGCGCTGATCGTGCCGCGAGCAGTCTATAATGGGGAACTGAAAGACACGTTGGACGCCGTTCTTCGCTGTTCCACTCCTGTCCTGCCTCAGCATGAACCGCTGTTCCGCGTGGACGTGGTCTATCCCGACGGCAACCTCACCCCTTGGAGAACGCTGCGTAACCGCCTGATTGTGGAGACAGACCGCAGCGTGAAGACGCCTCGAATGGGTGTCGCCAGGGATGTGGTGGCTGTGCCGCAGGTGGAGGTGAAGGTGGAAGCCGCCTCTGCCCACGAGTTAGCTGTCTTCTTGGGACGCAACAAGGAACGCCTGCAAGAGGTCTTTGTGGAAGCCGAGTTGGAGTATGAAGCCGCCAACTTGCGTCGGAAGCACAGTCAACGAACATTAGAAGAACTGAAAGCATTGACAGGTCACACCATCTGTGTCCCCACTGGATTGAAAGCCTCCAAGCAGGGAATGGATTTCCTATGGACAGGCACCAATCTGAATGACAAAGACCAGAACTTCGTCTTCTACAGTTATCTCTGGGATGGTCAGCCCTTCTCGCCAGAACGTTATGTGGCAGCCAGGGACAGTGCCCTTCAAGCCAACATTCCTGGCTCCAGACCCGACCAGTGGATGCAAACAGCCCGAGAGGCGGGACAGCCGCTCATTCTTACGCGCACGCGTACCTTATATAATATGTCCGTTTATGAAGTGCATGGCCTCTGGGAAATGCATGACGGCGCGTTGGGAGGTGCTTTTGTGGCGCTGGAACGAGTGGATTCTGCTGCTCGACGGGTGCTGGTCACAGAGGGCTTCATCTACTCTCCACACTCTCCCAAACGGGATTTGCTGCGCCAGATGGAGGCGGCACTGCGGACGTTCCGTTGAGGCATTTTACCCCTTGGGAGGCTGTCTTTTGCTTGTTTTAAGTCAAGAAAACATTTTTATGATTGCACAAAATGAAAGTTTTTGTGCAATTCCCTTGCTCGTTTGGACTCGTTGCCGTACCTTTGCAGCCGTTTTCAGAATAGAATCAGTTAAGTTCTTTAACAAAACGGACAAGAAAATGAAAAAGCAAATGTACACAACCGCCCTCGCTATGATGGCTTCCCTGCAGGCTTTTGCGGGCGGATTCCTCACCAACACCAATCAGAATGCAGCTTTTGGCCGCAACTTCTCTCAGGAAGCAATGATTGATGTCTTGGCCACCTACGCCAACCCCGCAGGTGTCGCTTTCCTCACACCTGGCTGGCACTTTGCCCTCAGCAATCAGAGCGCCATTCAGACCCGTACCATCGACTCTTGGTTTGTAGATCCCCAGCAGGGAGCTTTCCTCATGGGAACTGCCAACGGACAACGCAATACCTCTTCCATTAAGCGTTTTGAGGGTAAGTCAAAGGCTGCGGTGATTCCTTCCTTTGACATTGCTTATGTGCAGGACCGCTGGAGTCTTGGCTTCCACTTCGGTGTCGTGGGTGGTGGAGGAAAATGTGAATTCAGTGACGGCCTTGGCTCCTTCGAGAGTAAGGTGGCAATGCTTCCTTCCGTCGTCAATGCCTTCGTGGGCAACAATGATGTAAAGGGTTATTCCTTGGACACTTATATGCGTGGCCGTCAGTATTTCTTTGGTGGACAACTGAATGGTACTTACAAGGTTACGCCAAACCTTAGCGTTGCTCTCGGACTGCGTGCCGTTCACGCCACCAATAACTATTATGGCTACGTCAGCAATATGTCGGCTGTGCTTGCTGACGGTACAACAATGTCTGTACACGACTACCTGCAGCCCGCCCTCACGCAGTTGGCCACCGCCATTCCACAGGCAGCACCCTTGATGACAGAAGTCTCCAAGATTGTCGGCGACGTGCGCCTCAACTGCGACCAGACCGGCTGGGGACTCACTCCGATTATTGGCATTGACTGGCGTATCAACGACCACTGGAACGTCGCTGCCAAGTACGAGTTCAAGACCCGCTTGCGCCTGAGAAATGAGAGCGGTGAGTCGGCCAGCGGCTCTGTGCTGGCACAGTTGGAAGAGTGGGAAGATGGCAAGCGCGTGGAAGCAGATATCCCTGCCATCCTCACTGCCGGCGTGCAGTACAGCCCCATTCAGACGGTGCGTGTGAACTTGGGCGGTCACCTCTATTTTGACAAGCAGGCCACGCAGTACAACCATCGCGAGGAGCTGTTGGACGGCCAGTCCTGGGAAATCCTGACTGGTGCAGAATATGATCTCAAGGACTGGTTGACCATCAGTGCCGGATGGCAGCACACGCACTATGGACTGGGAGATAACAGCAAATATATCACCGACATGAGCTTTGTCACCAGCTCCAACAGCGTGGGCTTGGGAGCACGTTTCCACGTGAGCAAGAATGTGGCGCTGGACGTCTCCTACTTCAAGACCTTCTATCAACATTACGACAGATATCAGGAGGACTATAACGACATCAAATCCAACTTCGGTTCCTTGCTGAGCGGCATTCAGCAGAATGTGGGACTCATTGCGCAAGGTATTGCGGCTGAAGATGTTAGTGCTGGCGTCAATCCCGCCGAAGACCCACGTATTCAGATTATACAGGGCCTGGACAACCGCGTGAACGCTCTCACCACCGCTTCCACACCCGGTAACGACCGCTTCTGTCGCACAAATGATGTCATTGGATTGGGTATCGTTGTGAATTTCTAACAATATGAAAAAACATTCTTTCAAAGACTGGGTGATAGCCACGCGTCCGTGGTCCTTCCCCGCTTCTTCAATGCCTGTGTTGGTGACCATCGCTTGGGTGGCCGCCAACGGCTTTTGTGTCAACTGGTGGCTGAGTCTCTGGGCACTTGTGAATATCATCTTCGTTCATGCTGCAGGCAACGTCTGGAGCGATATTGCAGACTATCAAAAGGGTGTGGACGCAGCCGACACTTTTGGTGTTCACGCGCTTGTGGATGGAGAATTCACGGTGGATGAGTATCGCCGTCTCTCCCTGATTCTCAATGCGATTGCCATCCTTGGCGGTATCGGACTGGTGCTGCTTACGGGGCCTACTCTGCTGTGGATAGGATTGGCTGGGATTGCCCTCTCGTTCCTCTATCCGCGGTTGAAGTTTATGGCGCTGGGTGATGTGGTCATCATCTGTTGCTATGCGCTGTTGCCGATGATTGGAACCTCGTTCATCGCCTCTGGCGCCATCCGTTGGGAGGTGCTGTGGTTGGCGCTGCCAGTGGGACTCATCACGGTGGCCATTCTTCATGCCAACAATGTCAGAGACATCGAGACAGACAGTCGTGCGGGTATCCATACGTTCCCGATGATGACGGGTCGTCGCTTCGGCGCTGGGCTGTATGCTTTTGAGGTGCTCTTCCCCTTCGTCTGGTTGGTGGGCTTGATGGCTTTCGACCTGGAACCCTGGTGGCTGTTGACGGCTTTTGTGGCGCTGCCTGTGGCCGTGAAGAACGCCCGCGTGATGCTTGCCTACAAACAAGGTGGCAAGGCTTCCTACGCCAATCTGGACGAGAAGACCGCCCAGCTGCAACTGATGTTCAGCCTCCTTTTGGTGGTCGGATTCATCTTATCGATCATACTATAAGCCCCTCCCCTGACCCCTCCCCTGTTAGGGAGGGGTACTCAAGAATGAAAGATAATACATTACAGCAGTCAAAAGATAATACTCCCCTCCCTAACCGGGGAAGGGTCGGGGGAGAGGCTCTCTCTATTCTGGTTGCCGCCCTCCTGTGGTTCCTGATGTTCTTCCCCGGTTTGGGACTTTCGTTGAACTTCTGGATGATGATGACTGCTTCTGCGCTCATCCTCACCAGGTTGTCCATCTTCTTTGGCGGCTGGCCGCAGCTGCGCTTCTCGTGGACGGAGATGCTGATGGGCGTCTGCATCGCTGTGGTGCTGTGGGGCGTCTTCTGGTTAGGTGACAAGTGTTCACAGTGGCTCTTCCACTTTGCCCGCCCGCAGGTGGATTTGATTTATGGCATCAAGGGCGGCACATCTCCCACGGTGATTGGTCTTCTGCTGCTGTTCATCATAGGTCCGGCAGAGGAAATCTTCTGGCGCGGATTCGTCCAGCGAAAAATCAGTGAGCGCTTCTCTCCGAATGTGGGTTTTCTCTTGGCTACAGCCGTCTATACGCTCATTCACGTCCCCTCCCTGAACTTCATGCTCGTGATGGCCGCCATGGTCTGTGGCATCGCCTGGGGCGGCCTCTATCGGCTCTTTCCCCAGCACTTCACGGCCATCGTCCTCAGTCACGCCCTGTGGGACGCGGCGGCCTTCGTCTGTTTTCCCTTATAACTCTCCATACAGAGGCACCTGCGGCAGAAACTCGTAGGTGCCTTTTTCTAAATCCAGACGGCATACCACGTGCTGCAGGCCGTTGGACACAATCAGCCATTCCACCCGCAGCACAATATTGTAACGGCAAATCTGGTCAAAGACCTTCTGTGTCAACGTCACAGAAGGGGCCTTGTACTCGATGATCATCCGAGGCTGACGATCCAGCCCATACAGCACGGTATCACAGCGGCGTGCCGTCCCGTTCAGGGTCAGGGAAACCTCGTTGCCAAGCAGACCGGCAGGATAGCCTTTCTCGTGAATCAGATAGGCCGTGAAGTGCTGACGTACCCATTCCTCTGGCGTTAATCGGACAAATCGACGGCGCAGCGGGTCCAGCACCATCGTGTGACCATCGTCATTTCTCAGCTTGAGCGCAGCTGGAGGAAGGTTCAGAGGGGGTAAAAGAGCCTCAGAAATCGTTTTCATGGTGCAAAAATACAATTTATTTGTGGTATTTCGCATAAAAAGTGGATGGAAACAGCAGAATCCGTCAGAAAAACCTTATCTTTGCACTCGAATAACACCATTATGCAATGAAAACAAAGCAAGAAATCGTGGAAAACTGGCTTCCACGCTATACCAAGCATCCCTTGGAAGACTTCTCCAAGCTCGTCCTGCTGACGAACTTCAACAACTATGTGGATCTCTTTTGTGACCACTTCGGCATTGAGGCGCCAGCCTACGATGCAAATATGCGCATGGCCACCGCCGATGGCATAACGATGATTAACTTCGGAATGGGTTCGCCCAACGCTGCCATCATCATGGATTTGCTGTCTGCCATCCAGCCGCGTGCCTGTCTTTTCCTGGGCAAATGCGGTGGAATACCTGCCAAGGTGCATAAGGGCGACCTCATCCTGCCGCTGGCCGGCATACGTGGAGAAGGTACCAGCAACGACTATTATCCTCCCGAGGTGCCCGCCCTGCCGGCGTTCATGCTGCAGCGAGCCGTCTCATCTGCCATCCGTGACGCAGGACATGATTATTGGACGGGAACGGTCTATACCACCAACCGCCGCATTTGGGAGCACGATGAGGCCTTCAAGGACTACCTGCGCAAGACGCGTGCGATGGCGGTAGATATGGAAACGGCCACGCTCTTCACCACAGGCTTTGCCAATCACATCCCCACGGGGGCGCTTCTCCTCGTCTCTGACAACCCGATGACTCCCGAGGGCGTGAAGACGGCAGAGAGCGATCGCATGGTTACCTCGGAGTTTGTGAATGACCACGTTCTCATCGGTATTCAGTCTTTGGAGAAGATCAAGCAGGAGGACAAGACGGTCAAGCACCTGAAGTTTGATTGGTAATTGTCCATTGTGAATTGATAAAAGATGGCCAAGAAAGCAGGAATAACCTACGAGGATATTGTGCGTCAAGTGCGCGCAGGTGACTTCAAACCCATCTACTGTCTGATGGGAGAGGAACCGTATTATATTGATCGCATCTCGGATTACATCGTCGAGCAGGCGCTCACAGAGGATCAGAGAGACTTCAATCTCACCATCCTCTATGGCCCCCAGACCACCGCCGAGGAAGTTATCAATGCTGCCAAGCGTTACCCCATGATGGCAGAGCGGCAGGTGGTGGTGGTCAGGGAGGCACAGGGGCTGCCGCACAAGGAATTGCTGACTTTCTATGCACAGAAGCCCCTCACCTCCACAATTCTCATCCTGTGCCACAAAAATGGTAACTTAGACGGCCGAACCAAGCTCGCAGGCGAGTTGCGCAAAGCTGGAATCGTCTTTGAATCTCCCAAACTTTATGATAGGGAACTACCCTCATTTGTAACATCTTACGTGCGTCGCAAGGGCCTTGAGATTGCGCCAGACGCGTGCCAGATACTCTGTGAGCACGTAGGAGCCGATCTCAACCGCCTTGCCAGTGAGCTGGACAAGCTCATCCTGGCGTCGTCAAAAGGGGAGGGTGGACAGCAGCCCGCTGCGCGCATCGACTCGCAGATGATTCAGGACCACATCGGCATCAGCAAGGAGTACAATGCTTTTGAACTCGTGGCGGCGCTCTCTGTCAAGGATGTGATGAAGGCAAATCGCATAGTAAAATATTTTGACAGTAATCCCAAGAACTTCGCACTGCAGCCCACGCTGGCCAGTATCTTCAAGTTTTTCGCTGACCTGATGCTTGCTTACTATGCTCCCGTACGCTCAGATGATGGCATCGCGGCCTGGTTGGAGCAGAGTACCTGGCAGGTTCGGAGGAACATTATTCCGGCCATGCGCAATTATTCTGCAACGAAAGTGTACGCGATTATTGGTGAGATACGTCGAACAGATGCCGCTTCCAAGGGAGTAGGAGGGCAGAAAACCTCCGATGGCGACCTGCTCAAGGAGCTCGTTTTTCAGATTCTTCACTGATTCTGTATTTATTTGACGTCAATCTGGAAACAGAATTTTTGACCCTTATCCTGTTTGCTTTGTGGGGATTAGGGTCTTTTTTGGTGCCCTGAGAATCGCGCAGATTTTGCTTTCTGTTCGTCTGTCTGAGTGGAGCAGAAATTTGCTCGTTTTGCACAGCTGGAGTTCACGTTTACGTTTCTTTACGTTTTGGGGTTCAAATTTGGTCGGAATCTTGAATTCTGAAACATGAATTTCCAATACACAATTCAAATCCCAAAACCCGAACGCAAAAGGTTTACAATCCGTGAATATCTGATTTTGAAATATGAATCCAAATATTCAAATATATGAATGAATATTGTTTCCTTATTCAGAAATATGATGTTTATTGCATTTAATCAATGAATTAAGTGGTAAATACGGTTGTTTTATGCTTCAGAATCTGTAAATATTTCAGAACTTCGGGCTCTCGGGATTTGAATAACCGAATTCTATGTATCATAGCGGCTTTAAACCCAATCACTTTTAACGGTTGGTTAAAGTTGAAAATTCAACTATTCGGAAATAGAAACTTTCATATTCGTGTTCATGAATCCGAATCACCTGCACTCTCTGTTCAAATATTCGAAGTTCTGAATTGTGAAGGTGTCAGGAAAAGAAATTTGAAAATTTTTGCTTAAAAATTTGCACGAATGAAATCTTTTTCGTTACTTTGCACCGTCAAACTCAAAAAGACCTATCAAAAAGGCCCGTTTTAGACACAAAAAAGACAAAGATGAAAGAGCGCATCCAACAGATAAAAGATCGCACGAAGATGACCCAGCGAGACTTCGCAGCCGCCTTGGGAATCTCTCCTTCCTCTCTTTCAAGTATCTTCAATGGGCACACATCGCCGACAAACAATCTCGTGCAGGCCATCCACCGCCGGTTCCCTGAGATTAGCATCACTTGGCTCATGTTTGGCGAAGGCGAAATGATGGAGGGCGATCAGGAGCAGACAGCAGCGGCTGACAACAAGACTCCTGCAGCTCCACAAATAGACAACACTCGCGCTGCACATACTGGAGAACTCGAGTTCAGTACTGAACAGGACAACACGGGAACACCCCAGAATGTCAACAAGGAGGTCTCAGCAGCCGGACAGGTTATCGTCAGAGAAATAAAATATCTTGACAAACCTCAAAGGCAGATTACCGAAATCAGAGTCTTCTATGACGATGGTACCTACGATACCTTTCCTGGCCGACGCGATTGACAATCGATACAGACTATTCTGATAAAACATAATCATATATCACTTTTACCCAAAAGCTGGCCGTAATCATCCGTTTCTACTCCTTATTTTCTTATACGGCCAAAAGGGAACTCCCACCCGCGAGGGCATGAGTTCCTTTTTTTGTGCCTTTTTGGCTGCAGAGGTATCACTTTTTTCGCTTTTTTCTGTGTTCTTTCATTCCTTTTCAGTACTTTTGCACGCAGAAAATGACAAAAGTTCCCTTCACCCATGCAGAAATTCATCTTAGACCTCGTTGTCTGCCGGACTTCTGAACCTCGTCCCGGATACGTTCTTCTTCAGCTCACAGACCCTCGTCAGCCGCTGCCGCCGATGCAGGCAGGACAGTTCGTAGAGGTGCGCGTGGACGGCTCTCCCGCCACCTTCCTGCGCCGTCCCATCAGCATTAACTTTGTGGATCGTCAGCAGAACCAGCTTTGGCTACTTGTGCACGCTGTGGGCGCAGGCACGCGCGCGCTCGCGAAATTAAAAGAAGGTGACACCCTCAATGTGATTCTGCCTCTGGGCAGGGGATTTACGCTGCCATCCAGCAGCACAGAGGGCTCCACAGAACGTTTTCTGCTCGTCGGAGGCGGGGTGGGCACTGCTCCGCTGCTGTATCTGGGGCATGAACTCTTGGCACTTGGTCACCAGCCGGTCTTCCTCTTGGGGGCTCGCTCGGCACAGGATCTCTTGCAGCTCGATGACTTCCGCCGCTTGGGTGAAGTGCAGCTGACCACCGAGGACAGCTCTGCCGGCGAGCGCGGCTTTGTCACCCAGCACAGCCTGTGGAACTTTGAGGCTTCTCCTTTCTCCCGCATCTACACCTGCGGCCCCAAACCCATGATGGTGGCTGTCTCACGCTTGGCTCGCCAAAAGGGGATTCCCTGTGAGGCCTCCTTGGAGAACTTGATGGCCTGCGGCCTCGGGGCCTGTCTCTGCTGTGTGGAAGACACCGTGGAGGGTCACCTCTGCGTCTGCCAGGAAGGTCCTGTCTTTGACACCGCCCGCCTCAAGTGGTGAGGAGCAAGACCGTCACTATGCTTTCAGACAAACACGCATGCGCAAGATGTCTTGCACATTGCTGATGATGCTGATGATGCCCAACGTCATCAGGAGGGACAGACCTGTTGCTGCTATGAGGCGAGACTTCTCGGCCAACCAGAGCAGGAAGCCTGTCTGAACTTTGAAGGTAATAAGGGGCGCATCTACAGGCATGGACAGCACAAAGGCAACAGCTACGGCACCGCTGATGATGCCTACGACGAAGGCTGCCACCATCATCATCTTATAACGACGGATGGTTGCCTCCTGGTGTTGCTTGACATACTCCACAGCTTCCAGACGCTTGGTGAGTGCTGACATAAAGTCGGCATTGTCCGTGAAATGAGGCTTCTGTGTGAGGAAGAGTTCCTCAAGTGCTTTATCTTTTGTCATATCCATTGTCAATTATCCATTGTCCATTTTCAATTGCTCCCTGAGCTTGTCACGCCCTCGTGAGAGTTGCTTCTTGACGGCATCCTCCGAGGTGTCTGTGATGGCGGCTATCTCCTTGATATTATAACCGTTGAGGTAGAACAGTGTTATGGACGAACGCTCCTTGGGCGGCAGGGTACGTAGAGCCAGATAGAGGTCTTGGTGCTCAAACTCAGAATCAGCCTTGGTGCCACTTATGAGTGTTCGTGCCTCGTCGATACTCTCCGTGTAGCGCAGGCTCGCTTTGTGGTTGAGGAACGTGTTGTAGGCAATCTCAAAAAGCCACGAACGGAACTTTCCCTTTTCCTGATAACCCGCACTGGAGAGGTAAGCCTTCACCAACGCATCTTGCGCCAAGTCGTCGGCATCGTCTTTCTTGCCACAGCAGAGGGCGAGCAAGAAGCCTCTCAGTGCCTCCTGCTCACGCTCCACGTATGCTATGAAAACTTCGCGAGTCACGGGTTACGCCTTCTCTAACAGTTTTGCCTGTTCTGCCTCCATTTCTTTGGTCAGCATTTTCTTGCCCACGTAGTAATTAACAAGGAAGGCGACGCCAATGCCTAAAAGAACAGCCCCGATGAGGCTCAACGTTTTAAGGTCATTTGAATTCATTCCGCCAATAAAACCGCCCCATGCGCAGAATCCTACTAAGGCAATACCCAGGAAGGCGATGATGCATCCCCACAACAGTTTCGAGAGCAGCTTCTCTTTCAGCAGCTTTTTCTTGGGCGAAATTTTGTTCATCAGCTCTTCGAGATCCATTTCCGGATTCTTCTCGATGGCAGTCAGCACAATCTGCGTACGAGTGTTGGTCTCGTTGATTTCCTTGCGAACACCCATCCAAATGGCAAAGATGGGGAGCACGCATCCACATGCGATAGGTACTAAAATTGCAACTAAATCTTCCATTTTTCTTTTTCTTTATTTATGGTTAAACTTTTGTTTGCTTTGACCTTGGTCACTTATATAACAAGTCAAATGGACAAAAGGTGACATCTGTCAAAGGATTTTTTTCTTTTGACCATCAATCTAACAAAAATCTAACCCGCTTACCGATTGAAAACCTAACAGTTACTGAGACAATCCTTGTAGTATTCTGTATCCTCTTCTGAGAAACAGCAGATGATGACCTGCCCCTGGTATCCGTCGCGAAGATGAGCGAAGATGGTTTGTAGTGCTATGCGTGCAGCCTCTGCCTTGGGGAATCCATAAACGCCGGTACTGATACATGAGAAGGCGATGCTTTCAAGTTGATTATCCTCGGCCAGTTTCAGGGCATTGTCATAGCAACTTGCCAACAGCTGCCTTTCCTGATGACTGCCGCCGTGCCATACGGGGCCGACAGCATGAATCACCTTCTTACAGGGCAGACGGTATGCATCAGTCATCTTGCATTGGCCCGTCTCACAACCCCCAAGCGTTGCACATTCCCTCACCAGTTCCGGGCCTGCGGCACGGTGAATGGCACCATCGACGCCACCGCCACCAAGCAGGGACCTGTTGGCCGCATTCACGATGGCATCCACCTTGAGGGTCGTGATGTCTGCCACCACTATTTTTATCTGATTGCTATATGTTTCCATCTTTTTACCGACCGTCAAAATCATTCATAATGCCTGATTCTCACATCGATGCCGCTGTCCTTTAGCTGAGACGGGATTCCTTTCACGTCCGTCTGACCATAGTGATAAGGGAACAGCACCTTGGGCTTGACGGTCTTTGCGGCCTTGATGAGTTGTTCCGTTGTCATCGTGTATGGCTGGTTGCAAGGCATGAAGGCGATATCAATGTCCTTGACGTTCTGCATCTCAGGGATGTCTTCTGTGTCGCCAGCGATGTAGATTCGCAACCCGTCTATGGTCAGGATATAACCATTGTCGCGCCCCTTTGGGTGGAACTGTGTGTGTCCCTCAGAGATGTTATAGGCGGGTACGGCGTCAACGGTGATGTCGCCCAGCGTAGCACTTTGATCATTTCGCAATACAGCGCATGGGCCATACATATCTGCGCACCGCTTATTCATCACCAGCTGCGTTCCTTCGTTTGCCAACAGCTTGATGGCCTCCTTGTCGAAGTGGTCGCCGTGCTCGTGCGTCAGGAAGATGTAGTCAGCCTTCGGCATCGTGCTGTAGTCTATCGTCTTGTTGCCGAGTTTCGTCACGGGGTCAATGAATATCTCCTTGCCGTCGTACTCAATGCGGATGCTGGCGTGAACCAGTGCATGGAACTTCACGGTCTTTCCGCTCTTGGTCTTGAATACATCCACCTCATACGTGTCGGTCGTGACAGGCATCTGGGCCTCTTTCCATGCGAGGATACCACCCTTCAGGTTCACGGCCTTATAGCCCTCTGCTGCCAGCCTTCCGGCAGCGCTGGCAGAGCGTCGTCCGCTTCTGCAATACACGGCAATGGTCTTGTCGGCAGGCAGCGCCTCTTTCGCCCGATCCATGAAGTCGCTTTGTGCCTGATCGATGTTGAGGGCACCTGCAATGTGACCTTCCTTGAACTCCTCAGCCGTGCGCACATCCAGCACCACGACGTTCGGATCGTTTGTCAACGCTGCGAATCCCTTCACGTCCGCATTTTCATAATTAGCTTGACCACAGGCCGTTGTCAGCCCTAATGTTGTCAATAAACAAGAAATAATCTTTTTCATCTTCATTATAATTTTGTTGTTATTATTCTTTATCTCGGAAAATTGTCTGTGCGGAATGGGAGAACTGGCAAGCCTGAGTTAGCCTTCAGATTACCCATTAGGAAACTCTTGAAGGCGTAGCGCACGGCCACAGGTTCGGACACCTCATCGCTGCGGACGGTTACCTGTCTGCCGCTGATGCCGGCCGAGGCTTTGTGCCAGACGCTGTCCGGGCCGCAAATCTCAAACCCTTCGATACCGACATTGCGGTTGAAGCCCTCTTCCGCATAGTCGAATGTGAGGCGCACCTGCTTGCCGCGCGACGTAGGCTCAATTTCCATGGAACGGTAAACAGGGTAACGGTAGTCGATACCTTTTATATTATACGTGTCGCCCAGCGCCCATAGGCAGAGGCGGTCGCCCACTTCCTTCTTCATGCAGGGATGAATCTGCCAATACTCATAATCTTTGACCAGGTCGTTGGTGCAGACCATACCCATGTGGGGGAGCTGCTCACTGGCCCGATACTGAGCCTCGCGTGTGAGGGCTGCCGTCGCCTTGTCTTTTGCCCAAAAATAGTCGTAGGGACAAATCTCGACATAATAGAAAGGCAAATCGCCCTGTCCCCAGCGCTCACGCCAACTGCGCACCATACGTACAAACCGCTCGGTATAGACCTGCGGGGTGTTGACGTTGGCCTCTGCCTGATACCACAGGAACCCGCGGATGGTATAGGGTTCCAGGGGATGAATCATGCCGTTGTAGAAGACCGCAGGCAATGCACGGTCCACGTTGTAGGGCGGACGAACCAGATGGGCGCCCAGATAAGTCTCTGAGGTAAGGTCCTCGCCTGGATAGGTGGCGACGATTTCGCGTGGTGTCCAGCCCTCCACGCGCGTGGCACCTAATGAGCTGTTGATGACGCCCACGGGACAACCCAGTGCCTCGGTGAGGCAGATGCCAAAGAAATAGCCGGCGGCACAGAAGTCACGGGCGGTCTCGGGCTTGCAGTCTTGCCAGACGGCTGTCACCGTATCCACCTCTTCGGGATGAGGCGAGAATGCCACCGTACAGATATGCAGACGCCCTTGGTAGTGCATGGATTCCAGAATGTGCTGGGCGCTGTTCTCCACGGGGCAGCCCTCGAAGCCGTGAAGGGGCATTTCCATATTGCTCTGTCCGCTGGCCAGCCATACCTCACCAATGAGGACATCATAGAGTGTCAGCTTTTCGTTACCGTCGCTGATGATGACGCTCTGCGGTTCAAACGAAGCTTGTGGAGTCGGGACGCGGAACTCCCAGCGTCCGTCAGCATCTGCCTGGACCTTGTGTCTGGTTTTGCTCCATGAGGTTCGAAGCGTAATGGTGGCGCCTGCTCCGCAGTCGGTCCATCCCCACAGGCGTACGTCGGTCTGCTGTTGCAGCACCATGTGATTACCCACTAAAGGGCCGCAGGTGATGTGTGCCACACTTGTGCAAGGGTAAACGAGCATCAACAATGCCATGATACCAAATCCCAACGTTCTCATTCTCAAGAGGTGATAGTTCTCTTCCATGCTGTTCTTCTTTTGAAATGCGCTGCAAAGATAAACAAAAGTTTTGAGAAAACTGTCATGGAGATACTACTTTTATATATGGTAGAACCAAAAAAGACAAATTTCACTTTTCCATTAAGTACGTGAGGCAGGTTCGGTGTGAGCTGTAGGGAGACAGCGGAACGCTGTGCAAAATCTTGCCCCTATAGGGCATGGCCATCCTTATCAAATGCCTACGGCATCACAGAGAAATTGTTGTCTCACCATTGAAACGGAACTGTCTTACCATTGAGACAGAACTGTCTCACCATTGAGACGGAGTTGTCTCACCATTGAGACGGAACTGTCTCGCCATTGAGACAAACTTGTCTCACCTGTGAAACGGCACTGATGAAGAATAACTATAACCATGTGTATCAGAACCTGTAGATAATGTTGAGCTGGCAATCCAGTTCGCGATTGAGAATCTCCAGGTTACTGGTGCTGCTGTAACCGTAATTGCGGTAGTTGAGAAAGAGGGAGAGCACGTAGTGATTCCAACTGTAGTTGGCGGCAAAACGAGCAAAGGCATTGAGGCGGAAACGGGCGTGACCGCTGTGTGCGGCTTCATAGAAGGTTCCCCATTGTTTCCATTGGTCGGGGTTGTCTTTGGCATCAATACCTGCATCGTGATACATGTGGTTCCAGACAGAGAACATCGGGACGAGCGACCCGTGGAACAGAAGACGGCCGCGCAGCAGGGAATAATTGTAGGCGTAACCTGCTCCGAGAGAAATCTGCTGGGTGCGGAAGCTGTCGAAATTGGAAGGGAAGAGGTTCTCCACGTTGTAGCGGCTCTGGTAGTAGTTCAGGTAAAAGAGGGTGCTGCCGGCACTGTGTTTCTGAACCATGTCTGCATAGAGTCCCGCAGCCAGTGAGAAGCGTCGGCTATTGAGGACATAATAGCCTTCGGCGTAGAGGATGCGCAGGGAGTTGGTGCTCTCGTCAATGCGTGTGTTTCCCACGTTGCAGGTGCCGTCCATCTGTTTGAGGTACTTGTAGCGGAAGCGGAATCCCCAGACGTTGCCGGTCTTGGCCAATCCGATGCTTTTCAGATAGTTGCTGAAAGCGCTGAAGGGCAATTCCACGGCGAATCCTTTCCAGTCAACGCCGATATCATATTCCCCCTGACTGGTGTGGGCGTCGATGATATAGTGGTCCTTGTCCTGCAGGCCGGGAACGATGGCGGCTGCGTTTTCCACGTGGAAGGGCATCTCCATCTTGTAATACTGCCAATAGCGGTAGGTGCCCATATAGATCTGGTGGTTGTACTTGGGGATGTCGATGTAGTTGGTGTCTATACCAGCGCGTTGTCCGTCCTCCAACCATTGGTCCAGGCTGCGCAGGAAGCGCATGAATCCATCGCCTGCAGCGGCCGTAACCGTGAACAGGAAGAGGAGCGTGACAAGGAGGGCAGGGCGGCGCAAGGGGGACTACTGTTTGATGGTGGAGAAGACGCGATAGTGGCCGATGGAGTCACAGATGAAGTGTACTTGCAGTTCGGGATGGCGTTGCAGCAGTTGTCGTGCGCTGTCCAGTCCCAAGACCATGAAGGCTGTGGCGAAGGCGTCGGCCTCGGCGCAGGTGGGTGCCAAGACGGTGGCAGAGAGGATGTTATGTTGCACGGGATAACCGGTGGCGGGGTCGATGGTGTGTGCCACACGGCGGCCGTCGTCGGTGGTGTAGAAGTTGCGGTAGTTGCCGCTGGTGGCCATTGCGCAGTTGGTGAGGGCCAGGACGGTATCTAACTGTGTGTTCTGGCTGGTGGGGTCATCATCGGGACGATTGACGCCCACGTGCCACGGCTGGCCTTTGGGGTTGGTGCCGCTGACAACGATTTCTCCTCCGATTTCCACCATATAGTTCGTGATGTCGTTCTTGCGCAGGAGGGCCGCCACCTGATCCACGGCAAAGCCTTTGGCCACAGCGCTGCAGTCCAGAATTGTGCGTGGGTCTTCACGTTGGAGACGGCCTTCTGGAGTGAGGGTGACGCGCTGGTAACCAATCAATTGTCGGAGACTGTCCACGGCGGCACTGTCTGGCAGACTGCCGTGTTTGAAGCCGAAGCCCCAGGCGTTGACCAGCGGCGCCACGGTGATGTCAAAGGCTCCGCCAGTGGCATCGGAGACGCGCTCGGAGAGGCGGAAGACCGTGCAGAAAAGGCTGTCGGCCACGAGGTCTTCACCGCTGTTGAGGCGGCTGAGGGTGCTTTGAGGATTGAACATGGATAGGCTGGAATCCACGCGTGCGAGCGCTGCAGTAATATCATTGTGCAAGTCGTCGGGGGACTGATAGGTGATGTGATAGAAGGTGCCGAAGACGGCGCCCTCGTCCTGCTGGAAAGGTGCCGGGGCGTTGCGGCGTGTGAGGATGAGGAAGGTGGCCACAGCCAAGAATATCAGCACGGGTAGGTGCCAGCGCCGCCACTGGGAAGGCGGGTTGTCGGCAGGAGTCAGTGGCGTGAAGTCCTTGGGTTCCAGGGGAGTGCTGTCTTCAGAGAAGGGATCGTTCATTGTTACGTTATGTCGTTATTACGTTATGTCGTTATGTCGAAGAAACTCCATTTAAATGTCAAAGACGAGTTTGAAGCTTCCTCCCCAGACCAGTCCTGCCGTGTTCTTTCCGAAGCCGGGAAAATACCAGGGCTCGCCCGTCTCGGGGGCTTTCTGTGAGATGCGCATCTTGGCACGGAGGTCCCAGCCGAGGCGGACAAAGCTCCAGAGCTTGGTCTCCACACCAATCACCATCTCCATCCAGTGAAGATGTCCGCTGAGGTCGTGCTCGGAGCAAATCTGGGAGGTCTTCCAGACAGGGTCGATTACAGGACCCGGGGCGTCATAATCATAGTTGTAGGTGGAGAAGCCATAGCGCAGGCCGCCGAAGATGCGGTTTCCGCTGTGTTTCTTGTTGGCGAAGTTGTGATCCACACCCACGCGGAAATAAGGTGCGCGGATTCGGAAACGGTTCTCGATTTCCAGACCTTCGTGGTCTGCCTCTCCGATGCCGAGTTCAAAGATGGGGAAATAGGAGTCATACAGGTTCAGACGGAAGAATGCTTCCATCTGTCTCCAGTCTGAGCCGAAGGCTTTGAGGGCGAGGCCGAAGAAGTCTGCGCCCACAGCGGCACCTTGCAGGAAGCGGGGTTTCTCTTTCTTCTGTGTGGGGAGTGAGATGGTGAGGGTGTCACGGGATGTGGTGGTGGGGGTGGCCCCCCCTACGGCCCCCGAGGGGGCTTCTATAGTATCGTTGAGTGCAGGCAAGGCAATCGTTTCCCCCTCGGGGGAAGAAAGGGGGGCCAACGTCTCAGTTGCAGCCGCTGACGTTTGGCACATTAACAGCAGCATCCCTATGACCATTGTGGCCAAGAGGTTACTCGCCAGTGCGGAAGCAGATTTGGAAGTTTTCTTGGCCGTCATAGTTGATGGATGCAGAGTTAATAAACACGGTGTCAATGAGATGACGTGTGAAGCGGAGACCTGTCACGTGGTGCCAGAAGTGGATGGGGCAGCCAGGGTCGTCCCAGTGACGGACATCTTCTTTCTGGTACCAGAGGGTGTCGTGGGCGGTGCGGGAGAGGGTGTCTGTGAAAGCCAGTACAAGGATGTCTTCGGGCGCGTAGTAGCTGACAGGCAGTGCTGCTGCGCTCTGCCGCACGAGGCGGTTGACGAGCACGGTGTCTTCCAGTCCTGCACGCACGAGGCTGATGGTCAGTGTGTCACCGATGGCTATCTTGGCACCGGGCACCTTCCGTCCCAGGTCGTCCGGTTCGGCTTCTGCATAGAAACCGATTTTGCAGGCCACGGTGCTTTCCAGTGGACAGGAGATGTCATCACAGGCGCACAACAGGATGGCGCCCATGGCCAGGGAGAGCAGATGTTTAAATCTCTTTTTCAATCTGATAGTCGTTACGTTGTTCGCTGCTGCGGCTGATGAGGTCTCCGAGGAAGCCTGCTACGAAGAGCTGTGTGCCGAGAATCATCATTGTCAGGGCGATGAAGAAGTAGGGAGAGTCGGTAATGAGACGAGCCGGAATCCCTGCGGAGAGGGCGTACAACTTGTTGGCGCCCAAGAGAATGACGGCAATGAAACCGATAATGAACATCACGGTGCCCCAGAGACCGAAGACGTGCATGGGTTTGAGACCGAAGCGGCTGAGGAACCAGAGTGTCATCAGATCCAGATAGCCGTTGACAAAGCGGTCGAGTCCAAACTTGGTGGTGCCGTACTTGCGCGCTTGATGGTGTACCACTTTCTCTCCGATGCGGGTGAAACCGGCATTCTTGGCTAAATAGGGGATGTATCGGTGCATCTCACCATAGACTTCAATGTTTTTCACCACGTCACGGCGATAGGCCTTCAGGCCGCAGTTGAAATCATGCAGGTTGTGAATGCCGCTGACGGCGCGGGCGGTGGCGTTGAAGAGCTTGGTAGGCAGGGTCTTGGAGAGCGGGTCGTAACGTTTCTGCTTGTAACCGCTGACCAGGTCGTAACCGTCCTCCACAATCATCCTTCGCAGTTCGGGAATTTCGTCGGGGGAGTCTTGCAAGTCGGCGTCCATCGTGATAACCACTTCTCCCTCAGCTCGTTTGAATCCGCAGAAGAGGGCCGGGCTCTTGCCGTAGTTGCGGCGGAAGCAGATGCCTTTGACCTCCGGGTTCTGCGCTGCCAACTGCTCGATGACTTCCCAGGAAGTGTCTGTGGAGCCGTCGTTGACAAAGATGATTTCGTAGGTGAAGCTGTTCTGATCCATCACACGCTTGATCCAGGCGTGGAGTTCGGGCAGGGACTCAGCCTCGTTGAAGAGGGGAATGATGACAGAGAGTTGTAACATTTATATTGTTTAATTGATGTAGTATGGTGTATTTTCCTTTTTGCGGGTGCAAAGGTAGTGAAAATTTGGCGATTGCGTGCATTTTTCCTCAGAAAAGTTGTTTATGCGGGTCTCTTTGGGTCTTTTTGAGGGTCTTTGGCGCTTCTTCCCGTTATCTGCCGCAGAGTGTACGGTAGTGGCAGGAGCTGCATGAATCCAGGTCGGTAGTGGGCGTGAAGGGGATGTTGGGATTGAAAATGTCTGAAATGAGGTCTGTCAGTCGGCGGAGGAACGCTTCTTGAATGTTCCGGACGTCATGAATGGGCTGGCGTTCCAGCCTGAGCTTGGGTGAATAGTCCTCTGCGCCAGACTTGTGAACAAAGAAGAGACAGGGCGTGACGGGCTTCTGTTCCTGCTGGGCAACGATGGTGGCGTAAAGGATGCTCTGCAGATAGTATTCCTCTTTCTGATGGGCGTTGGAGAAGAGTTGTTCCATCTGTGACACGCTGCCTGGCAGACCGCCCGTCTTGTAGTCCAAGACACGAATGGCGGTGCCGCCCGGAACGGCAGGATCGCTCACCTCGTCCAGCCTGTCTATGATGCCGCCAGTGTCAATTTCCATTCCAGCGGCATAAAGCGTGGTCGTCCGCTTGACTTCCAGCCCTAAAATGCGGATGGGGCAGTGACGGAGGTCGTGACGTAGGAGCTGGAGCAGATAGGTGTGCAAGACGCGTTCGGCGACGATGAGGATTCCACTGTAATCCTCTGGCTGGTCCAGGAAGAAACACTCGCGAAAAGCCTGACGGATAATCGGTTGCAGACGCATACCGCCTTTCTCTACGAATGGCTCGATATCGGCTTGATGGATGATGTCGCCGCGACTGGTGAACTCCTTGTAAACGATTTCTGCAGATCGGTGGAAGATGTTGCCAAAGAGGATGGGGTCCAAGCCTTCGGAAGGGTTCGGCTCGATGCGAAGTCCCTGAATATAACGGTAATAGAAGCGCAGCGGACAGGCAGTATATTGGTTGATGGCCGAGGGCGAGAGGAAGTGGCGGTTGCCACGTTTCAGTCCCGTGTTGTCGAAGAGTGCTCGCAGCTGCTGCATGATCTCGGGCGTTTTCTCAAAGACGGGCGGTTCTGTCGGCGTGGACTTGCTCTGGGCGGTGAGCCGCAGGAAACGGATGGGGAAATCGGTCTCGGCCAGCAGCTGTCGCAGAAAACGGGATTGTTCGTTCTGCCGGATGCCGCTGTTGCTCTCGTTATAGGCCAGTGTCACATGCTCGGCGCGCTGGATGAGACGGAAGAAGTAGTAGGCATAAATGGCAATCTTGTGACGAATGGTGGTGAGACCGAAGGCTTCCTTGAGGTAGTAGGGGATGAGGCTGGTGTCTGTGACCGCCTTGGGCAGGAACCCTTCTCCCACACTGAGCATCAACAAGTTCTGGAAGTCCAGCACACGCGTCTCCAACACACCCATGATTTGCAGTCCGGTGGCAGGTTCGCCGTGGAAGGGAATCGTCTGTGAAGTGAGCACACAGCGGAGTACACGGCGGAGCGTCTGGTCGTTCACAGTGAGCAGCGGCGCTTCACCCGTCATCAGGTCCCGCAGTCGGGAGAGGGCGGTGAAGGTCTGGAAGAGTGCCTCGGTGTAGAGTTGATGATAGATGGCAGAATTGTCTTCGGCAAAGTGGCGGGCCAGCAGATGAATGATTTCAATAAGGTAGTCCAGCAGGTCTGTGCCGCTGCCGGCATACCGGAACCACTGCTCTTTTCCGACGATGGCAGCAAAGGGATGTGACTCCACCGCACTCAACTGTGACGGACGGAAGCGCTGGCGCGAAGCATCGTAACTCTCTGTCTGCAAGGACACAAGGGCGCAGATGAAACTATAGACGGGCGTCTCAGACAGTCCGAATCCCATCGTGACGTTCACGGCGCGGGGCGTTCCGCCGGTGGGCAGGCTGTGGAGCACCGCGTGCAGGAGTTGCTCGTTACAGAGCACCACGGCAGTCTGGTTCTCGCGCTCGGTGGTGTGTTCGGCCAACCAGGAAGGCATGTAACGTGCCTGCGCATTCTCGGTGGAAGTGGTGATGAAGGTGATGTCCTTGGGTTGTTGCAGGTTGTCAAAGCATTCGGCAGGGAGTTCGTTGCCGTAACGCTGGAGGTTGCGGCGGATGAAGAAGCCTGCCTCGTGGGAGGTGGCACCGGTGTTTCTGGTGTAGAAGACGTCATAATCCCAATAGAAGAGGGCCTGGTGACGGGCCTGCAAGGCATCGAAGAGGGCTTCCTCGGTGGCTGTGAGGACGTTAAAGCCCACGAAGACGTATGTGACATTCTCCGGGAACAGGCTCTTCTCCTTCATCTGCTCCACTACATCTCGGTGCAGGGCGCCCTCGTAAAGCAGGCCGTCCTGGCGCAGTTGCTGTCGGAAATCGTCATAGATTTCTCCCATGTGGTTCCAGAGACGCAGGAAGCGTTCTTTGAGGGCCGTGTTCTCTTCGATGGAGAAGTTGCTGAAGAAGGTCTTGAGGGCTGCTTCCTGTTCGGGAGTGATGTAGGCGTTATCATCCAGTTCCCTGATTTCCTTGATGTTGGAGAAGAGCTGATGTGCATCCACCATTTGCTTGTCCACATCATCAAAATCGGTCAGGAGAATCTCTCCCCAGGAGTAGAACTGGTCCAGTGACTGTGGCTCTGGAACGAAGCGGGCGTAGGAGCGGTACAACCGACAGACCGCTTCGATGGGGTCACACAGTGCGTAGGGTGACACACGTTCGAAGAGTTCTGAAATCGTCTGATAACGAGGTGCCCATACTGGAGTGGGAGAGGCCTCGGCCAGCGCTTGGTTCAGGAAGAGGCTGGCGCGCTTGCCAGGAAAGATGACGGTGATGTTCCGCAGGTTGGAACCATATTTTTGGAGCAGCGATGCTGCCACGTGTTCGAGGAAGGTCTTCATGATTGTTCAATGTTTTTAACTTTACCTGAATAGACATACCAGAGAAAACCGCTTACTTCTGCTGCAGGCATCATTTGCCGGAGCAGCTGCATATAACCCAGGACTTGGGCGTCATGAGCGGGTTGGTGACTGCCGAACTTGAAGTCCACGATGACGACCTTCTGCTGGTCCGGACTCACCATCACTCGGTCCGGACGGTGTACCTCGGGTACTCCTTCACGGTCTAGACTGACGATGGAGCACTCATTGAACAGTTCCCAATTGCCAGAGAACCAATCCTGCACCAATGGGTTGCGCAGGCCCTGCGTCAGCCAGCGTTCCATATCTTTGCGGTGTACGACGACTTGTGTGCCGTCGGCTGCACGGCTGGAGATAAGCCCTTGGCGTTCAAAGGAATCCAAGACGGCTGGAACGTCGGCAGCAGTGGCAATCTGTTGAAGCACCCGATGCAGCAGGCGTCCTGTCTCTATGTAGTTGCGCTGTGTGGCGTCCTCGGGTGGAACGTCCTCGGGTGGCGTGTGCTCGGCCAGGAACTGTGAGGAACGGTTGCTTTGGCGGAACTGCACATTCATGTCAAAGCTCTGCATCCTCACCTCCATCGGTTCGGGGGTCAGTGCCATGCGGTTTTCCTGTGTCTCTGCCTCGGAACCGACAGTGGTCACGGGCTTTCCGATTTCTGTCTCCCCCACACAGCAGGCAATGAGGTCGCCCACAGTGCGGCTGCTCTGCTCCAGGTCGGCGCCGACAGCCCAAATATATAAATTGGTACGCGCGCGCGTGAAACCCACATACAGTGAATTGAGCTCGTCCAGACGGGAGAGCAGGTGTTCCTCGGCGTAATCTCGGGCAAAGGCGGAGTTGGGAGTGACCTTGGCACGAGGCGTTATCGGAATGAGTTGGAGCGTGGAGAAAGGTTCCTCGGAGGGCGTGCACCATAGGAGATCCGAGGCACGGTCCCGCTCGAATTCCCACGTGCAGAAGGGCATAAAGACGGTGTGAAATTCCAGTCCTTTGGCCTTGTGGATGGTGATGATGCGGATACCACTGACTTGCCCGGCAGGAATAGACTGCCGTCCAAGCTTGTCGTCCCAGAATTGCAGAAAACTATGAATGTCAGAATCTTCTGAACGCAGGTAATCACCCACGGCATCAAAGAAAGCGAAGAAGTAAGCATCCTGACCGGAGAAACGTTGCAGCTGGAACAGACGGTAGAGGTGCTCTAACAGTTCGTGGAGGGGCATCAGGCACAGGGCTTCCCGCTCGGCCGTGAATGTTTCCAAGTCTATACCCTGCTGTTTCAGGTAGGCGGAAGCCACAGCATCGGAGGAATCATCCAGCAGTCGCAGCGCCTCTATCAGTAGGTTCAGCGGCAGGCAGGAAGAGAGCAGGAAGGCCTCGTCACTGACGATGGGCGGCAGGTCCGGGTCGGCAGCGAAGGCTTGGATAATCGGTTCACTCTGAGCGTTTCTGCGAACGAGGATTGTCATCTGTTCGTAGGGCAGCCCCTGCTCGTGAAGTGCCTGCACTTGGGTGATCAAGTCTTCAATGATGACAGGTTCCCAGTCCTCGGTTTTCTTGTACTCTTCCTTGTCCAGGACGCTGACGCGGACGTAACCAGCCTCTGGGCGGTTCTCGGGACACTGTTGTTCCACATCTGCGTATGCGGTGGCAAAGAAGTCTGTCAGCCCAAGCAGCTTTTCTTCCTCCTGGGAGATATGATCCAGGGCACGGAAGGCGTCTGTGAAGAAATCATTGTTGAACGAGATGATGTTCCGCTGGCTGCGGAAGTTCACGTCCAAGTGGCGGACTACGGGTGTCGGTCGGACCTCGTGCTCGATGTTGCCCAATGTCCTCCAATCGCCTCCACGCCAGCGATATATGCTCTGTTTGACATCACCCACAATCAGGTTCCGTCCACCTCGTGAATAACTCTCTAAGAGCAGCGTCCTGAAGTTCTCCCACTGCAGACGGGACGTGTCCTGAAACTCATCAATCATCACATGATGCAGCAGCGCCCCGATTTTCTCAAAGATGAAGGGCGCATCCGATTCACCGATCATCCGGTTCAGCAGGATGGGCGTCTTGGCCAGGTTGAAGCGGGAGTTCTCGGCGTTGATGTCAGCCACTTCCTTGTCTATGAAGTCCAGCAGGAAAAGCGGCTTCAGGTGAGCCAGCGCTTGGCGGGCACTGTTGACGGCATATTGCTGACGGGGTAGGGCAGTGATCAACTGAGAGAGGATTCCGCTGATGACATCTGCCGCTTCCAAGAGGTCTGGGCGGCGCGTCTGGTCGGCTTTCTTGACCATCAGCAGCGGATCGTCGGCCCACTTCTGAATGGTGGCAGAGAGCTCTATTTCAGACAGTTCTCCGCTTCTCAGCTTCTGCACCAGCCCCGTGAGGGTGCGCTGTCCATTGGAGAATTCATCAAAGGTCACCCCTGCTTCCTCCGCTGCCGTTTCCAGCTGCTGGGCGAAGTCACGCACACCCGCCTCTGCATCACGGATCTGGTCTTGCAGGCTGCGGATGAAACGGGAGACGAAGGGGCCGTCTGCCAATACCTGCCGCAGCTGGTCGCCGCGTCGCAGATACTCCTCATTAAAGATGGTGCGTCCGAACTCCTTGACACGCTGCCGGACGTCCCAACGCTGGTTGTTCTCGATCTGGTCACGCACCAAGCTGAGCAACCAATCCAGCACCACCGGCTCGTCTTGTAGGCGATCCACAATCCTATCCACCGCCTTGGCCAATACCTCTGTGTCACTGATTTCCACTTGAAGGTTGGCCGTCAGACCAAGCTCGTGGGCCAGACCTCGGAGTATCACCTGGAAGAAGGAATCGATGGTCTGCACACGGAAACGGCTGTAATCGTGCAAGATACGATGCAGTGCCATCTGGCAGCGCTGGCGGATGGCTTCCTCGGTTTGTGGGGCATCCGGCTCTCCGACCAGTGCTTCCCGCAGGGCCTCTAAATAGGGGCGGCTGCTCTTCAGGCCGTGGGCGATGCCGAACAGTTGGCTCAGGATGCGGTCTTTCATTTCCGTGGTGGCCTTGTTGGTGAAGGTGACCCCAAGGATGTGGGCATACTCGTCGGCATCCTGTGCCAGCACCAGCAGTTTGATGTACTGGATGGCCAGCGTGAAAGTCTTTCCGGAGCCTGCCGAAGCTTTATAGACGGTGAGAGGGTGTGACATATATATTAAGAGGTATAAAGAAGGGTTTGAAGATTGAAATCTGAGTGCAAATATAGGAAGATTTGGCGAGATATGCAAGAAGTTTCACATTTCTTGGCATTTTTTTCTGGGAAAATGCGTCATTATTCAAAATAAATCTGTACCTTTGCACCCGATGAATACACTTTCACGTCATATCGAGTGTCTTTTGCTGCATCATGATTGTGTCACGGTGCCACAATTCGGAGCCTTCATCGCGATGGACAGTGCGTCCACCAGAGTGGAGGGCGAGGAGTTGTTTTTTCCGCCGTTGAGAGTCGTGCGCTTCAATCCCAACCTGACAGAAGATGACGGACTGCTCGTGGAGTCTGTACGCAGTGCCAGTCACCACAACACGACCGACGCCAAGCGAGCCGTGCAGCGCATGGTACTGGATTTGCGCCAGCAGCTGTTGGCCGACGGACAGGCAGACTTCGGCAGTATCGGCCTTTTCTTGCAGGACGAGGACGGTCACGTCACCTTCGAACCCTGTCAGGCCGGGGCTGTGACACCTGCCTACTTCGGACTGGATGCTTTCTCGATGCCGCGTCTCTCCACCCTGCAGAAATCTACCCTGAAGGTCGTGCAGCGGAAAGCAGACGTCGTCAGTGACAATGACAGTCACATCACGATCCGCCTGAACCGCAGGTCGTTACGTTATGTGGCTGCCACGGTGGCCGCTGTGTTCATCGGACTCTTATTCTCTTCTCCGCAGACAGAACCGTTGAATCAACCCCAGCAAGCCACCATTGTTCCCGTGGAAAATGTGGAGAAGCCTCGACCCAAGGCTGTGACACCGAAGCCCGTTGTCCAGTCGCAAGCAGAACAGCAGCCTGTGGCCGTCACTTCAGAGACCGAAGCCCAGCCAGTAGCAGAGACTGCTCCAGCAGTTTCACAACCAGCAGAGACTCCTCAGCCGGCAGTGAAGGCAGAAGAGGGCTACTGCATTGTCCTGGCCAGTGACGTGAGTCAGAAAAACGCCGAGGCTTTCGTGGAACGCTTGCAGAAGAAAGGCTTCGAGCAAGTGCGCATTTATGACAATGGCAAACTGCGCAGAGTCATTATTGACGGCTTCGCAACAGAAGGTGCAGCCTACGAGCGCAATGCACAGATTCATCGTCTGGGCGGCGAGTTCGCGACCTCTTGGGTGATGAAACTGTGAGATTATGAAAAGAGTCAAGTGTCCCAAGTGCGATAAATACATCACCTTTGACGAAACACGTTACAGCGAAGGTCAGACCCTGGTCTTCGAGTGCCCGGACTGTCACCGTCAGTTCGGGATTCGCATGGGTACATCCCATCTGATGGCCACCCGAAAGGACGAGCGCCGCCAGCCACAACCCGAGGAAACGACCTCCGACTGCGGAGAAATCATCGTCATAGAGAATGTCTTTCATTACCGCCAGACGCTCCCCCTGCAAATGGGAGACAACGTGATTGGCCGTTACGTGAAAGGCTCCAATATCAATACCCCCATCGAGACTGTAGATCCCAGCGTGGACACCACCCACTGCGTTATCAATGTGAAGCGTAACCGCGCTGGCGAACTCATCTACACACTGCGCGATGCCCCCTCCGGGACAGGCACTTTCGTGGGAAACACCATCCTGCGTGACAACGACCGCCTCCAGATCCAGGACGGTACCATCATCACCATCGGAGCCACCACCATGATACTCCGTGCTGCGGGCGCAGACGAAGAAGAGACAACGGCAGAACGCCGATAATTTCAGGATAAAGAAAAAGCAACACAATGAAAGTTACCATTTTACAACATGATATCGACTGGTGCAGAGTGGACCACAATCTCAGCCATTTGGACGAACTCATCAAGACCATCCCCAAGACAGACCTGCTGCTGCTGCCAGAGATGTTCGCCACAGGATTGAACAATGTGGCTGCTGATATCGTGGATGCACAGCCCCGCATCCTGGAATGGATGAAGCAGAAAGCCCGTGACTTGGATGCCGCCGTCGTGGGCAGCATTGCCACACAGGAAGACGGCATCAACTATAACCGCCTTCATTTCGTGAAGCCAGACGGCAGTGTCATCGTCTATGACAAACATCACCTCTTTGCCTACGGCGGTGAAGCACAGAATTACAGTCGGGGAAACCGCCGCGTCGTGGTTGAGTTCCGGGGCGTGCGCTTCCTCCTGCAGGTCTGTTATGATCTCCGCTACCCCCTCTGGGCACGGCAGCGCGGCGACTATGACTGCATACTTTACAGCGCCAACTTCCCCATCAGCAGGGACACTGCCTGGCGCACGCTCATCAGGGCCAGAGCCATTGAGAATCAGTGTTATGTAGCCGCTTGCAATCGCATAGGCACAGACCAGCAGTGTGAGTACTACGGACGCTCAGCCATTATTCATCCCTACGGCGAGACCATTATGGACTGTCCGGACAAGACCGAGTGGGCTGCCTCGGCAGAGATAGACTTGGATTTTCTTCGACATTATGAGGCCAAGTTCCCTGTGCTGGCAGATGCAGATCCTTTTGAATTGGTCAATAGAGAATCATAAATGATATATAATCAATAAGATATAATATGATGAAGAAGCTTTTATTAGGTGACGAGGCCATTGCCTTGGGTGCCATTCACGCTGGACTTTCCGGCGTTTATGCCTACCCTGGCACTCCCTCCACAGAAATCACAGAGTTTATTCAGGCAAATGAAATCGCCCGTGAACGTGGGCTTCACAGCCGCTGGTGTACCAATGAGAAGACTGCGATGGAAGCTGCCCTTGGAATGTCCTATATGGGCAAGCGTGCCCTGGTCTGCATGAAGCATGTGGGTCTGAACGTCTGTGCCGACCCCTTCGTGAACAGTGGTATGACAGGTGTCAACGGCGGCGTGGTCGTGCTGGTGGCAGACGATCCTTCCATGCACTCTTCCCAGGACGAGCAGGACTCCCGCTTCTATGGGAAATTCGCTTTGATTCCCACGTTTGAGCCGTCCTCACAGCAGGAGGCCTACGACATGATGGCGGTGGCTTTTGAGTACTCCGAGCAGCAGTGCCTGCCCGTCCTCATGCGTGTCACCACTCGTATGGCTCACTCCCGTGCAGTGGTTGTTGTGAAGGAAGAGGCTGCTGCCGAGAAGCCAATGAATTATGACTCCGTGGCTGCCAATTGGGTGTTGCTGCCCGCCAACGCCCGTCGCCGCAACGACAAGGTGACGGCACAGCAGGCACAGTTGGAGGCAGATGCCTGTGCATCTCCCTTCAATCGTTATCAGCGTCCCCGGGCTTCTGAAGATACCGCTCCCGCCTCCCGCTATCCGCTTGGCGTCATCGCCAGCGGCATTGCCTATAACTATGTCGCAGAAGCCGCTTCCCGCCTCGATGGCGCAGAGGCCTCTTTCCCCATCTTGAAGATTTCCCAGTATCCCCTGCCCAAAGCATTGGTACGCAGGATGTTGGAGGAGTGTGAGCGCGTGCTCGTGGTGGAAGAGGGGCAGCCGTTTATTGAGGAACAGGTGCGTGGCGTCTTTGAGAGCCAGAACATTCAGGGCCGTCTGACAGGCGAGTTGCCTCGCACAGGTGAACTCACTCCGGACTGCGTGGGAGAAGCACTTGGCATTTCTTCACACCGTGCAGTAACGCCACAGATTGTCGTTCCTCGTCCACCCGCCCTCTGCCAGGGCTGTGGACACCGCGATGTCTATACTGCCCTGAACCAAGTCCTTACGGAGTTCCAGAATCCCCGCGTCTTCGGAGATATCGGTTGTTACACGTTAGGCTTCCTGCCTCCCTATAAGGCCATTCACTCTTGTGTGGATATGGGAGCCAGCATTACGATGGCCAAGGGTGCTGCCGATGCAGGTCAGTGGCCCGCTGTGGCTGTCATCGGCGACTCCACGTTCACTCATTCCGGCATGACAGGACTCTTGGACGCTGTGAATGAGAATGCAGATATCACCGTGATTATCAGTGACAACCTGACCACGGCAATGACGGGTGGACAGGACTCTGCCGGCACCAATAAGTTCGAAGCCATCTGTCTGGGCTTGGGAGTGGATCCAGCCCACGTCCGCGTGGTGGTGCCCCTGCCCAAGAACATGCCGGAAATCACCAATATCATTCGTGAGGAAATCAACTATCACGGTGTCTCGGTTATCATCCCACGGCGCGAGTGCATTCAAACCTTCAAACGTCACGCAAAAGAGAAAAAAGCATGAAGACAGATATTATCCTGTGCGGCGTGGGAGGACAAGGCATCCTCTCCATAGCCACTATCATCGGTGAAGCCGCAATGAACGAGAACCTCTATATCAAACAGGCTGAAGTACACGGAATGAGTCAGCGCGGCGGTGACGTCCAGTCCAATCTGCGCATCAGCAGCCAGCCCATTGCCAGTGACCTCATTCCCAAGGGCGTTGCTGATGTCATCATCTCCATGGAACCCATGGAGGCACTGCGTTACCTGCCCTATCTGACGCCGGATGGATGGGTCATCACATCCACCGCGCCCTTTGTGAATATCCCCAATTACCCTGATGTGGAGGCTCTTAACGCTGAACTGGACCGACTGCCTCATGTCGTCAAGTTGGATATCGAGCAGTTAGCCAAGGACAATGGCGTTCCCCGCAGCGCCAATGTGATCCTTCTCGGTGCCGCCCAGAAAGCCTTGGGTATTGACTATGACAAACTGGAAGCCGCCATCCGCCGCGTCTTTGCCCGCAAAGGTGACGCCATTGTTGAAGCCAATATCAAGGCCCTCTCCATCGGCCACCAACTCGGGAACGGTTAATACATTCATGTAGCTCGCTTGCCGCCGACTCAGGCGAAAGCCCCTCCCCTCGGCCCCCTATTTAGGGGGGGCCTATGGAGGGCTTAGCCACTTTTCTATGCTTTTACGACTTGCTTAACTACGTGCTTTGCTTAGTCACTTCTTAAATAGGACTGGACTCATCGACCTGAAGGACGGGCTTCCTCGTCCAGAAGGACTGGGCTCCTCGCTCGTTGAGTCAGGCTCCTCCAGCGGATGAGAAAGGACGACTCCCCAAGTACCCTTCGCCCCCTTTGTTGTTCGGTGTGCACCGAACCATTGTTCCACCCGCGCCGAACAATCGTTCCGCCCGCACCGAACAACGGATGGAGCCAAGGGAAGTCAAGACAAGGGAAAGAAGAGGTCGGTAGAAGAGAAGGACGCTAACGCAGAAGGACTGGTCCCTATCCACAGAAGAGCCTTTGTCTGGAGAGGACAGGACTTTTGCTTGCCACAGTTAAGCCCTTTACCCAGCATTATTTCGCGCGCGCGTATCAAAGATGCAATTTTTATACATTTTTACATTATTCTTCTGTAAACAATAGTCTATCAAGAATATAGCTGAATGTAAAATGAATGTATTTCTGAATGTAAAATGTAAAATGAAACAAATACTTTCAAAATACATTTTACATTCAGAAATACATTCA
>JAFZSP010000037.1 GCA_017619335.1 Bacteroidaceae bacterium
AATTATGAATTATGAATTGTGAATTATGAATTATTCAATCACAGCAGCCCAACCGCCGTTGGGAGCCATGTGGATATCAAGGGCGGTGGCAGCAGTGACGTTCTGTTCCACTTTGTTGTAGTGCATAGCCTGGTAGTCGGCGTTCACACCGTCCTTGAAAGCCGTCATCTTGTGCGGACCGGCACCGATGAAGTCCAGCTTCAAGCGGAAGTCACGGGCTGTGGCATTGGTGATGCCGCCGATGAACCACTTCGAGCCCTTGCGCTTGGCCACAATCAGGTATTCACCAGCCTTGGCCTCCAGGGCGCGTGTCTCGTCCCACGTGGTGGGCACGCTGGCGATGTAGCGGGTACAATCCTCGTTCTGATAGTAGCGTGTGGGGTTGTCGGCCAGCATCTGGACACCGCTCTCCAGCACCACATACAGGGCCATCTGGAAGCAGCGCGTGCCCTGGGCACCGCTGTTTGGACGACGGGCACTGTACTGTGCAGGCTGCATATTGTTCATACCACCCGGGGTGAAGTCGGCGGGACCCACGGCATTGCGGATATATGGCAGGAACACCGTATTATCCGGCGTGCAGCCGCCCATCTGTTCCAGACCCAGAATGCCTTCATAACTGATGAGGTTCGGGTACTCATACTCCAGACCTGCAGGCGTGAAGGCTCCGTGGAAATCGACGATAATCTTGTACTTGGCAGCTTCCTGAACCACACGTTTGAAGAAGTTCACCATCCACTGGTCACCGTGATCCATGAAGTCAATCTTCACAGCGGGAATGCCCCACTCTGCGTAGGTCTTGAACAGCGTGTCCATATTCTGCTCCACGGTCAGCCACGGCAGCCAAAGCACGATCTTCACGCCCTTGGCGTTGCAGTACTTGATGAGTTCGGGCAGGCGCAGCTGGTCGTTGCCGTGGAAGGGATCACGGGTGCTCTTGGCCCAGCCCTCGTCCAGCAGGATGTACTCCACGCCGAACTTGGCTGCGAAGTCGGCGAAGTAACAATAGGTCTCATAGTTGCAACCGAAGCGGAAGTTCACGTCGGGGCCGAAGGGTGCAGCACCGTTCCACCACTCCCACGAGAACTGTCCGGGTTTGATCCAGCTTGGATCGTCAATGGCACATCTGCGTGCCAGCTGCACGGGCAGCGTCTGCTCCACGATGCCTCGGCTGTCTGTCACCGCCACCCAGCGCCAAGGCAGTGCACGTCGGCCTGTGGTCTTGGCAATGTAGGGAGCCTCCTGAGTGATGGTCTCGCTGCGGTCGCCACGTGGTTCCCACTTGATGGGCGACTTCGGGTAGCGCGGCACGATGGCGTTGCCATCCACATTCACAAACTGATGGGGATAGTCATCCAGGTCACTCTGGCCCAGCAGCAGCTGCACATCGCCCTCGCCGGAGAGCAGCAGCGGCAGTGTCGTCATCTTGCGGTCAGAGGCGCCCCACTCCGTCAATGTCTCGTGACGGTAACGCTCCTCGTAGGAAGTATTGAAGTTGTCCGGAGCGGGCTGGCGATGGGCCTTGAAGCCGTCGGCAGGGATGAGTCGGAAGGTCTCGTCCATCACTTCCACATCGCCCTTGCGGGCCAACACGAAGCGATGAGCCACACCATTGTTCATCACGCGCAGCTGGAACGTGACACCGGAGCCGATGCTTATGTTAGCTTGGTTGTAGTCCTCGTTGATGGTGGAGAACTTCAGGGGCACCACGGGCTTGAAGCTGTTCTTGACGTGAAAGGTCTTTCCCACCTTGGCAACGCCGGCGGGCAGCGTCTCCTGTCCCAGCTTTAGCGTGATGTCTGACAGTGTATAGACGGTGCGACCGTCCAGCTTCACCGTGTAGCCCAACTGTCCTTTCTCAATGTTCAACTCCACGGCAATCTTGCCGTCGGGAGATGTCAGCGTGTTTGTCTTGGCAGCAAACACAGCGGTGGGTGCCAGCAGCAGCAGCGCGGCCACCAGCCCCAAACTCTTGTTGAAAACCTTTTTCATGTGTCGTTCGTTATATGAATGGTGAATTTGCGATTTTGGAATTGACCTCAGAGGTTTGAAATTTGCTGCAAAATTACTCATTATTTCCCAAGAAACGTCTTTCTTCCTCCTTTTTTTTGCGCCTCCTCCCCACTTTGACCTGTTTTTTCTCTTCTAAGACTGCTTTCTGCTATAATAAATGACAGGAAACGACCCCGATTCCGCTCTTTTTGTCTTCTCGGAGTAAACCGATTGGAAGAAACATACTCAACTATCGCAAGCGGGGTTGATGAACAGACACCATCGCTTGCACACATATTCATTAATGATTTTCCAGAAAAAACCGTCACAACCCTCACATCTTTGGATAACGAATTGGTGATTAGACACATAAGTGGTGAGGGATCGTGTGAGAGCAGGTGAGAGAAGTGAGGGTTTTAACATAATTGATGGCCGAATTCTGTCCAAGGAACCGTATCCTTTCCGTTTTTTGAACCCGCATCCTGGCCACTGTCTCATAATAATGTCGTGGATGAGACTAATGCGTCTCATGAATTATTCACGGATGAGACTATTGCGTCTCATTGGTGAGACTCCTTTGTCTCACTGGTGAGACTCCATTGTCTCAAAGGTGAGACTTCTGTGTCTCATCGGTGAGACTTTCGTGTCTCTGTGGTTTAAGAGGTTTATAAATCGGTTTATATTTCATGGTGCAAAGGTACAAAAAAAATCCGAAATACCTGTCTATTTAGGACAGAATCCACCTATAAATAATGTTAAAACCATCACCTCTCTCACCTGCCCTCACACAAACTCTCACACATTATTATCCTGAGCCCCAATCCATTACTTCAAAAGGTGAGGGTGTGAGGTTTTTTTTGAGGAAAATAAGGAGAGAAGTACCCGTGTTACCTATGGAGAAACCAGCGTCATTGACAACATCACACGGAAACTAGACGGTGAAACCGTCTTACCCCACAGCTACGCACCTACTTAACAGAGAAGCTTCCCTCTTGCGGGGGAAGCTTCTCTTGAAAATTTACCAGGCGTCGTCCCAGAGGACACCGCCGGTGGTGGGGAGACCGGGCATTTCGCCGGGAGGAAGGATGGGGAACTCATCCAGTCCGGTGGTTTCGAGGCCGGTTACGGAACCTATCAGGATGTGTGCCTGCTGCTGGAGCTTCACCACCAGCACTTCGGGCTTCAAATATTCTTTCTTAATCATAGTTGTCAAAAATTAGAGGATTAGAGGATTACTTGATTACTTTCTTTCCATTCATGATGAACACGCCCTTCTGTGCCTTGTTCACACGGCGACCCTGCAGGTCGTACCATGTGCCATCTTCATTGTGAATTGTGAATTGTGAATTATGAATTTCACCAATTCCTGTCTCGCCGTCGCCGAAGTTGATGGTGTAGGACTTGACACCCTGTGCCTCGCCCTTCAGCTGGAAGTAGGCGCGGAAGCCCTTCATGTAGCTGGCTTCCTGCGTGTCGTCGTTGACCACGGAGGGATAGATGAGGTAACTCTTGCTATCATAGCTCGTGAGGAAGAGGACGGACTGTGTATTACTCTCATCGCCGGCGGGGCCGGTGACGAGCGTCTTGCCCAGCGTGGGTACGAAATCGACAGCAGTAGTCTCGGCGGTCACGGGAGTCTTGCTGACCTCTGCACCGGTGAAAGGCATAGTGGCGAGGTTTACGTCTGCAGGTGTGACCTTCACGAGGTAGGGCGTGCCAGCCTTCATGCTGGTGGCGGTGGCGAAGTCCAGCGTCAATTTGCCGTCGGCGAATGACGAGCTGGTGAGTTCCTTCACAGTCATGCTGCCGCCCATCAGTGCGAGCTTGGCGTTGATGGCGGCAAGCGTAGCAGCCTCGACGTTGAACGGCAATGCCAGGGTGTTCCAGCCGCCTGTCTGCAGCGTGCGCGTCAGGGTGACGTCGGCCTCGTAGCCGTTCCACTCTGTCAGTGCAGCGCTGTTGTCCGTTGTCTCGGAGAGGGCCAGGGCGGTCTCATACTCCACCTCCAGCTCCACGTCGAAGGCGGGAGTTGCGGCGAG
>JAFZSP010000038.1 GCA_017619335.1 Bacteroidaceae bacterium
AAACTTCAAGGGCTTGGTATTTGGCGGAGAGGTAGCGGCTCATTGAGATCACCTCGTATTATATAATGGAGAATGGAAAATGGAGAATGGAAAATGGAAAAACAGCAAAATGGAATTGCGCCTCCTTGCCGAGGAAGGCTTCTCCCCGCAGACAGACCTCGACCTCACTACCCTCCGCTTCGGCTCACCGCGTGAAGTGGACTACGGACGAGGCTCCAGCCCCACTGCCACCCGCACAGACGGCAACGACTTCATCCTCACCTTCAAAGCCAAAGACGTGAAGTTCAAAGAGGATGACTTTGCCGGCAAAGTGCTCGTCCGCCGCACCGATGGACGCACCACCTTCGGCTTCGTCCGCCTGTCCACACCTCAGCCCTCAGCCCTCACCGCCACACCCGCCAACCCCTTCGGTCAAGCGCTGGTGCCAGATATGATCGCCGATGCCAGCATTGAACGTATAGGCGACACCTTCTACTGTTATGCCACCACCGACGGCTACGGGCGCGGTCTGGAGACCTCCGGCCCTCCTGTGGTCTGGAAGTCAAAGGATTTCGTCCACTGGAGTTTCAACGGGACCTATTTCCCCTCTGCCGAGAACGAGAAATACTGGGCACCGAGCAAGGCCGTGCAAAGGGGCGACAAGTGGTACATCTACCCCACCGTCAACGGCTTCATGCACGTGGCGGTGGCCGACAGCCCGGATGGCCCCTTCTCCCTCGTGGGAGGAGTGGATAAGTTTGAGAAGCCCTTCACACCAACAGCCACACTCCTGCAGGGCGACGACCGCGGAGGCATTGATGCAGAGGCGTTTATAGATGACGACGGACAAGCCTACATCTTCTGGGGAGGACGTCGTGTGGCCAAGTTGGGCGAGGATATGCGCACAGTCTCCGACGTGCGCACACTGCAGACCCGCCGCAAGGAATACAGCGAGGGTCCCATCTTCTTCAAGCGCAACGGCATCTATTATTACCTCTATACCATCGGCGGTGACGAGTGTTACGAGTACTATTACATGATGAGCCGCACGTCACCCTTCGGTCCCTACGAAGTGCCGGAGGAAGACCGCATCTCCACGACCAGTGTGCGCCGAGGCGTCTTCGGACCCGGGCACGGCTGCGTGTTCAATAACGGAGAAGAATACTACTTCGCCTTCTTGGAGTTCAGCCGCAACAGCACCAACCGCCAGACTTACGTCAACCGACTGGAGTTCAACGCTGACGGCACCATCAAACCCGTGGAAGTGACATTAGACGGTGTGGGGGCGTTGGAAGTGAAAAATGAGAAAGTGAAAAGTGAAAAATTCAAGGTTCTCAAGCCCACAGCCGTGACGGCATCAAGCACTAAGGCGTCCCACAAGATCCGTTTCTTCAACGACTCCCGCTGTCAGCGCACAGAACACTTTGTGGCCGACTTCGCCATTGATGGTGCCAACGGTTCACGATGGATGGCAAGCGACCTCGATCGGCAACCCTCACTGACCATCGATCTCGGGAAAGCCACGACCATTCACCAGAGTCACATCGCCTTCGTCCGGCCCACAGCGGGACACGCCTACCGCCTTGAAGGCTCCACCGACGGACGCACCTGGCAGCCCTGCGGCGGACACGAAGATGTCCAGAAACGCTCGCCACACACCGACCTCATCAACGCATCCTTCCGTTACCTCCGTCTCACCATCACCGAAGGTGTCAAAGGCGTCTGGGAGTGGGAGGTGGAATGAAGAATGGACAATGTATAATGGACAATTGACATTGTATAATAATTATCAGACTATGAAGCAACTACTAACTATTTTCTTGGCAACCCTTGTATGCACTATGAGCACGTGGGCTCAAACCGATGTGACAGACCGCATCAGCGACCCCGACTTTGAACAGGAGGGCCGTTCACTGTGGAAAACCAATTCGTTTGGCCGACAAGGCAACAACACGTTCCCGTTGAAACATGGCGGCTACTATCGCGAGGTGTGGTCGGGCGGTACAGCAGGCGATGCCTACATCTATCAGGATCTCTCGAACATGCCTGTAGGAACCTACACACTGACCGTCGCCTGCCAGAATGTCAAGGAGAGCGACAAGAACAAGGTCTGCACAGGCACCTGGATCTATGCCAATGACCAGAAGACCAACTTCAACAAGCCTGCAGACTACACGGTAACCAGTGTGGTCAAGGACGGCAACCTGCGCATCGGTGCCGAAATCAAGAACTGCACAGGCAATTATGTCTGCATTGACAACTTTCGATTGAGCTATCAGCTCATTTATGAGGACGTCAAGGACTATCTGGAACAGCTGGTTGGCGAGGCCGACGACCTGAACCAGCACGACGGCAGTGCCGAGGGAGCGGAGTTAGAAGCCGCCCGAGAGGCCCTGCAAGTGCTGATGAATGCTGCGCAAAATGAAGGTATGGATGCTGCCGTCAAGCGTCTGCAGGAGGCTATCACGGCCTATCGTCTGCACTTGGCAAGGCCCGAGAATCCGATGGATGTAACCAACTTCATAGTGAATCCCAGCTTCGAGAGCGGTAACGACGGTTGGCAGTTCAGCGGGATGGGCACTCAGGGCAACAACACTTTTGGAAAGGTGGGTAACACCTACGCCGAGACGTGGACTTGGAGCGGTGGCGTCAGCGATTCCAAACTCTGGCAAAATCTAAAAGACCTTCCCAACGGTCGCTATAAACTCAATGCTGTAGCCCAGAACATCCAAGAATCCAGCCCCAGGACGAAGCAGAGGGGAGCCTACCTCTTTGCCGGTGATAGTCGCACGGAAGTTAATGTCTATGGTAGATATGAAGTGGAGTTCGTCAGCGTGTCCGGCGAAGTCACTATAGGCTACCAGACTATCAGCGCTACGGGTAACTACTGTTGTGTGGACGATTTCCATTTGTATTTCTTGGGCTTCGACGAAGAGGCCGAGCAGGCTGCTTTCACCGAGCTTATCCAACAGGCCGAAGAACTTGTAGGCAAGGATATGAACACCGCCATCAAGGAGGCTCTGCAGAAGGCTATTGCCGATGCGAAGGCCGTAACGGGAAGTACTGGGCGCGATGCTGCCTCCAGAGCACTGACGACTGCCGTGACTGATGCCCGCACCAGCAATGCCCTCTACGTGCAACTTGATGCCATCATCACCAAAGGCGAGAAGGCGTTGGCTACGGGCAAACCCAATGGGCAGGAGAAACTACAGACAGCCATCACCAGTGCCAAGAGCCTGAAAGCCAGTGGAGAAATAGATGCCGACAAGGTGGCTACAGCCGATTATATCATTGAGGAAGCCATCTTTGCCTACAATGTACTCAATGGCAGCGGCACTGCTCCTAAAGTGACCACGGGAGAAGTCATTGTGGGAAGTAGCGCGATGGTAGGCCGTCTGAAAGCTACTGGCAGCAATATCATTGAGTGCGGTTTCTGCTGGGCTGAGAATCCAGAACCCACCGTATTAGATGCCCACAGTTCCAATAACCAAAGCAACGACGAAACCAACTACTCGCCCGTATATGTATTATATAATGTGCAACCTTCCACCGAGTACTGGGTGCGCGCCTACGCCATAACCAAGACCTACGCCGTGGGCTATGGCGAACCCATCCGCGTCATCACCCTACCCAAGGGTGAGACTGAATACACCTTCCTGTGGAACGGCGACGATGAGCACAACGAATGGCTCAACAATGCCATGATTGAGGCTACGGCTTACTACAACACCTGGACAGCCATCAAGGGCTTCCACCCAACAGCCAATTACAGCCCCGGTACCGAGACCGCCGACTGCTCCTACGGCGGCTGGATCAACGTGGGTCCCTGGCGCTGCAATACGGGCACAATGGTTCACGAGATGATGCACGGAACAGGTGTGGGACAGCACGGACGCTATTGGAGTCAGGAGCTACATCCCGACAACTATTTGTGGCTGGGTGAACGCGCCAACCGCGTCACTCATTTCTTTGAGAACTACGACAGCAGTCGCGGCAACTACAACTGCAACGGCGACGGGATGCACATCTGCTACGAGGGCAATGGCAACGATATGCAGCAGATCCGCTCCTGTATCCTCGCACAGGCCCTTTACGAGGACGGACTGCCCGCAGTGTACGACGGTGCCTGTCCTTTCTACAGCTTCGAGAGTATCGACACGCTGCACTACTACATCACCAATATGGCTTTCGGCGCCAACAGCAAGTACCTCTGTGAAACCACTGCTGGCAAGCTGCAGTATCAAGAGGTATCCAACTCCGCAGAACTACTGGCCGACAGCACCTACGCCTGGAACATTATTTACGACAAGCTGACAGGGCTCTACTTCATTAAGAACCTCAAGAGCGGCAAGTACTTCAATTTCATGGGTTCTGTGAGTCTTAATGCAAAACAACCCAAGACCACGGAGGCCATTCAGCTGATGCCTGCCCGCATCACATCAAACTTCAACATCGGCGGTCAGGTATTCACGAAAAAACCCTACTGGTTCGCTCGCGGCAACCGTCTTGAGAATCCCCCGGTGATGTCCATCGAGAGTGCCTACAAATCGATTCCCTCCACGCCAGCCCTCAACTTTGCAAACTCCGCCACCAAACAGTTTTGGCTCATCTACACACCCGAGGAGGTGGTAGAAATGGAAACTGCTACCAACAACTTTAACAAGGAACGTTTGGAACGCCTCATTGCCGGTTCCAAGACGGTTCCTGTGGTCCGACACCATGAATTAGAAGAGGGACAGGATGCAGCGTTTCTGGCTGTGGTTGAGGATGTTGAGCAGGCCAAGGACAACTTCACACCCGCTGAAACCGAAGAGGCAGTACAGGCTCTTTACAACAACCTCGTCAGCTATCTGCCCAACATTGAAGTGCTCGACACCATTGACATCTCGTTCCTCATTGACGATGCAGATTTGACCACAGGCGCCGGATGGACAGGACTGCCCAAACTGACCCACGGCAGAATCCAGTCCACCAATACCGCCACCTTCACCGCCACTTACCAACTGCCCGTCAAGATGCCTATGGGAGTCTATGAATTGAAGGTACGCGGTTATCAACGCCCGGGAACCCTTTCCACTTCCATCCAGGATTATGTGAACGGCACCAACAACGTTAAAGCAAGCATCACCCTCAATAGCAAGATAAAGACCCTGAAACATATAGCCGAGGGTGGTGCCGATACCAAGCTCAACCAGGGCGGCAACGAATCATTGTACTCAGGAATCTATGTACCGACCAACAACGATGCTATCGCGGCCTATCTGAATGCCGGACGCTACGATAATTTCCTGAAACTCGAACAAACGGTAGAAAGAATAATGACCATTGGCGCCAAACTTACCAGTAAGGTGGTGAACGATTTGTTGGTCATTGACGATTTCAAGTTGTTCTATTATGGCGTTTCCAACCTGAACGCTGTCAGAGACCGCAATGCGGAACCACTTTCCAACGAAGTCGAAGGCTACTACGACATCCTCGGAGTGCGCATTTCCAAGCCCGTTCGTGGTATCACTATCGTGAAGTACAAGGATGGTCGAACCGTCAAGGTACAGTAAATTTCCATTATTATTAACAATAGTAATCATTGAAGTCATGAAACATCTTTGTTCTTTGCTCATATTATTATTCTCATGCTTGTTAACGCTCTCTGCCCAGCCTCATGAAGCAGGTTACGTGCGCCCTCACGATGAAATCCAGGTGCCCACCGAAGACGTAGCCGTTGAGACAGGCGCCTTCGAGGCCGACTGGAACAACCTCTCTGCCTGGAACTGCCCCGAGTGGTTCCGGGACGCCAAGTTCGGCATCTGGGCCCACTGGGACCCCCAATGCGAGGCCGAAGACGGCGACTGGTATGCACGCTCCATGTACGGCACCGGCAACCAGCGCACCACCTTCTACAACTATTTCGGCCACTATCCCAGTCACTACTGGGGCTACAAGGATTTCTGCCGCTACTGGACGGTGGCCCAGTGGAACCCCGAGGAACTCATACAGTTATATGCCAGTGCCGGAGCCAAATATTTCATGGCAATGGGACAGCACCACGACAACTACGACTGCTGGGACAGCCCCTATCAGGAGTGGAATTCCATGAATGTGGGGCCCAAACGAGATATCGTTGGCGAGTGGGCTGCCCAATGCCGCAAGTACGGTCTCCGGCTCGGCGTCTCCATGCATGGTGCCCACGCCTGGACATTCTTTGAGGTGGGACGCGAGGCCGACACAGGCGTGACAAAGGAAGAGGGCGCCGGCCAGTGGTGGGAAGGCTACGACCCGCAGGAACTCTACGCCCAGAACCATGCCCACAGCCAGAACTGGTCCGACTGGGGCAGCATCCACAGCCAGTGGGGCTGGGGTAATGGCGTCTGCCCACCATCGAAGGAATACATGCAGAAATTCCAGAACAGAGTCTTGCAGTGCATCAACGCCTACAACCCTGATATGCTTTACTTTGACGACACCGTGCTCCCCTTCTATGGCGCCAGTACCAACCCCGACGACCTCTTCAGCCTACGCATCCTGCAGCACTACTACAACCACAGCGCCGCCCAACACGACGGCCAGCAGCAAGTAGTGGTAACGGGCAAGATTCTGGAGGAGAAGCACAAACAGGCAATGCTGTGGGACGTCGAACGCGGTATTCCAGACCAGTGTCAGCCCCTGCCTTGGCAGACCTGCACGTGCATCGGAGGTTGGCACTACAGCAAGTACGAGGGGGATAATAATATGTATAAGTCTGCCGAGACGGTCATCAGAATGCTCGTGGATATCGTCTCCAAGAACGGCAACCTCCTCCTCAGCATCCCTGTGCGAGGCAACGGCACCATCGACAACAACGAGCGCCGGATTATTGCAGGCATCAAAGCTTGGATGGACATCAACGGAGAGAGCATCTTCGCCACACGTCCCTGGAAAGTCTATGGTGAAGGGCCGCTCTTTGAGAGCGCCAACCCGCTCAACGCACAGGGCTTCAACGAGGGCATTAATTATTCCGACCAGGACGTCCGTTACGTGGAGCGTCACGACACCCTTTATGCCACCATTATGCGATGGCCCTCTGACCGGCAGTTCTCCTTCAAGGCTTTTGGCAAACTCGCTACCTCCTATTCAGGCAAGGTGCAGAGCGTTAAGCTGTTGGGAGCAGGTGAGATAGATTTCACACAGGACGACGATGGACTGACGGTGACGCTGCCTGCCAAACACCCCAATGAGATTGCACCCGTGTTGGCAATCACCTTTGACCCCGATGCACCCAAATCGCTCTCCTTGCAGGAAGTCATCGACATCTATCAGCAGCGAGCCGAGGCATACGCCGCCATCGCATCCAATAACACAGGAAAGCCCAATCCACTGAAGCTGAATGTCTTTCTCCAGCAATTAGATGCCGCTCGGGCCGTGCTCGCTGGTTCTCCCAGCGAGGCAGAACAGCTCGCCGCCATCGCCTCACTGCACAGTGCTTACAGCACTTTCCAGCAGTCGGGTTTCAACCTTGCCGGCACGCCCGATGAAGTCGGACAGACGGACATCACACTGGACTATCTGCTGGAAAAGAACAACTTCGCAGCCACAGAGATGGGGTCACGCTTCGGCAAGCCCGTCAACTGGACCGTCGAGAACTTCTCCATTCCACAGAACGATGCTTCCAAGGGCACCAAAAACGGAATCGACAACTATCCCGGACGCAACACACTCATGATGGGAAAATGGAGCGGAGAAGACGCTCAACCGGCCACCAATATGACCAACGCACGCATCTATCGCACCGTGCACCTGCCCGCCGGACATTATTATTTCGGTGCCTCCTTCAATGCACTCTATCAACTCGGGACGGCGTTCATCTATGTCGCTTCCGAACCCTTGAACACCAGTGCCATCAACAGCAAGGCCATCGCAAAATTGTCCATGAGTAAATGTGCTGCCGACGGGAAGTTCTACGGCATCAGCTTCGACCTCTCAGAGGAACAGGACGTGGTGCTCGCCTTCCAGGCAAATATGCAGGGAGGTAATGTCAATCAGGAATTCCGCGTGGACGAGGTGCGACTGCTCTACAGTGACAGCGCCAAGGACCGCACCCAGAAGGATATCACAGTGGAGAAACTTCTGCAAGCCAGCCGTTTCGCCCGCGTCAGTGGACAATCCACCACCTCGCGTTACGGCACGCCCGCCAACTGGACCGTCGAGAACTACAAGATACCTGCAGGTGGCGACGGGACGCGAGGCGGCCTCGACCGCTACCCGGGTTATGACTGCCTGACCCTGGGTATCTGGGACGACCGCCAGAACAGCACCGGCGGCGACCTCTCCAACGCCCGTGTCTTTCGCCGCGTCACGCTGGACGCGGGCAACTATTACTTCGGTGCCGCCTACGAAGCCAACTACCAGCTCCATCAAGCCTATATCTACGCCGCCACAGAGAATGTTCCCACCGCAAATATTCCCGAACTTGCACTCGCTCACGATGCCATCAGCGATGCTGGCAAGGACAACACCACCTTCCGCGGGATCTATTTCGAGCTGCCACAGTCACAGGAAGTCATTCTCGGCTTTCAGGCCGACCTCAGCCACGGTGCCGCACAGCAGGAGTTCCGCGCCTCCAAAGTCAAGCTTATCCGTTTCGGAACATTAGACGGAATCCAAAGACACACCCCCGACCCTTCCCAGAAAGGAGGCGAGGAGACTGGCGTCGTGTACGACATCAGCGGACGCCAAATCGTCAATGGTCAATTCTCCTCTGGAATCCACATCGTAAAAGGGAAGAAGGTCATCAGCCAAGACCAATGATTATGAGAAAGATACTGCTGGTTTTCACTCTTCTTTCACTTCTTTCTCCTCCCCTAACAGGGGGAGGACGGGAGGGGACTTTACTCTCGCGGACGTGGGGACAGTGGGACACGTGGGGCGAACAGCCCGACGGGACCTACCTGAATCCCATTATCCCTGCGGACTTCAGTGACTTGGACTGCATCCGCGTGGGCGATGACTATTATGCCATCAGCTCCACCATGCAGTACTCGCCAGGAATGACCATTCTCCATTCCCGTGACCTCGTGAACTGGGAGATTGTAGGCAACGCCGTCAGCGACCTCACGCAGATTTCCCCGGCGCTGGGCTGGCAGCAGATGGACCGTTACGGCCGCGGTATCTGGGCCGGCACACTGCGCCATCACGACGGCCGCTTCTACCTTTATTTCGGTGCCCCGGACGAGGGCTTCTTCATGACGTCTGCCGTCAAAGCCGAAGGGCCATGGGAGCCCCTGACGCCCCTGCTCCTGGAAAGCGGCTGGGACGACTGCTCCGCCATCTGGGACGAAGAGGGCAACGCGTGGTTCGTAGGCACCTGTTTCCGTGAGGGTTACAAGACCTATCTCTTCCGCATGGCCGCCGACGGACGCTCCATAGACCGCACCTCCGCACGCCTCGTCAACGAGGGCAACGGCCGTGAAGCCAACAAACTCATCTACCACGACGGCTATTACTACTTGATTTTCAGCGAACACCGCGACGGCATAGGGCGTTATGTGATGGCCAAGCGTGACCGCAAGATGACAGGCCCTTTCAGTGAGGAACGCCAACTCCTGCTTCCCTGCCGTGAAGCCAACGAACCCAACCAGGGCGGAATCATCTCTTTCAACGCTACACCCTCCACGCTTCACTGGTACTTCCTCACTCACCACGGCTCGGGCGACTGGAGCGGCCGCATCGTAAGCCTCCTGCCCGTCACCTGGCAGGACGGTTGGCCCATGATAGGTGACCTCACCGAGCCAGGGCTGCCCGGCCACATGGTCTGGCAGAGCCCCATGCCCCATAACTCCCAAAACTCCCATAGTTCCAATAGTTCCAATTACTCCCATAACCCCTTCCTTCTTCCTCCCCACTTTCAATGGAACTACCAGCCTCGCGCCGACCACTTTTCCCTCACCGAACGCCCTGGCTGGCTGCGACTCCGCGCCTTTCCGCCCTTGGAGAACGACAAGCTGCTGAAAGCAGGTAACACCCTCACCCTGCGCAGCTTCCGCACACCACACAACGAGGTCACTGTGCTGATGGACATCAGTCACTTGGCCGACGGACAGCACGCGGGACTCTGCCACTTCGCCGCCCACAGCGGCTGCCTCGGGGTGATGAGAGAACAGGGACAGACATTCCTGGAGATGCGGCAAGACGACCAGTCCCAGCGCGGACCAGCACTCTCCTGCCCCACCCTCTGGCTGCGTTCCACCTGGGGTCTTGACGGCCTGTCACAGTTTGCCTACAGCACAGACGGCACACACTTCATCCCTTGCAACACCTACAACCTCTCATGGGGATTCTACCGAGGCGACCGCATCGGCATCTATAACTACAACAACCTCGCCGACGACGGCTACATTGATATAGATTACTTCAATATGCGCCACTAAAACGTATGTGCGTCCAGTCCCATCAACACTTGCGTCTATACGACTTGCCACTTGCGGCCTTACGACTTACCACTTGCGGCCTTACGACTTACCACTTTCCTTTGGCCACCGACGCTTTAGACACTGGCCGCGTGCTAAGAAAAAAATTTTTTTTCTTCAGAAAACACTACACTCTACACTGATCCTACCAATTTAGTGTAGAGTGTAGTGTTTCTCAAACAAAAAAAATTTTTTCATCATATTCCTTTTTGTGGGCAACCCCACTCATTACTCATTCCAGTGACAGATGACCTGCATCTAACGCTCCAGATACCATTATCTCGGACTCCAATAACTTAATACTGTTCGTTCTCGTTGGGGAAGTCACAGGCTTTGACGTCTGTGACGTACTGTCCTACAGCGTCTGTGATGACGGCGGAGAGGTCGGCGTAGCGGCGGAGGAACTTGGGAGAGAAGCCTTTGTTCATACCCAGCATGTCGTGCACCACCAGGACTTGACCGTCACAGGCACCGCCCGCACCGATTCCGATTATGGGTATGCGAACCGCCTGTGTGACTTCTGCTGCCAGCGCGGCTGGAATCTTCTCCAGGACGACGGCGAAACAGCCAACCTCCTCCAGCGCCTGGGCGTCGGAGCGGAGCTTGTCGGCCTCGGCCTGTTCCTTGGCACGAACGGCGTAGGTGCCAAATTTGTTGATACTCTGCGGAGTAAGTCCCAGATGTCCCATTACAGGGATGCCGGCGTCCAGGATGAGTTTGATGGCGGGAATGATTTCCACGCCGCCTTCCAGCTTCAGGGCGTCACAGCCAGTCTCCTGCATAATGCGGACGGCATTGCGCACGGCGTCCTGCGGGTCAACTTGATAGGTGCCGAATGGCATGTCACAGACCACCAGGGCACGGGTCACGCCGCGGACGACGCTGCGGGCGTGGTAGATCATCTGATCCAGTGTGATAGGCAACGTGGTCACGTTGCCTGCCATCGTATTGGAAGCGCTGTCACCCACGAGGATGACATCCACGCCGGCTCCATCCACGAGACGGGCCATCGAATAATCATAGGAGGTAAGCATGGCAATCTTCTTGCCGCTCTGTTTCATTTCGTAGAGGCGATGCGTGGTCACTTTACGCGTATCATCTACAAGGTATCCTGCCATTATCTTAGATATTTTGGGGTTAAAACGTCATTTATTGCTTAAAATCGGGCGCAAAGGTACAAAAAACTCCAAACTCTAAACCCTAAAATCAAAACTTTTTATAACTTTGCGCCGAAAATGTGACAAAAAGACCTATGAAAGGTGAAAATTCAGGCAAAAGTGCGCTGAATCACGTACTGAAATACACGGGTGTCTTCGGCGGCGTGCAGGGATTGAACATCCTGATGAGTATCGTCCGCACGAAGCTCACTTCCTACCTGCTGGGTCCCATCGGCTTCGCGCTGATGGGCGTTTATGTCAGTGTCTCGGAGTTTGTCAGCAGCACCAGCAACCTGGGCGTGCCCTTCGCATCAGTGCGTCATCTCTCCGAGGTCTTCGCCCGTGGTGACAGCCGTGAGGTGGGCCATTGGGTGTTGGTGATCCGGACGTGGTGCTTCTGGATTTCACTCTTTGCGGCACTGCTGTGCGTGGCAGGGGCTCACTGGTTGGGACAGTGGTTTGGCAAGGACACCGAAGTCTCCGCCTGGAGCATCACCCTGCTGACGCCGATGGTGATGGCACTGGCCATCACGGCAGGCGAGATTTCCATCCTCAAAGCCATCCGCCGCCTCAAACGCGTGGCCACGATTTCTGTACTCGCTGCCCTCTCCACGCTGTGCCTGACGGTGCCTCTGTTCTGGGCGTTCGGCACGCGGGGTATTATCTTAGCGCTGGACGTCAGCACCATGGCCGTCACCTGCATCCATCTGGCTTTCACCACGCCGCTGCACCCCTGGCGCATTGCTCCTTTCTCGCGGGCCGTGCTGCAGGACGGTTGGCAGTTGGTGCGTGTGGGACTGCCCTACGCCTTTGCCGCCATCGCAGGTTCTGGCGTGGCGATGGCGCTGCCGGCACTGATGATCCATTACGGCACGCTGGAGGACGTGGGCTTCTACCGCGTGGGTTACGGCCTGATGGTGACCTATGCAGGCATTGTCTTCACCGCCTTCGAGGCCGACTTCTTCCCGCGTCTCTCCGCTGTGAACCAAGACACCCAGCAGCGCAACCAGACCATCAACCAGCAAGCTCGTGTCTGTCTGCTGCTCATCTCTCCGATGCTCATCGCCCTGGTCACGGCAATGCCCCTCGTTATCCGTCTGCTCAACACCACCGCCTTCCTCCCTGCCACAGGTATGGCGGTCTGCGCGGCGTTCTATATGTTTCTGCGCAGTGTCACAGTACCCATGGGTTACACGGCACTGGCTTGCGGAGACTCCGCAATGTTTCTGCTGATGGAAGTAATCTATGATGTGGTTTCATTAGGGCTGATATTCGGCGGTTACCTCCTGCTGGGCCTCACGGGCGCTGGCATAGGGCTGTCCCTCTCTGCACTCTTTGACCTGATGCTCATCGGGCTGGTCTATGGGCATTTCTACCACGTCCGCCTTTCTGCCAGCACCCTGCGTCTGGCCGCTGCCCAAGGGCTCCTGCTCGCCGTCACCGTCGTCGCCTGTATGCTGCTGCCAGGCTTCTGGCGCGCAGCCGTAGGCATCCTGCTCCTCGTCCTCTCCACCGCCTACAGTTACCGCATTCTCGCCTCTGAGACCACCCTCATACAGTCCCTCAAGCAGAAGATACAGAAGCGGTTAAGGCTCAATTCATAATTCACAATTTTATTCACTTTTAAATATTCACTCTTAATTATTCACTCTTAATTATTCACTCTTAATATTCCCTTCCTCCCATGCCCTCCGTCGCCGTCCTCATAGCTGCTTATAACGCCGCAGACACGCTGCCGCAGTGTCTGGACTCGCTGTGCGGTCAGACCATAAAGGACATCGAGATTCTCTGCGTGGACGACTGCTCCACCGACGGCACCCTGGCCCTGCTGCAGCAGCGCGCCCAGGAAGACAGCCGCGTACACGTCCTGCAGACCCACGAAAACAGCGGTCAGGCAGTGGCCCGTAACTTGGCACTGGAGCACGTGACGGCCCCCCTCGTCTGCATGGTGGATGCAGACGACTGGCTCTCTGCTGATGCACTGGAGAGTGCGGTTAAGGTCTTTGACGAGTACCCACAGACAGACTGCTGCGCCTTCCATCTGGTGGAACACTACGAACCCGACGGCCGTGAAGTAGATTACGGCCTGCCCTTGCCCTTGGCTCGTGGCAGGGCACTCACCGGCGAACAAGCCTTTGAGTTGTGTTTAGACGGCTGGCAGCTGCACGGACTCTATGTGACACGCACAGCCCTGCATCGCCGCTTCCCCTTCGACACCACCACGCGCCTCTACAGCGACGACAACGCCTCACGCCTCCACTACCTCCACAGCCGCGAGGTTCGCGCATGCGCGGGTACCTATTTTTATCGCAAACACCAGCGCTCCCTGACGAATTCCTTCAACCTGCGCCGCTTCGACTTCATGGAGGCGCAGCTCTCCCTGCTCTTCGCCCTGAAGAAGGAAGGCATCCGCCCCACCCTGCTGCGCCGCTTCCAGGAGCAACGCTGGATGACTTTCATCGGCTGTTACCGCCTCTTCCTACGTCACTTGCAGGAGATTCCCGCAGAGCAGCAGACCACCCTGCGCACCCGTTTCCGCACCATTCTCCACACCTTCCGTCCTTCCGCACTACCCCTGCGCGCCCGTTGGAAACCAGGCTATTGGCTCACCACCAGCTTCCGCCTCTTCCACCTCCAGCAGCGCGCCTACGGGGCATTTAAGAATTAAAAATTGACAATTAAAAATTAACAATTAAAGAATATATAGATGAAGATTCTGTTTGTCGGCGAATACAGCAATGTCCATTGGACGCTGGCCGAGGGCTTGCGCGCCTTGGGTCACGACGTCACGGTGGTGTCCGACGGAGACCGATGGAAGAACTATCCCCGGAATATTGACCTCCGTCGCCGCAGCCTTAACATGACAGGCAGCATCCGTTACCTCTTCGACCTTGCCCGCGTGTGGCCACAGCTCAAAGGCTATGACGTCGTGCAACTCATCAACCCAGTCTTCATCGACCTCCGCGCCGAACGCATCTGGCCCTTCTACCGCTTCCTGCGCCGCCACAACGGACGCGTCTTCCTCGGCGCCTTCGGCATCGATTATTACTGGGTCAAGGTGGGTATGGACTGCAAGACATTCCGTTACAGCGACTTCAATATAGGTTCCGCCCTGCGCCACAATCCCGAGAACGACGAGATGATACGCGACTGGTTGCACGGCCCCAAGGGTGACCTCAACCGCCGCATCGCCGCCGACGTGGACGGCATCTTCACCGGCCTCTACGAGTATGAAATGTGTTACCGCCCCTTCTTCCCCGAGAAGACACGCTTCATCCCGTTCCCCATCGACCGCTCCACCGTCACGCCCACCCAAACCCTCTCTGTCCCGTATGTTGCGACTAAGTCGCAACCTCCTTCCTCCCTCAACTGCTTCATCGGCATCCAGCGCAGCCGCTCCGCCTACAAAGGCACAGACATCATGCTCTCCGCCCTCCAGCGCCTGCAAGCCGACTTCGGTCCCCAGCGCCTTCAAATCTTCAAGGCAGAGAGCGTCCCCTTTGCCCAGTATCAGGAAATGATGAACACCAGTCACGTGCTCCTGGACCAGCTCTACAGCTACACCCCCGCCATGAACGCCCTCCTGGCGATGGCCAAGGGACTCATCGTCGTGGGCGGCGCAGAGGAAGAGCAGTACCAGCTGCTGGGCGAAAATGAGCTGCGCCCCATCATCAACGTCCAGCCCACCGAGCAAGACGTCTATGAACAGATGGCGCGCCGCCTTCTCTCCGGCCAAGAGGATATTCACCAGCTCCAGTTAGACAGCATCGAATACATCCGTCGCCACCACGACCACATCCATGTGGCCCGCCAGTATGAAATCTTCTATCAACAATAAATCAACCCATAAACATTCACTCATTAAATCTCCAAACGACTATGGTTATCATCATGATCCTCCAGCTGCTGATTGTACTGTTGGCCCTGTACGTGGGTTCACGTTACGGCAGCCTGGCCCTGGGTGCCATCTCCGGAATCGGACTTGCCATCCTCGTCCTGGGTTTCGGTCTGAAACCCGGCAATCCTCCGACAGACGTTATCTACATCATCATTGCCGCAGTCACCTGCGCAGGCATCATGCAAGCTGCTGGTGGTATGGACTGGCTCATCCAACTGGCCGAACGGCTGCTGCGCAAGCACCCAGACCACGTCACCTTCCTGGCGCCCCTCTGCACCTTCTTCCTCACCGTCCTAGTGGGCACTGGTCACGTGGTTTATACGCTCATGCCTATCATTTGCGATATTGCTCTGAAGAAAGGCATCCGTCCCGAGCGTCCCTGTGGTGTGGCATCTGTGGCATCACAAGTTGGTATTACGTGTTCGCCCATCGCGGCGGCTGTAGCCTCCTTCGTGGTCATTAGTAACTCCAACGGCTTTGACATCAACAACTTGCAGGTTATTGCCATCACGATTCCTGCCTGCCTTTGCGGCCTCTTGGCAGCATCTGCCTGCAGTTACCGTCGCGGTCTGGACCTGGACAAGGACCCGCAGTTCCAGGCACGTCTGGCAGACCCCAAAATGCGCGAATATATGTACGGCGACACCGCCTCGCTGCTGGACAAGAAGGTGGACCGTCACGCCAAGCTCTCTGTTTATATCTTCCTCGGAGCCCTCGGTGTGATTGTGCTCTATTCCCTGTTCCAGATTATTGGAATGGATATTCGTCCGCTTATTGACAGCGGCAAGGTGAACGATGCCGGCGAGCCCATTATGAAACCCATCGGCATGAATATCATCATCCAGATTGTGATGATCTCCGCTGCTGCCCTCATGATTATCTTCGCCAAGGCAAAGCCCAAGAAGGCCGTGGCAGGCCCTGTGTGGCAGGCTGGAATGGTGGCCGTTGTAGCCATTTACGGCATCGCTTGGCTGGCAGACACATTCTTCAGTAACTATCTGCCTGAGATGGAAGCCGGTCTCTCGGATATCGTTTCGCAGTACCCATGGGCCATCGCCTTTGCTTTCTTCGCAGTCAGTGTGCTCATCAACAGCCAGGGCGCCGTCGTCGTGGCGATGCTGCCCCTCGCCTACTCGCTCGGCATCCCGGGCCCCGTGTTGCTCGGCGTGCTCCCCTCTGTCTATGGTTACTTCTTCATTCCCAATTATCCCAGTGACATTGCCACTGTGAATTTCGACCGCTCCGGCACCACCGTAATCGGCAAATACCTCCTTAATCACTCCTTCATGATGCCAGGCCTTGTTAGCGTGGCCGTCAGTACTATCGTAGGACTCCTGCTCACTCAACTATTTTATTGATTATGAAACAGTTTCTTTCCCTCCTGCTCCTATCCATGTGTCTCACGGCTACTGCCTCTGAGTTGGACACCAATGCTCCCGAAGAACAGAACCAGACCAGCCAGCCACAGTTGGGCCGCAAGCTGACAGACTATGCCAGCACACCCCGCTTCGGAGGTTATTTCATCGGAAAGTACGCCTACAGCGACGCCTCCGGCGCCCACAGCGGCGACGGCTTCAGCCAGCGCTTCATACGCTGCTACGTCGATGGCACCATCCTCACCGACTTCACCTACCGCTTCCAGGCACAAGTCAGCAACTCCTCCTTCCACATGAAGGACTACTTCCTCGAGTGGAAACACTGGAAGGAACTGGCCGTGAAGGTGGGACAGTACAAGCGCGCCTTCCTCTTTGAGAACCCCTACAACCCCTGGGACGTAGGCAGCGGAGACTACGCACAGATCACCCGTGAGATGGCCGGCATCGGGCAGAAAGACGGCAGCGTCGCCAACGGCGGACGTGACCAGGGCTTGCAAGTGCAGGGCGACCTCTTCCCCGCCAAGTCCGACGGCCATCGGTACCTCCACTACCAGTTCCAGATAATGAACGGTCAAGGCATCAACGCTGCCGACGCCGACAGCGAGAAGGATTTCCTCGGAACCATCCAGTTCCAACCCATCAAAGACCTTTACATCGGACTCTTTGGATGGTCTGCCACCTACAAATGCTATGACCGCAACAAGCGTTGGGCTGCTGCCCTCAAGTATGAGCACAACGACTGGAGCATCAGGGCAGAGTATGCACACAGTAGCGGACACAGCATCACAGACTATAACGAGCAGACTGGCACCCTCAGCGGCACAGGAAAGACAGACGGTTGGTATGCCACCGTAGGTGTACCCTGCACACCCTGGCTGAAGGTCTATGCCAAATACGACGTCTATCGCCGGCAAGCCAACAAGGACACGATGAAGGCCATTTACTCCATCAGCCCCAACTTCCAGATTCACAAGAACCTACTCATGCAGCTCCAGTACAACCGCGTGCATGATAACAACAGAGCCGACCCCGACTACAACGAAATCTGGGCAGAGCTCTACGTCCGCTTCTGAGGGGACAAAGGCCTTACCGTGTGTAAAAATATGACAGGTAACATTGCACCATGATTACTGAAAACGAAGAACTGCAGATGGCGCGGAACTACGCGCTTTATACCCATCGGAACATTTTTCTGACGGGCAAGGCCGGCACGGGCAAGACCACGTTCCTGCGACGTCTGCGGGAGGAATCCCACAAGCGGATGATTGTGGTGGCTCCCACAGGCGTGGCGGCCATCAACGCTGGCGGCATGACGATTCACTCGTTCTTCCAGATGGCACCGGGGCTGTATCTGCCAGGAGGCCTGATGGTGGCTGGACAGGACGCGCGACACCGGTTCTCGTTTTCCAAGCAGAAAATCAATATCTTGCAGTCATTGGACTTGCTGGTGATTGACGAGATTTCCATGGTGCGAGCAGACCTCCTGGACGCCATCGATGACATCCTGCGCCGTTTCCAGCAACGGGACAAACCCTTCGGCGGCGTACAGCTGTTGCTCATCGGAGACCTCCAGCAGTTGGCACCCGTGGCTACCGATGAAGAGTGGCGACTGCTGCAGGACTTCTACACCACGCCCTACTTCTTCTCCTCCACCGCCTTGCAGAAGACGGACTTCGTATGCATAGAGCTCCGCAAGGTCTATAGGCAACAGGATCTGTCATTTGTTCAGTTGCTCAACGACGTGCGAGACGGCCAGCTGACGGCCGCCACCTACCAGCTTCTCCACAGCCGTTACCTGCCCGCCTTCGTGCCACCTGCCGGAGAGGACTGGATTACACTCACGACACACAACGCCCAAGCCGCACAGCTCAACAGCCGACGCCTGGCGGAACTGTCCACGCCACCCGTGACCTTCCAGGCCACCATCAAGGGCGAATTCCCCGAACTATCCTATCCCACCGACGTGCAGCTCACGCTGAAGGTGGGCGCACAAGTGATGTTCTGCAAGAACGACCCCTCCAACGTCAAGGCTTTCTACAACGGACGCATCGGGCGCGTGGAAGACATCACAGAGGAGAAAGTCACCGTCCGCTGCGGTAATGACCGCATCCAGGTGGGGCCGCTGGAATGGACCAACAGCCATTACGCCACCGACCCCTCCACGGGGGTCATCAGGGAGGAGGTCGTGGGCACCTTCACGCAGATTCCGCTGCGCACCGCTTGGGCCATCACCATCCACAAGAGCCAGGGCCTGACCTTTGACCGAGCGATCATCAACGCCGGTCGCGCCTTCTCCCACGGGCAGGTCTATGTGGCGCTCTCACGCTGCCGCACACTGGATGGCCTCGTGCTATCTACCCCGATCTCCCCAGCACTGGTTACCACCGACCCTGACGTACAGCAGTTCAATGCTTTCACCCGTGAACACCAGCCCACGATGGACACCTTCATCAGGGACCGGCGTTCCTACGTGGAAGACATCCTGTGCAGCGTCTTCGATTTCAGCCGCATCAGTATGCTGCTCCGCCATTATGTGCGTCTCACCAGTGAGTTCACGCCTTTCTTCCCGGCGTATATCCATCTGGTGCAGAATGCAGCCACAGAGACCGATGCCCGCCTGATGGCCGTGGGTGTGAAGTTCCAGGCACAGATACGCCAGCTCATCCCGCTGACCGAGAGTTTCAGAGAGAACCTGACGCTGCGCGAGCGCGTCAAGGCTGCCATGAGTTACTACTGCAAGGAGACGGCAAGCCTGCTCCAAGAACTCATAGACACAGAGATTCCGGAAATAGACAACGCCCGTGGCAAAGAACTCATAGAGAAACAGTTCCAAGACATCAAGACAGCCTACGAGGAGAAGATGAATATCTTCATCGCCTGCTTGGGCGACTTCTCCCTCAACGCCTACTGGGACGCCAAAGCCAAGGCTGCAATGACAGAAGAGGTGAAGGTCAAGAAGCCCCGTGCACCCCGCAAGCGAGCCACCAATGTGGCCAAAGACGCCGAGGGCACCACACCCGCCACGTCCAAATCCACCGCAGCCTCCGGACTCCAAGGTGAAGCCGCCACACGCATCTACCGGGCCCTGCTCGCCTGGCGCAAGACGCTGGCAGCAGAGCGCAAGCTGCCCACACATTTCATCCTTTCCATTAAAGCCATTCTCGGCATCGCCAACACCCAGCCCGCCACGCCCGATGAACTCTTGGAGATCGCAGGGGTAGGCGCCAAAACCGTCAACGATTACGGCCCCGAACTCTTAGAGTTGGTGGCCAGAAACAGATAACAGACACAGTATCATGAAACAAGCAATGCTCTTGGCCGCAGGACTCGGCACACGCCTGCGCCCACTCACAGACACCATGCCAAAAGCCCTCGTCCCCGTCGCCGGACAGCCGCTCCTCTTCCACGCCATCCAGCGCCTGAAAGTGGCTGGCTTCGAGCGCATTGTGGTCAACGTGCACCACTTCGGACAGCAAATCATCGACTATTTGGCAGAGAACAAATACTTCGGAATGGATATCCGCATCAGTGACGAGCGGGACCTCCTTTTGGACACGGGCGGAGGCATCAAGAAGGCCCTGCCACTGTTTGACAGGAACGAACCCATTCTCATCCATAATGTTGACATCCTGAGTAATATAGACTTGGCGGCCTTCTATGAGCGTCCCTACCCTCGCGCCGCCGCTGCCGCCCTCGTGGTGAGTCCCAGGGAGACAAAGCGTTACCTGCTCTTCGACAGCGCCGACTGCCTCGTGGGCTGGATCAACAAGGAGACCGGCCAGGTGAAGTCGCCATATCAGGAAGTGCACTATGACAAGATGTTGGCTTTCAGCGGTATCCACATTATGATGCCGGATTTGTTCCCCCTCTTAGAGGTGTGGCCCGAGCGTTTTCCTATCATCGATTTCTACCTCCACCACTGTGACGAGGCAGATATCCGTGCAGTCGTCAAGAACGACCTGCGCCTCCTGGACGTAGGAAAAGTAGATACCCTGGCCGCAGCCGAAGAATTCCTTGCTTCCCTATAAACAAACATATCATACATAATATGCAGAAAATCATCATTCTCGACTTTGGTTCACAGACCACTCAACTCATCGGACGTCGCGTGCGAGAGTTGGACACCTTCTGTGAGATTCTTCCGTACAACAAATTTCCGCAGGGCGACCCCGACATAATCGGAGTTATCCTTTCCGGCTCGCCCTTCAGTGTCTATGACCCCGAGGCTTTCAAGCCCGACCTCACTCCTATTATCGGTAACTACCCCGTCTTGGGTATTTGTTATGGCGCGCAGCTGATGGCCCAGACTTTCGGAGGAAAGGTTGAGCCAGCAGCCTCCCGGGAGTACGGCCGTGCCAACCTGGAATGGTTTGACCGTAGCAATCCCCTCTTCAAGGGCTTTGACGAAAACAGTCAGGTGTGGATGAGTCACGGAGACACCATTACCGCCATCCCCGACGGCTTCCAGTGCATTGCCTCCACCGCCTCTGTCAAGTACGCCGCCTATTATTCTTCCACTCTCAATGCTGATCTCTCCACCCGCAACTCCCTCTGGGCCGTACAGTTCCACCCCGAAGTATTTCACTCGCTGCAGGGCACACAGTTGCTTCGTAATTTCGTAGTAGATATCTGCGGCAGCCGTCAGGAGTGGAGCGCTGCCAACTTCGTGGAGACCACCGTGGCCGAACTGCGGCAACAGATTGGCACAGACAGTGTTATACTCGGCCTCTCAGGAGGCGTGGACAGCAGCGTGGCAGCCGTACTTCTCCACCGTGCAATAGGTGACCGCCTCACATGCATTTTCGTGGATCACGGCATGTTGCGCAAGAATGAGTTCCAGCAGGTGTTGGAAGACTACAAGGTGCTGGGGCTGAACGTCGTCGGAGTGGATGCCTCCGAGCGCTTCTTCACTGACCTCGCCGGTGTCACAGACCCCGAGCAAAAACGCAAAATCATCGGACGGGACTTCATAGAAGTCTTCAACGAGGAAGCAAGGAAAATCGTCAACAGCAAATCGTCTGATGGTAAATGCCGCTGGCTGGCACAGGGCACCATCTATCCCGACCGCATCGAGAGTCTCAACATCACCGGCAAGGTCATCAAGAGCCATCACAACGTCGGAGGACTGCCCGAAGAGATGAACCTCCAGCTATGCGAACCGTTAAAGTGGTTGTTTAAGGATGAAGTCCGACGCGTTGGACGTCAGCTCGGTATGTCCGAACATCTCATTACACGCCACCCCTTCCCTGGCCCTGGTCTCGCCGTGAGAATCCTCGGTGACATCACTCCCGAGCGCGTCCGCGTCTTGCAGGAAGCCGACGACATCTACATCCGTGCACTGCGCGCCTACCGTTGTGAGGACGGCGAGTCATTATATAATAAGGTGTGGCAGGCAGGCGTCGTCCTCCTGGCACCTGTACGCAGTGTGGGTGTGATGGGCGACGAACGTACCTACGAACACCCCGTGGCCCTGCGCGCCGTCACCTCCACCGATGCGATGACTGCCGACTGGGCTCACCTCCCCTACGACTTCCTCGCCAACGTCTCCAACGATATCATCAACCACGTCCGCGGCGTGAATCGCGTCTGCTACGACATCTCATCCAAGCCGCCAGCCACCATCGAGTGGGAATGATTTGGGTTTATTATTTCGGTGCAAAGGCCTTCCTGAAGAAGGGATAAATGCATTTTTCGGGTAAAAATGGGGCAGATGTGCAATAATTCTTATAGAAAAGTGACATTTCTCGCAGAAAAGTTGTATCTTTGCAGCCGAAATAGAAACGCAGATGATTAGATTATGATTATGAAAAGATTTTTTATCGTTGCACTGTGGTCTCTCTGCCTGACTGTCACCACAGCCTTTGCAGATGAATCCAAGAAGAGCAGCCTGCAGGAACGCGCCGAGGCTGCCAACGCCCAAAACGACATTGCGCTGGCACGTTCGTCCTACATCCGAGCCTACGAGGAGTACGTTCGCGAGGGAAAACTGAAACAGGGTGTGGAGTGCGGCGTGAAAGCCACTGCGCTGTACTACAAGGAGAATTTCTACAAGGAAGCCTTCGACCTGCTGCGCCGCATTGACCAAAGCATCATCTCGGCTCAACCCTCCAACGCATCGGCCCTGCAGTACTATGTGACCAAGGAACGTATGCAGATGTACATGAAGCTGCGCAAGAGCCCCAACGCCCTGGAGCAACTGAACATCATGGAACGCCAGGCAGCCACCAGCGGAGACGACGCCGTGAAGAACGACCTGCTCTACACCAAGGCCATCTACTACTACACTTTCGGCCAGAACGAGAAGGGCAATGCGGTGTTCAAGGAAATGGTGGCGAAGCTCACGGGCACCAAGGAATATGACAAGGTGGATGAAGTCTGGCAGACACTGATCACCAACGGCCGCCGCTCCGGCAACGCCAGCCTCACGGCACAGGCCTACAGCGGATACATCGTCTGGAAGGACTCCGTGGCTGCACTCAAACACGCAGACGAGATTGCTGCGCTCAAACAGCAAATCGCACAAGGTGAGGCAGATATTGCAGACCGCGACAGCTCATTAGCCGCACGCAAGGGAGTTATCGTGGGACTCAGCACACTGCTCATAGCACTCGCTGTGGTACTTGCACTCGGAGCCATCATTCTACTGAGATTCATCGTCCTGACGCGCCGACAGAAGAAGACCATACGCTTAGCCAACGAGAACAACGCCTTGAAAGCCAGCTTCATCAGCAATATCTCGGCACAATTGTCGCCCACACTCCAGAAGCTGGATGCCAAACAGCCCGAAGTGCGTGCGCTGCAAAACTTTGCAGACCACATACAGACGCTGTCACAGTTGGAGACCACCATCGAGGAGAAAGCGGAACTCGAGGAGACTGCACTGCTCCCATTCTGCAACAGCCTGATGGACCAGATCCGCGACAAAGTCAAGAACAATGTGGCACTGATGGTGGATGTGCCGCAGATGAGCGCCATGATTAACAAAGATTATGTCTCACACATCATTCTCCACTTGCTGAACAACGCGGCCAAATACACCCCCGAAGGAGAGCACATCCGTCTGGAATTCAAGAAACGCAGCGCACACAAGCATCAGTTCCTGGTCTCCAACACGGGCTCATTTATCCCCGAGGAGAAGCGTGAGGACGTGTTCAAGCCCTTCCTGGAGGTGCGCGACCTTACGACGGGCGACGGCCTGGGACTCCCCATCTGCCGACAGATGGCACTGAAGATGAACGGTGACATCAATATCGACCCCGAGTTCACCCGCGGCACACGTTTCGTTCTGAATTTATTCGTTTAAGTTCTTCTAAATCACCGAGGAAAACGATTTTCCTCCCCTACCGTCCGTCAACTTCCAAAGAGGAAGATGGCGGGCGTTTTTGATAAGTCGGGCAAAGACTGGCGCCGCCACTCTGCCACCGTGTGCGTCCATATCCACTCCGTCTCCGTGGTAATTCCAGCCGCAATGCACAGCCGCGTCTGTGGCCGCAGTGTCTGACAGAGCGTGTCGAAAAGCTTCTGATTGCGGAACGGGGTCTCTATAAACAACTGAGTCTGATGTTCCTGCACGGCACGACTCTCCAACAGCTTCAGCCGTTTCACGCGCTCCGAGGGGTCAATAGGCAGGTAACCATTGAAGGCAAAACTCTGGCCGTTCAGCCCCGAAGCCATCACCGCCAAAATCATAGATGACGGTCCCACCAACGGCACCACCTTGAACCCTCGACGTTGAGCGATGGCTACCACGTCTGCTCCGGGATCAGCCACAGCGGGACAACCGGCTTCAGAGATGACACCCATAGGCTCGCCTGACTCTAAGGGGCGCAGGTATTCAACAAAACGGGCACCTTCGGCATGTTTTCCCATCGGGTAAAACGTCAGGCTGTCAATATCAATATCACGACAGACACGCTTCAGGAACCGACGGGCCGAGCGCACTTCTTCTACAATAAAATGACGGATACTAAGGATGACTTCGCGGTTATAAGCCGGTAGTACGCGATCCTGAGACGTGTCGCCGAGTTCAACGGGAATAAGGTATAAAGCGGGGAACAAGCTGTTGGCTTCAGAAAGATTTTCCAATTCAATTATTCTTTAATTTTGAGTCGGAGACGACCCCTTTATTTTCAAGTATTGGAGATAGAGACTCACTGCGTCCGAGACGATGGCTTCACGTGTCATGTGAAAACGCTGCTCATCTGTGAAGAAGTCCTTATACAAGGGGAAATCCGCACCGAGATATTTGTCCAAGCTGATACCTATCAGCGTGTCCGTCACCACGATACTTTGTCTGAGACAGGAAATCTGAGTATAGACTCGCGGAACGCGGAACGTCGGATGCAACTTCTGCAACTCATCAAAGACCTGGGTGAAGTCGTCCTCCAAGTCACTGACATCAGTGTACTGCCGGTGCACCTCTTCCAGCAGCACCTGCACCGTGGAATCCAGGTAATAACGCCGCAGACGCTTCTCCACATCTGCCTCATCGACACGCCCCAAATCCAACACATCCTCTATCAGCAACTTCGTCTCCATCGGATACTCAGTATTCATACGATGCAGTGCCGTGAAACTTCCCAAGGAAACATACTCATCCAGAACGCGGTCAAAACGATCAATGCGAAATGTCTCCGACTGCTCGCGAGCTTCCAATGCCCTCCAACTCCAAAAGCCGATGCCCAAGAGAAGCACCAGCAAAAAGACGAGGGTGAAGAAAGCACTTTTGCGAGACATAAAGTCTTTACCTTTGTTAAATCACGCCGCAAAGATAGTGAATTAATGTTTAACCACCAAGGAAAATGCTAAAAAATTCAAATCAAACCGTTAAAATTACCAACAAAACAGAAAAAAACATATAAATCTGCACTTTCAGCACCCCCAAAAAGCATCATCCCAACCGATTCTCATAGGTTCGGCCAATACAAAAAAGCATTTTTTGTTTTTTTGCCTCTTTCCCTGCACTTTTTCGGGGTTTTTCTTTGTCAGTTCCCTGATAATCCTTACTTTTGCAGCGCAAATGTTAAGAATGAACAATTTATGAGAAAGTTCTTAGTAATTTTTTTAGGTCTCATTCTGCCAGCCGCCTCGTGGGCAGAACAGGTGACAGAACAGCAGGCACTGCAGAAAGCAGAGCAGTTCTTGCAGGGTAAGAAAATCCAAGGGAAAAACATCCGCCTGCGGCGTGCCCCCCAGCGGACGGCCACGGCTGCCAGCCTCTATATATTTAATGTGGAGGACAACGGCGGTTTTGTCATTGTCTCTGGCGATGACTGCACAGATGATATCTTAGGTTATACAGAACAGGGCGCTTTTGACGAGAACACCCTACCCCACAGCTTCCGCGCCTGGCTGGATCAGATGACAGCCGAGATACAGGCCCTGCAGCGCAGTGGTGCCACGAGAAGGGCTGCACCTGCCGGCACCGCAAAGATGGTGATGACGCATCCACCCATCCAACCGCTCCTCCGTACCGATTGGGGTCAGGGTGGAGCCAATAACGACATCAACTCAAACGGTGTCTATAACATTCACCTGCCCATGATTAACGGCCAATATACCCTCACCGGATGCGTGGCCACTGCAGCCGCACAAATCATGTACTATTACCAGTGGCCGCAAGTGCAGACACAGAGCGTGCCCGGATACAGCACCACCTCCGAAGCCGACACCAGCCACGACCTGCCACCCATTCAATTCCAATGGGACAAGATGAAGACCAGCTATGTCAGTAACGACACCGAGGCCGTCAATGCGGTGGCAGACCTGATGCTCTACTGCGGTTACGCTGCAGAGACGATTTATGGCGTGAATGTTTCTTTGGCCTATGAGCTGACTATGGCTGAAGGGATGAGCAAGTATTTCGATTACAACCCCGACACCTGGCAATACGTGTATCGGGACCAATACTCCATCAGCGAATGGGATGAACTGATCTATAACGAACTGGCTGCGAACCGACCCGTCCTGTATTGTGGGGCGTTCTACGATGGACACGCTTTCGTCTGCGATGGCTATGACGGCGCAGGACTGTATCATTTCAACTGGGGTTGGAACGGCAATTCCAACGGCTATTTCAAGCTGCAGGCCACCAATCCATACGGTGCTAACAACATCAACAGAATGGGTTTTATTGATAAAGTAAATTGCGTGATTGGCCTCCAGCCCAGCAACTGGCCGGATTTCCCCGTCGTCGATGCTGATGACAGTTGGGAGGAGGAGACCATCGAGGGGACTGTGGCCACAGTCCTTTCCCCCACTGTGGAGGGCCTCACGCTTTCCATGGGGTTCTACAATTATAACGATGAACCCTGTGGCTTCGGTTTTGGTCTGGGACTGCTTAACGAAGACGGTTCGGTCATCCCATTTGATACCCGGTATGAAGACACAAAAATGACGACACTGGCCACAGAATGGGGATTTACCACAGTGCCCTTCGACCTCTCCTCCACAGAACTCGCCGACGGCACCTACAAGCTGGTCCCCATCTCACTGCTCAACGGTGAAGAGACCTGGAGACGCTGCGAGCCTGCCGACCTCTATTTCCTGGTAAATGTCTCCGGCGAAGAAATGACCATAGAGGTGCGCCCAGTGGAAGACCTGATTATCAACGAGTTTGACTTGGCCTCTGTCGGCACACCGAACCAACAACAGTACGTTCGCGTGAACATCACCAATGCTGGCGACAACATAAAGAAGAACTTCTATATCTTCCAAGGCCCAGACATCTATCATAAAACGTATGTCAACGCACTAAAAACAAAGATCGCTGCCGGCAACACCAAGGAATACCGTATTTTTATAGGCTCAATGGAAGAAGGCACCTACACGCTCTGGCTCACAGGGGATTACAGTGGAAATACGGTCCTGGCGAAGAAGGAAATCACCATCAGGCAGGATTTGGAAGCCATCGACTTTGACATCATCGGCAAGAAAAACACAAATCGGGTGCTGCAAGTGGATGTGACCGTGTCCAACGCAGCCGGCGATTTCTTCTCTCCACTCTATCTGCTGACAGACAGTGGCACCGACAAGAAAATGGTGTATGCTGCTGGAACCGCCATCGAGGCCGGAGGCCAGGAAGTGGTCACCTTCTTCTTCCGCCCAGATGCTGCAGGGACGTGGCCCCTCTATGTGGCCACAGACCAACAAGGCAAGAATATCATCGGTCAGACAACGGTGGAAATCACAGAATCGGCAGAGGCTAACTTGGACTTCACACTGACGATGCCCGATGCCGAGGGGGATGTCATCCAAGCTCAGACGATGGTCGTCAGAACCGAGGTGACAAACAATGGTGCAAACGCTTATGACGACGAGATCGTAGCGACATTATACAAATGGGAACCTGAGGCCCAAATAGGACACCCGGTGCAGACGCTGAAGCAGGATATCACCCTGGAACCCGCCGCCACCACATCCGTGGACTTTAACTTCGATGTCGTCGAGGACGGATACACCTATTTCTTCTGGCTCTCTTACTACAGCAAGGGTGAAATAGTGGATGGACTGGGCAGCTATCTCTATGAGTTCCAATACACGCCAACCTCTGTGCTGATGGGCGATGTCAACGGTGACGGCCACGTCTCCATCACTGATGCTGTGTATGTGGTGAATTATGTCCTCCAGCAACCCGCCGATGATTTCTGTGAAGAAGCTGCAGACCTCAACGGCGACGGCAAAATCACCATCACCGATGCCGTTCAGATCATCAATATCATTCTTCAGCAATAAACCTGATTCGTCTTGTTTTTGTCAAGAATCGGTCGAAAGCTATGGTAATGGCGTTAATGGATAAACAATAGATAATAGGCATATAACACTGGGAAAATGGCATCGCTATGGGTGACGACACACACCGCCATTCCTACAACGATTGGTGCCATCATCAGGCCTATGGCCACAGCCTTCACCATTGCGTAAAGAATAATATAGAGGATATCTTCCCGAATCTGATAGTACATGATTGAACGGTATTGGATTACCCAACCTACGCTATCTTCCAGTCATCAATCAGCTTGGTGTCTGTTGAAAAGTTGATGCCGATTTTGAACAGCTGGCGGGGGTCAGAGGCAAAAGGCAGGGCGTAGCCTTTTTCCCCTATCTGCTGTAAGGCTGCTGTTGCCGTCTGGTTCACCTTTAGTTCCAGGATATAGATATAGTCAGGAGTCTGTATCAGGACATCCATGCGACCGCCCGTGGTGTGTCGCTCTACATTGACATAGAAGCCCAGAAGTCGGAAGAACACATACAGCGTGTTCTGGAAATACTTCTCCGTGTTTCCCACTACCTGATAGTCGCCGTTGGCAAAGAAGTCCTGCAGGCGATGCATGAAACCCTCCGCATCACCATTGCGAACATCTTTCACGAACTGAGAAACGGCAAACGAACTTTTTCTATCTGTATTGGGTGTATAGAACGGCAGCAGATATTTGATGAAACCCTGTTCTACTTCGCGGTTGGGGAATCCCAGGATATAGGTGTCAAACTCCTCGTTGTAGCTCTTCAGCGTCAGGTAGCCACTTTGGTAGAGCAACGGCAGCGGGTTCTCGTCCATAATATCAATGCTGTTGAGCGTGTCTGTCGAGAGTTCCTCGGTGGTCATATTCTCCAGGGGGTAGCACGTCTTCTTCAGCTGATAGACCAAGAAAGAGGGAGTGCCGGTCTCGAACCAGTAGTCGCGGAAGACCTTGTTCTTCAAGGTGTTCAACAGACTAAAGGGATTGTACATACCCTTGCAGGGAATACAGAAATGGTAGCCGTCGAAATCTCTTCTCAAGCGGTTATAACATTCTTCTTTTGTCATGCTATTGGCCTCGGCAAGTAGTCCTACCTCGTCATCGAACAACTGACGCATCTCGTCTTCGCTGATGCCACATATCGTACTGTATTGCGGCAAATAGGATAAATCCTCCAAATTATTCAGGTCGCTGAACACGCTCACCTTTCCGAATTTGGTTACTCCCGTCAGAAAGGCGAAGCGGATGTAGCGGTCGCACGATTTCAATACGCCGTAGAAAGCCTTCAGCGTGTTACGGTACTCGGTCTGCAAGGCTTGATTGTCAATAGCCTGTAGCAGCGGTTTGTCATACTCGTCGACAAGGATGACTACAGGCATGTCTGTCTTTTGGTGAGCCAGTTCCACGACATGCAGGAAGCGTTCTTCCAGGTCGCGGTCGGCATAAGGACTATCGTACAGCTGTTCCCACTGTTCAAGATGGCGGTTCAGTATTTTTTCCAGATCTTCCTTTGTCTCGTATTTCTTGACGTTCAGGTCTAAGTGCAGGATGGGATATTCCATCCACTCCCAGTCCACTGTGCTGACATACAATCCTTCAAACAAGTCTTTCTTTCCAGAGAAGAAAGCCGCAAGCGTGCTGACCATGAGAGACTTGCCAAAGCGACGCGGACGACTGAGGAAATAATACGATCCCTCAGACACCATCTTGTACATCAATGCCGTCTTGTCAACGTAGGCATACCCCTCACGTCGTATCTTCTCGAAATTCTGTATTCCTATCGGATATTTCATAAAAGCGACACCAATTCAATTAATTCGGTGCAAAAATACGAATTATTTATTGAATGGCCAAGAAAAACGCTGCTTTTTCACTATTCTTATGAAAATAGCAGCGTTTTTATTCAAATCGAAGCTTAATATTGTCAAAGCATATAATACTTGGTCAGGAAGTAGGTGTGCTCACAGTAAACTATCTTCAGTTCAGACTCCTTTGTGAGGAATTATTGGCTTATCCTATACTAACGGACAAGGCGGACACTGAAACCGTAGTACCGATCATAGTTGTACTGCGGATAGAAGAGACCCGAACCGAAGCTGAGGTAGTACGCGTTGCCCGTGTCGTCAGGCGTAGCCGACCCGTAGCCTTTCGCGCTCGGCTTTACTCTAACGGAATCTCGGGATGCTGCACGGCCAGGGGCAGGCCCTCCTGTGAGAGGTAGAACATGTAGAGAATGACGGGCACGTTGCCAGTGTTCTCTCCGTGGTGGATGGTATTCACCATCTCCACGACGGGTTCGCCCTCGTGCACCACTTTCTTCTTGCCGTCCTGTCCGATGATGGTCAGCTCACCCTGCATCAGCACGCCGTAGTTCATCACGGGGTGGTGATGCCAGCCCAGTTTCTGGCCGACGGGGAACTCATACTTCACAGCCACCAGCTCGGGTTTTCCTTGCAGATAGTCGGGCAGCTCCACGCCGTCCCAGCTCTGGCTGGTGCGAATCAGTTCGGTGGATACCACTGCCGGAGCGGGGTTGTCCTCCTGTGCATTAGCTTGCTCACAGGAATTCAGTGAAATACTTATTACTGTTGCGCCGCAGATGACGAGGATGGCGGCGAGCATCCATACATACTTCTTTTTCATTGTTGTTATTTATTGAAAAGTTAAATCTATTCCGTTTTCACGGTGCAAAGGTACAGACTTCTTTTGATTCGTGCAAATTATTATGAACTTTTCTGCTGACAACTGCCAGATTTCCCTCGAAATTCCCTTTCCCATCACTTTTTCGTCACACTGTCACACTATTTGGGGCATTTGTCACGCCATCTGTCACGCTTTTAATACGCTTAATAACAACAAGATATATCAAACTATCCCATTTGTTGTGACAATGTGACAGCATTTACCATTTACCTACGTGCGCCCGCGCGCGTGTGAAGGACTTTGGCTCAATCGACCTCCGACTCTGGCACTTCGAGTTTACCCCTTTATTCGACTTGGCACATGCGGCCTTACGACTTGGCACTTTCCTTTATACGACTTGGCACTTGCGGCCTTACGACTTGGCACTTTCCTTTATACGACTTGGCACATTCCTTTATTCGCGGGACCTCATCCCCTCCAGCGCTTAAGGTCTCAGCCCCAGAGGGGCGTAATTATTCGAATAACTGATCCATGGTTATTTCCTTCTGTACCATGTTGTAGTAGTTGTTGTGGGCAACGCCGTTCGTTGTTACCATGACAAGGTGAAGGGTGCGTTTGTCTTTCGACAATTCACGGTATGCGTCAAGTTTGTTTTGCAAGTCCTTAGCATAATACGTCCTATGATCATGGTGATATTAAAAATTAATCAAAATCCGCTGCAAATATAATAAAAAACATTCGTATAGCCAGCGGAAATATCATGTTTTCTTTATGTTTCCGCTGAAAATAATGATTATTTAACTAAAAAGGACGGTTCTAACAGCAGGGATAGTCATTTCGTTGCGACTATACTAATAGCCTCACCACCATCATTGGCAGTGAGGCTAAGATTGTTTACTGGTTTGTTCAAGAACTCATTGGACCAGTCGTACATAACTGATCGGTATTATTTCTGGAACAAATCCTCCATAGTGACAGTCCTGTCGAAGCGGGAAGCATATTCGTTTCTTTTCAGGCCAGAACAGCGTCAGCGCTGTAATTCACAACGTTCCGTTGTCCGTCCTCCGCAGAAGAGGTCTGCTTCGGTCGTTCGGACGTTTTGACATTCAGTCAATCCGCTTTTTCCTCACTACCCCGACGCGATGCGCTTAGTTTGAAGCGCATCCCTCAAAATCCTATGGCGTGACATTCTTCAAGTGTGAAGCGACCAAAGGTCGAGCGTAGTCACCCCATTTTACGGGTTTTGCCATGCGTCGTCCCATCCTGTGAGGACTTCCTTCACGCGAGCGGCTTGGTTGCTGCTGCCACCGAAGCCAATCTCAGGGTTACTCATGATGGTGGTGACAGTGCCACTCTGTGAAATCATTCTTTCCAATGCCACGCGCACTACGGTGGTTGCGGGCTGCTGATATGCTTGTTTTTTCATTGTTTTATTACTTAATCACGACTTTTACACCTTTATTAATATATACGCCTGCGCGTGAGGGCTTGCCATCGAGGCGGCGGCCGTCGAGGGTGAACCACGCGCCAGCCGCCTCCCTCCCTAACGGGAGGGATACGAGGGTGGGTCTTCCCTCCCCGAAGTCAATGTTGAAGGCCGTGAGCTGGCGGACAAGGGCTGCACCGTCGCCAAGCTTGAAGTATGCGCGCTGAGCTCCAATGCTGGCGCCGGACAGTGGGTAATAGAGCTTGTCCTCAGCGCCGAGCAGCAGGACGGTGTTGTCGGTAGTGTTGAACTCAGTGCTCTTGTACGTGCCGAGGAAGCGGACGCGAATGTCACCGCTGGCCTGGTTGTCGTAGATGCGGTCGGTCTTATCGATAGTCACACCCTGGAACACGGGGTTCGTGATGTTCTCGCCCTCGGCCCACTTAATAATATAAGGTGTACCGGCCACCAACTCATCCACGGCTGTACCGAAGGTCAGGTTGAGCGTTGTACCGCTGATGCTGGCCGAGGTCAGCGGACGGGCGGTGGCTCCGGCGAGGGGCGAACCGGCGAGCGTCACGTTGAACGGCAGGCAGATGGTGTTCCAGTCGCCGTCCTTGTAGAGCGTGCGACCTGCGAGGGTCACGTTGGCTGCGTAGCCATCGGCGTTGCTGATGACCGTGCTGTTGTCGGCATTATTAGCCAGACTGATGGTTGTGGGAGCCACGTAGTACTTGCCGTCGAAGAGGATACCGTTCTCGTAGGCCTTCACCATGTCATAGTCCACTGTATTGTTGCCGAGGTTGGCGGGGGCGGTAGCGAATGGGTATGCCTGTGTGCCTTGGTTGGTCTCCAGATTATCAGTGGCAACGTAGTAGCAGTTGGTGATGGTGGGCTCGTAAATGCCGTTATCGCCAGTGTACCAGCGGGCGAAGGTGTAGATGAGCATGTCTGCGGGCACGCTGCTGGGCTTCATCAGCGAGTTTCTGACGACTGGCTTGTTATATACGCCCCAACCCACGAATCCGCCACAGTTGGTGGTATTGGCAGTGGTGGCAAAGGATCCGTCGAACACGCAGCCGTCAATAAGGATATCGTTGCCACTTCCACTCAGTGTAGCAACGAATCCGCCGTGGGTGCCGTCACCGCTCTTGCTGCTGTTGATAGCAACTGAGCTGCGACAGCCTGTAATGGTCAGTGCACCGTGAGACTCGCCCACGAAACCGGCAGCCTTCTGTACGCTGGTGTAGATAGTGCCGTCCACATGCAGGTTCTTAATAGTGGCGTTCTTGACGTGGCGGAACGGAGCACAATAGTTCTCGCTGAAAGGAGTCTGAGCGGTACCGTTGTTAAAGGTCAGCGTGTGAGTGCCGTCGCCGTCGAACGTACCCTGGAACGATTTTGCATCGTCGGCTCCCGCCATATTAGAAACGCTGATATCGTTGTTCAACTTCACGAACTGGCCGTTGAAGGTATAGCCTCCAGTGACGTAATTGGCAAAGTCGTTCCAGTCGGCCGTGCTGTTGACGATGAAAGGAGCCTCTTCGATGCCCTTACCCTGCGTGGGCCATGTCACCGTCACAGCGGTGGCCGTGCCGCTCGTGCTGGCCGAACCACTGGCACCGCCGTTGCCGCCGGCAGAGCGATTGTCACCGTTTTTCCAGCCTGAGCTGTAATAACCATCCCAATCATCCATCAGTGTGCTGGCACCAGAGCCTGCGGTAGTGGTTCCATCAACATTAGCACCGGGACTGCCACCAAAAGCTCCTACTTGATAGAAACGAATCATCGTCTCCGCACCCATTTCTTGAACAGAACCTGAGGCACCGCCGCCACCGCCTCCTCCGCCAGGGCCACCGGTGCCGATGTTGCTGGCAGCGCCGCCGAAACCGCCACCGGCACCGCCTCCGCCTCCGCCCATCGTCCAAATATTTTTATCACTGTGTAAATCGTGGCTGCCTCCGGCACCGCCATTGCCGGCGCTTGTGCCTTGGCTGCCTCCATGAATATCTGTCTGGGGGGTGAGAATCTGAGAGCCATCGTAAATATAGAGCGTGCCCATCGCGGCAGCGGTAGCACCGTTCTGACCGTCGCCACCGGCATAGCCATCTGACTGTCCATATTCATAACTATCATCAATCACAAAATTTACTCTATAGCCACCAAGACCGCCTAAGCCACCGTCGCCGCCGCGCGAGCCGATGCCAGCACCGGCACCGCCACCGCCATTGCCGCCATTGCCGCCTCCGCCCGATCTCACATAATCTCTATAATTGTGAGATGCGTCACCGCCGTTGGTGCCATTGGTGCCATTGGCGGCGTTACCGCCTGTGGCATTCAGCGTGCCGCTACCGATGAGGTAGAGTGTGTTGCCCGCCGTCAGCTCAATGCCCGCACCGGCACCGGTAGGAGCGGTGGCATGGGCTCCCGTGCAGGTAATCGTTTTGCCGGAGGGTATGTAGAGATACACCGTGCCCAGGATGGTCAGTCCGCTACCGCCGGCGTTGCTGTTGGTGAACGTGCGGTCGAAGGCGGTGAAATAATACGTTGTAGCGTTGGCCGTACCGATCGTCGCGCCCTTTGTGCCGCCATCATTCAGGGGAACCCAGTCTGCCCGGGTGGTTCCCGTCTGAAGGCAAATCAAGCCCCAGTCGTTTTCCTGCGTAGTCCAGTCCAAAGTCACAGTGTTGACCGAGCTGCTGGTAGCGGCATTGCCATGGTCTGCACCACTGCCGCCAGAACCAACTTTCTTTTTACTAACACTGCTATCGTTGTTGCTCCAAGAAGAATTCGTATGGACATTCCCGGAGTTAATAGCATCATAATTCAATATACTTTCCGTACCCGTGCTTGCCGAGGTGCCATCAACATTCTTACCGCCGTTACCTCCCGGAGCTCTTACAACACAGTAGCCGCTAATTTCAGTATCAAGATTGCTGGAGGCACCGCCGCCACCGCCGCCACCGCCGGGGCCACCAGTGCCGATGTTGCTGGCTGCGCCGCCGAAACCACCGCCGCCGCCACCACCGCCGCCGGCTGCAAAATAGTTCCAAGTGGCGTCATTATCTAATGCGCACCTGCCTGGAGCGCCACCATTACCACCTGTTGTGGCTGCAGCGCCGCCTGTGGCATTCAGCGTGACGCCTGTGGCCTCATATACATAGACCTTACCCGCAGGGTCAGCGGTACTTCCACTATTACCATCGTTACCACTATTGCCATCTAAGTTCGTCCAAACAGCAGATGTTGCTGTTGCACCGCTGCCACCAGCGCCACCGTTGCCGCCGCGCGAGCCGATGCCTGCACCGGCACCGCCGCCGCCGTCACCACCTTTGCCACCAGTGCCAGACCAGTAACGATCATCGTTCCAACCAGCGTCGCCGCCTTTGCCGCCATTTTCACCGTTGGCAGCATTACCGCCCCTGGCATTGACTGTGCCGCTACCAATAAGGTAGAGCGTGTTGCCCGACGTCACCTCAATGCCCGCGCCGCCACCGGCAGGAGCGCTGGCATTGGCTCCCGTACAGGTAATCGTTTTGCCGGAAGGAATATAGAGATACACCGTTCCCAGGATGGTCAGGGCGCTGCCGCCAGCGTTGCTGTTGGTGAACGTGCGGTCGGCCACAGTGTAATAATAGGTCGTGGTGCCTGCTGCGCCGAGCGTCTTGCCCATTGTGCCGCCATCAGTCAGGTGAACCCACTCTGCACGGGTGGTCATCGTCTGCAGACAGATCATGTCCCAGTCGCCTTCCTGCGTAGTCCAGTCCACTGTCACAGTGCCGGCAGAGCCGCTGGTGCTGGCAGAGCCGCAGGCAGCGCCGCTGCCGCCGGCATGGCGGCCGTTGCCATTTTCCCACTGAGCGTCATCGGTATAGTCGGTATCTTTCTCCCTAAGTCCACCTCCTTGGATGTCAGCATGTTTAGGGTTGTCCAGTTCAACATCAGCACCATCTGGAGCATAACTTCCATTAGCGTTTTGACCGCCTTTACCACCGTAAGCCCCTGCATGGTAGTAACCATTGGCAGTTCCGCTGTACACAACCCAAGCAACGTTGCCTGCGGCACCGCCGCCACCGCCGCCACCGCCGGGACCGCCCGTGCCGATATTGCTGGCTGCGCCGCCGAAGCCACCGGCACCGCCGCCACCGCCACCAGAAGCCATATAGACATTAGAACCCGGGTGTTGGGAAGCGGTTTTACCTCTACTGCCACCAGTACCGCTTGAGCCCGCTGAGCCAGCAGTAGCATTCAGCGTGACGGAAGACTGGAACACATAGATCGCACCCATTGCTGCAGCAGTACCACCGGCACTGCCGGCACTGCCATCCACGCCATATTGTGTGGTTTCCTGTCCATAAGAACCATTACGTTGACCGCCGGCACCACCGGTACCGCCATTGCCTCCACGTGTGCCGACGCCTGCACCGGCACCACCGCCGCCATTGCCACCGTTGCCACCAGAGCCACCGAGGATACTTGTATTATAGGTACATTCTGCATCATTTCCGTTGCCGCCATCGCGGCCGTTGGCAGCGTTACCGCCCGTGGCATTCACCGTGCCGCCGCCGATGAGGTAGAGCGAGTTGCCTGCCGCCAGTTCGATACCGGCTCCGCCACCCGTACGACCGTCGGCATTGGCTCCTGTGCAGGAAAGCGTCATGCCTGTGGGGATGTAGAGATACACCGTGCCCAGAATTTTAAGGCCGCTGTTACCATTACCATCATTGTCGGTCCTGTTGTTGGTGAAACTGAGGTTTCCCGTGATGTAGTAATACGTCGTAGTACCTGATTGACCAAGCACTTTTCCATCAGTCGATCCTGTATTCAGGGCCGTCCAGTTGCCCGCAGTGGTCTGCGTCTGCGTATAGACGGTAGCCCATTCGTCGGCCCACGCCCCCTGCGCGACCGCGCACAGCAGGGCGAACATTAATAAAATCTTTTTTTTCATAATATTCATATTTTTATAGTTTTATTGTATTATTCGTTAATCAGGCACTGGTCGATGGTCTTCACGGCGGTCTGGATGGCGGTATAGACGCCCGTGTGACCCACCATGTCAGCGTTGGCGAAGTTCACCACAATCCAGTCGTAGCGGTCGGTCTTCAGCGCCTCGACGAGTTTGTCCTCGTTCGACGTACACGCCGTCAGCATCGATGCGCCGCAAATAATGATGGCGGCCATCACCCATTGAATCATTCTTTTCATTATCAAATTGTTTTAATTATTTGAATTGCGCCTTCCACTGCGCCCAGGACATCCGAAAACCTTTGGGTTGGTTTTCTTGGATGTATTTATAGACGAGCGGAATCATCTCGGCTTTCTCCTTAGCGAGGAACACCTTGAAGGGATCCTCATTGGGTTTATCGCCCTGATAGTACATGAAGTTGCCACCCAGTTTGTAATGGCGGTAAATGACATCCTTCTCCGATACGTCAGGGTTACGCATAAAATCGTAGAACACCAGATACATTGTTGTTCGCCCCCTACCCGCCAGGCAGTGGAAGTGCAGCCAGGTGTCGGCGGGCAATTGCTGGACGAAGGCGATAAAATCGTCAAGGCTGCGAGGGTCGGTGAAACAGTGGTCAAGTAC
>JAFZSP010000039.1 GCA_017619335.1 Bacteroidaceae bacterium
AAGTCACAAGTCACAATTCACCATTCACAATTCATTTTCCTGAGCTGCTGAAGCGTGTTGCCCGTGAGGCTCCCGAGATGCGAATCCGCTTCACCACCAGCCACCCGAAGGACATGAACGACGAGACGCTGCGCGTGATTGCCGAGGAACCCAACGTCTGCAGGCACATTCATCTGCCCGTGCAGAGCGGTAGTGATGCCGTCCTCGCGCGTATGAATAGAAGGTACACGCGCGCGTGGTATCTCGACAGAGTGGCTGCCATCCGACGCATCATCCCCGACTGTGGATTATCTACAGACATCTTCGTGGGCTACTGCGGAGAGACCGAGGAAGATCACCAACTGTCACTCTCACTGATGCGTGAAGTGGGATATGACTCAGCGTTTATGTTCAAATACAGCGAACGTCCAGGCACCTACGCCAGCAAACATCTGCCCGATGATGTGCCCGAAGAGGTGAAACTGAGACGTCTGAACGAACTCATCGCACTGCAGACACAGCTCAGTGCAGAAGCCAACAGACGATGCGAAGGCAAGACATACGAAGTGCTCATCGAAGGAACCAGCAAGCGCAGCAGGGAACAACTCTTCGGACGCACAGAGCAGAACAGAGTCGTGGTCTTTGACAGAGGACAGCATCACATCGGAGAGCGAGTCATGGTCAAAATCACCAGCAGTAGCTCCGCAACATTGAAAGGAGAAGTGATATGAAAAAGAAGAAAAGATTATTCCCTATGCAGTGGCTAACGTCCTGCATCTCAACAACATTGGTACTCATCCTGCTGGGATTGGTGGTACTCTTCGGACTTTCGGCACACGAGCTCTCAAAGACCGTGAAAGAGAACTTCACTGTCACGCTCCTGCTGGATGACGACATGGACCTGGACGACACACGCGCCTTTCAGGCACGACTGGAAGCACAGCCCTACGCCCGCTCCACCACACTCATCACTGCCGAGGAAGCACTGAAAGAAGAAACAGAACGAATGGGCACAGACCCCACTGAATTCCTGGGCGGACAGAACCCATACACAGCCAGCATCGAAATGAATGTCACGTCCGACTATGCCTGCACCGACAGCCTCCTGTGGATTCAGAAAGAACTCCGGGAGATGTGGCAAGTCAGCGATGTGGTCTATCAGCAGGACATCGTGGAAAACCTCAATCGAACCCTCCAACGAGCCACACTCGTGCTGGCAATTCTGGCAGTGCTGCTCATCATCATTTCCGTGGTGCTGGTGAACAACACAGTGAGACTCAGCGTTTATGCACGCCGACAGACCATCCACACCATGCGACTCGTCGGAGCATCGTGGGCATTCATTCAGCGACCCTTCCTCAGCAGGAGCCTCGGTATCGGACTCACTGCCGCTGTGCTGGCAACTGCTTTCCTGATAGGAGGCGTACACTGGGCTCGTCTGCAAGAATCATTCGTTCACAACCTGTTCACCAATGAGATTCTCATCGTGATGGTGGGCACGGTCTTTGTCGCTGCGCTGCTCCTCAGCGTCGTATGCACCTGGCTCAGCGTCAATCACTTCCTCAATATGAGAGAAAACGAAATGTACAAATAATTCAGAGTAATATGGAAAAGAAGAACTTTGCTTTTGACCGCATGAACTACATCCTTCTGGCCATCGGAATGGCAGCGGTCGTCATCGGATTCATCCTCATGTCGGGCTCCGGCTCCACCGAGGATCAGTTCAATCCCGAGATTTTCTCGGCCATGCGCATCAAGGTGGCACCCATCGTGTGTTTCCTGGGTTTTGCCTTTATGATTTACGGTATCATGCACAAGCCGAAGGATTAATACAATATTGATATGGATACTATTGAAGCTCTACTCATGGGCCTGTTGCAAGGCCTCACAGAGTACTTACCTGTCTCCAGCAGTGGGCATCTGGCCATCGCTGCAGCGCTCTTCGGGGTCGATGGAGAGTCAAATCTTGCATTCACCATTGCTGTGCACGTAGCCACCGTGCTGTCCACCCTCGTTATCCTGTGGCAGGAGATTGCTTGGCTGTTACAAGGACTCTTCCGCTGGGACGGGAAAATCAACGCTGAACAGCGCTATGCACTTGCCATCCTCGTTTCGATGATTCCTGTGGGAATCGTGGGCGTGTTCTTCAAGGATTATGTAGAGGAAATCTTCGGTGCAGGACTCCTCGTGGTGGGATGTTGTTTGCTCGTGACGGCTGCCTTGCTCATTTTCAGTTACTATGCACGCCCACGCCGGAAAGAAGAGGTGTCTCTGAAGGATGCCTTCATCATCGGACTGGCACAGGCCGTGGCTGTGCTTCCTGGCATCAGTCGCTCTGGCAGCACCATTGCCACAGGACTCCTCCTCGGCAACAAGAAAGAGAAGTTGGCACAGTTCAGCTTCCTCATGGTGATTCCACCCATTCTGGGCGAGGCGCTATTGGACGTGATGAAAATCATGAAAGGCGGCGCAGACGCTGTCACCACAGGCATCGGCACTGTACCGCTCATTGCAGGGTTCCTGGCTGCCTTCATCAGTGGATGTCTGGCATGCAAATGGATGATTGGCATCGTGCGCAAGGGAAAACTCATCTACTTCGGCATCTACTGCGCCATCGTTGGCACATTGCTGATTATCAGTTCCTTCATTTAATATGAATCCACAGGAAGGCGAAATACTCTACATTGACAAACCTTATCGCTGGACGTCGTTCGACGTGGTGAATAAGGTGAGGTGGTTGCTGTGCAAACGCCTCGGCACCAAGAAGCTGAAGGTGGGACACGCTGGCACACTGGACCCACTGGCAACGGGTGTGATGATTGTCTGTACAGGACGTGCCACCAAACGCATCGACGAGTTGCAGGCTCAGACCAAGGAGTATGTTGCCACCCTACGCTTGGGAGCCACCACACCTTCCTTTGACATGGAACACCCCATTGATGCCTACTATCCCACCGAGCACATCACCCGCGAACAGGTGGAAGCCACCTTGAAGCAGTTCATCGGTCCCATTGAACAGATTCCACCCTCCTACTCCGCTGTGAAAGTCGATGGCAAGCGCGCATACGACCTCGCACGCAAAGAAAAAGAAGTGGAACTGAAACCCAAGTTGCTGGTGATTGACGAGATAGAATTGATGGAGTGCAAGCTCGATGGTGTGGTGCCGTCTTGCATCGTACCATCAAGTGCCCTCCCTCGCACCGGTATGAGGAACAAAGCTTTCCTCACCTCTCCCGCTGTGCCCGAGGATGTGCCCGAAGGTTATCCCTTCATTACCATCCGCGTGGTCTGCAGCAAAGGTACCTACATCCGAGCCCTCGCCCGTGACATCGGACAGGCGCTGGGCAGCGGAGCTCATCTCACGGCCCTACGCCGCACACGAGTGGGCGAAGTACATGTGGAAGAATGTCTGCCCATGGACAGTTTTCCAGAATGGTTAAATCAACAAGAAATTCAAATAAATATAGAATCATGATCACGTCAATAAGAAGAACTGACATGAAGCTCTCTCAGTTCAAGTTCAAACTCCCCGAAGAGCGCATCGCGTTGTATCCCACTCCCTTCCGTGACGAGTGCCGCCTGATGGTGCTTCACACCAAGAGCGGAATCATCGAACACCGTGACCACTTTTATGATATCTTGGAGTACTTCGATGATCAGGACGTTTTCGTCTTCAACGATACCAAGGTATTCCCTGCCCGCCTGGAAGGAAACAAGGAAAAGACTGGTGCCAAGATAGAAGTGTTCCTCTTGCGTGAACTCAATACCGAGTTCCGCCTCTGGGATGTACTCGTGGAGCCGGCACGCAAAATACGTATTGGCAACAAACTGTACTTCGGCGAGGACGAGTCAATGGTGGCAGAAGTCATTGACAACACCACCAGCCGAGGACGCACACTCCGTTTCCTCTATGATGGTCCACACGAGGAGTTCAAAGAAGCACTGTACGCGCTGGGAGAGGCACCCATCCCACGTCACATCGTCAACCGCCCTGCCGAGCCGCAGGACATGGAAGACTTCCAATGCGTCTTTGCCAAGAACGAGGGAGCTGTCACAGCACCCACCTCGGGCCTGCACTTCTCCAAACAGCTGCTCAAACGCATGGAAATCAAAGGTATCGGAATGGCATTTGTCACCCTCCACTGCGGACTCGGCAACTTCCGTGAAATCGATGTCGAGGACCTGTCCAAGCACAAAATGGAAAGTGAGGAAATGCACGTGAATGCCGAAGCATGCGACATCGTCAATGCCGCCAAGGATTCCGGACATCACATCTGTGCTGTGGGGACCACCGTGCAACGCGTGCTGGAAACCGCCATTGGTGCCGATATGCATCTGAAGCCTTTTGACGGATGGACCAATAAGTTCATCTATCCGCCCTACGATTTCGGTATTGCCGATGCGATGGTGGCCAACTTCTATCTCCCCTACTCCACTTTGCTGATGCTCACCAGTGCTTTTGGTGACTATGACTTGGTGATGAAGGGTTATAAAGAGGCACTCCGTGACACACGTTATCGTTTCGGCACATACGGAGATGCCATGCTCATCCTTAAAGACTAAAAAGCCCCATTTCATCACATTTGACAACCGACACTTACCTCTCTCTCGGCAGTAATCTGGGCAATCGTCACGCATTGCTCGTCCGCGCCATAGACCTGCTCGCACGTCGGGCAGGTCGTTTGGTGCGTGCCTCCTCATTCATCGAGACTGAACCTTGGGGATTCCAGTCTCCACATCCATTCCTCAATGCTGCCGTCCATCTGCAGACATCCCTCACTCCCCAACAGCTTCTTGCAGAAACCCAAGCCATTGAACGCCTCCTCGGAAGAACCCACAAAACTCCCCCTGTGGTCAACGCTTTACCCATTGACGACCAAGGAGTGGTCAGCGGTTTTCCCGCTGACACGCCCCTCCCCGCTTATGCCGATCGTCCTATAGACATAGACATCCTGCTCTATGGGGACCTGCGCATCTCCACACCCGAACTCACCATTCCACACCCTCTGATGCATCTCCGTGATTTCGTCCTCCGCCCTCTCGGCGAAATCATGGAGAAGTAATGAATGTCTGTTATTTAGCTGTCCTAAGATGCCATTTGGCGTTGTCTGTGGAGAAATCCCAGGCAGCGAGTGTCGGTGTGCTGTCGGCAGCTGAATAGAGGACATAGAGAGTGTTGATGCCTTCGCGTCCGGGAATGGCTTTTGGCAGAAGACGGAAGTTACCGTCGGTGAGTTGCTCTATGCGCCACAGTTGTTCCGCAGCACCTGTGAAGGCTGGAACAGCAGTAAGTTCCAGATTGGCAGTGGCAGCCAGCGCACGCTCTGTACCAGCAATGGTAATCTTGAAGTAGGGAGCTGAGAGGTAGCCACCAGCTTCAGGAACGGGCGTGATGGTCCAGTGCTGATGGGGACGGAACATATAATCTCCACAGCGCAAAGGGATTGTACCCTGTGGCCAGTTGCCGATGACCTCTTCCAACTTCTGTTCAGGAAGGGCTTTCAGGGGTTCGTTGGGGTCCATCTGCCAGAAACGCTGACGCTCCTGTTGCATGCGCACGAAATCCACTGCCAGTTCCAATGAATAACCCCTTCTGGCAGATTCAATCTCAAAAGTGCCGCCACGGAACTGCTCACCAGCCACTGGCCAGCCATCGCGCCAGAGAAGAGGAAGAATGCCGAGCACACTGCGCCCACTGCGATCAAAGTCTGCTTCGAAATGGCAAGACATCACTTCCACACCCTCGTCAATAATGGTGCGTCCGAAGTGGCCGGGACCTGTCTTGCGATCTCCGGCAGTGATGACCATTCGCCCGCCACCCTGATACATGTCGCGACCCACGTTGTCAAGGAAAGGACCTTCGACGGAACGCGAACGCCCCACGACGATGTTATAAGTGGAGTTGACACCATCACAGCAAGTGCCGTGAGTGCCAAGCAGATAGTACCAGCCATCCTTGTAAATCAAGTCGGTGGCTTCACAGTCAATGGCAATGTCCTTCTCCTTGTTGCCCTTGACGCGGAAACCAGTCTTGGGATCAAGCTCTATGAGGCGGATGGTGCCAAAATAAGTTCCATAGCTGGCCCAGAGACGACCTGTCGTGGGGTCAAGCAAGAGTCCTGGGTCGATGGCATCCTGATCCTCCATGCCGTCACTGGCACAGACCTCGACAGCTGTGGTAAACTTGAAATCAGGCGACTTGGGATCCAACGTTTTGTTCCACATGGTGAGAATCCGCCCGTTGTGTCCACCGCCCAAACCACCGCCAGTGGCACCATAAATAATAAGGTAACGGTCGCCAATCTTCAGGACATCAGGGGCTGCACCGCCGCCAGGACGTTCGGCACCACTGTGCCAGCTCCAACCATCGTCGCTGATGAGTCCGCCACCACCCGTTCCGAAAGTGTAGTACTTGCCCTCACACTCGGCAATGGTCGAAGGATCGTGAATGTAAGGAGCACCCGTTTGCGCCGCTACGCGGGAAATGAAGAATGAAAAATGAAGAATGAAAAGTGGAAAAAGAATATATCGTTTCATGGTTTACTGGATTTGGAAGTTTGTAATGGGATTACCTTTCTCGTCGATGAAGCGGGCACATAAATCGCTCAGGCCCGGTCCGTTGATGACAGCACAACGAAGGGTGTTCTGTCCCTTCTTCAGCGTCAAGCGCTGGGACACGCCATCATCCACCACCATGCGCCGATCGCCCTCCAAGAGCAGCACCTCCTCACCATTGAGCCACCACAGGGAAGCGCCATTGGAGCCACATGCAAGTCTCACGTTTTGAATGTCTTCTGGACAATCTATGACGGTCTCGCACCAGAAGAAGGAACCGTATGTCTGCTTGCCGTATTTCTCGGCAAAACGGAACAGTTTCATGTTGTAGTTCTCGCTTTCCAGCGTGTACCACTTGGCTTTCTGCTTGGGCAGTTTTGCCAGCTCGTCGGCAAACTTGTTGCGCAGCCAAGAGTCGGTGAAAATAACATTGGAACGCACATCCACAGCTATGGGCTCCATCAGCCTCCATCGACGGATAAAGCCCTGATCATCAGGCTGTGAAGGTTCCGCGCCAGAAGCAACAGGTGTGAAATAGAGGGGGCGATTCTTGAACTGTAACCAGTCAATGCTGACGGCATCTCCCTCACAAGTGACACAGAGGTCGGTGACACCCTTGGGGGTGTATTCAAGAGGCACAGTGAGCGTGAGCCACTGGTTGCTCTGGTCGCGACGGAAGGGAGTTGGCATTCCGGGACGGGTAATCTCGCTCTTGACAGTCATCTTGATCTTGGCAATCACCTTGCCCTTCGCATTCTTCTCGCGGACAAAGAATTCTGTGTTCTCGGGAGCCAAGGCACTGACGATGAGATAACTGTCTGTCAATCCACTGAAATCCACATCCTTATAGAGCATCCAACTGCCTTTCTTCGGCAGAGTGGCCTGATAGCTGCGGAAGGTGTTGACAGTATCGATGAGTGCGGTGGTCACATCGCTGCTGGCAGTGCTGTAGCGGTCAATCTCTATCTTCTCCGTGGCTTGGTTGATGCCCACTCCACGCATGGTCTCCTTCACCTCGCGGATGGTACCGTCGGCATTGAAGAACAGTTTCTCAATTTGTGCGGAACGGCGCTTGTCATCGCGCGGAGAGAAAGCATTGTGGTGATAGAACAGGTACCATTGACCCTTATATTCCACGATGCTGTGGTGGTTCGTCCAGCAGTGATTGGCGTGCTCTGCCATGATAATTCCCTTGAAGTCCCAGGGTCCGAGGGGAGACTTGGACATGGAATATGCCAGCGTCTCTGTGGGGTTCTTGCCCTCTCCCGTTTCGCCACGCACCCAGGGGAACGTCAGGTAGTACCAGTCGCCACGCTTGAAGGCGAAGGGCCCTTCCTTGAACCCGTCCGGCAGACCTTCCATAGCTTGTCCACCTACTTTCATCGGAGGCATCTCTGGCATACCTTCGCGACGAGGCATCTTCACTTCCTGCAGTTCGCCGTCCAGCTCCAACATGTTACCTTTCAGCTTGGCACCCCGGATGCCCATGCCGCTCCAATAGATGTAGGCACTGCCGTCATCATCTACCAGCACACAAGGGTCAATGCCCGACACGCCCTTGATGGGTTCGGGTTCACAGGTGAAGGGACCCGTGGGGCTGTCGGAAGTGGCTACTCCGATAGCAAAGCCTCGTCCACTCTTGGGAGCATTGGGGAAGTAGAAGTAGTACTTGCCGTTCTTGAAAACGCAGTCCGGTGCCCACATGGAATAGCCATCGGGCTTGCCCCAGGGTACCGTCTCCTGACTGAGAATCATTCCGTGATCGGTCCACTCAGTGAGGTTTTCCGACGAGAACACATGATAGTCTGCCATGCAGAACCAATCCTGCCGCTGGCCGGCTGGTGGGAAGATATCATGTGAGGGGTAGAGATATACCTTATTATTAAACACGCGCGCAGTGGGGTCGGCCGTGTATTGATCCCGAATAATCGGGTTCTGAGCTGTTGCGCTGCCGATGAAGGTAGAAAGCAGCGTGCAAAGAAGGAAAAGTGGTTGATGTCGCATATAAATAATTGTGTTATTGAATGTTACTTGCGTTTACCCTTTGCCTTTCGAACCTTTCGTGGCGCGAAGTCAAAGGATTGTTGGATGTTCCCAGATAGGAGGTTGTGGACGGTGATGTGCAGCTGGCGGTCTTTCACCTCACCTTCTATGACTGTGGGGAAGAGATGGTCATACTTCTTGCCGCCTTCCTGTCCCATCTCTGGACCACCTCCGACGATTTCTGCCCACGAGCGGTTCTCAGTGGGTTCAAAGTACTGATAATGATGCTGATGGGCTGTGATGACGAGCTGGCACTTGGCTTTTTCCAAAAGGGGGCACCAGAGTTCGGCACAGGTGCGCTGCCACATGGCGAAGTCGGTGTTGTACTGCGGGTCTTTATCATCGGGAGCCACGTCCCCAGGATTGTGCTTGGGGTTGCTGTCGAAGAGCGGGATGTGGCAGAATGCGACGAGGAAAGGTGCGCTGGCAATCTCAGGTTGCTGCAGGGCATCCCGCAACCATCGTGTTTGTGCCTCACGGTAGGCTTTCATATTGAAGATGCCTGCGAAAATGGGATTGGTGTCAAGTTTGTCTTCACCCGTGTCGAGACCAATCATGGCAATATCTCCCATTCTGACAGCAAAATTGCGTCCGAGATCCCAGTCACGGACATCGCGTTCCTCTGGCTGGCGGTACAGCCAGACGCGTTCCAGATGGCGATTGGCCATGCCTCGGAAATCGTGGTTACCTGGACAGAAGAGATAGGGTATCTGTGTGGCATAGTCACGACGCTCTATGTCTGGTGTGAGGAAGATACGCATCTGTGCCTCAATGGTTTCCTCCGAGTTGCTGGCATCTCCATTCCAGAGGACACAGGAGGGTGCCAGCTGTGCAATCTTCTCGATGGCCAGGCCGAAGGGGCGCCACGAAGCATGTGTGTCGTTGATGACGCAGAAATGCGCACGTGCAGCAGCGCCAGCTGTGGTGAAATGATACACCGTAGAGTCCTCCTGGGTACCGAGGTTCTTCATCTTATATCCACCTTTGTACTCAATGCGATCGGCACCGATGCGATAATAATAGGTCGTGGCAGGCTCCAGACCCGTGATGCGCACTTGACAGACGCGATCGCTGATTTCTGTGGTGCGGTAGCCTCCGCACAGCACTTTGCGTCCGTCACTGAGGTCGGGTTGTCGGCCGATGATGACAAACCCGTTGGCCATATCGTTGACGGCAAAGGCGATGCCAATGCTGGTCTCTGCGTAATTCTGCAGCATCGGGGGTGAGGCCAGGAGGGAGGAAGAGGCGCTGGCAGGAGATGAGGGACCCTCGGGAGAACCCTCGGGCACGGTAACTGGAGAACCCTCGGGCACGGTAACTGGAGAACCCTCGGGCACGGTAACTGGGGAACCCTCGGGGACGGTGGCAGAGGAACCCTCTGGAAGGGGCTCTGAAGAGGGTTGAATGAAGCCTGCAGCACGTGTAATGTCGGCAGTGCCGGCAGCAACGGTTAAAACGGCTGTTTTCTTGATGAAATCTCTTCTATTCATGGGGCTGATGATGGGGTTTCGAGTGCAAAGATACAAAAAAGATTAGAGTTTGATGCGAAAAGTGCAATTTATTTGTCTTTTTTTTTGCAGAATCGTTAAAAAGACTTACTTTTGCGGCAACTTACGCGTTATGTGCATGTATGTACCTCTATTAACAACATCCTAAAACATCTTTTTATTATCAACAAATTATTTAAAAAACTTTATGTGGTTATGTGATTCATCCATCGGAAGAAAAGTAGTCATGTCTGTCACAGGCTTGGCGCTGATTCTCTTCCTGACGTTCCATGCGAGCATGAACGTCGTAGCCCTGTTCAGTGCAGAGGGCTACAACATGATCTGCGAATTCCTCGGCGCCAACTGGTATGCTGTGGTCGCAACCGTTGGTTTGGCAGCCCTGATGGCCCTGCACTTCCTGTATGCCATCTGGTTGACCCTGCAGAACAAGAAGGCCCGTGGTGCCGACAGCTACGCAGTTACCGACAAACCCGAGAAGGTGGAGTGGGCCAGCCAGAACATGCTGGTGCTGGGCATCATCGTCGTTCTCGGCCTGGTGCTGCACCTGTACAACTTCTGGTACAACATGATGTGGAGCGAGCTCATGGGCAATGCCTACACGCAGCTTCCTTCTCCTGCCGACGGTTACGCCTGGATAGAACAGACGTTCTCCCAGCCGGTCTTTGTGGTACTGTACATCGTCTGGCTCTGCGCCATCTGGTTCCACATCAATCATGGTTTCTGGAGTGCCATCCAGACCATTGGTTGGAGCGGCAAGGTTTGGCTGAAGCGCTGGCAGTGCATCGGCTTCTGGTGGTCCACCATCGTCGTGCTGATGTTCATTGTGGTATTAATTAAGTTTGCAATTTTCTAAAAGCTTTACATTATGAAAAAGATAGATTCAAAGATACCCGCAGGGCCAGTAGCAGAGAAATGGAAAGAGTACAAAGCTCACCAGCGTCTTGTCAACCCGAAAAACAAGCTGAAACTGGACGTGATTGTTGTCGGCACAGGTCTGGCCGGTGCCAGCGCTGCCGCTTCTCTCGGCGAGATGGGCTTCAATGTCCTCAACTTCTGCATCCAGGACAGCCCGCGCCGCGCACACTCTATTGCTGCTCAGGGCGGTATCAATGCAGCCAAGAACTATCAGAACGACGGTGACAGCGTCTATCGTCTGTTCTATGACACCGTGAAGGGTGGTGACTATCGTGCTCGCGAAGCCAATGTCTATCGTCTGGCCGAGGTCTCCAACAACATTATCGACCAGTGTGTGGCACAGGGTGTTCCCTTCGCTCGTGAATATGGTGGTATGCTGGCCAACCGCTCTTTCGGCGGTGCTCAGGTCAGCCGCACGTTCTATGCCAAGGGTCAGACGGGTCAGCAGCTGCTGCTCGGCGCCTACTCTTCATTGAGTGCACAGGTGCAGGCCGGCAAGGTGAAGCTCTTCACCCGCTATGAGATGGAAGACGTGGTCATCGTGGATGGACGTGCTCGTGGCATCATCGCCAAGAACCTGGTGACAGGTAAGCTGGAGCGCTTCAGTGCCAACGCTGTCGTCATCGCTACGGGCGGCTACGGCAATGCTTACTTCCTCAGCACCAACGCTATGGGCTGTAACTGCACAGCTGCCATCCAGTGCTACCGCAAGGGTGCCTATATGGCCAATCCTGCCTACGTGCAGATTCACCCCACCTGCATCCCCGTTCATGGCGACAAGCAGTCCAAGCTGACGCTGATGTCCGAGTCCCTGCGTAACGACGGCCGCATCTGGGTTCCCAAGAAGCTGGAAGATGCCAAGAAGCTGCAGGAAGGTACGTTGCAGGGTTGGGAGATTCCCGAAGAGGATCGCGACTACTATCTGGAGCGTCGTTATCCCGCCTTCGGCAACCTCGTGCCGCGTGACGTCGCCAGCCGTGCAGCCAAGGAGCGTTGCGACAAGGGCTTTGGCGTGAACAACACTGGTCTGGCCGTGTTCCTGGACTTCTCCGAGAGCATCAACCGCCTGGGCCTCGATGCCATGAAGCAGCGTTATGGCAACCTCTTCGACATGTATGAGGAGATCACCGACGTCTATCCCGGCGACCTCGCCAACGAAATCAACGGTGTGAAGTACTACAAGCCCATGATGATCTATCCCGCCATTCACTATACGATGGGCGGCGTGTGGGTCGATTATGAGCTGCAGACCTCCATCCCGGGCCTCTTCGCCATTGGCGAGTGCAACTTCAGCGATCACGGTGCCAACCGCCTGGGCGCCAGCGCGCTGATGCAGGGCTTGGCAGACGGTTACTTCGTGCTGCCCTACACCATCCAGAACTACCTTGCCGACCAATCCATCTGGCCGCGCATCAGCACCGACCTGCCCGAGTTCGCTGCCGCAGAGAAGGCTGTGGACGACGAGCTCACCCGCCTGCTGAACATCAAGGGCAAGCGCTCTGTGGATTCCATCCATAAGGAACTCGGACACATCATGTGGGAGTACGTCGGCATGGGACGCACCGCAGAGGGCTTGAAGACCGGCATCCAGAAGATGAAGGAGCTGCAGAAGGAATTTGACACGAACCTCTTCGTGCCCGGCTCCAAGGAAGGCCTCAACGTGGAACTGGACAAGGCCATCCATCTCCGTGACTTCTTCACCATGGGAGAGCTCGTGGCTCACGACGCCCTCAGCCGTAACGAGTCCTGCGGCGGTCACTTCCGCGAGGAATACCAGACGGAGGAAGGCGAAGCCAAGCGTGACGACGAGAACTTCTTCTACGTCGGTTGCTGGGAGTATCAGGGTGCTGATAAAGACCCCGAACTCATCAAGGAGCCGCTGGAGTATGAGGCAATCAAGGTACAAACCCGTAATTACAAGAATTAATCATCATGGCTAAGAATCTCACTGTTACCATAAAGTTCTGGAAACAGAACGGCCCCAAGGAGAAGGGCCACTTTGAAGAGCATCTGTTGAAGAACATTCCCGACGACACCTCGTTCCTGGAGGCCCTCGACATCATGAACGAGGAGCTCATCGGCGAGGGCAAGGAACCTTTCGTCTTCGACCACGACTGCCGCGAAGGCATCTGCGGCATGTGCTCCCTGTATATCAACGGCACGCCTCACGGCAAGACCCTGCGCGGTGCCACCACCTGCCAGCTCTACATGCGCAAGTTCCGTGACGGAGAGACCATCACCGTGGAACCCTGGCGCTCTGCCGGCTTCCCCGTCATCAAGGACTGCATGGTCGATCGCTCTGCCTTCGACAAGATCATCCAGGCCGGCGGTTACACCACCATCCGCACGGGTCAGGCCCAGGATGCCAACGCCATCCTCATCCCCAAGGAGGACGCCGACGAGGCTATGGACTGCGCCAGCTGCATCGGCTGCGGAGCCTGCGTGGCAGCCTGCAAGAACGGCTCTGCCATGCTCTTCGTCTCCAGCAAGGTCTCCCAGCTCGCCCTGCTGCCGCAAGGCCGTGTGGAAGCTGCCAAGCGCGCCAAGGCGATGGTGGCCAAGATGGATGAACTCGGATTCGGCAACTGCACCAACACCCGCGCCTGCGAGGCTGTGTGCCCGAAGAACGAGACCATCGCCAACATCGCCCGTCTGAACCGCGAGTTCATCAAGGCAAAACTGGCAGACTGATTTCTCTGAGGTTTCACACCTTATTATTTATAGGAAGACGGATGGCTATCAAGCTGTCCGTCTCCTTTTTTTTCTTCAGGAATCACGAAGGACCCGAAAGCGAAACCCATTAAAAAATGTTAATTATTGGCGGGAGCTGTAACTTTCCGGCGGGAGAATCGTCTTCACAATAGAAACACTCAAAAAAACGATCATCCCACATGGATTTCAAGTACATTGAACAACTGATAGAGCGGTATTTCAATGCCGAAAGCACGCTGGAGGAGGAAGAGATCCTCCACCGCTTCTTCCAGCAGGAAGACGTGCCGGCACACCTGCGCCAGTGGCAGCCGCTCTTCACTGCCACCAACGAGCTGGCGGCAGCCCATCTGGATGATTCCTTTGACGAGCGCATCCTTCAGCTGACGGGAGAAGTCCACGTGCGGGCCCGCCACATCACCCTGGTGCAGCGTCTGCGACCGCTCTGGCGCATTGCAGCACTGGTCATCGTGGCAGCAGGCATCGGCATCACCATGCAGCACAGCCGCTTCGGGCTGGCAGGACAGAGCTCCCCTGCACCAGGGCAGATGGCCGGGACAGAGGCAGTGCCACAGGACGAGTTGGACCCCGCTGCCACCACACCACTGGACCTGCGAGCAGACGTGCTCACGACACCAGCAGACAGCGATGCCGTCACCACGCCCTACAGATAACAAACGCAACTGATCAACCCAATTATTCATACAAAACATTCATTTTTGCTTTTTCTTTTCTATAAAACAGTCGGCGCTGCCAAAAGCAAATAGTTGTTTTCAGCATCCGAAAACCGACAACACCGGAAGGCAACCTGAGAAGGCTGCCTTCCAGCTTTTTCATGCACATACATCAAATTTGCAATTGTCCATTCTTCATTCTACATTTTACATTGTCCATTTTACATTTTCCATTAAAATGGTCCGTGGCCCATGCACGAGGTGGTGGTCAGGGCAGTGACAATCGCCGTGAGGATGGTGATGACGATGTCCAGAATGCGTTTCCAAGATTCCTTTTTCATAAGTAAGTGAACACAATTAGTTTATACTATTCAGAATGTAACCCCGAAGGGGTGTTAAGACCACAGGCAGGGGTGGAGCGTAGCGAAGCCCCTGCTATCAGGGCACGCAGTACGAACCCCGAAGGGGTGACAGATCACC
>JAFZSP010000040.1 GCA_017619335.1 Bacteroidaceae bacterium
CTGCGTTAGCGTCCTTTACTTCCACCGACCTCTACTTTCCCTTGGCTTGACTTCCCTTGGCTCCATCCGTTGTTCGGTGCGGGCGGAACGATTGTTCGGCGCGGGTGGAACAATGGTTCAGTGCGGGCCGAACAACGGAGGGTGTTAAGGGTACTTGGGGAGTCGTCCTTTCTCATCCGCTGGAGGAGCCTGACTCAACGAGCGAGGAACCCAGTCCTTCTGGACGAGGAAGCCCGTCCTTCAGGTCGAGGAAGCCCGTCCTTCAGGTCGATGAGTCCAGTTCTATTTAAGGTAAGATTTATGTGAGATTATTTCTGGAATCGGGTAAAAGACGGATTCCGTCATCAAAAGGGAGGAGTTGAGCTCGAAAGAACTCATTTCTCCCGATGGTACGGGCATTTTTGAAGAAAAATCTCCATTTATTTGGACGTTCCAAGAATAAGTGCTACTTTTGCAGTGTCTAAGCATTAAAACATGTATGCAGAGACAAACGTCTAATTTCGGGCAGAAAACAATGACAAAAAAGATTCTATTCGGAGCGCTGCTCCTCTTGATGGGCAGCAGCTGCAGCGCTGAAGACATCACCGTGCGTTACAATGGCACCAAGGCGAAGGTTCAGCAGGCGGTCAAAGACAGTGTGACAGTGACCGTTGAAGGTGCATACGTGCAAATCGAAAGCTTGTACCGAGAGCATAAGCTCACCGTCAAACTGACGGGCAAAAGCGATGACGGACAGCTCGTCTTGAAAACTGCGGGCAAAGCCAAAGTGAAGCTGGATAACCTGAAGCTGACCAGCCAGGAGGGGGCGCCTCTGCACCTGAAGAACAAGAAAAAGGTGGAGGTGGTGGCGACCAAAGGCACAGAAAACACACTCACCATCACTGCCTGCAAAGATACCGCCAACCACAAGGCGGCAGCCCTCTGGGCCAAGGACAAACTGCTGCTGTCGGGCAAGGGGACCCTGAACATCATCGCCACGGGCGACGGCTGCCGGGGCATCAAGAATAAGAAGGACCTCACCATCGAGGAACTCACACTGAACGTGACGACTTCGGGTGACAACCTGGGCGAGAAGCCTTTCGGTTTTGGCGGTTTCCCGGGAGGACCCGAGGGCGGTTTCCCTGGAATGCCCGAAGGAGGTTTCCCCGGCTTCGGCAATGACAGCACGAGACGGGGCGGTTTCCCAGGTGGTTTCCCCGGCTTTGCCAACGACAGCACGAGGCGGGGTGGTTTCCCAGGTGGGATGCCTCCCTTCAACTTCGAAGACATTCCAGAAGAGGTGAAACAGCAATTTGAGGAGATGCGCAAGCGCTTTGAAGAGAGAAAAGGGAATGACAGCATCGGAGGCGGTTTCCCAGGCTTCCCTGGTGGACCCGACGGACCCGATGGTGGCGGCTTTGGCGGCAAGCACAAATATGTCTCTCCCACCAAGGGCATTGCCTCAAAAGGTAAAATCACTTTCAACAGCGGCGACATCACCGTCAGGACTTCCACTGCCGGCGCCGAAGGCATCGAGGGTAAGGAGGGCATCGCCTTCAATGGCGGCAACATCGATGTGCTGAGTCCCGACGATGCCATCAATGCGGGTGCATGCATCGAGTTCAACGGTGCCAACGTACTTGCCCGCAGCACGGGCAACGACGCTGTGGATTCCAACCCTGCCGGCGGCTTCTTCCCGCCCTTCGGCGGCCATCAGAATCAGGACATTGACCCAGCCATCATCATCCGTGGCGGTACCGTCTATGCATGGAGTCAGGTGGGTTCGCCTGAAGAAGGACTCGACTGTGACTTCGCTCCGCTTGTACTCGAGGGTGGCAACGTCTTCACTGTCGGCGGAGGAATGGGAGAAATGCCTTCTGTCCCCACCAATGAGACAGCCTCACAGCCCACCGTTCTGCTCATCGGTCTCAACGTCGAAAAGGACGAGCCCATCATGATTTATGACGGCAGCGGAACTCTTCTCAACACCGTCACCGTCCCCTTCTCCATGCGGCGCAGTGCCAGCCTCGTCAGCTACCCAGCCTTCAAGGTGGGCAGCACCTACACGGTGAAGACCAAGGGCTACGAGAAGACCTTCACCCTCAACGAAAACTTCACAACAGTGCGCTGAAAAAACAACTTGCCCGCATCCTCTTGATGGAGATGCGGGCAAGTATTGTTAAAGGAGGGACGATTACTGGGCAGGTACAATGGGCTCACCCATCTCGCTGGCCTCAGCATCCTGGTCGTCAAGTTTGAAGAGCATGAACAGCGGGCTTTCTGCAGTACAGGGTTCCCAGCCGAGGGACGTGCCGTCCTCACCGTTCGGGTCGCTGTACTTGGCGAAGTTGGTCCAGGCAGTCAACATCTTTTCGGAAAGATCCCAGTCGCCCTGAGTCCAGGGACGCCAGCAGTGCTTCAAGGACTTGAAGACAAACCAGAGATCTGAAGAGTGGAAAGCACCTTTCAGGCGATTGGTGATGTCGGGATGTTTTCCATCGTCGGGCAACGGGCGTGCGAACTCATAGGCCCAAGCCTTGCCGCCCTGTTCCTGGCGCACCTTGCAGAACTCAGCGATGCCGGCAGACATGCGACCCATATCGTTGAGCGTGTAGCCAATCATATAAGGTACGTCGGCAATGCTGCCTTCGCGGGCCGCTTCGTCAAACGTCTTGGTGCAGACATAGCCATCCACGATGGGACGCTGCATGAGGAAGACGTCGTCCTTGGTCACCATATTATACAAGGAGCCCACGGTGTACATGATTTCCGTGGAAGCGTGGCGCAGCTTATCCAAGTCGGTCAAGCCGGCCCAGTCCATGACTTTTTTCGTCTCTGCCTCACTCTCGGCGAGTGTCGGATTGTAGGTGAAGAACTTGATCATCGGCGTTGCGGGCTTGGCTTCCTCACCGTCCTTGGGAGGAATGTTCAGGCCGCCAGCACTCATGATAACCGCCTTATGGAAGAGGCCATGGGCCAGTGGGCTCTCACAAAGAGAGCGCACACTGCCACCACCAGCGCTCTGTCCGAAGATGGTCACGTTGTCGGGGTCCCCGCCAAACTGAGCAATGTTCTCCTTAATCCATTTCAGCGACTGGATCTGATCCAGAAGGCCGTAGTTGCCGCTGACGTGGTTGGGACTTTCTGCAGATAGTTCGGGATAGGTCATGAAGCCGAAGATGCCCAAGCGGTAGTTGATGCTGACAAGCACCACATCCTTCAAGGCCCACTCCTCTCCGTCGAACTCTGGCTCCGAGCCCCAGCCTTCGCGATAGCCACCGCCGTGAATCCAGAGGGCCACGGGCAGTTTCTTATCGACCTGACCAGGTGCTTTCGTCCAGACGTTCAGGTAGAGACAGTCTTCACTATAGGGAGCCTCATCGCCATACCCCCACTCGGAGGCATAGAAGCCTGGATAGTGAACAGCCTGATAACCAGGATGTCCGAACTTGTCGCAGTTGCGGATGCCCTCCCAAGGCACGACGGGCTGCGGTTCCTTCCAGCGCAGGTCGCCGATGGGCGCAGCGGCATAAGGGATTCCGCGATAGACCCAGTAGGTAGCGTCATCTGCTCCGTTTCTCGCAGGGATAAAGTACTGCACACCCATAATCTGACCACCCTCAACGGTCAACACGGGGTTGTCATACTCTTGTTGAGACGTGCAACTCACCAGCAATGCCAGCAACGGCAAAAGGAAAAAGAATTTCTTCATGGTTCCTTCGTGTTGAGGTTCAGGCTGTTAATCCATCAGCTTGATGCGGATGTTGCGATACCAGACGTCATCGCCGTGATCCTGCAGACCGATGTAACCCTCGTGGTTCTCGCCGCCCATGTTGTTGAGCAGGCCGAAAGCGTAGGGGAAGTCGCCGCCCTCGCGGAACTTGCTGTCTTGGAGCATCTGGGTCCATTTCGGTGTCCAGAGGTGATACTCAAGGACGTTGCTGCCGTTCTGACCGTGAACGACGGTGCCTTTATAGACCATAATCTTGGCCTGGTTCCATTCACCGGCAGGACGGGAGTTCTGGGGCTTGGCAGGAATCATGTCGTAGAGCGATGCGGCCTGACGGTTGCCATCGATACCCAACTGTGCATCGGGGTGCTTAGCATTGTCCAGCACCTGGAACTCGCTGGAGGACTGCCAGATGGGAAGGTATTCTTTGCCCTCGGCATCCTTCACTTCCTGAGCGAGGTAGAAGATACCGCTGTTGCCGCCCTCGGAAATCTTGTACTCTAGCTGGAGCTCAAAGTTCTGGAACTTGTGGGCGAAGATGAGGTCTCCGCCGCCTTCCACTTGTGCCTCGCCTGTGCCGGAGCCTTTCAGGTGAATGGCACCATCGCTGACTTCCCAACTGGTGGGAGGTACGTCCATGCCGTAACCGCGCCAGCCATCGAGCGTCTCGCCGTTGAAGAGCACGATGAAGCCCTCTTCATCCACAGGAAGACCTGCGATGTCAATGTTAGGCCCGTCGGCCACTACGGCCACAAGCGACTCTGCCAGGGGCTGCTCACCGATGCAGCTACCCCCGCAACTACCTTTGCAGCAACCATCCATCAGCCATTTGGCTCCGAAGCCGACTACTGCGCCAAGAATAAAAAATAGAATACCTTTTTTCATAGTTCTTTGACTTTAATATTTCTGAACCATACATTGTCGCCATGATCCTGCATACCAATGAATCCTTTGCGCTCGGGGCCGCCGCAGTTGTTGAGGAGGTCAAAAGCTGCGGGCCAGGCTTTCTCGCTGAACTTGCTGTCCTGCAGAAGTGCAGTCCACTGGGGAGTCCAAAGGTCGTAGGAGAGCACCTCTACATCATTCTGGAAATGCTGGACGTGACCGTCTTTCACGCGCACGCGTACCTTATTCCATTGTCCTGCCGGTTTGGCGTTCTGGGGCTTGGCAGGAATCATGTCATAGAGGGAACTGGACTGGCGGTTGTTGTCTTTTCCCAGTTTGGCATCGGGGTGACGCTCGTTATCCAGCACCTGGCACTCAGGAGCGGAGATGTAGATGGGTTCCAGACCGCCGTCCTTGTTGGCCACCTCACGGGCGAAGTAGAAGATGCCGGAGTTGCCTCCCTCTGCAATCTTCCATTCCATCTCAAACTCGAAGTTGGGACCGAACTGGTGGGCGAAGATGATGTCACCGCCCTCGCCTTTGGCCTTGCTGTCCAAGAAGATGCAACCGTCCTGAATCTTCCACTTGGAGGGGATGTAGGTCTTGCCGTAGCCTCGCCAGCCGGCAAAGGTCAGGCCGTCAAAGATGGTGATGAAGCCCTTCTTGTCAACGGGCAACTCATGGCGATCCCAGAGTTCAGGACCCTGGAAGCCTTGGGAGCAGACGATGGTGACTGTGGAAGGAGCCTTCTGGGCAAGAGCCCCCTCCCAACCTCCCCCAAGGGGGAGGAGCAGCATACTGGCTGCTATCAGTTTCTTTGTGATATTCATGTGTTAGCTAATGCTGTTAAAAAAGATTACAAGAGAAATAGAACCCCTCCCCCTTGGGGGAGGAGGGAGGGGCTTCCTTTTTATTAGGGCAGTTCTGGCAGCACGTAGCCGTTTTCATAGACAGGCTTGATGAGGCGTGCAGCATACTCACCAGCGTTAACGAGCACTTTGTCGGCAGAATTGAAGGAGGGATGACCGTCGTGGATGGAGAACTCGATGGCGTTGGAGACATGCAACTGAGCATCGGGAGCGATGTTGGTGAAGCGCATCTTCTCGCCGTCCCACTTCAGCCACTGGTCGAGTTCTTGCAGGCGCACGGCTGCCACACCCATCACGATATTCTCGTTCAGAGGGCCGCTGACACTGAAGTCGGAAGCAGCGGGCACACGGACGTCGGCGCTCTCCTTGCAGGCACGGATCCAGTCTTGCTGGTGGTTGTCGTCCTTGACGATGCGACAGAGCTCGGGCACACGAGGTTCGCGTCCACTGACGAGGAACGGGTCATAGCCGTAGGTACCCACGACCATGATGTCCTTGGTACCGTAGAAGATGCAGACACCATTGCCGTCGAAGTGCTTGCCCTCGGGCATGTCGAATGGAATATTGGGACGCAGACCGCCGTCGTACCACGTGAGCTCACAGGCGGGGAGACCCAGCTTGGGCAGGTTGTCACGAGCGGGGAAACGATAGGTCACCTTTTGGGCGCTGGGGCAGGAATCGGGCATCAGCATCGTACTGCTGCCAAGGATGGCTGTGGGTGAACCCAACTTCAGGCCCGTGAAGGCCACAGCGAGGATGTGATTGGCCATATCGCCCAGGGCACCGGAGCCGAAGGGCCACCAGCCGCGGAAGTTCCAGGGAGTGTAGGCCTCATTGTAGGGACGCATCTTAGCCGGGCCGATGAAAGCTTCCCAGTTCATGGTGCTGGGGACGGGCTGAACCTCCTTGGGAGTAGCCATTCCTTGCGGCCAGATGGGGCGGTTGGTGAAAGCCTCAATCTTGGTCACTTCGCCGATTTCGCCGTTCCACAGCCAGTTGATGGCCTTGCGGGTGCCAGCGCTGGAAGCACCTTGGTTACCCTGCTGGGTAGCCACTTTGTACTTGGCAGCCAAGCGGGTGAGCAGGCGGCTCTCGTAGGCGTAGAGTGTCATGGGCTTCTCCACATAGACGTGCTTGCCGGCAGCGATGGCATCGGCTGCGATGATGGCATGTGTGTGGTCGGCAGTAGCCACCATAACGGCGTCTGCAGACTTCAGCATCTCGTCATACATCTTGCGGTAGTCATTGTACTTCTTGGCATCAGGATACTTGTCCAGAATGTGCTTGGCGTATTTCCAGTCACAGTCACAGAGGCCAACGATGTTCTCCGTCTTGGCCATTTCGGCAATGTCAGCGGCACCACGTCCTCCGACGCCCACGCCGAGGATGTTCAGCTTGTCACTGGGGGCTTTCTTACCAGCTTTGGCGCCCAGAACGGTGTTAGGAACGATGGTGGGGGCAACAATCATGCCCGCCAGCGCAGCGGAGCCGCGCTTGAGAAAATCTCTTCTTGAAAGGTCTGCCATGTTTTGTTGAGAGTTTAGGGGTTAAGTTTTGGGTTTGATATCTATACATTTTTATTATGGCGCGGGAGCAGGCCGTAGCCGTCCTTGAGGTTGCGGCGCCGTTCTCGGATGCGTTCCAGCTCGTCCAGCGTGCCGATGGCTGGCATCTCGTGGCTGCGGGCATCGTCCAGCATCTTCCAGGCGTACTCCGAGGCCATTGCAGAATCACGCAGTCGTGGCATCAGAGGATGACGCTTTCCAGAGAGAATCGTCTCTGCCATCTGACTGATGAGCACGTCCACGTTCTTCCCTCCGTGCGGGCGTTCAATATGTTCTGTGACGTTCACGCCGTGCAAGTCTATGACGGCAGTCTTGAAGTCGTGCGTCATGTGACAGAAGCCTTGTGTACCAATAAGTTCCACGTAGGAGTTATGCGTCTGATCCTTGGAGAGCTGACCATAGACGAAGCCTTGTGTGACATCATAGACGATACCATTCTGCATGGTCCCGTGCACCTGCAGCCACCACGGGTCTTTCCATGACCACATGCGCAGCGCCTGAGCGTGCCACGTCTTATACTCGCTCTTGGCCAGGAAGCGTGCCAGTCCCACATAGTGCATTCCGCAGTCGTGGAAGGAAGGTCCCTCGGCCTCGTGCCCCTCACCAGGAGCCAGACCGGGCGTCATGTGACAGATGCGGATGATGGCCAGTTCGCCCAGTTCACCACTATCCACAATGCGACGCATCTCATGATGGTACCAAGAGTTGAGAAGATACATATTTACACAGCAGAACAGCCCTCGCTGCTCGGCCTCCTCTGCCAACTTCACCACTTCCCATTCACGCTCTATACAATCTGCAATGGGCTTTTCTGTGATAACGTGCTTGCCTGTTTCCAGCGCCCGTCGAATCTGCGCAGGGCGGGAGTCGGCAAATGCACAAAGTGCCACAGCCTGAACCGATGGGTCGGCAAAAATGGCATCCTCGCTGGCAACCACCTTTGCTTCTGGTGCCATTTCGCGAGCCTTTTCCTGACTCTCGGGTGACGGGTCACAAATATAAGTCACACGATAATTGGGGTCTGTCTGGAACGCTTTGAGGTAAAAACGTCCCATTCGCCCAAATCCGATGACTGCTACTTTTATTTCCATGTGTCTGTTTTGATCACGGTTGCTGTCCAAAGGGCATACAAAACGTGACGTTTTCATTTGTTTTAGTCGTTAGGTGACGCAAAAGTAATACATTTTTATCAAAATGTCCAAACATCTGACGAAAAAAGCGATTTTCTGACTTAAAAATATCGTTTGTTTGACCGAAAAATGCTCTCTTTTTGAAGAAATCGTGGCCTCTAATCCTTTTGAACGCCTTATAAGCCGCTATTTCTGCGTTCATAAATGCGACTTTTCTTTTCTCTGCCCAACGACTATTGAGCCGACAGTTTGAGAACAGCCTTCTTCAGCCCCTTGGCCGATGCTTCCAGCGTGATGTCACCAGCGTGGTCGGCAGCCTGAACAATAGCTGTGAGCTGTCCGGCAAAAGCATGGTGACGAGGAAGGTGGAAGAGGTCGAGGTTGGTGGCGTCACCATTGGCAGCAGCACGGAAACGACCAGCCCCTGTAACCTGGAAGGAGACGAGATGGGCGGCATCGGGGATGAGGTTCCCGTCCTTATCCACCACACGAACGGTGACGTAACAGAGGTCATCGCCGTCGGCTGTGATACTGGTGCGGTCAGGGATGAGTTCCAGGTGATGTGGTTTGCCTGCTGTCTTAATCACCACGGGAGAAGGAAGACCTGCAGAGGCGTTCTTGTAATGAGGAACCACCTTGATTTCCCCCGGTTCATATTTCACGTCCATCCACATCAGACGATATCGACGCTGGAGCCAGAGGCTGTCACCTGCGGCTTTGGCTGCGAGTGCTTCCTCACGAGTAAGCTTGCGCTGAATGCCCTGACTCTTTCCGTTGACAAAGAGCTCTGCTTCAGGAGCGTCGGTATAGACAAAGACGGGAACGACCTCACCCTCATGCCCCGGCCAAGTCCAGTGAGGCAACACATGAAGCGTGTGTTCACGATGGTTCCAAAGACTGCGATAGAGATAGAAACGATCCTTGGGAAGACTGGCTAAGTCGATGATTCCAAAGACGCTGGAATGAGAGGGCCATGCGTTGGTGTCATAGGGCGAAGGCTCACCCAAGTAATCGAAACCGGTCCAGACGAACTGTCCTATTTCCCATTCATGGTCTTCTGCATTGGCAAAATCGTGGTCGGGTGTATTGCTCCACCAGCAGTATTCCAAGTCATAACCGCTGCACTGATGGTCGTCATATAGCGCTCCAGCCCGCAGACGAGCCGGCAGTTTATAGACGCCGCGACTGCTGACGGTGCTGCTGGTCTCAGAACCTAACATAATGTTTTGGGGCAGACGGGTGTAGGCCTCTTCATAACGATTGGCGCGATAATTGAAGCCAGGGATATCAAGCTGGGCGGCGAAACCGTTGTCCATCACACAGTCCACTTGGTCCATTCCGCAGGTGACGGGACGTGTGGGGTCCTCGCGATGGCAGATGTCCTGCAGGAAACGAGCCACCTTGTAGCCATCGGGCGAACACTGCGTAGGCACCTCATTTCCAACGCTCCACATCACCACACTGGCGTGATTGCGATAGTGCTGCAGCATATTCACCATATCCTTCTCGGCCCATTCCTTGAAGAAGCGATGGTAGCCATTCTTGCATTTGGCACGATCCCATTCGTCGAAAGGTTCCACCATCATCATGAAACCCATGCTGTCACAGAGTTCCACCAGCTCGGGAGCCGGCATGTTATGACTGGTGCGAATAGCGTCACACCCCATATCCTTCAACAAGGTCAGTTGACGCCGCAGGGCGGAACGGTTGATGGCTGTGCCCAACGGCCCGAGGTCGTGGTGATTGCACACACCCTGGAACTTGCGCATCTGACCGTTGAGGAAGAAACCGCAATCGGGGATGAGCTGGATGGAGCGAATTCCAAAGACGGTGGCGTACTCATCCACCAATGCTCCGCGACCATCCTTCCCGTTCTTTCCTTTGGTCTCATAGACGCGAGTGACTGCCTTATATAAATAAGGTGTCTCGGGCGACCAGAGTTTTGGCTGCGAAACCAGCAGGTTCTGCGTGAGCGGCAGTCCATGGGCGACAGTTTGGGTATTCTCTTTCTTTACTACTGCTTTTCCTTTAGGGTCGAGGATAATGGTCTCCAGGAAGAGCGTCTTTCCCTCGGCATTCTCGAAGTGTGTTTTCAGGGTGACAGCAGCTTCGTCGCCTTGCATTTGAGTGGTCACTTGGGTTCCCCACACGCCAACGTGAATGTCAGCAGTATGCACGAGATGAACGTTGCGATAAATGCCTGCTCCGCAGTACCAGCGACTGCTCTGGTCACGATTCTCGAGTCGCACAGCCAGCGTGTTGGATGAACCGTCCTTGTGAATGAAATCAGTAACATCTACATGGAAACTGTTATAGCCGTAGGGCCAGAAGATAGCTTCCTTTCCGTTGACATAGACACGAGCCTCACTCATGGCGCCGTCAAAAACCAACGTGGTGCGGCCTGTGGCAGAAGCGGTGAAGGTGGTGCGATACCATCCTACACCGATATAGGGCAGTCCGCCCGTTCGTCCTGTCTTCAGACTGGCTTCTTTCTCGCCATTCTGTGTGACAGCCACATTCTGCAGGTCGTGCTCACTGCCGAAGGGTCCAGTGATGGCCCAGTCGTGAGGCACAGAGACTGTTTCCCAGCGGCTGTCGTCAAAAGTCGGTTGCTCGGCACCAGCTGCATCGCCACGATGGAAACGCCAGCCTTGACGCAAGAGTGTTTCGCTGCGAAGCGTTTGGGCGATGACACTGTGACAACCCATCGTGAACAGAAAGACCAGCGACGAAAGGGTCACGAACAGAGAACGACAGTGGAAGCGCTGACAAAAGAGATAAAAAGCAGTGAATTGTTTCATAAAAAAGGATAAAGTGTTAGTATTTTCGCCGCAAAGATAGTTAAATTTATTGTTTGTGCTTCGGGTTTTTACAAATTTTTCTCTTTTGGAGGCCTGAATCAGTGTAAAAATGCTTACCTTTGCGCCACTTTTAGCGTTTCGGCTTCATGAGAATCCTGAAAAAACTCGATATTTACATCCTGAAGCAGTACTGTCTGCTGTTTGCGGGCACCTTCTTCATCTGCCTCTTCATCTTCATGATGCAGTTCCTCTGGCGCTATGTGGAGGACCTGATAGGCAAGGGTCTCGCTTATTCTGTTTTAGGGAAGTTCTTCTTCTATGCAGCCATGACACTGGTCCCCATTTCCCTGCCTTTGGCGCTGTTATTAACTTCTCTCATCAGTTTCGGAAACATGGGTGAGCGGCTGGAGTTGTTGGCGATGAAGGCGGCAGGCATCCCGTTGCTGCGCATTATTCGTCCGGCTTTGCTGTTCTCAGTGGCGGTAGCTGTGGGGTCGTTCTATTTCCAGAATGTCATAGGTCCTGAGAGTGCAAAGCAATTGGCAGCGCTCATCTATTCCATGAAACAGAAGTCTCCGGAAATGGAGATTCCAGAGGGACAGTTCTACAACGAGATACCTGGTTACAACCTCTTCGTGGAGCACAAGGACTTGGAGACGGGTATGCTGTATGGCATCATGATTTATACCCAAGGCAACGGTTTTGATGACACACAGGTGATCCTGGCCGACTCCGGTCGCATCCAGACCACCGCTGAGCAGATGCATCTAAAGCTGACACTGTATGACGGAGAGCGTTTCCGCAACATGCAGAACACGGGCAGCGCAATGGACAAAGCCACCGTGCCTTATATGCGCGAGACCTTTAAGGTGGAAGTGGATTTGATTCCTTTCGACAACAACTTCAGCGTGATGGATGCCGAACTCTTCAACGACAATGCGCAGACCAAGAACCTGAAGATGCTCAATCGAGGCATTGACAGTATCTCCCATTACCTGGACTCAACAGGCCACGACCAGTTACATCAGTACGAATACAGTTTCTTGAAAAAGACACGATTGCGTGGACGTGAAGACTCGGCACGCATCGCCCAACGGGTGGCAGAGACACCTTTGGATTTCGACACTGTCTTTGCTTCTATGCCTGACAATGAACGTGCCCGTGCTGCTCGCTTAGCGCTGGATCGTGCCACCAGCGGCGAGTCCCAGACAGCGATGATGCAAGACTACAGCTTTGGTGTGAACCGTTCATTACGCATTCATAAACTGGAGCGTCACAAGAAGTTCACTTTATCCTTGGCCTGTCTGATGTTTTTCTTCATCGGAGCACCCCTTGGTGCCATCATCCGTAAAGGCGGCTTGGGTGTACCCGTGGTGGTCTCTGTGGTCTTCTTCATCTTCTATTACATGGTGAATGTGACGGGTGAGAAGTTGGCCAAAACCGGTGACTGGGATGTGACTTTCGGCCTGTGGCTGAGCACAATCGTTTTGGCACCTATTGGCGCGTGGCTCACCTACAAAGCCAATCAGGATTCTGCCGTATTCAATGTAGAAGCCTACCAACGTTTCTTCCGCAAACTCTTCGGGCTGCGACTGCACAGGAATATTGCTCGCAAGGAAGTCATTATGGTGGATCCCGACACAGCGCGTCTGCTGCCTGAATTACAACAGTTTGCCAATGATTGTCAGGATTATGTGCAGACCCATCACTTGCACTTGATGCCCAATTACTTCAAGGTATTCTTCCGTTATGAACCAGACACCGTGGTCATCAATCTGAGCGAACGCTTGGAGGCCTTTGTGGATGAGCTGGGCAACAGCCGCGATAACCGCGTGATAGCCACGCTGAACCAGATGCCGATACTGGCTCCCGATGCCCACACGAGACCTTTCCGCCGTCCGCGACTGAATGTGCTCGTAGGGTTGCTGTTTCCTGTGGGCATTGTTCTGTGGATTCGGATCTGGCGCTATCGTCTGCGCCTCTGGCGTGATCTGGAGCAGCTGCAGAAGCAGTGTGCCTACCTGATAGAAAGACTGCAGCAATAACGTTATTCATTATGAATTGTGAATTATGAATTGTCCATTCTGATTTTGATATTTTCTCATTATGATACAACTCTCAACTATAGAAGATGCTCTGGTTGACTTCCGAGAAGGGAAGTTCCTGATAGTGGTGGATGATGAAGACCGCGAGAACGAGGGAGACTTCATCATTGCCGCCGAGAAGATTACGCCAGAGAAAGTAAATTTCATGCTTCGTGAGGGGCGTGGCGTACTGTGTGCCCCCATCACCATCAGTCGCGCCGAACAGTTGGAACTGCCTCATCAGGTGCAAGATAACACCTCCATGTTGGGGACTCCCTTCACGGTCACGGTGGATAAGTTGGAAGGCTGCACCACAGGTGTCAGTGCTGCCGACCGTGCTGCCACCATCCGTCACCTGGCCAATCCCGAGGCCAAGGCTGCCGACTTCGGACGCCCAGGACACATCAATCCGCTGTATGCCCAGGACAGAGGCGTCCTGCGTCGGGCCGGACACACAGAGGCTGCCATAGACCTGGCCCGACTCGCAGGGTTGCAACCCGCTGCTGCCCTGATAGAGATTCTGAATCCCGACGGCACCATGGCTCGTATGCCTCAACTCATGGAAGTGGCAGAAAAACATGCTATTCGCATCATCACCATCCGTGATTTGATAGCCTATCGCTTGCAGCGCGAACAGATGGTGGAGGCTGCTCCAGAGGTGGATCTGCCCACAGCCTACGGCCATTTCCGCGACATCACCTTCCGCCAGCTCTCCAACGGACTGGAGCACGTGGCCCTCATCAAGGGCAGTTGGGAAGCCGATGAACCCGTGCTGGTGCGTGTTCATTCCAGCTGTGTCACAGGTGACATCTTCGGCAGCCAGCGTTGTGATTGTGGAGAGCAGTTGCACAGAGCCATGCAGATGATTGACAAGGAAGGAAAGGGCATCGTTCTCTATATGAACCAGGAGGGCAGAGGCATCGGGCTCTTTAACAAAATGAAAGCCTACAAGTTACAGGAACAGGGCGATGACACTGTGGAGGCAAATATCCATTTGGGGTTCCGTCCTGACGAGCGGGAATATGGCGTTGGCGCACAGATTCTGCGGCAGTTGGGCGTCCACAAAATCCGCTTGCTCACCAATAATCCTGTGAAACGTGTAGGGCTGGAGGCCTACGGTTTGGAAATCGTGGAAAATGTGCCCATCGAAATCCAGCCCAACAAGTACAACGAGCGTTACCTGAAAACGAAACAGGAACGCATGGGACACACCCTTCATTTTAATAAATGAATTAGCGTGTTTGCGTTCACGAGAACAGCGAGATAAGAGATAAAAAGTGCAGAGAATTGCGCCTGAAACAAACAAAAAGCGACTTTTCAAGTCTCTTCAGGCGAAATTCTCTGCGCTTTTATCTCTTATCTCTTTACTTTTTTGTACCTTTGCGGCCGAATTTTCAACAGCTCTAATCATAACTCCAAAAAATGACAACTCTTTCAGATCGTTTGAACCGCCTTGCTCCTTCAGCAACTTTGGCCATGAGTCAGCGCAGTAGTGAGCTAAAAGCTCAGGGCATAGACGTCATCAACATGAGCGTCGGAGAACCCGACTTCAATACTCCCGATCATATCAAGGCAGCTGCCATCAAAGCCGTCGAGGAAAACTATTCCCGTTACTCTCCCGTGCCGGGTTATCCCGCTTTGCGTCAAGCCATCGTCGAGAAGCTACAGAAGGAGAACAATCTCACCTTCACTCCCTCTCAGATTCTCTGTTCCAATGGTGCCAAGCAGAGTGTCTGCAATGCCGTGATGGCGCTGGTGAACGCCGGTGACGAGGTCATCATTCCTGCTCCGTACTGGGTGAGTTATCCCCAGATGGTGCTGCTGGCCGAGGGTACGCCTGTCTTCATCGATGCACCCATTGAGCAGGACTTCAAGATTACTCCTGCACAGCTCGAAGCCGCCATCACCCCCAAGACCAGAGCCCTCATCCTCTGTTCTCCCTCCAATCCCACGGGGTCCGTGTATTCCCGTGAAGAACTGAAAAGACTGGCCGACGTCCTTGCCCGCCACGAGAATGTGATGGTGCTGGCCGACGAAATCTACGAGCACATCAATTACATCGGCAAGCACGAGTCTATCGCCCAATTCCCCGAAATCCGCGACCGCGTGGTCATCATCAACGGCGTCTCCAAAGCATACGCGATGACAGGTTGGCGCATTGGTTTCATCGCCGCTCCGGAATGGGTGGTCAAGGGCTGCAACAAGCTTCAGGGCCAATACACCAGCGGTCCCTGCTCCGTCAGCCAGAAGGCAGCCGAGGCAGCCTACACGGGTTCCCAACAATGCGTGGAAGACATGCGCCAGGCCTTTGAACGTCGCAAGAACCTCATTGTGCGTCTGGCTAAGGATATTCCTGGTCTGGAAGTCAACAATCCGCAAGGTGCTTTCTATCTCTTCCCCAAGTGCAGCAGTTACTTCGGCAAGCGTGACGGTGACCGCGTCATCAACACCAGCACCGACTTTGCCATGTACCTCCTGGAAGTGGGCCACGTGGCCACCGTTGGCGGTGATGCCTTTGGTTCGCCAGAGTGTTTCCGCATGAGCTACGCCACTTCCGACGAGAACATCATAGAGGCCATGCGCCGCATCAAGGAGACGCTTGCACGATTAAAGTAAAATCCCATTCACACACATTTCCATTTAGCCCCTTAAACCATTATGGATAAGAAACAAATAAAGACAGCCCTCATCTCCGTCTTCCACAAAGACGGTTTGGACGAACTTCTTCAGAAACTGAACGCAGAAGGCGTCAGATTCCTCAGCACTGGCGGCACACAGACTTTCATTGAAAGCTTGGGTTATCCCTGCCAGAAAGTGGAAGACGTCACCACCTATCCCAGCATCCTTGGCGGCCGCGTGAAGACGCTGCATCCCAAGATTTTCGGAGGTATCCTCGGCCGCCGCGAACTGGCAGAAGACCAGCAGCAGATGGCACAGTATGAGATTCCAGAGATTGACCTTGTCATCGTGGATCTCTACCCCTTCGAGCAGACGGTTGCCAGCGGTGCCAGTGAGGCCGACATCATCGAGAAGATAGACATCGGCGGCATCAGCCTCATCCGTGCCGGCGCCAAGAACTTCAATGATGTGGTCATCATTCCCTCCAAAGAACAGTACCGTCCCCTGCTTGACTTGCTCAACGCCCAGGGCGCCTGCACCACGTTGGCTCAACGCCGCGATTTTGCCGCTGCCGCCTTTGGTGTCAGCAGCCATTATGACACAGCCATTCACAGCTGGTTCTGCAAATAATAATCACCCGATCATTGATCGTAATATCGTTATAACGTGACAACGAGACAAGACAGAAAGACAACTGACAAGAAACGACAACGAGAGAACAGATAACAAGATCAAGTAACAAAGAAACGACATTTTCAAGAAAATTATAAAACATTATGGGACTTTTTTCCTTCACAAAAGAAATAGCTATGGACCTTGGAACGGCCAACACCATCATCATTTCCGATGGAAAGATTGCCGTTGACGAGCCTTCTGTGGTCGCACTGGACCGTCACTCCCAAAAGATGATTGCAGTGGGCGAGAAAGCCAAGTTGATGTATGAGAAAGCTCACTCCGAAATCAAGACCATCCGTCCGCTGCGCGACGGTGTGATTGCCGACTTCAATGCCTGTGAGCAGATGATGCGCGGCCTCATCAAGATGGTACACTCCGGCAGCCGCCTGTTCACCCCCTCACTGCGCATGGTGATTGGCGTTCCCTCCGGATCCACAGAGGTGGAACTGCGTGCCGTTCGTGACTCTGCAGAGCACGCTGGAGGCCGTGAGGTCTATCTGATTTACGAACCTATGGCCGCTGCCATCGGCATTGGTCTGGATGTGGTGGCTCCACAGGGTAACATGATTGTGGATATAGGTGGCGGTTCCACAGAGATTGCTGTGATTTCGCTGGGTGGTATCGTGGCCGACAAGAGCCTGCGTGTGGCAGGTGATGAACTGACTGCCGACATTCAGGAGTACATGAGCCGTCAGCACAACGTGAAAGTCAGTGAGCGCATGGCCGAGCGCATCAAGATTAATGTGGGTGCCGCCCTCACCGAACTGGGTGATCAGGCTCCGGAGGACTACATCGTTCATGGTCCCAACCGCATCACAGCCCTTCCCATGGAAGTACCCGTCTGCTATCAGGAAATCGCCCACTGCTTGGAGAAGACCATCGCCAAGATTGAGACGGCCGTGCTGGCTGCACTGGAAGAGACTCCGCCCGAGTTGTATGCCGACATTGTGAAGAACGGCATCTACCTCACGGGTGGCGGCGCCCTGTTGCGTGGTCTGGACCGTCGTCTGACAGACAAACTCAATATTCCTTTCCACATTGCCGACGACCCGCTGCACAGCGTGGCCAAGGGTACTGGAGTGGCCCTGAAGAATATCCGCAACTTCTCGTTCCTCATGTGAGGTTGAGAAGTTGTAAGGTTGTGAGGTCATAAGGTTATGAGGGCTCTTCTTGATTTTATTGTCCGGTATTACCACTGGTTCCTGTTTCTTGCACTGGAAGGGCTCAGCCTCGTGCTGCTCTTCCGGTTCAATCATTATCAGAGCAGTGTGTGGCTGACCACTGCCAACACAGTGGTGGGCCACATGGATACTTGGCAGCAGCAGGCACTGCGTTATGTGAACCTTGGTAAGGAGAATCAGGAACTGATGCGCCGTAACCTGGTGCTGGAGTATAACATCTCCCTGCTGACAGACCAACTTGCCAAGTTGACACATGACAGTACCTTCACCGAGCGTCGCCAGGCCGAGCGCTTCGACAGCCTGAACATGATTCCTGCACGGATTGTCACCAACAGCGTGCTCTATCGCAACAACTTCCTCACCATTGACGTTGGCGAGCGCGACGGCGTCCAGCCAGAGATGGGCGTGGTCTGTGGCACAGGCATTGTGGGTATCATCTATATGACCTCGGATCACTTTTCCATCGTCCTGCCACTGTTGAACAGCCGTTCCCACATCAGTTGCCGACTGCGCGGAACAGGCTATTTCGGCTATCTGAAATGGGATGGACGTCACCCGATGTATGCCGTGCTGGACGATATACCCCGCCACGCCCACTTCAAGGTGGGAGACATCGTGGAGACCAGTGGTTTCAGCAATGTCTTTCCACCTGGTATCTTTGTGGGCAAGGTCAGTGCCATTGAGAACAGTGATGACGGTCTGAGTTACAAGCTCTTTGTGCATTTGGGCACCGACTTCTCCCGTCTGCAGAATGTAGCTGTCGTGGCCCAAGAGTTCCAGCCCGAAGTCAAGGCATTGGAAGAACGTGCCGACAGCCTTGCGGCCAAGAACTGAGCGCCCCAGGTTCCACCCGCTAAGACGACAATCTCTCATGTTTAAGTTCACTCTTGAAGATATGGTCATAATTTTTCTACAACGTCTGCTGTGGTTGGTGGCGCTTGTTGTCGCTCAGATGATGGTGTTCAACAACGTCCACATCTTTGGCTATGCCACCCCTATGCCATACGTCTATCTGTTGTTGCTGTTCCCGTTGGGCACGCAGCGTTGGTTGATTCTCCTGTGGGGATTCTTCTGCGGCCTGCTGTGTGACGTGGTGTCCCTGACAACGGGTATCGGCGCTGCCGCCATGACGCTGGCAGCCTTCGTTCAGCCTCCGTTGCTGCGCCTCATGGCTCCCAAGGACGCTGCCGAGGACATGCATCCCAGCTTCTCGACCATGGATTTCTGGCCATACGTCCGTTATGCGGCAGTGGTGACGTTTGTCTTCTGTGCAGCTTATTTCCTGTTGCAGTCCTTCACATTCTTCCACATCCTTGATCTCCTGATCGCTTTCCTCTCATCCTGGCTGCTGACGCTTCTGGTCTGTGTGGCCATTGAGGGGGTACGCGGCGGCAGGAAGAAGAGTCTCTGAACATGGAGAACCCTCATCTGTCATATCGGTCCTACGTCTTGGGTGCCGCTGTGGTGCTCATTATTGTCATCTATGTGCTGCGACTGTTCTCGCTGCAGCTCTCGTCGGATGACTATAAGCTGCGTGCCGACTCCAACGCTTTTATGCGTCGCATCCAGTTCCCGGCCCGTGGTGCCATCACAGACCGCAATGGCAAGTTGTTGGTTTACAACCAGCCGGCCTACGACATCATGGTGGTGATGAAGGAGCAGGTGGGAGTGGATACGATGGACTTGTGTAACAGCTTGGGAATCACTCGTGACTGGTACGACCGCCGCATGGCAGAGATCAAGGACAAGTACCGCAATCCCGGCTACTCTCCCAACACTCCGCAGCTGTTCATGAGCCAACTCTCCGTCAAGGAATTCTCCCAGTTTCAGGAAAAGCTCTTCCGCTTCCCGGGTTTCTATACCCAGAAGCGCAGCATCCGACAATATACAGGTCCCTACGCGGCACACATCCTCGGAGATGTCGGAGAAGTGAATCCTGCCGACATCGAGGCAGATGACTATTACCGTTCGGGCGACTACATCGGCACCCAGGGCATCGAACGCAGTTATGAACGTCAGTTGCGTGGCGTCAAGGGTTCCGAAATCCTGCTGCGTGACGTCCAGGGGCGCATCAAGGGCCGTTATCAGGACGGTCGCTTTGACCAGCAACCCATCCCGGGCAAGAACCTGACGCTGTCCATCGACCTGGATCTCCAGAAGTTGGGCGAGCGACTGATGCAAGGCAAGTTGGGCAGCATCGTGGCCATTGAACCATCTACGGGTGAGATCCTCTGCATGGTCTCTTCACCCTCCTTTGACCCCAGACAGATGGTGGGTCGCCAACGCGGCAAGAAACATCAGGAGCTGTCACGTGACCCCATGAAGCCCCTGCTCAATCGTGCCATCATGGGCTTGTTTCCCCCAGGCTCCACCTTCAAGACCTCACAGGCACTCACCTTCTTGCAGGAAGGCATCATCACCCCCCAGACGGCCTATCCCTGTAGTCACGGTTTTCACTTCAAGGGCCTCACAGTGGGTTGTCACGGTCACGGCTCTCCGCTGCCGTTGATACCCGCCATCGGTACTTCCTGCAACGGCTATTTCTGCTGGGGACTCTATCACATGCTTGGCAACCGCACAAAATACCCAACAGTCCAGGATGCCATGACGTGCTGGAAGAACCACATGGTGGCGATGGGCTTTGGTTATCAATTGGGTGTGGATCTGCCGGGTGAGAAGCGGGGGCTGATACCCAATGCAGCCTACTATGACAAGGCCTACAAAGGTTCGTGGAACGGACTGACCGTCATCTCCATCTCCATCGGACAGGGCGAGGTGCTGCTGACGCCCCTGCAGATTGCCAACCTGTGTGCTACCATCGCCAATCGCGGATGGTTCATCACCCCGCACGTCGTCAAGGCCATCCAGGACGAAGAGATTGACTCCCTCTACACCACGCGACGTCACACCCTTGTCTCCCCAGTTCATTATCAGACCGTTGTGGAAGGCATGCAGCGAGCTGTGGAGGGCGGCACGTGCCACTCCGCCCGTGTCCCCTGGTACATCACCTGCGGCAAGACGGGTACGGCACAGAACCGCGGTCACGACCACTCCGCCTTCATGGGCTTTGCGCCCAAAGACAATCCGAAGATTGCTGTGGCGGTCTATGTGGAAAACGGAGGCTGGGGCGCCACCTACGGCGTGCCCCTCGGTGCCCTGATCATGGAACAGTACATCAATGGCCACCTCTCGCCCGAGAGTGAGAAGAAGGCAGAAATATTTGCAAACAAGACAATTAACTATGGCGGTTACGAAAGATAGAAGTCTGATACACAGTCTGGACTGGCTCACCATTTTCGTTTACGTGGCTCTGTTGGGTCTCGGATGGATGAGCATCTGCGGAGCCTGTTACGAATATGGCGAACCCAAGGACTTCCTCTCCTTGGCTTCTTTCTCCACCCGAACGGGCATGCAGTTGGTGTGGATCGGCACTTCCATCCTCTTGGGTGGCGTCATTCTGCTGTTAGACGACCGCATCTTCGACACCTTTGCCTATCTCATCTATGGCGCCATGCTCATCCTGCTGCTGGCCACGCCTTTCCTGGCGCACGACATCAAGGGCTCGCTCTCGTGGATCAAGATAGGCTCCTTCAGCTTGCAGCCCGCAGAGTTTGCCAAGTTCGCCACGTCCCTGGCACTGGCCAAGTTCATGAGTACCTACGGCTTCAAGCTGGAAGGCTCGTGGAAAAACCTTATCATCTGTTCGACATTGATGCTGTTCCCCATGGCCCTCATAGTCATGCAGAAGGAGACGGGGTCTGCACTCGTCTATTTCAGCCTTTTCCTCATGCTCTATCGCGAAGGGATGCCAGGCAGTTTCCTGTTCACAGGCATCGCAGCGGTGGCCTATGTGGTTGTGGGGCTGCGTTTTAGCGAAGAAGAAGTGCTGGGCGGACTATTGAATATGGGCGACATTTACGTAGCGTTGCTCATTCTGGTCTTCGTGGGCGTCCTGCTCTATGTCTATTGTCGGCGCTCGGCCATCATGAATTCCTCAGAATACACGGGAGCAGCAGGTTCTTTCATCGCCATTCGCCAGCGACGCTACTTTTATATACTGCTTTTTGCCCTGGGCTCCATCGGCCTGCATCTCTCTGCCGGCACCCTTGTGAACCACCTGGCCGAGCACCAGCAGAAGCGCATTCAGGTGTTGTTGGGCCTGCGCGACGACCCTTCCGGCGTGGGCTACAACGTGATACAGGCCAAGATTGCCATCGGCTCGGGCGGACTGGAAGGAAAGGGCTTCCTCAACGGCACGCAAACCAAGCTCAAGTATGTCCCCGAGCAAGAGACGGACTTCATCTTCTGCACCGTGGGCGAGGAGCAGGGCTTCATCGGGTCGGCCATCGTCCTCATCCTGTTCATGACGCTGCTGCTGCGACTGTTGTATCTGTCTGAACGACAACCCACTGCCTTCGGGCGCGTCTATGGCTACTGCGTCTTCTCCATCTTCTTCTTCCACGTTCTCATCAACATCGGAATGGTGCTGGGACTGATGCCCGTCATCGGCATTCCCCTGCCCTTCTTTTCCTACGGAGGCTCCTCCCTCTGGGGCTTCACCTTCCTCCTCTTTATCTTCCTGCGCATGGATGCCGCCCGCATCCGAATGCAGTGGTAAAAAAGAAGGGTGTAACGATTTTTTACCCCCTTATCTTCTGCATCCACATGCTCTTGAACAGCTTTATGAGGATTCTTGTACCCCAGCGCCTCCGCCACGTCCTTGCACACGAAGAGCTGTTCTCCCGAAAAACGTCCCGCGTCCCAGCGTCCCAGTAAGCAGGTACCATATATGCAATGACTGTGTTTTCTCTCTGTCTTACCCTGAAAAACGTTGTTTTTGATTCAACGTTTTTTCAGGGTAAGACAATTCCCTTAAGCGCACCCCGGGTTTCACAAGGGCGTAGTCGCGAATTCGCCTGAAGAAGCACTTTCAAGACAGTAAAGCCGTGACTTTGCCTCAATGAGCGATAGGTCAGAGGCAGCGGCTGACTTTGCGGCCGTTGTAGGGGATGACCGTGGTGGTGCCGTCGGGGAGGATGACGGTGAACTGGCGGGAAGGCACCATCGCGGGGAAGGAGCCTCGGCGTGCATCGATGGAAAAGCGATGACGGTTGTTATCCCAGCGGAAGGTAATGCGGGAGGCCTGTCCTTGCTCGTAGGCAGTGGTGGTGCCGTCGTCCTCGTAGAGGGTGAAGGCGGCATCAGCACCGGGCACAAGGGCGAGGGTGTCCCCAGCCAGGGGGATGATGGAGCCGGCACGGGCGAAGACGGGGATTTCTGCGTCTGTCACAGGAACGTCAGCATAGCGGCCGCCGTCGAAGGGCTGAGCGTTGAGGACATTCCACTGGTACCAGCCGCCGGGCGTGGGAGGCAGATAGACGCGCCAGGAGGTGACGTCGGGAGCAGTGACGGGACACACGAGGAGGGCTGGCCCAAACATATATTCTGTCTTCTGACGGAGGGCTTCCTCATCGGTAGAGAAGTCAAAGACGAGGGGACGCATGAGCATTTGGCCACGCTCACTGACGGCAGCTGCGCACGTATAAATATAAGGTAACAGGCGCTCGCGCTCACGCAGGCAACGGACGATGATGTGTTGTGCAGCGTCGCCATAGCGCCAGGGTTCGGTGTCGCTCTGGTAGCCGTGCACACGCATGAAGGGGAGGTAGGTGGCCACCTGAATCCAGCGGAGCATGCGGCGGATGTAGTCCTGGTTGGTGTACTGGTCTCCGGGACGGAAGAAGCCACCGGCATCGTAGGTCCACCAGGGCTGCCCGGCGGCCATCATACCGAGTCCGGCAGTAATCTGTGTAGCCAGCGTCTGCCAGTCGTTACCCACGTCTCCGCTCCACATGGCAGAGCCGTAACGCTGAATGCCGGGGAAGCCGCTACGGGTGAGGATCATCGGGCGTGAGGTGGGGCGGTCTGCGCGCAGTCCTTCATAGACAGTCTTGTTGACCAGCAGCGGATAGACATTGCGCACCTGTTCGCCAGCCCACTTCCCGCTGTTGACGCGGCGACCAGCGAGGTCATCGTTCTCGGGTTCCGTGGCGTCCTGCCACCAGGCGTCGATACCCTGCGGCACCAGTCGCTGGGAGAAGTTCTTCCAATAGGCGGCAGCAGCCTCGGGAGAGAAGAAGTCTATCCAGTCTGTGCCAGGAATGTAATGTCCGCCTGCGCTCATCTGGCGGCCCACCTCACTGTTGACATCAATCTTGGACCAGACGCTGAGCATCAGACGCACGTCCATCGCGTGCAGGCTGTCTGTGAGGGCTCGCGGATCGGGGTAGTACTGTTCGTCGAACTGCATGGCGTTCCAACCATACTTGCCCCACCACTGCCAGTCCTGCACGATGACGCTGAGGGGCATCCCCTCGCTGCGGAAGCGGCGGGCTGTCTGCAGGATTTCATCAGAGGAGTGGAAGCGCTCACGGCAATGGATGTAGCCAAAAGCCCAACGGGGCAACATGGGCGAGTGGCCTGTGAGGTCGTGAAGGGTGGAGAGAATCTCGTCTGGTGAACCCACGAAGACGGTGTAATCCACAATGTTATTGTCTGGAGAACGGAGGGTCGTGGTCTCATCAATGGCACGCCAATGGAGCACGGGACGATCGTGGGCCTCAAGCTGTGCAGTGACATTGTGTGTGCCAGCCTGGAGGGTGACAATGGCAGACGCTGTGGGCGGCAGCCAGAGGTTGCGGGCATCCAGGATGGTTTCTCCGTCAATGACAAGGTGATGACGACGCGCCATCTTCTGTCCCACATCCAGGAGGAGGGCATACTGCCCGTCGGCAGGCACAGTGAACTGCGCACTGAAGGCTCCACGCACGCGCTCCTCCCGACGGCCTCCAGCTGTGGTGGTGATGTTCACCACTTCACGCTCGCCACCTTCGCCGTTAGCGGTGAGAGGCAGGGCGTTTTCAGCGGGGTTGTAATCCACCATTCCATAGTTGTTCCAGAGCAGGCCGTAGCCCTTATTGCTGATGAGCACGGGGATGGAAATCTGCGTGTTCACCTGCGTGAGTCGGCGTGTAAGACCGCGGATATCGGAGAAGCCGTCCTGGAACTGTCCGAGGCCGTAGAGGTGGTCATCGGCAGGTGTGCGGAAAGTGAGCCCCGTCTGGTGGGATGTGGCCTCGAAGACGACGCGCCCCTTGCGGTCTCGAATGGTGAGACTGCCCTGCTGTACATCTGTGGTGACGCGGAGGTCACAGTGTTTCACGGGGCCGCTGGTGACGTAGAGCCAGTCGGGGAGGTCACTGGCAGTGGTGCCCGGGACGGCATAACGGATGCGAACTGCATTGGGTGCCAGGGGCGTTACAGAGAACTGGTCTGCAGCGAGGACGTTTGTTACGAGAAGGAAGGTGGCAACGAGGCCAGTGAGGTTACGCTTCATTGGAGCTCAATTATTTAGGTGATTATTTCTTGAACTGCCACCAGTCCAGACGGACATCACCGGCGGCGCGGTCTATGCAGAGGAATAGGTCTCGGGTGCCTGTGGCCAGACGGGATGTCAGCTTGGCAGTGAAGGTGCGGTAAGTGTCGGCACTGCCAGTGGAGGTGACTTCAATGGTGCCAAGCAGGGGGCCGCCAGGGTTGTCCAGATGGAGACTGATGGTGGCGGAGGCGTTCTCAGCAGCGGCGGCTGTCAGCTGGAAGGTACCAGGTGCTTTCTTTCCGAAATCCACCGCACGCAGACGGATGAACTCACCAGCATTGAGGTCATAGACATAGAGGTTCTTCTTACCGGTGCTCTCGGGGAACTGGTTGATAATGGATTCGTTGGAACGCTCACGACGTGCCTTGGCCACCAATTCGCGCGTGCCAGCGATACCAATCTTCTCTGTCCGCAGTCCGTAGCCCCAGGCCATAGTCTCGGCCTCCACTCGGAGGTATGGATTCAGCGTGCCAACGGGCTCGGGCAGTCGGAGGTCCAGCCAGTAGGGCACTTCCTCAATGGTGCCATCTGCACGGTAATGCATCTCTGCGAGACTCACGCTGCGACGCTCAAAATGCTCGCGGGTCTCATGGTGCAGCAGATCGTAATCCTGTCCGAAGACATAGCTCTTGCCTTTGAAATCCATGATACCCGGATGGTTACCGCGGTCGCGCGATGTGGGCGCCATCACGTAACCCTTCGACGTCCAGGGGCCTGTGGGGCTGTCGGCCATCGCATAGCCAAGACCTTCGGGACAGCAGGTAGAAGCGTAGGCGAGGTACCAGTGACCGCCGCGCTCGTAAAGCCAGGGGCCTTCCTGATAATGCTCAATGTGATAGTCCAACTTCACAATATCGCCTTCGGTGTGAATCATGTCCTTGGAGAGCTTCACGTAATAGGTGTTGGGGTTTCCCCAGTACATCCATGCCTGACCGTCCTTGTCAATATACACAGTGGGGTCAATGTCGTCCCAGTGCTCCTTCTGCCAAACGAGGGGCTTGCCCAGCGGGTCACGGAAGGGGCCATAGGGCGAGTCGGCCACGAGCACGCCGATTCCGTTGCCGTGCAGGGGCGCGTAGAGGTAGTACTTGCCGTCACGCTGCACCGTCTGAATGGCCCAGGCACCGTTGTCGCGCGAGCGCCACTTGAAGTCGCGCAGGGAGGCCACGGGACCGTGGTCGGTCCAGTTGACGAGGTCGGTGGAGGTGTAGAGGAGCCAGTCATACATGAAGAATCCGGCGCTGTTGCGCTCGCGGGCATCCAGGATCTCATCGGGATGGGAGTCGTGGCTGACATAGAGATAGACGGTGTCACCGATGACCATGGGCGAGGGGTCGGCGGTGTAATGCGTCTGGAGAATAGGAAGGTTGACGTTGGCATCGTTGTTCATCTGCCACCATTCGAGGTTGAAGAGTTCAGGACCCTTGCGTCCGCGGAAGACGAGGTAGAGGTCGTGTACACCTGTAGCGATGCGAGGCAGGAAGGTGGAGAAGTTCTCCCATTGCTCCCAACCGCCTGTGCCGCTTATTTCCACGGTGCCCAGATGCAGGCCTTGCAGGCTGTCCACGTGGAGCTCGATGCGTCCGCCTCGCAGCCCGGAAGCAGCTCTGACGGTGAACTCACGGGCACCGTTGACGCCGAAATCTACATTGTCCAAGCGCAGCCAGTCGCCATCGTGGGTGTCGGTGACATAGACATGAAGTTTCTGTGACTCAGGAGTAGGACGACCTGCGAAAAGGCGCTGGTACTGAGCTGTGTGGAGCCCATAGCTATAGGCCATTGTGGCAGCAGGGACACAGCGATAGGGGTTGAAGGTGGCGATGGGCTGCACGCCTTCCCGCGTGGGCAGGATAGTGGGGAATCGGCCGTCCTCGGTATATTGGAACTCTTCCACAGACGCACTGCGTCCGAAACCGCCGCCACCGGGGAGATGAGCGGTGTGATAGAAGAAATAGTTGTGACCCTTGAAGGTGGCAACGCCGCAGTGGTTGGTGAAGGAGCCTGTGCCGCCCTCGGGCATGATGATACCCTCATAGTGCCAGGGACCCTGCGGTGAGGGAGCGGAGCTGTAGGAGATGTGCTCAGGAATGCCGCCGGCAGCATAGAGAAGGAACCAAAGATCCTTCTGCCGTTGCATGAGCCACGGGCCTTCCACATAACCATCCTTATATTTCTTCCCGCGCTCGCGCTCACGCATCAGAGGTGAGCCGAAGCCTTCCTCCGTCATATCTATCATCTGAACTTCACCCTTTGGATGGATCATATCTTCCTGCAGTTGCATGAGATAGACGCGGGGATTGCCCCAGGCGAGCCAGGCCTGGCCGTCATCGTCAATCCATACGGTGGGATCGATGTGATCCCAAGAGCCGTTCTCATACAGCGGGCGTCCGAGGGCATCATGATAAGGGCCTTCAGGACGGTCGGCCACAGCCACACCGATGGCCATTCCACCAGAGAGTTTGGAGTGGGCGGGAATGTAGAAATAGAACTTGCCATTACGCTCAATCGTCTGTGGAGCCCAGGCGCGATCGTCGGCCCAAGAGAAGCTCTCCAAAGCGAGCGGCGAACCGTGATCCTCCCAGTTGACCATATCACGGGTGCTATATACGCGCCACTCCTGCATCCAGAAGAAGTCTGCATTGTCTTCGTCGTGGCCTGTGAAGAGGTAAAGTACGGAGTCTCCGACGTTCAGCGGTGCCGGGTCTGTGGTGAAGCAGGTCTGCACGATGGGGTTGCGGTAATGCGCTGCCGCTGTGACCTCTGCGGGTGACGGTGCCTTGGGCTGCTGGGCAAAGGAGAGGATAGAAACAGTGAAAGTGAGCAGCAGGCAAAGGGAGCGCTGCAAGGAACGGGAAGTCTTCATGCTTAATATGTTTTTATCAAATTGTCCTAATTCTATTGTACGAACACCTTCTTGCCACCAATGATATGGAGACCACGGGGCAGTTGACGGCTGCCCGTTGGGGAAATGACCTTCTGGCCTTGCAGGTTATACACAGCGCCATTGTCCGTTGCCAATTGTCCATTTTCAAATTCCCTGATGGCGGCAGGTATCTCTCCGATGGAGATTTCCACGTGATGCTCCTCGCCGAAGAAATCGGTATAGGTGGCCGTGACAAAGCCTCCTATGCCGCTGGCGGGAATCTTCACCTTGCCGCTGGTGATGGTGAAGTCCGAGCTGGTGAAGGTGGCCTCTTCCGTGAGGTCTTCCCGGTGCCCGTCGGCGAAGGTGGCCCACAGCTGGAGGGTGACGCTGGCGCGGGCCTTGGCGTCATAGTGATCGTCGAAACTCTTGATGGTGTAGAACTTCTTGAGCGTGGTGGACATTTTGAAAGCAGAATCCTTCTTGGCCTCCAGACCCATTGTCTGCAGAGCCGCGTAGGCATAGCGCTTGCCCATCGTGCGGTAGCCGGCAGCGTTGAAGTGCCAGGGGTCGGTGTTGTTGCCCGGACAGCCGTTGGAATGAATCACGTGAGACGTGGGCACCACCTTCGGCATGGTGGCAATCACGGAGTTGTGTCCGTAGCAGACACCACCCTGATCCTGACGCAGCAGCTCGCCCACGAACAGAGGCACGTCTGTGGCGCTGAGTCCCAAGTCGGTGAGCATATCGTTGTAAATCTTTTTCACGTTCTTGGGCCAGTTGGGGTCGCAGTTGTTGGAGCAGCCCTGATGCAGGAGGATGCCCTTGATGACCCCCTTCTCCTGTGACTTGCGTCCCATGTCGATGAGGCGTTGGTAGGCATTGCCGCCGTAATGGTTCTTGGTGATAATGGCCCACCATTCATCGGGGTTGTCGGCTAATTTCTTCTCGCATTTATCCTTGTCGAACATCTCAATGGGGCTGCCTCCCATTGCCACAGCCACCACGCCCACCTTCACATCCTTGGGCAGGGCGGCCACCATCGTGCGACCGAAGTAATCACTCATGCCGAGTTTGCCCACGGGGCTGACAATGGGCGGATTGGCTGTGTACCAGTTTCCCAGCTTCCGGGAGGGAGAGCTGAAGGCGGTGGTTGCAAGCATCTGAAAACGCGCAGGAGCCGTGTTGTCAACGGACTCCCACTGGGCATTTCCTTCCATATTGGACTGTCCAAAACAGAGATAGATGTAGAAATTGGGGTCGGCCTCTGCGTGTGCACTGATCAGGCCAACGGCCAACAATGAGAACAAAAGTAGCAAATGTTTCATATCTGTTTGTTATGCGTTTATTTAATCAGTATTTTGCGAACCATTCCGTTTCCATTAGGAACCAGACACAGGCCATGCGACGATTTACTATTCGTCATGCGGCCTACCAAATCATACCTCATCAATGGCGAATGATCCATTCTGAATGATGAATGTTCTATATCCCGCACCCCCGTGAGCTCTTCTTCTGTGAGCGAGTAGAGCCCCAGATTGGTGACGGTGATCTGATCGGCAGCAGCGGGACGGGAGATTGTGAGACGGTACTCTCCCCAACCGTCCTCGACGCTGAAAACAAAACAGGCGTCTGTGCCCACAGGGGATGTAGCATTGAGGACGACGGTCTTCTTGCCCGTCAGTTTCTGTATCTTCACACCAACGGTTTTGTCTGCGTCACCTTCACTATGGAAGCGCAGTTTGTAGGTGCCTGTTGTCAGCTGCAGGGAGCGATAGACATTCTGTTTGCCGTCTGTATTCTGCTCGCCGCCGAAGCGCATGATGGTGGTGCCGCTGTTGAGGGTCCAGCCGTGATTCTTGGGTGTGTAACCCTCTGTCTCCAATCGAGGCATCCATTTCAGGGTGGTGTCACAGGGTGAGTCAAGTGTGTATTGCTTGAAGAAATCCCACATCACTTGCGCAGAGTTATTACTCTCTATGTCGCTCGTGAAGTCGTTGTGTCCCATGTTATTTATCTCATAATAGATATAGGGGAAGCTGCCCTCGGCGGCCTCGTAGATACTTTTATCATACTTGCCGCTGACAGTGGTCTTCTTTGGCACAGGATTGGCTCCGATGCGTGCCACCATCTCATCCACAATCACTGGCATCAGGGCGTAACGCACAAAGTCGTCCTTCTTTCCGTGAATGTGCAAGAACGGCACAGGACGGGCACCTGTGTGACGGAAATGGAACTCATTGAGCGGGAAACCACTGATGGAGGCAAAGGCAGCAAAGAGGTCGCTGCACGTATTGGTCAGTGCGTAGGTCATCATACCTCCGTTGGAGAAGCCGCAGCAGTAAATGCGCTTACGATTAATGGAGTATTTCGATGCCACGTCTTCGATGACTGCTTTCAGGAATTCGACGTCCTTATTGACCTCGCCCGAGGCGTCCCAACCATTAACTGTGCCGCCGAAAACGGGGAAGTAGATGGGTTCGCCCTGGGGATAGACCACGATGCAGCCTTCCTTGTCAGCGATGTCTGCACGGAAAGGACTGCGGTCTGTGCTGTGGCCGCTGGCTCCATGCAGCGAAACCACTAAGGGGCAGTTGCCCTTCACTGTGGAAGGTACATGCAACCAGTAACTGCGCGTCTTGCCATCCACAGTGATATCCACCGACTTGTCGGCAGCGATGGTCTCCTGGCCGAACTGCCAGCCGTCAAAGTCGAAGAGGCTCTGTCCCGTACCCGAGAAGGTGAAGAAGAGATCCACGGTGCCCTTGATAGCTGTCGTCAAGTCACAGAGCACTTCCGTCCACTCACCGTCCGTAGGTTCCACGACCACTTTCCCCTTGACGGCACCGGTCTTGCTGCCCGTGCGGATATTCAAGGTTCCTTTCCGCAAGCCGCGAACCCAGGCGTGGAAAGATTTGGCACCCGCGGAGCCGAAATCCACGCCCCGCACCTTGATATAATCGCCGTTACTGATGTTGGTCACATAACAGCCGTTGTAGTCGCCCTCACAGAGGATGCCCGAGGACTGGTTGATGGTCTCGGCCTCCTGACGGACGAAGGGATTCACGGTCTGCAGTGGTTCTACGCCCTTGGTACTGAACGCAATGGCTGGAATGGTCCCGTCCTCGTTGGGTGTGAACTCCTCCACACAGGTGGCACGTTTGTAGCCGCCACCGCCAGGAAGTTTGCCGTTGTGATAGAACATATAATGATGCCCGCGGAACTCCACGCTGCCACCGTGAATGGTGAAGCTGCCCTCGGCCTCTTTCAGGATCTTTCCCTGATAGGTCCAGGGGCCTGTCACTGCGTCGGCAGTGGAGTAGGCCCAATGTTCGGGCACGCCTCCTGCAGCATATTCCAAGTAGTACTTGCCGCCACGCTTGTAAATCCAGGATGCTTCCTCAAAGTTTGTCTTCGGGTTGCCTTTGTCATCATAACCTTTGTAGGGGCCAAAGGCGTTTTCGTCCTTTGTCTTCACTTCTTTCTCTCCACCTGTGATGGCTGTCATCTTCTTGGTCAACTTGGTGTACCACAACATATTATTGCCATAGAAGAGATAGGCTTGCCCATCGTCATCGATGAACACAGAGGGGTCAATCTTGAACCAACCCTTAACCAGTGGTTTCTTGATGGGATCCTTGTAAGGGCCAGCAGGATTGTCTGCCACAGCCACTCCAATACCCGGATAGGCTTCACCCTTAATGGTGGCGGTGACATACCAGTACCATTTGCCGTCCCGCTCTATGCACTGACTGGCCCAGCAGTCGTTGTCCTGCTTAGCCCAGGCCGAGAAGGTAGCCGAGGTCAGCGGTGTGCCGCGATAGGTCCAGTTGACCATATCCACTGTGCTGTAGAGCAGCCAGTCTTTCATGGTGAAATAGCCGTTGATGGTCTCGTTTTCATCATGATCCACAAAAAGATACAGTGTGTCACCATGCACGTAGGGAGCAGGGTCGGGTGTATAGCGGTCACAAATAATCGGGTTCTGAGTCCAGACACAGCACGAGGCTGTCAGGAAAAGAAGGAATAAACTCAGGACGTGAAAGCGGCGGGAAATCATAATGGCTTGGATTACTTACCGTAGATAGACAGAAAGGATTGATTTACAGTTTATTCTTCTCAACCGAATAATTGAATGCATCCACATCGACGTAGCCGCCAGCTTTCTTGGTAGCGTAGTTGAAGATGGCGAATTTGCTGCCCATGAAGAAGCGACGGTAGTCAAAGATCATGCGGTAGTTGCGAGTGCCAATCTGTGTCCACTGCTGACCGTCGAGGCTGTAGAAGAAGTTGGCGGCATCGTTGTGGCCTGGGCGAAAGTCGCCGTCGAGACGAAGGTAAATGCTTGCGAGTTTAGCGTTCAGTTCCACCGTCTCAATGACTTTCTCTTCCACATTGGTGACGGCCTTCTCGCGTTCGGTGAGGCTCACATTCTGCTCGCTCATCTCCAGCACCAGTTTCTTCCCTTGTTTCTTGATGGTCAACACGCCCGAGTCGCCGTTGAAGGCAGCCAGTCCGGCGCAGTCGCCATCCTTCATCTTCGTGAGGTCCATGCAGATAGAGCCGCTGCACGTGGGTCCTTCCATGCGCTGGGTCAGCGTGTTGGGTGCCAGGTACAAGTTCTGCACCACGCGGTTGGTCTTCAGACGCAGGAAGCCCGGGCGCTCCGTGAGGGACCAAGCCTCGTTCACGGGGTTATGATTCCACTGCCAATGGAGGCCTAATTCCGATGAAGCGAACTCGTCGGCACAGACGATGGCCGTCTCCCGCTGGCCGCTCCTGTAGGGTCGCATTCGCTCGGGAACCTTGCCGTCCTCATCGCCCAGCATCGGCCAGCCGTCAATCCAACGAACAGGCGACAGTGTCAGCACGCGTCCTACGCCTCCTCGGTCCTGGAACATAATGCCGTACCAGTCACCTTCTTCGGTATCGACAATGGTTCCCTGTGCCAAATAGGAAAAGCCTCCAAAGTCGCTCTCCAGAATGACCTTCTTCTCCCACTTGGCATTCAGGTCCTTCGTGCGATAGCATACCTCTCGGCGATGACGTCCGGGGGCAAAGACATGGGAGATGAGCAGTGCATAGTAGGTGCCGTTGTGTTTGATGACGCGGGTGCCTTCCAGCAGGCCGCGCTCGTCGGCTTCACGCTCAAAATAATGACGGTCACTGCCTTCCACCACGCTCTTCAGGTCGCGGCTGAGCTGACACATCTCGCCTGTGCCGTAGAACACGTAGGGAGTGTCGTCGTCGTCAAAGAACAGCGTGGCATCGTGGAAATGGCGCAGACGCGAATGTATGGTCCACGGGCCTTCTGCCTTCGGCGCCGTGCATATATAGGTCTGACTCATCGGACCGCCCTCGTTGGGAGCGAAGAGCGCCCAGAACTTGCCATCATGATATTTCAGCGAGGTGGCCCACTGCCCTCGGCCATATACGGTGCCCTCCTGGAGGTCATATTTGGGGGAGTCGGTGAGGCGGTCAAAGATGTAGCCCACGGTCTCCCAGTTCTTCAGGTCCTTGGATGCCATCACAGGGGCTCCGGGCATCAGGTGCATCGTCGTCGAGACCAGATAGAACGTGTCTCCCACACGGATGACATCAGGATCAGGCACGTCGGCCCAAAGCATAGGATTCTGGATGGGTGCCTCCTGAGCGGTGGCGAATTGTGCAGCGAGGCACAAGAGCAGGGTAAAAAACTTTTTCATTGTTTACAAACGTTTAAAATGACGGCGCAAAGGTACACCTTATATATTATATATGCGTTCACTCATGTCTTTAATACTTATATTATCGTCTCCACAAAGGGCGAAGACGCATCTTTCATCATCTTCGCCCTTCTGGGTAGCTATCGGAAAGGGGGATAACACTACAGCAGCTTGCCGACGGGTTCTTTACTTGACCACGACTTTTCGAGTGGAACCGTTGGACAGCACGATGATATTCGCACCCCGTCGCAAGGTGGGCATTTCGCGTCCTTCAAGGTCAAAGAACTTCACGGGCTGTGCGGTCTCCTGACGGGCAAGGTTGATGCCGGTAGCCGTCGTGTTGATGCGACATTCCAGGAGCAGGAACTCACTGAAGCCGGTACCGTTGTTGGCGAAACTGATGACGTACTTGCCCTCTTCGGCGATGTCAAATTCCAGTTCGTAGGTTTTGGCGGTGGTGAGGTTGGCATTGGAATTGCCGTTGGCGTTGGGTGTAGCGCTGTAGAATGGGCTTGCAGCCACTTCTGTTCCAGCGGACGTCAGGATCTGTGCCTTGTACTTCGGCGTCCCTTTCCATGCGGCGCAGGCGAAGGTCAACTTGTAGGAACCAGGTGTGAGGGTCAGCGGATATTTGGTCTGACGACCATACTCCGCGCAGTTTTCACGCCAGTAGAGTGCCTTGCCTTGGTATCCGACGAAGCCCTCAAAAGTGCGTGCTCCACTGCTGTAGGTGTTGGGGTACTCATGCACCTCGTTGTTGCCCTGCACGGTGCGCCAGCCCTCGGGCAACGTACCTGCCAAGACGCTGGTGAAGTCCAGTGCATAGACGGCGGAAGCATCTACGAAGACGGGGGTCAGGGTGACGTTGTCGTCGGGCATCACGAAGGTATTCTCTTCGGAGACGGAGACGGTGCCTCGTTCCACGATCCAGCTCTTGAGGATATATCCTTCCTCGGGTGTGACGGAGAGTGTCACAGTGTCACCCTCGGCGGCTTCGGACTTGTCGGGGACGACGGTGCCGTGTTCGGCAGTGTTGACGCTGACGCGGAACAGCTCTGCAGGCGTACCGGCAGGGGTGTAGATGACTTGGTCAATGTAGATGGCAGAGCCGCCGGCGTTGGTAAGGATGAGGGTGTTGGCCCCTTCCTTCATCTGTGCAGCGAAGGTGGCTTTTCTCCACTCGTTGGTGGCTGTCTTCTCCAGCGCGACGGTGGTTTTGGTGCCATTGACGCTGGCGCTGAGTTTCCCCGCCTTTTGTGTGCCCGTGTAGCGGACAGCGATTTCATACGCTCCTGCACGTTTCAAGTTGAGGACGTGTTTGAGAGCGCCAGCAGTGCTGTTGCCCATATCCATGAATCCGTTGCCCGCGTGTCCACGGACGTTGGGATACCAGCCGTAAGGGTCGGTGACGCAGCTCTTGATGCTCTTGTAGTCCATATCCTCTGCCTCGATGATGACGGGTCCCGTGTATTCTTCCGGCTGCTGGGGCAGTCCGAGGGTGTCTGCGGGCAGGTAGTCATGGCCTCTGGACTTGATATTGCCCGTGCAGTTGATGGTGAGATCCACGGGTCCGTTGTGCCTGAGGTTCAGCGTGAAGGTCCACGTGTCGGCATCGTACTCGGCGGTGACGCTGGCTGTCGCCTGCACGCGCTTCTTCATCGTGTAGGTGGGTTCCACTGCTGCACCCTTGATGACAATCTTGTCCAACTGCATCGCGGTGGTGTCTGTGCGGTAGTTGTTCAGGTAGAAATCGATGTGGTCTGCATACTCGCGGATGAGTCCGCTGCTGAGCTTGCCGTAGGTCAGCACCAGTGTGTCACAGGTATTGTACTGGCAGGGGATTTCTGCCGTCGCGGTGGTCTTCTTGTTCAGATAGGTGTAGGGCGTGTAGGTAACCAATTGGTTGCGGTAACGGTTCACGTAGAGGTCACCCTTGGAGACTTCGGGATACTGCTCGTTGAAGTCCTTGGTCTTCTTGGCCTGTGTGCCCCATCGTGAGGTTCTGGCGGACTTCTTCACCTGCAGGGGGATGGCTTTAGCGGCCTCGTCATAGAGGTCAATCACCAGTGGAATGGCTCCGTAACGTCCTGTGCTCTTGAAGTAACAGTAGTTGTTCATCCATTGGCCGTCACCCTTGTTGAACGGGTCGTTCTGCTTATAGACCCCCGTATAGAGGTCGCCCCAGGCGGCATACTTCTGTTCGTCGTCACCGGAGTTGACGTTGTTGATGACCACGATTTTGGTCTTAGCCACCACTTCCTCGCGCGTAGGAATATACAAGGTACCGTCGATGATCTTCTGGAACATATCCAGCCAGGCGTTCTTGAATCCCGGGAAGGTTCCCCAGTTGCGTCGCGTGTAGCCGCCCACGGTGGTGTTGGCCAGGTTCTGGAAGTCCTCTGTCCAGATGAGTTCCGGCCCGTCCCACACGGCTCCGCCATTGACGGCTGTCTGCTCCATCACAGTTCCGATGCCGGCTGCCACAGGGTATTTCTTCCCATGGTTCTCGCCCAGCAGGGCATCCAGTGCGCCGTTCCATCCGCAGTTGTCATAGCGCACGCCGTAGTTCTTGGCCAGACCCGAGATGAAGGGTCCGAAGGTGACGCTCTCGTTGTTGTAGAAACAGCTGGAAGTGGTGTATTTGTAGAGCCACAGCATCGCTTCGGGGTACTGCTGGCAGGCGTCCAGCAGGTCCTTGTTGCGCTTCATCATGCCCATGGGATTCAGCGGATGGCTCCAGATGTTGCCACAGAAGGAGACGGTCAGGAAGCCTCCGTACTTGTGGGCCATCGGCACCAGTTTGGCAAAGAGTGCGATGCGGCTGGCCTGTGTACTGGAACTCTTGTCACCGGCCTCGTCAAAGCCCCAGAACTGCTCGGCATAGTTCCAGCCGAGGAAGTTCGGGTAGCGACGATAGAAGTATTCGAAGGTCTCCAGGTCTGTGTCCTGGATGTGGGTGTGTCCTCCGCTGGCAGGCTGACAGGTGAACCACATGCCGTTCAACTGGCAGACGGTGGCCCAGGACTTGTAGGTCCGGACAGCATTCTGCGGCATCTTATAGACGTTCTTCTCCTTGTCATATTGGCAGGAGAGGGAGAGGTTCAGGCACACGTATGGCTTCACTTCGTCTGGAATCAAGTCAATGATTTTCTGCGGGTCGGCCTTGTTCCACACATCCACGTGAATCAGCCACAGTGGATGCTGCGCGTCAACAGGGCGCCGCTGCTGGGCACCCAACGGAAGAAGAGGTGCCAACAGACACCAGAGGAAAAGAAGAAGCTTTTTCATGAACGATGATACTTGAACCTTGAATCCTGAAACTTAGACGATTCCCTGTGCCATCATGGCCTTGGCCACCTTCATGAAGCCGGCGATGTTGGCACCCTTCACGTAGTTCACATAGCCGTCGGGCTCGGTGCCGTATTTCACGCACTGGGCGTGGATGGCGTGCATGATCTGGTGCAGGCGCTGATCCACCTCCTCGGCGCGCCAGCTGATGTGCATGGCGTTCTGGCTCATTTCCAGACCCGAAGTGGCCACGCCGCCAGCGTTCACAGCCTTGCCGGGGGCAAAGATCATCTTGGCCTCGATGAAGGCGTCAATGGCCTCGGGGGTGCAACCCATGTTGCTGATCTCGCCCACACACTGCACGCCGTTGGCTATCAGTTGCTTGGCGTCCTCGCCGTTGAGCTCGTTCTGGGTGGCACAGGGCAGTGCGATGTCGCACTTGACTTCCCAGGGACGCTTGTTGGCCACGAACTTGGCACCGGGGAACTCGTCGGCGTAGGGTTCACAGATGTCGTTGCCCGAGTTGCGGAGCTCCAGCAGGTAGTCAATCTTCTCACCGCTGATGCCCTCGGGGTCATAGATGTAACCGTCTGGTCCGCTGATGGTGATGACCTTGGCGCCTAACTGTGTGGCCTTGGTGGCAGCGCCCCAAGCGACATTGCCGAAACCGCTGATGGCCACCGTCTTACCCTTGATGTCGAGACCGTGGGTATTCAGCATCTCGTTGACGAAGTAGAGACCGCCGAAGCCTGTGGCCTCGGGACGTATCAGCGAGCCGCCATACTCCAAGCCCTTGCCTGTGAGCACGCCGCTCCAGTCACGCGTCAGTTTCTTGTACTGCCCGAAGAGATAGCCAATCTCCCTGGCACCCACGCCGATATCCCCTGCCGGCACATCCACTTCGGGGCCTATATAGCGGAACAACTCGCTCATGAAAGCCTGACAGAAGCGCATGATCTCGGCATCACTCTTGCCGCGGGGGCTGAAGTCCGAGCCGCCCTTGCCGCCACCCATGGGCAGCGTGGTCAGCGCGTTCTTGAAGGTCTGCTCAAAGCCCAGGAATTTCAGGATGGAGAGGTTCACACTGGCGTGGAAACGCAGGCCGCCCTTGTAGGGGCCGATGGCGCTGTTGAACTGCACGCGGTAGCCCAGGTTCACCTGCACCTCACCCTTGTCATCCACCCAGGGCACGCGGAACGTGATGATGCGCTCGGGTTCCACCAGGCGCTCGATGAGCTTGGCCTTCTCGAACTCGGGATGCTGGTTATAGACTTCTTCGATGCTCATGAGCACCTCGCGCACGGCTTGCAGGTACTCTTTCTCGCCCGGATGCTTGGCCTCCAAGGCGTTCATGATGTTTTCAATCTTCATAATTGGTGTAATAAGTTTATAAGGAGTTATGTTTTTTGTACTTTGCTGCTGCAAAATTACTGCTTTTTTTGTTCTTGCCAAAAGTTTTTCCCCTTTTTTACACTTTGACTGCAAAACTATTGCTATCTTTGCCCGCGAAAAGACAAAAATGCTCACTTTTTAATTAATAATTCACAATTCATAATTCACAATTACCCCCAGCGGAAACGCAGTCCTCCCCCCTTTGGGGTAGTGAGGGAAATGATGGATGACTGAATGTCATACATCCCCGAACGACTGAGGCAGACCTCTTCTGCCGAAGACGGACAAAGAGGGGGGCCTACCATCCACCAATATGAAACATCTTCTCCTTTCCCTCTCGCTGTTCCTGCTGACAGCCTTCACGGCGCAGGCCGACAAACTGACTTTGGACGAGATTTCCAGCGGCGCTTTCGCAGCCAAAGGCGTGCGAGGCGTCAGACCATTGTTAGACGGCGAGCGTTACGCCCAGATGGACGGCAAGCAAATCACCGCCTACTCCTTCCGCACGGGCGAACAGACAGACGTCCTCTTCGACGTCAAGAACACCAAGGGTGACGCACGCATCGAAGCCTTCTCAGACTACATCCTCAGCCCCGACGAGAAGACCATCCTCATCCAGACCCAACGCCAGCCCATCTACCGGCACTCCGCCACCGCCACCTATTATATATATAATGTGCAGAACCGCACCCTCACACCGCTGTCCGACGGCGGACCGCAGGAGGTGCCCGCCTTCTCAAGGGACGGATCCATGGTGGCTTTCGTCCGTGACAACAACCTCTTCCTGGTGAAGCTCCTCTTTGGCAACGCAGAGGTGCAGGTGACCAAGGACGGCAAGTTCAACGAGATCATCAACGGCAAACCCGACTGGGTCAATGAGGAGGAGTTCAGCTTCGACCGCGCCTTTGACTTCAATGCCGACGGCACCATGCTCGCCTGGATACGTTATGACGAGCGCGCTGTGCCCCAGTACTCCTTCCCGATGTACAAAGGAGGCTTCCCCGCACACGAGGAGTTCGCGGAGTACCCTGGACTGTACACCTACAAATACCCGATGGCAGGCGCACAGAACTCCACCGTCACCGTACACTCCTACGACATCAAGAGCCACCGCATCCAGCAGATGAAACTGCCATTGGAGCCCGACGGCTATGTGCCTCGCATCCAGTTCACCAGCGACCCGGAGAAGCTGCTCGTCCTAACACAGAACCGCCATCAGGACCGTCTAGACATCTATGCCGCCAACCCACGATCCACAGAGTGCAAGCTCATCGTCAGAGACCAGGTGACGCCCTACATCACCGAGGAACCCTACAAGAATCTCCAACTCTTTGACGGAGGATTCGTCCTCACCAGCGAGCGCTCAGGATTCAACCACCTCTATCTCTACGACCTCAACGGCACCCTCAAGCGCCAACTCACCAGCGGAGACTTCGTCGTGGGCAGCTTCTACGGCTACGACCCCAGCACGGGAGACACCTTCTTCGGCAGCAACGAGCAAGGACCCCAGTACCGCGCCGTCTATCGCGCCGACGCCAAGGGACGCGTCACCTGCCTCTCCACACAGAAAGGCACCAACAGCGCCATCTTCTCACGCACGTTCAAGTACTTCATGAACACCTTCAGCAACGTCTCCACCCCGCCCGTCATCACCCTCTGCGATGCCAAGGGAAAGACCCTCAAGACGCTGGAGGACAATGCTGCTCTCAACGCTAAACTCTCAACGCTCAACCTTCCATCCCCCGAGTTCTTCTCCTTCACCACCAGCGAGGGCGTCCAGCTCAACGGCTACATGGTCAAGCCCTCTTCGGCCACCGTTCCCAATGCATCAGCATTGGGCACCACCAAATACCCCGTCATCATGTACCAGTACAGCGGCCCCGGCTCCCAGCAAGTCCTGGACCAGTGGAACGTGGGAAACATGGGCGGCTGCATGCTGGAGCGTTACCTCGCCCAGGAAGGCTTCATCTGCGTCTGCGTCGATGGACGCGGCACGGGTGGGCGAGGAGCCAAGTTTGAGAAACAGACCTACCAGAACCTCGGCCTCCTGGAAGCCCGCGACCAGGTGGAGACCGCCCTCTACCTCGGCACCCTACCCTACGTGGACAAAGACCGCATCGGCATCTGGGGATGGAGCTATGGCGGCTTCATGACACTCATGGCCATGACAGAGGGCCGAGGCGTCTTCGCTGCCGGCGTCTCCGTGGCACCCGTCACCAACTACCGCTTCTATGACAGCGTCTATACCGAACGCTTCATGCGCACACCCAAGGAGAACCCCAAGGGCTACGACTGCAACCCCATGACACGCGCCGCACAGCTGCACGGGGACCTCCTCATCTGTCACGGCACCGCCGATGACAACGTCCACTACCGCAACACCGCAGAGCTCACAGAAGCCCTCGTGCAGGCAGACAAGCCCTTCATGCAGCTCATCTATCCCAACCGCAATCACAGCATCTACGGCGGCAACACACGCCTCCACCTCTATCGCAGCCTCGTCCGCTGGTTCCAGGAACACTTGACCGCGAAATGATCGTGACAGCGAAAAACGGCTTGCCCGCATCCTCACGAAGTGATGCGGGCAAGTTGTTTATGGTTCCAAGTTTCAATTGTGAATTGAGAATTATGCAGTCCCTTTTTTATCTGCAACACTGCAACGCTGCAACGCTGGGTGTTTCCGTTTCTTGTTCACGTTGATGGGTGTGGCGTCGGGGAAGGCGATGCTGTAGGCGGCATCCAGGTCCCGGAGGCTCACGTGGCGGGGGCCGATGCGGAGGTGGGTGGCGACGATGGCGCGGTGACAGACTTCCCAGATGAAGTCGTCGTTGGCTGCGTCCCCGAACCATGCTTGCAGGATGTTGCGGATGCAGAAGCGCTTGCAGAGGTCGCGGCAGGTGGGAAGAGAGGATGAGGGAGTAGAGGCCGGACTCGTTGATGAGCACAGGGTGTGTTCCGTTGACGGTGAACGAATCGTTCACCGTCTTGTCCTCGTTGTCCACATGATCACGCACCTCCTCCATCCGCGTGGCATCGTAGCTCATGAAGGACAGCGTGCACAGCTTACGGATATTCTCGTAGCAGCAGTCATGCTCCTCAGGGAAACAGACCGCAAAAGATACAGTTTTTCCCCCGAATAGCCAAACTTTTAACAAGAATTATTACCGGATTTCCCCACTTTTCCCTCAACTGCCTCATAATCAGGCAGAAGAAAAATCAGGACAGGGAAAAATAAAACAAAACACTGATAGTTAATCACTTATAATCGCCACCAAAACACGCATAATGAGAATGTTGACTCCAGTAGCTGTCTCAGACCTCAGAACACTGCTGAGTATTCAGATGCCATTACGGGTGAAAGCATGAGGGAGTTTATTATTTATTCCTATTTATATCACGATTAATCCTTATTCCCTCTGAGGATTGACTCAAAAATGGCTTCCGGTTCATCGCCGATATCAAAAACACCTTGGTTCTCATGATAAAAAATTCCATCCTTAAAAGTGATTTTTGTAATAGCATGTGTCTTGAAAGCTACATTGATTTCGCACATTACCCACAAACAATCTGATTGAGGCATTCCATATTTTAAGATAGTGGAATCTCCAAGTTTGTTTGTACAGAACACTTTTCCTGCTTCCAGATTATTCATATAAGCTGTGAGTGGTTTTCCTGTGAACTGTTGGGGACAACAAGGGAATTCTTCTGGGGTTTTCCAATTAAACTGTACGGCATTGGGCGTTAAAGACTGAGTCCTCAGGGGCTCTTTTTCTTTTATATTAAAAAGTCCGACTTCATTCCAATCCTCCATCATGTTCGGAAGAATAGGCTCTCTGTAACGTATTGCAGAATCAAGGGCGGAAGGTCTTGGAACTTCTTGGAAAATCCAATCACCCATAGTTCCCCCTTTGGGCTGAGTCGGCGTCTTTGACCACTCTGTCAACCTTGAAAGGGAAATGCGCGCTTCTTCTGGTGTTACATTTCGCATCCATAAGAAATTCTTGTCCTCTCTTTCATATCCATAAAGAAGTGACGGATTCTCCAAAAAAGCTTCTATGCTACCACAAATAGATACGACCTTCTTTCTTGTAATCTCGTTATTGAGAATGTTTTCAAGCTTCGTAAGCCAACGTAGATTTTCTGGTCGGTTATTACGTCTGTTGGTGTCGATGTGGTCAACGACATGCTGTTTTGACGGTGCAGGGCCATGAAAGGCTGTAGCGACGATTCGGTGTACTTTCTCACCACAAAATTCCATGTAGCCGGCCTTTACATTAGGCTTTCCAAAGCTCCAAACATCATCGAACTTGCGTCTGCGGATACCCTCACGCTTATGTCGCATGATAGCACCATTGTCGCGGACTGAATAATGCTCGTCCTTATAAATACAATCCTTGAATTCTTTATAATCGTCAATACTGACCATTGGTTTATAATATACTCCTTGGGGACTATTCGTTCTTCACAAGGGATGTGAAATCCGACCATTCTTCCACGCGATAGCCCCGGATGTCACGCACGGAGGCCACAAACCAAGGAATTTGCTTCAAGTGCATAATGGCACGGAACAGCGTAGAGAGGTCGTCGCTGCGAGTCACATAGGTGCTGCCCTGAATCCACTCAAAGCCGTCGGCCTTGAGGAGGTTCTTGATTTCGTAATAAGCCTTGTTGTAAGGCTCACCATAGTTGGCTGTCAGTTCGGAGACAACCATGTCGAAACTAAGTGCGTACATCGTCAGACGAATCCCTTGAAGTCAGCTGCCCGACCAAAAAAGATATTGCCATCTTCGGTCTGAGCAGAAATCACAGTACCAACGAAGGAGTTGTCCTCAACTTCTATCACTTGTCCCTTCACCCAATCGCCATATTGCGTCAGGTCTGGAGAAATCATAACATAATCACCTAATGCCATATCCTTTTTCTTTAAAACTGCCGCAAAGATAGGCATTGTTTGTGGATTACACAAGAATAATCCCCTCTTTTTTCAGTTTTTCAAAGAAAGCGCGTATTTTTTGTTGTTTTTCGACACACTTGTCAAAATGTGGTCAAAATGGTCATGGTCAAAATGGTCATTTTCATTTTCGGATTGTGTCATTTGCTCACTATATATAAATATAAATATTTATTATATAGTGGCGGATTTTGACACTTCCAAATCGATTTTGACAAATGACCAAATGACCAAAATGACCACACAAGAGAGCTTCAGGTTTCAAGTTTCAAGTTTCAAATTTCAAGTTTCAGGTGGCTGCGCATGAATCCTGCATCTTGAAACCAGAAACTTGAATTTTTTTCAAAATAATTCGTAGACCGCACTCCCCATGTTGTATCTTTGCAACGTGAATGAGAGAAGAATCAACCTCGCCCAAGCGCAGTGGCCAATGCGCCTAAGCGACAGAGACAATTCCCTTATGCGCACCCCGGGTTTCGCAAGGGCGAAGTCGCGAATTCGCCCAAGCGCTCACACAACACAAACAACTCTAAACACTAAACCTATGGCAAAGTATCAAAACCAAATCAAGAAGGTCGTTGACCTTCAGAGCGTGCAGGGCGTGCCGTTCAGCGTCTGCATGATGAAGAACCCCATGAACGAGAACGACCCCAAGAAGGCCTACGCCGCCATCCAGTACAACGGCAAGATCCAGCTGGACCAGCTCGCCGCCCACATCAAGGAGCACGGCAGCGTGTATTCCCGCGGCACCATCGTGGGCGTCATCACCGAGATGGTGGATTGCGTGGCCGAGTACCTGAAGAAGGGCTTCAAGGTGGAGCTGGGAGACCTCGGCATCATCAGCCTGTCCATCGCCCAGCGCGCCGCCAAGACCGCCGCCGCCTTCACCAGCGACAACATCACGGACTGCTACGCCCGCTTCAC